>DATJAS010000028.1:0-4885 GCA_035516035.1 Bacteroidota bacterium | reverse complement strand
CCCTTTTGCCGACCCCCTTTTCGACGCAGAATGTCCTCGGAGCATTACATGATGTGATTGAGATCAACCGGTAACTGTACAATGCTCTTGGTCAAGTATTCGCAATTAATCGCCAATACTGATTGACAATATCCTTTGAATTGATATATTTTAGGCGAGTTCGTAGAGAGGGTTAACACTACGACGCTCTATTTTGAGATTTCTTTTGCCCGCCCAGGGGGGGATAGATGGCTAAAGATGTCCACAAAATCTATGTTCTTTTCCTCATCGGGGCAGGCTTCCTCAGCACGGTTGTACTTGGTATCCATGGTGCAGGTTTCTACACCACCCCCCTTGAAGACCGCCCGTTCCACCCGCAGTACGAATCCCTGAAGCCGACAGGCCTCCTCGGCCAGGGCTACGGGGTCGTCGGTTCTCTGATGATCACCGTCGGCGTCATCATGTACTCCTCCCGCAAGCGATGGCGCGCCATGGCGAACATGGGACGCATAAAGAACTGGCTCGAATTCCACATCTTTCTCTGCCTCCTGGGGCCGATACTCGTCCTCTTTCACACGACGTTTAAGTTCGGAGGGCTTGTCGCCGTCAGCTTCTGGAGCATGACGGCGGTCGTCCTGAGCGGTGTCATCGGTCGGTACTTCTACGTGCAGATTCCGAAGGGGATACACGGCAACGAGCTCTCCTCCCAGGAGCTGACCGTCGAGAACGACAGGATCGCCGAAGACCTCCGGCGGCAGTTCGGCATCGACGCGAATCTCCTCAAAATGATCGACACCGCCGCCCTCCCCGCGCGCCCCGTGGCGGAGATGGGCCTCATGGACGTCCTCAGCTTTTTCATCGTGAGCGATTTCTCGCGCCGCTCGCGGCTGCACACGCTCTTCGCGAACCTGGAGCGCCGGGGCCTGCGGGGCCATATGCTCGCGCGCATCCGCGCGATGGCGACGCGGCGCATCATCCTCACGAGGCGGATCGCGTTCCTGCAGCAGTTCAAGAAGCTGTTTCACTACTGGCATGTCATCCACCTGCCGTTCTCGGTCGTCATGTTCGTCATCCTGAGCATCCACGTCGGCGTCGCCATCGCGTTCGGGTACACGTGGATATTCTGAGACGTCAGAGCGGGTGCGCCTTCATCCTTGCCGCGCTCGCCTGTGCGGGCTGGACGCGCGGGAGCGCCCAGATCTCCCCCGGCGACCTCACGACGGCCCACGCGTCGCTGGAGGGGATGGGCAACTGCACGAAGTGCCACTCGCTCGGCAAGGAGGTGACGAACGCCAGGTGCCTCGACTGCCACACGGAGCTGCGGGACCGGATCGCGGGGGGGAAGGGCTACCACGCGCGGTTGACGGGAAAGGAATGCGCGGGCTGCCACAGCGAGCACCACGGCCGCTCGTTCATGATCGTCCGGTTCGACACGAAGACGTTCGACCACGCGCAGACGGGCTACACGCTCGAGGGGAAGCACAGGCCGCTTGATTGCGTCAGGTGCCACACGCAGAAGAACATCACCGCGAAGGACGTGCGCGCGAACGCCACGCTCACGGGGGGGCACACGTACCTGGGCCTCCCCACCGACTGCAACGGGTGCCACGCGGACCAGCACCGGGGGCAGCTTGCGCTCCAGTGCCAGAACTGCCACACGACCGCGGACTGGAAGCCGGCTTCCCGGTTCGTGCACGACAGCGCGCGCTACCGCCTCACGGGGAAGCACGTGCAGGTCGACTGCGCGAAATGCCACAAGCCGATGCGGGATTTCCCGAAGACGATCCAGTACGTCAACCTGGTGTTCGACAAGTGCTCCTCCTGCCACGCGGATCCCCACCGGGAACGGTTCACGAAGCCGTGCGAGAGCTGCCACTCGACCAACGGGTGGGAGACCGGGGCGACGAGGAATTTCGACCACGCGACGACGAAGTTCTCCCTGAAGGGGAAGCACGCTTCCGTGCGCTGCGAGGAGTGCCACGTCCCGGTCCGCGGCCCGGACGGGAAGCTCATGCAGAATTTCGCCGTGAAGAACTTCCAGAAGTGCGCCGACTGCCACCAGGACGTCCACGGGGGCGAGTTCACGCGGTTCAGGGAGAAGGGGGCGTGCGAGGAGTGCCACAACGAGGAAGGGTGGGCCCGCGTCCGCTTCGACCACGCGACCGCCCGGTACCCCCTGAAGGGGGAGCATGAGCAGGTCGAGTGCGCGAAATGCCACGGCGCGGTGACCGTGAACGCCCGGGGGCAGAGGGTGCCGCCGGATCTCCGGGTGAAGCGGTTTGACGCGTGCATGGATTGCCACGAGGACGCCCACGCCGGGCAGCTCAGGCGGCGGAAGGACGGCGGAGCGTGCGAGGCGTGCCACTCGGTCGACGGGTTCCTCCCGGCGTCGTACGGCCCCGCGGATCACGCGAAATTCACGAAATTCCCCCTGGAGGGGGGGCACGAAGCCATCCCCTGCGCGAAGTGCCATGAAGCGAACATGGTCCGCGCAAAGAGCACCGTGCAGTTCGTCTGGAAGACGGAGCCGACGTGCGAGACATGCCACGAGGACCCGCACGGCGGCCAGTTCACCCGGACGAAATACACCGGGTGCGAGTCGTGCCACAACCCGAGGGCGTGGAACGCGCTTTCGTTCAACCACGATCAGACGAAGTTCCCCCTGACGGGAAAGCACGTCAAGGTGGCGTGCGTGGATTGCCACAAGCCGGTCGTCGACGCGGGGGCGAAGAAGATCCGCCGGTACGCGGGGACGCCGGCCCGGTGCGTGGACTGCCACCCGGACATCGAATCCCGACCGGAATCGGGGAGAAGGCTTTGATGGCGGGGAACGCATCGCTGTTCTTTGAGACGACGAGATAAGCCGGCATCTCCTGCTGCACGTCGAGCGGGACCGTCCATCGTGCCAGCGAGGCGGCGGATGACAATTGACAATGGAAAATTGAGAATTGACAGTTGATCGTGGGGGAGGGGGAATGGATAACGGGGGAGTTCATTCGCGGCGGCGCGCGGCGGGGATCTGCGCGCTTGCGTTCCTCGTCGTCGCCGGCGCTCGCCCGCAGTCGGGCGAGATGCGCAGGATCTCGGCCGCGGTGACATACGTCGCTACGGGGAGTTTCTATTTCGACGCGGGGCGGTTGAAGGGCGTGGCCGCCGGGGACACGGTCACGGTGGTCCACAAGGGAGGGGCGCTGGCAAGCGGCGTCGTCACGGCGATCTCAAGCTCTTCCTCCTCCGCGAAGGTCATCTCGCAGTCGTCGACGATAGCGGCGGGGGACTCGGTCTTCGAGGTGAAGCTGGTGGTGCTGGAGGAGGCGGCTGCCGCTTCATCGGGCATGGGGAAGACGAAGCCCGAGGCGATCCTGGACAACCGGGTGAGCGGGAGAATCGGCCTCCAGTACGCCGGTGCGGGCGTATTCGGCCAGGCGCTCGATTTCTCCCAGCCGGGGGTGATCGCGCAGCTGAGCGTCCAGCGCATCTTCGGGACGACGTCCACGCTCACGCTCTATTCACGCACATACAGGGACCTTTCGCAGGGGTACGCCCTCTACGGGCAGGGCTCCCGCACGAAAGAGCGCCTGTTCGAGCTTTCGCTCACCAATGACGATCCGCGGTCGTCCTACGGGTACGGGGTGGGCAGGATTACGTCCCGGTACGTGGGGGGGATCGGCGTGTTCGACGGCGGACAGTTCTTCCTGCGGCGAGGTAACCTGACTGCCGGCCTCCTGGGCGGGACCCAGCCCGACTACGTGACGTCCGCGTTCTCGTCGGACGAGGCGAAGTTCGCCGGGTTCGTCAACTACGCGTGGGGGGGAGACGTCTTCCGGACATCCGGCGTCACCCTGGCATACGGGCAGCAGCGCTACCAGGGAAAGATCGACAGGAAGTTCGGGTATCTCCAGACGACGCTCCAGTTCAGCACGGACCTCTTCTTTTACTCGAGCACGGAAATGGACCTGGCCCACAACGAGAACGGGGCCGAGGTGAACAAGCCCACGATCACGAACTCGTTCGTGACGCTCTCCTGGAACGCGAACGACTGGATGAGCCTCAACGCCGGGTACGACGCGGTCAGGGCGCTCGACCTGCTGGAGAGCATGAAGACGTTCCCGGACTCGCTCCTGGACAGGACGCTGAAAGAGGGGTACAGGACGAACATCTCGTTCCGGCTCCCGCTGCGATTGACACTCATGGGTAACGCGAATTTCCGTCTTGCCTCCGCGACGACCCCCAGCGCGCGCACGGTGGGGACGACGCTTCGCGCCGCCGATATCCTCAATACAGACATCAGTGCCGGTGCCCAGTACCAGGATATCCAGGGACTCTACACGACGGGCCATGACCTGACGTTCGACGTCGACAGGTGGATCGCCCAATCGTTCTCAGTATCCCTGCGCCTGGACAGCTACAGGTACATCATTACGGGGCAGGACCAGCAGCTCAGGACGACGACCGGCACGATCAGCCTGAATTTCGCGATCTTCCGCTCATACTATGCGTCGATGAACTTCGACCAGGTCTGGGACACGATCAGGAACACGCAGCGGCTCTACGCGGAAGTCGGGATGCACTTCTGATGATGTGAGGGGGATTGATAGTTGATTACCGCCTGGTCATATTATGGACAGCCTCACAGGGAGGGGGAGGAGCCATGAACCACCGGGGGGTGGTTTATGCGCTGGAGGTGTTAATGGCGATGGGGGGGATGCTCATCGGCGGCAGCACAATTGCACGGGCGCAGGACTCGCCGCACGGAAGGCTCTCGTTCGCGTGCGAGGAGTGCCACAGCCCTGATACCTGGAAGGAGATGCCCAGGCCCGCGAAATTCGACCACGCGCGGACCGGCTTCGTCCTCAAGGGACAGCACGCGGAGGTGGCGTGCATGGACTGCCACACCGCGCTCACG
>DATJAS010000027.1:0-16099 GCA_035516035.1 Bacteroidota bacterium | reverse complement strand
GCGAGGGCGAATGAGGAGGCCATCCGGTTCCCCTCGTGTATGTCGGCGACGTCCGTGCCGACGGTCACCACGTACGTCGTGCGGGCTTTGAGCGTGCCGGCATATGTGAACGTGACCTCCCTGCCGCTCCAGTCGTACTTCAGCTCTCCCAGGGGGGGAGAGATGAATATCGACTCCTCCACGGAGCGGCGGTCGACGTACTTGCTGAATTCCAGCGTGATTTCATTCGGCGTGGCCCGCGTGGCGTTCGTGTCCGGCACGGTCCTCACGACCGCCGGGGGGACCGTGTCCTTCGGTCCCCCGGGGGGGAAGACCTGCCCTGCGCACCCCGCAAGGAACGCCGCGGCCGGAAGGAGAATTATTTTTCCCATGAGCGGAACCATTCCGTAGCCCGATGCGTTCGTATGTGTGGCCGGCGGCGTGTAGAGCCGCGGCCGCGAGTGGCACGGGGTGCCCGGATGTGTGGTTGGCTGTGATGCGTCGCTGGTGGGTGGTGACGTTGATGGCAAATCCGGGTACCCCTTTATTTTTCCCCCTCTCGGGCGTGCGAATTGTGTTCGCGGAGCCGCCGCTGCCGTTTGTAGAGCCTCACGTAGTGAAGATGCTCATCGTACGTCTTCGAAAACCAGTGTCCCCCCCGCCCGTTGGCCACGAAAAAGAGGTAGCCGTTTCCCTGCGGGTAGAGCGCGGCGACGAGTGACGCCTTCCCGGGGTTATTGATGGGCCCCGGGGGGAGCCCCGCGAAGCGGTACGTGTTGTAGGGACTCGCCGTGCGAAGGTCCTCGTACGTGAGCCTGCGCGGGCCGTCGTCCAGCACGTACTGGATTGTCGGATCCGCCTCCAGCTTCATCCCCCGCCCGAGCCGGTTGTGGTAGACGCCCGAGATTATTTCCCGCTCATCGGGAAGCACCGCCTCCCCCTCGACGATCGACGCGAACGTGACCGCCTGGTGCACCGACCATCCGAACGTGGCGCACCGGGTGCGGAGCGTGTCGGTGAAGAACCCCCTGAACGACTGCACCTCCCTCCTGAGAATCTCCCGCTCGTCCGCGTCCCAGCTGAACTCGTACGTCTCGGGAAGGAGGTAGCCCTCGAGCGACTCCGCGTCGATGCCGAGCGAGCGGGCGAACGCCGGGTCGAATGCCAGCCGGGCGTACCGGGCCGAGTCGACCCCGAGAGCGCGGGCAAACAGGCGCGCCTCCCCCCGCACGCGGAATCCTTCGGGCACCGTCACGCTGATGAGCTGGCTCCCCTTCCCGGTGCGGAGCCGCTGGAAGAGGTCGGCGTTGGCGATCCCGCTCGCAAAGACGTACTTCCCCACCTGCATTTTCTCCGCTCCCCCCATCACACGGACGACGACCATGAACTCAAACCGGCTCCGGATGATCCCCTTCGCCTCGAGTGAATCGACGACGGAGGAGAACGTCTCTCCACGCGAAACGAAGAGCGTCCTCTCCGTCCCCCCGGGAAACGCGTTGGGTCCCCACGCGATCCAGGCCGAAGCGGCCAGGAGGGCAAGGCAGAACGCGGCCGCCGCTGCGGCAGCCTTCCTGTGCTTCGAGAGGAATTCCCTCACGGCCGTTTCCTTCCGCGCAGGGCACCGAGCGCCGCAAGTCCCGCGGCCCCCGCAATCGACAGGAAGAGACCCGTTCGCACGCTCGGGGGACGGTACTCGAACGCGACTTCGTGCGCCCCTCCGGGAACGACCACGGCCCTCATCGTGTGGTTCGCCCTGAGTATCGCCGCCGGCTTCCCGTCGATCCGCGCCTCCCAGCCCGGGTAGTATGTATCCGATAGGACGAGGATCGCGCGCGACGAGGCGACGGTCCTCACCGTGACGTCGTTGGCGCGCGATGAGACGATCGCGGCCTCCCCGCCGGCGGTATCCACGGGGAGCCCTCCCGGGTCACCGTCGAGGATCACGCCGGCCGAAGGATCCTCACCCGGCGCGGCCATGAGTGCGAGCGACTCCGAGTCGCTCCGGGCAATGCGCCACGAGCGTGCGATAAACGCGCGGGGGAGCGCCGCCGGGTTTTCGTAAATTCGGACGCTCCCCACCGCGCCGCGGAAGGCCAGCGGCTCCCCCGCGATCGGCAGGGGGCTCAGGATCGTCCTGACGTTGTGGAGCGCCAGGAGGCGCATGTAGGGGGGGCGCACGATGAAACGCCCCCCCTCCATGCGCCAGAGCGAGTCCATGATGCCGCGCCTGTTCTGATCCCCCCAGACGTCGACGACCGGGTCGGGTGTGAGCTGTGCGTACCCGTCGGCGCTTGAGAAGCCGTAGAGAACGTGGAGCGAAGGCTGGAGGTATTCCCGCTGGTCGACGTAGGGCTCGAGGCTCCCGCGCCACCCGTGCGCCTGGGTATACGCGGCGATGTGCGTGAGGATCCCCCCCTGCGAGAAGATCCGGGAGGCCTCATGCTCCGCGTGGAGCCGCGCCGCGGTCTCCGGCATCCGCTCCCAGTCGGCGCGGGAGGCGATCGCGTTCTGCCTCATCTGGAAGAAGAAGAGATCGGCGGCCGCCGCTGCCAGGACGAACCAGGCCGCGGCTGAACGCCGGAGAGGCACGTTCTCACTCTCGCCGGAGTCAAAGAGACGGCTGAGCCCTATCCCCCCGAGGAGCGCAAGCGAGGCGTCCACGATGAAGAGCATCCTCGCCTGGAACCGGAAGTACTTCATGAACGGGATCACTTCGAAGAGCGCGCCGAAAACAGGGGTCGTGCTCCCAAGGACGATCAGGTACGCGATGAGCGCCCCTCCGGCGAATATGCGGACGTGGCCGCTCCTGCGTGCACGCGCGAGGGCAAACGCAGCCAGGAGGAGCGTCACAACGCCGACGTAGCCGTAGTCTTCCCAGTACACGCCCGGACCCCTGTACGTGTCGGCGGCCGCCTCTCCGCGCGCGGGCGGATAGAGAAACGTCAGCGCCAGGCCCGCATCGTAGTCATACCGCGTCGCGTACGCAAGCGAAACCCCGTGCGAGCGCCCGGAGAGGCCGACCAGCTCCGCAGTGGGGATGAGCTGCACCGCGCCTGCGAGCGCGCCGAGCAGGAGCGCCGCGGCACACCATATCGTGAGTGAAGAGGCGATGAGCGGCCGCCGCGGGCCGCGGCCAGGGAGCTGGATCGCGCGGACGATGAAATAGGCGGCGTAGGCAAGCGCCGAATAGTAGGCGATCTGTATGTGGCCCGAGAGAATCTGGAGCGCGAACACCCCCCCGAGCGCGGCAAACGCGGGCCTCCCCGTGGCGCCTCTCCGGCGGGCTGTGAGCCCCCGCTCGATCGCCAGGAGGCCGAGAGGGAACCAGCACGCGGCGTTGACCATGCTCAGGTGTTTCAGGTGCGAGACCATGAACCCGCTGTAGGCGAACGCGAGCGCTGCCAGGATCGAACCGTGGACGCCCGTGCCGATCTCCCGCGCGTAGAAATACATCCCGAACGCGGCGGCCAGGAGCGTCAGGAGTATGACGCTGTTGAGCGCCGCGTAGGGGTTGATGAGACCGAAGAGTATGAGATTCAGCGGATAGCAGGCGCCCGACTCGGCGCGGGCCACGAGGGGGAACCCGCCGTAGACGGGGGGATACCAGAGCGGGAACTCCCCCGAACCGAGCGACTGGCCGAGGTAGAACCTGTAGGGAAAACCGTCGTTCATGATATCGCTCGCGCCGATGTCGTCCGTAATGAGGACGCCCTGCATCGTCGTGAGCTTCCAGTACGGGAGGAGGACGCAGAGGGCCAGCATGACGCAGGGGCCCGCGGCGCGTGCGATGCGGGGGATCCTCACGTCGCGCCCGCACCGATCGGGAGACGGGCACGCGCGGGCGTCTCGAGGCCTGACGTGAGCCCCCGTGTGAGCTGCAGCCACCCCGTATAGGCGATCATCGCCCCGTTGTCCATGCAGTATTCGAGCCGCGGCATGGTGAGGGAGATGCCCCTGGAGGCGGCATGCGAGCGGAGCTCCTCCCGCAGGCGCGTGTTCGCGGAGACGCCCCCCGCAAGTGCGATGTGGCGGACCCCCGTGCGGGAAGCGGCCTGGAGCGTCCGTTCGACAAGCACGTCCACCACCGCGGCCTGGAAACCGGCGGCAATATCTGCCTTCGCCTCCTGGCCCGGCGCCGTATCGCGCAGGTGATAGAGGACCGCGGTTTTGATGCCGCTGAAGCTGAAGTCCAGGTCGCCCGGATATGACCTGGGGAAGCGCACCGCGGAGGGATTCCCCTCCCGGGCGAGCCGGTCGATGGAGGGCCCCCCGGGATAAGGGAGGCCGAGCATCCTGGCGACCTTGTCGAAGGCTTCGCCCGCCGCGTCGTCGAGCGTTTCACCCAGTATGCGGTGCTCCAGCGGGGCCGTCACGTGGACGAGCATCGTGTGGCCGCCCGAGACGACGAGCGCAACGAACGGGTAGCCGGGAGCGGGCTCCTCCAGGAAGACCGAGTAGAGATGCCCCTCCATGTGGTTGACGGCCGTAAAGGGGATGCCCAGGCCGTAGGCGAGCGCCTTCGCGAAATTGAGGCCCACCAGGAGAGCGCCGACGAGCCCCGGGCCGCGCGTGGCGGCGACGGCCGTGAGATCATGCTTCCCCACGCGAGCCTGATGGAGCGCTTCGGCCACCACCTGCACGATCAGCCTCTGGTGCGCGCGCGAGGCAAGCTCGGGGACGACGCCGCCGAAGCGCGCGTGGATGAGCTGCGAGGAGATCACGTTCGACACGGCTTTCCCGTCCACCAGGACGGCGGCGGATGTCTCGTCGCACGACGTCTCGATGCCCAGAACGTTCATTCCCATCCGTTCATTGTACGGAACCGGGGGCTGAATTTCAACAAACTGTTGCACGGGAGGGGTCTTTTCGCTATCTTGTATGCCTCAACTTCTTCCGACTGGACGAGCGTATGGCAAAAGTCTGCGACATCTGCGGCAAGAGACCGGTCTCCGGCAACAACATCAGCCACGCCCACAATCGCACGCGCAGGCGCTGGGAGCCCAACCTCCAGCAGGTCCGCGCCAAGGTGAACGGCCGCACGAAGCGCCTCACGGTCTGCACGACCTGCATCAAGTCCCACCGCGTCCTCAAGGTCGCGTAGCGCCCGCGCGTGCCCCCGGTGAGGGGGCCGCCACTCCCTTTGCGATAGTGCTATGGCACGGCTTGAAATACAGCTCACGCTGCCCAACCAGCTCACGCTCCTGCGGATTCTGCTCACGCCGGTGTTCGTCGTCCTCCTCTTTTCCGCGTCCACGCTCGCGCTCCAGGCCTCGCTGGCGGTGTTCGTCGTGGCGGCGCTCACCGACTGGTACGACGGCTGGATCGCGCGGAAAATGGGGCACAGCTCCCGGTGGGGGAAGTTCCTCGATCCCCTGGCGGACAAGATCCTCTCCTCGAGCGCGCTCCTCTCGTTCGTGGGACTGAACCTCATCGACGGCTGGATGGTCTGGATCGTCATCGTGCGCGACTTCCTGATCACCGGCCTCCGCTCATACGCGGAGTACCTCGACAGGCCGATCGTGACCTCCCGGGGGGCGCAGGCAAAGACGTTTGGTCAGTTCGTGGTCATCTATTATATCCTCATCCTCTACGTCGGCCGCAGCATCCCCCCCGTCTACCAGGAATTCGGGCCCACCATCGATACGCTCATGCACCCGAAAGTCCTCTTCGGGATGATGCTCCTGGTGACGCTCACGACCGCCGGCACGGGGATCGCCTACGTGTTCGACAACAGGAAGGTCCTGCGCGAACTCTATGAGCGGATCCGTCCCGCCGCCTGAGGGGCGACGGAGCCCCTTCCTCGTCCGGCTCGTGGCGACCGGTCTCTACAGCGGCTACGCCCCCTGGGCATCCGGCACCGTCGGTTCGGCCGTCGGCCTCCTCCTCTTCCTCATCCCGGGAGCATGGGAACTGCGCGTGCTCCTCCCCCTGATCGTGGCGTTCTTTTTCGCGGGCGTGTACGCATCGGGCGTCGTCGCGCGCGAGGAGGGGCACCGCCTCACGAAAACCGCCGCCGCGGCCAAGGCGATGTTCCAGAAGGGGGAAGCCCTTCACCCCGACCCCTCGATCGTGGTCATCGACGAAATCGTCGGGATGTGGATAGCCCTCGCCGGCATCGCGCCGGGGGCGGCGGCCGCACTCAGCGCGTTTCTCCTCTTCCGTGCGTTCGACATACTCAAGCCCGAGCCGGCCGGCCGGCTGGAGCGCCTCGGGGGAGGATGGGGCATCATGCTGGATGACGTCGTCGCGGGGATCTACGCGAACGCCGGCACACGGGTGATCCTCACCGTCATCCCCCTCCTGCACCGCGGAGGCGCATCGTGAATGCGCACATACTGACCGTCGGCGACGAGCTTCTCATCGGCCAGGTGATCAACACCAACCAGGCGTACATCGCCCGGCGGCTGAACGGGATCGGCGTCGACGTCACGCTGATGGCCACGGTGGGGGACGCAATGGACGATCTCCTGGGGGCGCTCCGCGCCTCGTGGGGAGCGGCGGACCTGACTGTCGTCACCGGGGGACTGGGGCCGACGCACGATGACATCACGCGCAGCGCGCTCACCCGGTTCTTCGGAACGGACCTGGTGACCGATGAGGGCGTGCGGCGCCACATCGAAGCGCTCCTCGCCCGGAGAAACGTCCAGTGGACTGCCGCCGCCGACAACCAGGCGCTGGTTCCCCGCGCCGCCACGGTGATCCCCAACCCGATCGGGACGGCGCCGGGACTCCTCTTCCGGGACGGGTCGCGCAGGATGATCGTGCTGCCCGGCGTCCCCGACGAGATGAAAGAAATCATGGACGCGTCCGTCATTCCCCTGATTGCGCCGCTCGCGGGGGGGGCGGCGATCCGTCACAGGACGCTCCTCACGACGGGGATCGCGGAGAGCTTTCTCGCCGCGCAGCTCGGCGACATTCCTCAGCTCCTGGGGGATGCTTCGCTCGCGTTCCTCCCCTCCCCCGCGGGGGTGCGCCTGAGGATCACAGTCCATGCGGGCTCCCGTGAGGAGGCGGACGAACGGGTGCGCGGCGTGGAATCGCGCATCAGGGCGCGCGTCGCCCGGTACATTTACGGCGTCGACGACGAGGACCTGGAGACGGTCCTCGGAGCGATGCTCACCGCCCGGCACCTCACGATCGCCGCCGCGGAGTCCTGCACCGGGGGACTGATCTCCCACCGTCTCACCAACGTGAGCGGGAGCTCGTCGTACCTCCGCGCGTGCATCGTCGCGTACAGCAACGACGCCAAGGCCGCACTCCTCGGCGTGGAGGCATCCCTGATCGCCGCGCACGGAGCCGTGAGCCGGGAGGTCGCGCTCCGGATGGCGACGGGCGTTCGCGCCTCCGCGGGGGCGGATATCGGGATTTCGACGACGGGGATAGCGGGGCCGACGGGCGGGAGCCCCGAGAAGCCCGTCGGCACAGTCTGGATCGGCATACACGACGGGGGGGGCGCGCTCGCCATGAAATTCCAGTTCTCGGGCACGCGCACGGTCGTCAAGGAGCGGGCAGCGCAGGCGGCGCTGGAGCTTGTCCGCAGGCGGCTGCTCAAACTCGAGTGAACATGGCTCTGCGTCTCTTCATCGCAATTGACACGCCCGCAAGCGTGCGCAGCGCGATGGCGGCACTCCGGGAGGAGGTCGCCCCCCGCGCGCGAGGCTTCGCGTGGGAGGCCAGAGAGAAGTATCATTGCACTGTCCAGTTTCTCGGCGACGTGGAGAGGACGCGCCTGGGGGAGATCACTGCCTCAGTCCGTGAGGCGACCGCGGGCATCTCCCCGCTCCGGCTCGCCTACCGCGGGCTCGGGTTCTTTCCCTCGACCTCCTCTCCGCGCGTGTTCTGGGTCGGGATCGAAGACTGCACGGGATCTCTCGGCCTGCTCCGCGATCGGATCGCCCGGGCGCTCGCGCCCCTGGGGTTTCCCCCGGAGGAACGCCCGTTCCACCCCCACGTCACGCTGGCGCGGGCCCGCGCCGGGGCGGACGCGCGCACCTTGATTGACACCGTCCAAAGGCGTACATTTGAGCACCCGCCGGTGACCGTCCCTGCAGTGGAGATCATGCAAAGCGTTCCCGTCGCCGGGGGCACCGCCTACACTGTCCTTGCGTCGCTCGGCCTCCCCCCGGAGGCCGGCTCGTAATCCACGCGCTTCCCGAGTATATACAACACACGGAGCACCACATGGCAGATGAGAAGGACCCCCGGTACCAGGCGCTGAAGATCGCGCTCGACCAGATCGAGAAGCAGCACGGCAAGGGGAGCGTGATGCGCCTGGGGGAGGGACCGACGCTGCAAATCGACGTCATCTCCACGGGCGCCATCTCGCTGGACGCCGCGCTGGGGATCGGGGGGATCCCGCGCGGGCGCGTGATCGAGGTGTTCGGGCCGGAATCCTCCGGCAAGACGACGCTCTGCCTCCAGATAATCGCCGAGGCCCAGAAGTCGGGGGGAATCACGGCGTTCATCGACGCAGAGCACGCGCTGGACCTCGGTTACGCCAGGAAGCTTGGCGTCGACGTCAACAACCTCCTCCTCTCGCAGCCGGAATTCGGCGAACAGGCGCTGGAGATCGTCGAGACGCTCGTCAGGAGCGGCGCGCTCGACGTCATCGTCATCGATTCCGTCGCCGCCCTCACGCCGAGGGCGGAGATCGAGGGAGAGATGGGGGACCCGAGCATGGGCGTGCAGGCGCGGCTCATGTCGCAGGCGCTCCGGAAGCTCACGTCCGCCATCAGCAAATCCAAGACGTCCGTCATATTCACCAACCAGCTCCGGATGAAGATCGGCGTCATGTTCGGGAACCCCGAGACCACGACGGGGGGTAACGCGCTCAAGTTCTACGCCTCCGTCCGCCTGGACGTGCGCCGGATCGAGGCCATCAAGGACGGCACGACGATCGTCGGGAACCGGACTCGCGTGAAAGTGGTCAAAAACAAGGTCGCCCCCCCCTTCCGCGAGGCGCAGTTCGACATCCTCTACAACGAGGGGATCTCGCGGCTCGGGGACCTGGTGGACACCGCCGTCGAGCAGAACGTGATCGCGAAATCCGGCTCCTGGTTTTCCTACGGCGAGGAACGGATCGGCCAGGGGCGGGACGCCGTCAAGAAATACCTCCAGGAGAACGAGAAAGTGGCGCATGCCATCGACGCAGAGCTGCGCCGGAAGCTTTCTCTCCCCCTCCCCCGCGGAGCCGCACCGGCGAGGGGGAACGGAGAGGTGGCGCCAGGCGCGAAGAAGGAGGCCCCCCAGGCGACTCCAGCCGCCCCGGCGCCGCGCGCCGCCGCCCCGGCAGTCTCGCGCGGGGAACCGGCGAAGAAGAAGTAACCCCCGTCCCGCCGCGCCCCCCTCCCGGCGGGACGCGGCGGATGCAACGCTCCCCCGATGAAAATCACGAGCATCGAGCCGCAGAAGAAGCGCCCGGGCCGGTTGAATATCTACGCCGACGGCGAATTCCTGATCGGCGTGGCCTCCGAGACGCTCATCCGATTCGCCCTCCGCAGGGGGGACGACATCACCCCTTCCACAGTCGCGGCCCTTGCGCGCGAAGAGGAGCTGCTCGGCGCGCGGGCAGCGGCCCTGCGGCTCCTCGGCGTCCGTCCCAGGAGCGTGCGCGAAATCAGGGATGCGCTCCGTGAAAAAGAGTTTGCCGACGACATCGCCGCGGAAACGATCGCCTCACTCGGCGCATCCGGACTCCTCGATGACGCCGCGTTCGCGCGCGCGTACTGCCGCAACGTCCTCGCGCTCCGACCGTCGGGGGGGATGCTCCTGAAGAAGAAGCTCCTCCTGCTTGGGGTCGACAGGGAGACCGCCGAAGGGGCGATCGCGGATGTGCTGGGCGGGGTCGACCAGGTCGCCGTGGCCGCGCGCGCAGCCGGGAAGTTCCTCTCCCGGAAGCGCCGCTCCGCCGGGTCGGATCCCCGGCTGAGGCAGCAGGTTGCCGCCTTTCTCATGAGGCGCGGGTACGCGTGGGACGTCGTCGAGGAGGCCCTGCGCAGGGCGATGAAAGGGGAGAACGCTGGGAGAGAACCGCTCTGAAGTCGTCCTCGCGGTGGAAACGCTCGCCGCTCCCCCGCTCCCGGCCCACACCAGGGAGGAGCCGCTCCTCTCCTGGGCGCACGCGGAGGATGATCACGGAGAAGGGGCGCCGCGCCTGCGGCTCGCCCCCCTCACCGCGAGGCTCGTGGCCATCGCCCTGTTGAATCCCCGCTCGGGGCGCGGGCGGGTCTGGTACGAGCACCCCGGAGGCGTGCCCGGCGTCACCGCGCAGGGGAGAGTTGAGCTGCTTCCCGGAACAGAAGCCGCGCTGATAGGGGAGTTCTGGCGCGCCATCGTTCCATTCCGCCGCATCGTCACGTTCAACGGACGCTTTTTCACGTCCCCTTATCTCATGGTCCGCTCCGCGCTCCTGGGGATTCCCCCGGCGCGGAACCTCCTCCCCTACCGGTTCAACCCCGGCGAACACTGCGATCTCCTTGATCAGCTCACGTTCTACGGGGCGACGCGGAGATTCTCACTGGAGGCGTACTGCAGGGGATTCGGCATCCCTCCCCCCGGGGGGGAGGCTGGACGCCCGGAGGTGTCGTCGCTCGTGGAAGAAGGGAGATACCGGGACGTGGCGGAGCTTGCGGCGGACACCGCCAGGGCAATCGCCGAATTGTACCGGGTCTGGACCAGGCTCCTGGAATCGCCCGGAGGGGTTCCCCCCTCCTGAGCGCGTCAGAGGGGGAGACGCCGCCAGCGTTTTCCGGCCTCGTGATAGATCATCGAGGCCGCGCAGAGCTTCAGTCCGTCCCACCAGGAGAATATAAGGACGCCGGCGTCGAGCGCCGTCGAGAAGCGGTGCGTGGTGAGGAGCGCAAGCTGGACCGCACCGAGCGAGAATATGACGACGAGCCCGGCAGCCATGGCGAGCGCGGTGCGCGTGAGCGTGTGGCGGTGAGCCGTCAGCGCCCCCACGAGAGCGGCGGCAAACGGGAACGCAAGGAGGTAGCCTCCGGTGGGACCCGCGAGGACCGCCACGCCGGAGGCGCCCCCGGCGAAGAACGGGGCCCCCGAGGCGCCGAGCGCGATGTACGCCGCCTGGCTCAGGAATCCGTTTCTCGCCCCCAGGAAAGCCCCCGAGAGTATCACCACGAGCGTCTGGAGCGTGTAGGGGACGGGAGTGTGGGGGATCTCCAGCCTGGCGCCCGCGGCAGTCCCCAGCGCAAAGAGGAGCACCCAGAACACCTGCACGACGACAGACGGCAGCGTGAGTTCACCGGCAAACCCGACCCTCTCTCCCTGCTGCATTGTGCGTCCTCCCGTTCAGTGAAGAGTTGTGTGGCGTGTTACAGGTAGCTGTGAAACCAGGCGGCGGTCTCCGCAATCGCCCGGTCGAGCGCCGGGTTCGATGCGCGCCAGGGGTGCCCGGCGCCGAATGCATGGCCGGTTCCGCCGATGACGACCATCTGCCGGAGAGTGCCCCCCGCCGCATCGACGAGCGAGCGCGCCTCCTCCGGCTTCACCGAGACATCCGCCTCGCCGTGCACGAGGAGGAGCGGAACCCGGAGCGCGGCGGCTGCCCGGTGGAGGTCGTACGCGTCGGCGTTCGCGTCGAGGTCGCGCAGGATCTCGATACCGTACCTCAGGCGCGTCCTCATGCCCCGCACCGTGACCGGGAGAAACCCGTCCCGCTCCCAGATCTCCCGCTGATGCGGGGTGAAGCGCCGGAACGTCGCGACGCTCCCCCACCCGACGACCGCCCTGATCCGCTCATCGCGCGATGCCGCCAGGAGCGCGACGCCCCCCCCGCGCGAGTGCCCCAGTATCCCGATCCGCGACGGGTCGAGTATCCCCTTCCCGAGAACCCCCGCGGCGGCGGCATCCACGAGCGCCCGGACGTCGCCGACTTCTCTTCCTATCGTATTGCGCGAGAACTTCTCAAGCTCCGTGAACCGCCGGAAGCCGGGCCCCATCCCGTTGTGCGAGAAGTTGAAGACCGCGCTCGCAAAGCCCGCCGCGGCAAGCGCATTGCCGATGAACGGGAACGGCCCCCAGTCCTTGTGCGCCGTAAATCCGTGGCAGACGAGTATGAGCGGCGCCGGTCTCCCCCCGGCGGTGTATCTCAGGTCTCCGCGCAGGGGATCCCCCTTCTCGTTGAAGACCGTGAAGGGGGTCTCACGCACCGTGCCGGCGGGACCTGCCCCGGGAGGAGTGACCATAGGAGCGTGAAAAATATTGAAATCCGGCCGGAATGTCAACGACAGCGAACAATTGCCTTGCAGCAGTCCCCGGCATTTCTTACATTAACAAGTTTCGATTCCCATCGGATCGTATGAGCATCCTGAAGGTGTTTTCCGGCCGGTCCAACCGCCCCCTGGCGGAGAAGATCGCGCGCGAGCTCGGGACGGAGCTCGGCCAGTGTGAAATCAAGACGTTTTCCGACGGCGAGATCTGGGTCAAGTACACGGAGAACATCCGCGGGTCCGACGTGTACGTCGTCCAGTCGACCAACCCGCCGGCCGAGAACCTGCTCGAGCTGCTGATCATGATCGACGCGGCCCGCCGCGCCTCGGCGCGGAAGGTCAACGCCGTCATCCCGTACTTCGGTTACGCGCGGCAGGACAGGAAGGATCAGCCGCGCGTGTCGATCACGGCGAAGCTCGTTGCGAACCTGATCACGCAGGCGGGCGCCGACCGCGTGATCACGATGGACCTGCACGCGCCGCAGATCCAGGGGTTCTTCGACATCCCGGTCGACCATCTCTACTCGTCGGCGATCCTGGTCAAGCACTTCAAGCGCATGCACCTGGGGAACCTGGCCGTGGCGTCGCCGGATGTGGGGGGGATCAAGATGGCGCGGGCCTACGCCAAGCGGCTTGAGGCGGACCTGATCGTGATCGACAAGCGCCGCCCGAAGCAGAACGAGGCCGAGGTCATGAACATCATCGGCGAGGCCCGGGGGAAGAACATCCTCATCGTGGACGACCTCGTGGACACGGCCGGGACGCTCTGCAACGCCGTGGCCGCCATACGCGACGCGGGCGCAGAGAGGGTCTACGCCGCATGCACGCACCCGGTCCTGTCAGGGAACGCGGTGGCGAAGATCAACGCCTCGGCGCTGGCCGGCATCGTCGTCACGGACACGCTCCCGGTCCCGGAGGGGTCGTCGAAGATCGTTGCGGAGTCCGTCGCCCGGATATTTGCCGAGGCCATCAAGAGGACGTTCAAGTTCAAGTCGATCAGCTCGCTCTTCGACGTCGACAAGGGATAATGTACCAGAACTGCAAGGAAAGGTGGGAGCATGTCTGAAATCGTGCTGCAAGGCGAACTCCGCGAGCTGACGGGCAAGCGCGCCCGCCGCACCCGCGCGGCGGGGATGGTCCCCGGCGTGTTTTACGCCCGGGAGGAACCGAGCATCAACATCCAGGTCCTCGGCCCGGAGCTCGAGCCCCTGGTGTTCACCGCCGCGACGCACGTGATCGACCTGCGGCTGAAGGACGGCTCGTCCCGCAAGTGCATCCTGCGCGACGTGCAGTTCGACCCGGTGACGGACCACCCGGTCCACTTCGACCTCCAGGGACTCCGCGAAAACGAGAAGCTCGTGATCGAGATCCCGGTCGTGCTGACCGGGGGCATACCGCAGGGAGTGCGCGACGGCGGCATGGTGCAGCACATGCTCCACAAGCTGCGCGTCCAGTGCCTCCCCCGGCACATCCCGGAAAACGTCGAAGTCAACATCGCCGCGCTCGCCATCAACCACTCGATACACGTGCGCGACATCGTCATCCCGGACGTGACGCTGCTCGACAGCCCCGACAGCGCAGTCGTGGGCGTCCTGCCCCCCACCGTGACGAAGGAGGCCGAGGTTGCCCCGGCGGCCGAAGAGGCGGCCAAGGAGCCCGAGGTCGTCGGCAAGGGGAAGAAGCCCGAGGAAGGGGAAGCGGCGGAGCCGGCGAAGGCGGACGCCAAGGCGCCCGCGAAGGAAGCCCCGGCGAAGGACGCGAAGGCGCCCGCGAAACCGGCCGCAAAGGAGGAGAAGAAAAAGTAAGGGAGCCCGACCGGGCGTGGACGCCGCGCTGATTGTCGGCCTGGGAAACCCGGGATCTGCGTACCGGCAGAGCAGGCACAACGTCGGGTTCATGGTGGCCGACGAGCTTGCGTCGCGCCTGGGGGCGTCGTTCCGCGAAGGACCGGGAGAGTACCTCCGCGCGAGCGCGCGGGAGGCCGGGGTCACCGTGAGCATCATCAAGCCCCTCACGTTCATGAACGGGAGCGGCGAGGCGGTGCTGGGGGCGCTCAGGTGGACCGGGGCGGAACCCGCCCGGACGCTGATCGTGCTTGACGATTTTCACATTCCCCTGGGCACGCTCCGCATCCGCGGCTCCGGGAGCGACGGCGGGCACCGGGGTCTCGGCTCGGTCATCGCGGTCCTTGCAACGGAGGAGATTCCCCGGCTCCGCTGCGGCATCGGGAGCGACGCGCTCCCGGCCGGCGGGGAGCGCAGGGGATTCGTCCTGGCGCCGTTCGGGGCCGGGGAGCTGGAGGCCGCCGCCGCGATGGTCGCGCGGGGGGCCGACGCGGCGCGGACGTTCGCGCGCGAGGGACTTCAGACTGCAATGAACATGCACAACACCGCTTAGTCGTCACGGAGGTACTCCTCTACTCTTCAGTTCACCGCCCGGTGAGTACTGGAGGGTCAGGCGTCATTCACTGTCCACAGGGAGGTTCGGCAGCATGGAACACACGCGGTTGTACGAAACCACGTTCATCGTCAATGCGTCGCTCGACGACTCGCAGACCGATGCGGTCATCGGCCGGGTGCAGGACGTGATCGTGAAGAACGGCGGCGCCGTCAACGCGCTCACCAAGTGGGGGCGCAAACGGCTCGCCTACCCCATCAACAAGAAGACCAACGGCTTTTACGTCAACGTCGAGTTCACCGCTCCGGGCCCGCTGCTCGCCCCGCTGGAGCGCGCGTTCCAGCTCGACGAGATGATCCTCCGGTTCCTCATCCTCCAGGTCGACAAGAAGGCCCTGGCCGCCAGGGCGAAGGCCCAGGCCGCCGCCGCAGCCCCCCCGCCGGAAGCCCCCCCCGTCCCGGCACGGGAGCCCCTGTTCAAGGAAGGCCCCGCCGACATGAAACCATGATCCGCACGACACGCACAAGGAGACTCGACCAGTGATCACCACACGCAAGCCGCGGCGCGACAAGGACAGCCAGATGCCGCGCAAGAAACGGACATGCCGGTTCTGCGACGCCAAGGAAATCTACATCGACTACAAGGACGACAAGCGGCTCTCGCGGTTCGTCACCGAGCAGGGGAAGATCATTCCCAAGCGCATCACCGGCACATGCGCGAAGCACCAGCGCCAGCTCGTCAAGGCCATCAAGCGCGCCCGGCACCTGGCCATGCTGCCGTTCGTGTCCGACGCCATTCGCTAGCACTCCGCGGAGAGGACCCATCCATGAAAGTGATACTCAGGAAAGAACACGAGAAGCTCGGGGCCGTCGGCGCCGTCGTCGACGTGAAGGACGGCTACGCGCGCAACTTCCTGATCCCGAAGGGGATCGCCTATCCGGCCTCCGGCGGCAGCATGCGCGCGCTGGAGGAGGAGAAGAAGCAGGCCGAGCGCCGGCGCACCAAGGAAAAGAAGGGGAGCGAGAAGCTCGCCGTGGAGCTCGAGAAGCTCTCGATCACGCTCCAGATGAAGGTCGGGGAGGACGAGAAGCTCTTCGGCGCGGTCACCTCGCAGATGGTGGCCGACGCGCTGAAGGAGAAGGGCTTCGAGATCGACAAGCGCATCATCGACCTCGAGGAGCCGATCAAGGCGCTGGGCATCTACACCGTCCCCGTGAAGCTCCCCCAGAGCGTCACGGGCCAGGTCAAGGTGTGGGTCGTTCGCGAGTAATGCGGCGGGGCGGAACCGGGAGCGCGGCCTCCCGTGTTGCATCATGGGAAGGACAGGAGCAATGACCAAGAACGTCACAACGCTCGACGAAGTCACGATCCGGTTTGCGGGCGACTCCGGCGACGGCATGCAGCTCACCGGCACGCAGTTCACCAACACGGTCGCGGCCCTCGGCAACGACCTGAGCACGCTCCCCGATTACCCGGCCGAGATCCGCGCCCCCGCG
>DATJAS010000026.1:0-25366 GCA_035516035.1 Bacteroidota bacterium | reverse complement strand
GTCGCGTCGTCGGGGCCCTCAGCGAGCGCCAGGCCGAGCATCGAGTTGAGCTCGTCCACGGTCCCGTAGGCCTCGATCCGGAGCGCGTCCTTCGGGACCCGCTGTCCCCCGAAGAGTGACGTGTCCCCGGCGTCGCCGGTCTTCGTGTATATCTTCATCCCCCCGCGCGTAATGTGGCTGCCAATGTACCCATTTGGGGTGTGACAGTCAATGAACACGCACGCACCGCCTCAAATTCCGTTGACACTCCCTCGGGCATTCGGTATGTTTCCCTCCACCGCCGGACGCCGGCGTCTCCCGGACACATTTCATTCACACACCATGGGTGCGACAGAACGGCTCTTCCTCCTCGACGGCATGGCGCTCGCCTACCGGGCCTATTTCTCGTTCATCGCCCGGCCGCTCATCAACAGCAAGGGGATCAACACGAGCGCGATCTACGGGTTTGTCACGGCCCTGATGAAGATACTCGACGACGAGCGCCCCGAGCATATCGCCGTCGTGTTCGACACGAAGGAGCCGACGTTCCGCCACAAGCTCTATGAAGACTACAAGGCCACGCGCCAGAAAATGCCCGAGGACATGGCCGCGCAGATGGAGAAGCTGAAGGAGGTGGTCCGCGCCTTCAACACCCCCCTCCTGGAACTCCCGGGATACGAGGCCGACGACATCATCGGCACGCTCGCGCGGCGGGCCGAGCAGGAGGGGATACTCACGTACATGGTCACCGGCGACAAGGATTTTATGCAGCTCATCTCCCCCCTGATCAAGATGTACCGCCCAGGGAAGTCCGGGGGCGAGCCCGAGGTCGTCGAAGAAGCGGGGGTGCAGGAGAAATTCGGCGTGACCCCGGACCGGGTGATCGATGTCCTGGGACTCATCGGCGACAAGTCCGACAACGTCCCGGGAGTCCCCGGCGTGGGAGAGAAGACCGCCATCCCCCTGATTCAGAAATACGGCTCGATGGAGGAACTCTATGCCCGCCTCGATGAGATCCCGCAGAAGGGGCTCAGGGAGAAGCTGGTCACGCACAGGGAGAAAGCCCTCCTCTCGAAGCACCTGGTCACGATTGACACGCACGTCCCGATCGACGCGGACATCCGCGCGCTGCGCGCGACCCGCCGCGATACGCAGAGGCTGATCGCACTGTTCGGAGAGCTGGAATTCCGCTCGCTCGCCGGCAGGCTCCGCGACACGGAGGAGTTCGACGGCGTGCCTCCCCCGGCGGGAGGCGGCGCGCCGGCAGAGGCGGCGCCGGCGGAGAGTCCCGCAGACATCACGACGGATGCGCACGAGTACACGTGCGTGACGGACGCCGGCGAGCTCGCATCGCTCGCCGCGGAGCTCATGCGGAGCCCCCTTGTCGTTTTCGACACGGAAACGACGTCGAAAGACCCGCTCCGCGCCGACCTCGTCGGCATTTCACTCTGCAACGCCGAGCGGAGGGCATGGTACGTCCCCGTCCGCTGGGATCCGGGGACCGCGCGGGAGCAGGGACTCTTCGGGGGCACCGGCGCCCCCGCCGTGAACAACACCGCCGGCGCGCTCCCCCGGGAAACGGTCCTGGGGGCGCTCAGGCCTCTCTTCGCCTCGACGGGCGTGCGCAAGGCGGGACAGAACGTCAAGTACGACATGCTCGTGCTGATGAACCACGGGCTCGAGGTGAACGGGATCGAATTCGACACGATGGTGGCGAGCTATATCCTCAGGGCCGACGGGCAGCACAACCTGGACGCACTGGCGATGGAGTACCTGAATTACCGGATGGTGGCGTACGAGGACCTCGTGGGGAAGGGGAAGCAGGCGCGACACATCACCGGAGTCCCGCTCGAGTCCGTCGCCGCGTATTCCGCCGAGGACGCCGACATGACGTTCCGCATCCGCGCGCGGCAGGAAGGGCCGCTGGAAACAATGAGCCTCCGGAGACTCTGCGACGAGGTGGAGTTCCCGCTCATCGGGGCGCTCGCCCGGATGGAGCTGGAGGGGATCACGCTCGACGTCCCCTGCCTGAAGGCGATGTCGCTCTCCATGGAGCGCCAGCTCGATGGGCTCATCCGGAAGATCCACGAACACGCCGGGGGACCGTTCAACATCAACTCGACCCCCCAGCTTCGCGACGTCCTCTTCACGCGCCTGAAGCTCCCCACGGTGCGCAAGACGAAGACCGGGTTTTCGACGGACGTGGGCGTCCTGGAGACGCTGCACGGGATGCACCCCATCATCGATTGCCTCCTGGAATACCGGCAGCTCACGAAGCTGAAATCGACGTACGTCGATGCCCTGCCGTCGCTCATCAACCCCGCGACCGGGCGGCTCCACACGTCGTTCAACCAGACGGTCGCGGCGACGGGGCGGCTCTCCTCAAGCGACCCCAACCTCCAGAACATCCCGATCCGCACGGAAGCCGGCCGGCTCATCCGGCAGGCGTTCGTGCCCCGGACGAAGGAGGCGGTGCTGATGTCCGCGGACTATTCGCAGATCGAGCTGCGCGTGATGGCGCACATGTCAGGCGACGAGGGACTCACCGCCGCGTTCCGCAACGGCGAGGATATCCACGCCACCACGGCCGCGCGCGTGTTCGGCGTGAAGGCGGGCGAGGTGTCGCGCGACATGCGCCGCAAGGCGAAGGAGGTGAACTTCGGGATCATCTACGGGATAGGCCCGTTCGGGCTCGCGGGCCGGCTGGAGATTTCACAGACGGAGGCAAAGGAGATCATCGCGCGGTATTTCGAGCGGTTCCCGAAAGTCAGGCAGTACATCGCCGATACGATCGCGCGGGCCCGGCACGACGGCTACGTCGCGACGCTGATGGGGCGCCGGCGCTACCTTCCCGATATCGCCAGCCGCAACCAGAACATCCGGGGAAACGCGGAGCGCCAGGCAATCAACATGCCCATCCAGGGAACCGCGGCGGACATGATCAAGATCGCGATGATACAGGTCGATCGCGCCATCCGCGACGCCGCGCTGCGGAGCAGGATGCTCCTCCAGGTCCACGACGAACTGCTGTGCGAGGTCCCCCGCCCCGAACAGGAGCGCATGGAGGCGCTCCTGAGGGAGCGGATGCAAAACGCGATGCCGCTCGCCGTCCCCGTCAGCGTGGATGTGGGGTCGGGGAAGAACTGGCTGGAGGCGCACTGACGCCCTCCCCCCTTCCCGCCAGCGCGTGGACCAGGAGCGCGGCACCGAAGAGGATCAGTCCCGCCGGCCACCAGGTGCTGACCACGGGGACGACCGCCCGCTCGGAGAGCCAGCCGGTTTCCGTCGAGAGCACCGCGCCGCTGACGAGGAGACAGAGGACGCCGGGTACAGCGAGGTGCCAGTCACGCACGTTGCGGGCGAACGCCGCGATGAGCCCCGCGCCGCACGCAAGGAATATCCCGCCGACGACGATCCCGGGCGAGAGGAAGAGCTCGTCGACGGCCCCGAGAAGGAACATCCCCCCCACCACAACCCAGATCACCCCCCAGACGATCCGCCCGCGGGATCTCCAGACGAACCCGTTGTAGAGCTTGACGGATCCCCAGGCGATCACCAGGAGCCAGAAGAGGGCCGGCCAGCCGGCCCAGGCGACGTGGAAGCGCCGCGCCAGGAGCGCGGCCCCCACGATGATCAGCGCGAAAGGAAACCAGGCAATTCGGGATTGATGAGTGCGCATGGATGCCTCCAGGTGTCATGCGGGGACGGGTTCCCGCGGCGTGACGATCGCCATGATGATATAGAGCAGGAGCATGAAGCCGAACGACGCGAACGCGGCGATGATGAACAGGAGCCGCACCATCGTCGGATCGGCGTCGAAATACCCGGCGATCCCCCCGCAGACGCCGAACACCTTGCGCTCCGTGCGCGACTTGTAGAGCCGCGATCTCTCCGCCGGAGCGGGAGACCCCGGCGCAGGGGATGTCCCGGGATCCGGTGACGGGATCCTCGGGCCACCGGGAACGGGCGCCACCATCGAATTCCGCCCGCCGAACAGGAATGCGACGCCTGCCAGTATGAGCAGGACAGGCAGGACGATATCCCAGGCAAGCCCCCACCACCTGTGCCAGAGCGGGATGCCGAGGTTCCCCATGAACCAGACGGCCCCGACGGCGACGAGCAGTATCCCCCAGAACCGCGCGTTCCGCTCACGCACGGCCGGGGGGGGAGCAGACGCCGCCTCCCTGTTGACGGGCATGATAATCATCCCCGCCAGGTAGAGAATGACCCCCATGCCGCCGACCAGCGTCAACAGCACCCAGGCCAGTCGAACCAGCGTGGAATCGAGGGCGAGGTACTCCGCCACGCCTCCGCAGACGCCGTCGAGCATCCTGTCGGCGCGCGATTTGTACAACCGACGCGATCCGGCCATACGAGCCTCCTTTCAGGTGTGTCCCTCCTCGATCTGATACGGGCGGGAAAGGCGCATGTTACACGGGAAGGAGCCTGTCACACGTGAGAGAGACTGTCATTGCGAGGAGCGCTTTAAAGCGACGAAGCAATCTCGGCTTGAGATTGCTTCGTGGCGCCTGAGGCGCCACGGCGCCAAAGGCGCCGCGTATCGCAATGACCGTGCTGTGCGGACTGCGGGTCACACCTCCATAATTTCTTTTTCCTTCTGGACAAGGAGCGAATCGATGTCCTTGATGACCCTGTCGGTCATCTTCTGGACCTCGTGCTCCCCCTTTTTCCGTTCGTCCTCGGAGAAGTGCTCGGCTTTCTCCGACTTCTTCAGGTGCTCGATGGCGTCCCGGCGGACGTTCCGGATTGCGATCTTCCCGTCTTCGCCGAACTTCTTCGTGAGCTTCACCAGTTCTCTCCGCCGCTCCTCGTTCAGGGGAGGGATCGGGACGCGGACGACGTCGCCGTCCTTCATGGGATTGAGGCCCAGGTTGGCCGCCCCGATCGCCTTCGCGACGTGGTCCAGCATCCCCTTGTCGTAGGGCTGGACCGTGAGCGTGTGGACGTCGCTCACGCTCACGTTCCCGCAGTGCCCCAGCGGCGTCATCGTCCCGTAGTAATCGACCTTCACCGAATCAAGCAGCGCGGTGGTCGCCTTTCCCGTCCTGATCTTGATCAACTCCTGCCGGACGACTTCGACCGCCTTGTGCATCTTGTCTTCCGTTTCCTTCAGAATGGTCTTTACCATGGTGGTTTCCGATCCGTTGATTAGCGGGCAGATGACGAGAGCTCCAGCACGGTCGTTCCCACGTTCTCCCCCATGATGAGCCTCCGGAAATTGCCCCGCGTGTTCATGTTGAACACCAGGATGGGGAGCTTGTTTTCCTTGCACAGGGTAATGGCCGTCATGTCCATCACCTTCAGGTCCTTCCTCAGGACGTCCAGGTACGAGATCTCCGTGAAGCGGAACGCTCCCGGGTTGCGCTCGGGATCGGCGTCGTAGACGCCGTCGACGCGCGTCCCCTTGATGATCGCGTCCGCCTCGATCTCCACGGCCCGCAGGGCCGCGGCGGTGTCGGTCGTGAAATAGGGATTGCCGGTCCCGGCGCCGAAGATCACCACGCGCCCTTTCTCCAGGTGGCGCACGGCGCGCCGGCGGATGAACGGTTCCGCGACCACGTCGACGCGAAGGGCGGACATCAGCCGCGTGACCGCCCCCTCCCGCTCCAGCGCGTTCTGCAGCGCCAGCGCGTTGATCAGCGTGGCAAGCATCCCCATGTGGTCGCCGGTCACCTTGTCGATCCCGTCCGTGGAGTCGGCGACCCCGCGGTAAATGTTCCCCCCGCCGATCACGATCCCGAGCTGGACGCCGAGCTCATGCACGCTCTTGATTTCCGCGGCGTACTGCTTCAGCACGGCGGCGTCGATGCCAAACTGCCGCGTGCCCATCAGGGCCTCGCCGCTCAGCTTCAGCAGCACGCGCCGGTACCGGGGTGCGTCCGCCACGTCAGCGCGCCTCCTCGCCGAGATGGTAGCGGTGGAACCTCCTGACCGCGGCGCTGTTCCCGGCCTCCGCGAGGTACTCGCGGACGGTCTTCCCCCCGTCCTTGATGAAGATCTGCTCCAGGAGGCACACCTCCTGGTAGAACTTCTCCAGGCGCCCGGTCGCGATGCGGTCCACGATCTGCGCCGGCTTCCCCTCGTTCTTCGCCTGCGTCCTGTAAATGTCGAGCTCACGCTCCACCACCTCCCGGGCGACTTCTTCCCGGGTCACGGTGGCCGGATTCATCGCGGCAATCTGCATCGCGACGTCGCGTCCCACCGCCGTTCCCGGCGCAAGGTTGACGCACTCGACCAGCACGCCGATCTTGTTCCCGAGGTGCGTGTAGGAGTAGACCGCGCCGTCGCCCGATTCCAGCACGCTGAAGCGCCGGACCTCGATCTTCTCCCCGACCTTCGCCAGCAGGTCGTTGGTGAGGTCGGCCACCGTGCGGCCCGAGGGGGTTTTGAGCGCCCGCAGGTCTTCGAGCGTGCGCGGCCTGTGCGCAGCGATCGCCTCGGCGACCGCGCCGGCAAATGCCGTGAAGGCGTCGCTCCGCCCGACGAAGTCCGTCTCGCAGTTCACTTCCACGATGACGCCCGTCTTCCCGTCGGGACTCACGCGCGTCACGATCACCCCCTCCTTGGCGGCCCTGTCGCTCCGCTTCTGCGCCACCGCCGCTCCCTTCTTCCGGAGGTACTCGACGGCGGCATCCATCGACCCGGCGCTCTCCTCCAGCGCGCGCTTGCAGTCCATCATCCCCGCGCCGGTCGACTCGCGGAGCTTTTTGATCATGTCGTTCGTAATTGCCATGGTATTCGCTTTCGGTCCTTCCCTGTTCAATTCAGTGACGGCTTCTCTTCAGGGGCGTCCTTCCCCCTGTGCTCCGCCTCGGCAACCGTCTCCGACTGCCGGGCAGAGGCGCGCTCCTTCCCCTCGAGCACCGCGTCCGCGAAGGCCTTGGTCACGACCTGCACAGACTTGATCGCGTCGTCGTTCGCCGGGATCACGTAGTCGATCCCGTCGGGGTCGCAGTTGGTGTCCATGATCGCGAAGACGGGGATGCTGAGCCGGTTGGCTTCCTTGACGGCGATCGCCTCTTTTTTCACGTCGACGACGAACAGCGCGCCCGGCAGGCGCGTCATTTCCACGACGCCGGAGAGCACGTTGTTGAGCTTCTCCTTCTCGCGCTGGAGAAAGAGCCCTTCCTTCTTCGTGATCTTGTCAAACGTCCCGTCGCTCTCCATCTTCTCGATGTTGGTGAGCCGCTTCACGCTCTTGCGGATCGTCGTGAAGTTGGTGAGCGACCCGCCCAGCCATCGCTCGCTGACGTAGAACTCGCCGGTGCGGACGGCCTCCTCCCGGATCACGTCCTTGGCCTGCTTCTTCGTCCCGACGAACAGAATGCGCCTTCCCTCCGCGGCGATGTTGGCGATCGCGTTGCACGCCTCCTCCAGGAGGATGCTCGTTTTCATCAGATCGATGATATGGATCCCGTTGCGCTCCATGAAAATGTAGGGGCGCATCTTGGGATTCCAGCGGCGGGTGAGGTGACCGAAATGACAGCCGGCGGCAAGCAGCTCGGCGACTTCGACGCGGGGCATGCGGTGACTCCTTATGTTGAGTTGGTCTTCTACTCCGTTCATCTCCCGCCGTCATCACGCGTGGCGTGACACTCGCGGCGGGATCCGGGAGTATGTGTGATTGAGCGGCGGCGCATGGAGCGGCGCCGCCGTACTGCAGACGCTTACCGCTTGGAGAACTGGAATCTCTTGCGCGCTTTCTTCTGGCCGTATTTCTTCCGCTCGACCATGCGCGGGTCGCGCGTCATGAGTCCCGCCGCGCGCAGCAGCGGGCGGTTTTCGTCGTTCAGCGTCACCAGCGCGCGGGAGATGCTGAGCTGCACGGCGCCGGCCTGCCCGGTCACGCCGCCCCCCTCGACGTTGACCCGGATATCGTACTTGCCGGCGGACTGCGTCACCTCGAGGGGCTTCAGGACCAGGCTCCGGAGCGTCTCGAGCGGGAAGTACTGTTCGAAGGGCTTCTTGTTGATCGTGATGGCCCCCGCGCCGGGCGCCACGATCACGCGGGCGACCGAGGTCTTCCTTCTGCCGACGGCCAGTGTGTGCTGTGGATGCATGCTGCCTCAGGACTCCTTGTCGCTTCAGTGAGTGGCGGTGTGCGGGGCCGGACGCTGCGCCGCGTGCGGGTGTTCGGGACCCGCGTACACCTTCATTTTTTTCAGTATCTGCCGCCCGAGCCGGTTGTGGGGGAGCATTCCCCTGACCGCGTGCTCGAACACGCGCTGGGGATGCTTGCGGAGGACGTCCTGAAATTTCTCGAACGTGGCCCCCCCGGGATACCCGGTGTAATGGAAATACTCCTTGAGTTCCCCCCGCTTCCCGGTGACGCGCACGCGGGCCGCGTTGACGACGACGACGAAATCCCCCATGTCGGCGTTGGGCGTGAACTCAACTTTGTGCTTCCCCCGGAGCAGCCGGGCAGCCTCGGTGGCGATGCGTCCCAGCGTCTTCCCCTCGGCATCGATGAGATGCCACTTCGCATCGTTTTCAGACGTCTTGAAGAACCGCGTAGTCTTGTCCACCGCTGGAGCTCCGTACATTGACGAGGATGGGTTCGATAAAGCTTCGTAATCTAACGAATTCGAGCGAATTTGTCAAACGAAACTTGGGGGGCACAGCCCTCGGCCCGCCCGCGGCGGGCCTTCGGGCTGTGCGCCTACACGTGCCCCTCCGCGTGGTACGAACTCCGTACCAGTGGCCCGGATTCCACATGCTTGAATCCAAGCTTGAGGCCTTCTTCTTTGAATTTCTGGAACTCCTCGGGCGGGACGTATCGCTCTACCGGGAGATGGTCCATCGTGGGACGAAGATACTGGCCGAGCGTGAGGATATCACAACCGCTTTCCCTCAGGTCACTCATGACTTCCCTGACTTCTTCGGATTTCTCCCCCAGGCCGAGCATCAGGCCGCTCTTGGTCACCATCCCCGCCTCGTGCGAGCGGCGGATCACCTCGAGCGATCTCGCGTATTTTGCCTGCGGGCGGACGCGGCCGTAGAGTCGCGGGACGGTCTCCGTGTTGTGGTTCAAGATGTCCGGGTGCTCGTCGATCACGAGCCGGAGCGCCCAGCGGACTCCCCTGAAATCGGGGATAAGGACCTCGATCGTGACCCCCGGGTTCACGCGCCTCGCCTGCCGGATCGTCTCCGCGAAGATCGCGGCCCCGCCGTCGGGTAGCTCATCCCGGTTGACCGACGTGACGACCGCGTGGCGCACGCCCATGACGCGTATCGCCTCCGCGACGCGGTACGGCTCGTCCGTGTCGAGGCCCGCCGGGCGCCCCGTCCGCACGGCGCAGAAACCGCAGGACCTGGTGCAGACGTCCCCCAGGATCATGAACGTCGCCGTCCCCGCGTTCCAGCACTCCCCCATGTTCGGGCACCGCGCCTCCTCGCAGACCGTGTGAAGCCTCCTGTCCCTCACGAGCGATTTCAGCCGCGCGTAGCTCTCCCCCGCAGGGAGCCTGACCTTGAGCCAGTCCGGGCGCTCCCGGCGAGCGGCGGCCGGGGCTTTCACTTCCTGTATCACGAATTCCACGTTTTCCTCCCTCTAGTACTTCAGCTCGCGATCCCCTTTCTGAAGCTGCCGGACGATCTCCTCAAGGAACATCCCCCCCAGCGCGCCGTCCACGATCCGGTGATCGAATGAAAGCGTGAGATAGGCGATCGAGCGAATCGCGATGGCGTCGTCGATCACCACGGGCCTCTTTGTTAAGGCTCCCGTCCCCAGGATCGCCACCTGCGGCTGGTTGATGATCGGCACGCCGATGAGCGTCCCGAACACGCCGTAGTTCGTGATCGTGAACGTCCCCCCCTGGATGTCATCCGGCGCGAGCTTCTTCGAGCGCGTCCTGGAAGCAAGGTCGTTCACCGCGCGGGCCAGTCCGATGAAATTCTTCTCCTCCGCGCCGCGGATGACGGGGACGATGAGGCCGCTGTCGGATGCGACGGCGATTCCCAGGTTGATGAAGTTCTTCCGTATGATCTTGTCCCCTTCCACGGACGAATTGACCAGGGGGTATTTCTTGATTGCCGCGACCACCGCCTCCGCGATGTAGGGGGTAAACGTCAGGCGGAATCCTTCCCGTTTCTCGAACTCCGCTGCGGAGTCCTCGCGGTGCCTCACCACGGCGGTCATGTCCACCTCGTGCACGGCGGCGACGTGAGGGGATGTCTGCACGCTCTGCACCATGTGCTGCGCCATCTTCTGCATGACGTTGCTCATCTGCAGGATCTCATGGGCAGGGGCGGGGTATTTTGCGCGAAGCGCGGGCACATCGGCCGGCGCCAGCGCGACAGGGCCGGGACTCGCTTTCACGGTCTCCCCCGTCGCCGCCGTGGAAACAGGTTTCGGCGCAGCCCCGCTCTTCCTGGCGGCGACGTAGGCAAGGATATCCTTCTTCGTCAGCCGGCCTCCTTCGCCAGATCCGGGCACTGACTCCAGGTCGCCCAGGGGGATCCCCTCCGTGCGCGCGATGGTGAGGACAAGGGGGGAATAGAACCTTCCGGCTCCCGGGGAGGATGGCGCAGAGGCGGGGGTCCCGGCTGCCGCCGGGGCTGAAGCTGCAGGGGTTGCCGGGACTCCAGGGGTTGCCGGGACTCCAGGGGTTGCCGGAGCAGCGGCATGTTTTGCCGGGACGACGCGGGCCGAAGCAGCGTCAGTCTCCAGGTACGCGATCACGGTCCTGACCGGGACAGTCGTGTTCTCCGGGGTCACGATCTCCACCAGCACGCCCGCCGCCGGCGACGGTATCTCCGAGTCGACCTTGTCGGTGCTGATTTCCAGGAGCGTCTCGTCCTTCCGGACTGTGTCGCCGGCTTTTTTGTGCCACCGGACGATCGTTCCTTCGGCAATGCTCTCCCCCATCTGGGGCATGATGATCTCTATGCGTGACATAGCGGACCTGGGTGGTTTTGAGATTGCCACGCCCGAGAGCGGCGTGGTGCAGAAAGCGCACTTCGCTTCGCTCGCAATGACCGGGTTCAGTATCTCATCAGCTCGCGCAGGGCGCGGACGATCGCGCCGGTCGAGGGGAGGTGCGCTTCCTCGAGCGTCGGGGCGAAGGGTACAGGCGCATCGAGCGCGCAGAGGCGGCGCACGGGGGCGTCAAGCGCATCGAAGGCGTGCTCGGCGATCAGCGCAGCCACCTCCGCCCCCACTCCCCCCGTCAGCGTATCCTCGTGGACGATGAGCGCCCTTCCCGTCTCACGGACGGAGCCGAGAATCGTCTCACGGTCGAGCGGGAGGAGCGTCCGGAGGTCCACCACCTTCGCCTGGCGGCCCTCCTCGGCGGAGACGATCTCCGCCGCCTCGAGTGAGAAATGGACCGTCGAGCCATACGTGAGAATCGTGGCGTCGGTCCCCTCCCGTTTCACGTCCGCCTTCCCGATCGGCACGGTCAGGTCCCCTTCCGGGACATCTCCCTTGATCCGCCTGTAAAGGTACTTGAACTCAAAGAAGAGGACGGGGTTGTTGTCCCTCACGGCGGACTTCATGAGCCCCATGGCGTCCGCCGGAGTCGAGGGCGCCACGACCTTGAGACCGGGGACGTGTGCGAACCACCCTTCCGTGCTCGACGAGTGATACGGCCCCCCGTGTATATATCCCCCGGTGGGAAGCCTCAGCACGAGGGGCGCCGGGAGGTGCCAGCGGTAGTGGATCTTCGCCGCGTTCGTCACGATCTGGTTGAACGCGCATGTGACGAAATCGGCAAACTGCATCTCCGCGATCGGCCGCATCCCCAGGACGGCGGCCCCGGTCGCCGCGCCAACGATCGCGGCTTCGGACAGGACGCTGTCGATGACGCGTTCGGGACCGAAGTGCTCGAGGAACCCTTTCGTGGCTTTAAACGCCCCCCCGTAGGCGCCGATATCCTCACCGATCAGGAAGACCGCCGGGTCCCGTTCCATCTCCTCCCACATGGCGCGGGAGATCGCGTCGATGTACGTCATGGCCGCCATCAGGGGGCGTACACCCCTTCCCCCGCATCCCCGGCGTCCGGGTAGGGAGCTTCGACGGCATATGCGGCGGCTTCCTCGACGCGCGCGCGGACCTCCTCGTTCATCGTCAGAAGAGATTCCTCCGTCAGCAGGCGGTCCGCCAGGAGGATCTTGGCGCAGCGTGCGATGGGGTCCTTCTTCTTCCAGTCCTCCAGCATCTGCTTCGGCACGTAGGATGCGTCGTCGGACGCCGAATGTCCCTGCATCCTCATCGTGACGGATTCGATCAGCGTCGGTCCCTCGCCGCTCCGTGCCCGTTCGACCGCCTTCCAGCAGGTCTCGTACACGAGCGTCACGTTCGTCCCGTCTATCGTCACGCCGGGAATACCGTAGCCCGCCGCCCGGTCGGAGAGGCGCTGCGCGGCAAACTGTCTTGCGATGGGCGTGGAGTAGGCGAACTGGTTGTTCTCGACGATCAGCACGAGGGGGAGCCGCATCACCGCCGCCATGTTCAGTCCCTCGTGGACTTCGCCGACGCTGCTCCCCCCGTCGCCGATGTACGTCATGACGACAGCCCTCTCCTTCCGCAGCGTCGCGGCGAGCGCCGCCCCGGCAGCCATGGGCACCATCGCGCCGAGATGGCTGACGTTCCCGTAGATGCGGAGCGCGGGGTCCGCATAGTGCCCGGTGCCGTCCCTCCCCCCGGTGAGGCTCCCGGCACGCGCAAGCTGCTGGAGGAATATGTTCCGGAGCGTCTGGCCGCGGACGAGGTGCGCGCCGAGGTCCCGGTGCATCGGAAAGAGGTAATCGCACTTCTCGAGCGCGTAGGCGCTCCCCACCGCGGTCGCCTCGTTGCCGCTCCCCGTGTATGCTCCTCCCACGATCTTCCCCTGCCGGTAGAGCCGGAGGATCGCGTCATCGCACTCCCGGGCCAGGAGCATATAATAGTAGAGCTCGACGCGCTGCGGGTTGGAGAGTTTCCCCCCGGGGGCGCGGCGCTCGCGCTGCGCACCGGCTGTGGTCATGGATGTTCCCCGGACACTAGTACCGGATCAGCGATTCGAGAGCGCGTATCACGTCGGACTCCTGCGGCAACATGGCGTTCTCGAGTCCCGGGCCGTACGGGACCGGCGTATCCCGCGCGGCAACGCGCATGACGGGGGCGTCCAGGTGCTCGAAACACGTCCCGGCGACCAGCGCCGCGATTTCCGCCCCGAACCCCCCCGTCAGCGTGTCCTCGTGCGCGACAAGGAGTTTCCCCGTTTTCCTCACGGACGCGTAGACCGCCCCGGTATCCAGCGGGTTCAGCGTCCGGAGATCGATCACCTCGATGCCGACGCCGTGTGCAGCCTCCACCTTCCGAGCCGCATCCAGCGCCCTCTGGACGAGCATCCCCCAGGTCACGACCGTGACGTCGTCTCCCGCGTGCCGTACGGCGGCGAGGCCGAACGGCACGGTGTAGCCGGGCCCCGGCTCCGGGGAGGACGCGAACGCCTGGCGGTAGAGCCCCTTGTGTTCGAGGAAGAGGACCGGGTCAGCGCTCCGGCAGGCGGTCTTCAGCAGCCCTTTCGCATCCGCCGCCGTCGCGGGAAACACCACGCGCAGGCCGGGCACATGGGTGAAGAACCCGTCGATCGACTGGCTGTGGTAGAGTCCTCCGTGAATATACCCCCCCACGGCGACGCGAATCACCATGGGACACGCCCACTCCCCGGAGGAACGGAAGCGGAGCATCGCCACCTCGTCCCGAATCTGCATGAACGCCGGCCAGATGTAATCTCCGAACTGGATCTCCACCACCGGCTTGTAGTCCCCGCGGACCGCCAGCCCGAACGCGGTGCCGACGATGCTCGCCTCCGCCAGCGGAGAATTGAAGACACGCTCGGGACCGAACCTGTCCGTCAGGCCCCTTGTGGCGGTGAAGACGCCTCCCTTCTTCCCCGCGACGTCTTCCCCGTAGATGAGCATCTTCGGGTTGAGCGCCATCTCTTCCGCCAGCGCGTGATTGATCGCGTCGATCATGACGACCGAGGGCCCCGTCCCGGCCGGCGGCGCAGGCGAGTCCGGGCCCGAAGCGGGGACGGCGTAGACGTGCGTTTCGAGTCCCTCCGGATCCGGGAGAGGCCGCTCCTCGGCCCACTCCGCGGCGGCATCGATCCTGGACTGGATCTCCGTTCTCAGCCGAGTGCAGTCCGCGGCGGTCAGTATCCCCTTCTCCGCCAGGAGCCTCTCCATGCGCGGAATCGGATCGCGCCTGGCGTCCTCTTCGAGGTCGCGCGGATCCCTGTACTTCCTCTGGTCATCCGACGAGGAGTGGGCCAGGAGGCGCACCGTGTCGGCCTCGATCAGGCTCGGACCTTCGCCGCGCCGCGCGCGGGCGACGGCGTCCGATGCCGCCCCGTACATCTGCGCGAAGTCGCACCCGTCGACATGGTAGCGGTTGAGGCCGCCGTAGCCCTTGATCATCCCGGAAACGGATTCCCCCGCGAGCTGATCCCGCACGGGGACGCTGATCGCGTACCGGTTGTTCTGAATCAGGAAGATCACGGGGAACTTGCCGCGCGCCGCCCAGTTCACGGCTTCGTGGAATTCTCCCTCGCTCGTCGACCCTTCCCCGGAAGAGACGTAGACCACCTCGTCCGTCCCGTCTTTCACCGCTCCCATCGCCGTGCCGACCGCCTGGAGGTACTGCGTCCCGGTCGGGCTCGACTGGGCGATGATCCTCCATTTCTTGTGGCCGTAGTGGAACGGCATGGCAAAGCCGTCGCTCGACGGCCCTCCCCTGCGGTGGAGGGCTTCGAGCATGATCTCCTCGATTGTGTAGCCGAACTGGAGGGAGAAGGCGAGATCACGGTAGTAGGGATATGCCCAGTCGTGACCAGGGCGCATGGCAAGCGCGACGGCGACCTGGGCCACCTCGTGGCCGGAGCATCCGATGTGGAAAAAAACCTTTCCCTGCCTGAGGAGGATGAGAATCTTGGAGTCGATGAGCCGCGCGGCGAGCGCGCTGCGGTAGGCGCCGACGGCCAGCTCCGGAGGAAGATGCGCGAGCCCGTCGGCCGGGACATGCAGGAGACGCTCCCCGCCACCCCCCTTTGTCAGCGTTTCTGTTCTGCTGGGCAACGATCCCTCTCCCGCGCGTGTGATGTCAGGAACAGAGTCAGATGTTGACAGCCTCTCCGTAGGCAGCTGCCGCCGCCTCCATGACCGCCTCGCCGAGCGTCGGATGGGCATGGACCGTCCGGAAGATCCCTTCGGCCGTCGTTTCCAGGCGTTTGGCCACCGCCAGTTCCGCAATCATCTCGGTCGCCTCGGCCCCCAGGATATGCGCGCCGAGGAGCTCCCCGTACTTCGCGTCGAATATGAGCTTGACCATTCCCTCCGTCTCGCCGATAGCCACCGCCTTGCCCAGGGGGCGGAACGGGAAGCGGCCGATCTTCAGCTCATGCCCGGCGGCGAGCGCTTTCTCCTCCGTCAGCCCGACGCTGGCGATCTGCGGCTGGCAGTAGGTGCACCCGGGGATCGCGCTGTAGTCGAGCGCCGGCGGATGCTTCCCGGCGATCGCTTCGACGCAGTGTATTCCCTCGGCAGAGGCGACGTGGGCAAGCCACGGGGGACCGATGACGTCGCCGATAGCGTAGACGCCGGGGGCCGCGGTGCGGTAATCCGCATCGACTGTGATCCGCCCCCGGCCGACGACCGCCCCGGCGGCTTCGAGGCCGAGGTCTTCCACGTTGCCTTCCACGCCCACGGCTATCAGTGCCGCATCAGCCGTCACATCGCGCTTTTCCCCCTCGGCTGAACGGACGGACACGGTCACACCCTTCTGGAAGGAGCGGACGGATTCAACGGCGGTGCCAGTCAGTATCTCAATTCCCTGCTTCCTGAGGGAGGTCTCGAGGGTGCGCGTGAGTTCCCTGTCTTCCACGGGGAGAATCCCCGGGAGCATTTCGACAAGCGTGACCTTCGTCCCGAGCGCATTGTAGAACCAGGCGAATTCGACGCCGATCGCTCCCGCGCCGACGATGACGATCGAGGCCGGCTGGGCCGGCAGCGACATGGCCTCCGTGCTCGTCATGACGCGTTTTCCGTCGATCGTCACGCCCGGAAGAGATCTGGGGCGGGCGCCTGTCGCGATGATGACGTGGTCCGCGCGGAGCGTCGCCGGGGCGCCCTCCCCGCCGATGACTTCGACCGTGCCCGCTCCGGCGATGCGCCCGCGTCCGGGGATGACGTCGATCCTGTTCTTCTTCATCAGGTACTCGACCCCCTTGACGATCCGGTCCGCGACGGCGCGGCTCCGCCTGATCATCGAGGGGAAATCGAACCGGAGGTTTTCGACGCTGATCCCCCACTCCGCTGCCCGGCGGAATGTCTGGAGGACTTCCGCGTTCTTCAGGAGGGCCTTTGTGGGAATGCACCCCCAGTTGAGGCAGATCCCCCCGAGCCTCTCCCGCTCGACGACTGCCGTGCGCATCCCGAGTTGCGCCCCCCTGATCGCCGCCGTATAGCCGCCGGGTCCACCGCCGATAACGAGGAGTGTGTAGTGGAGATCGGGCATGTGTGCTCCCAGGTGGATAACAAAAAAGGGAAACCAGATTCCCTTCGAGTGGCACGCGGGCGCCCGGCGCCCGACAGAGAAGAAAATATAGACAAGCCGGTCCTGAAAGTCAATCAACGCTCCCCGGCAAAGAATTCGTTGATTTTCCATTCTGTTTTCGGTATACTCAGACAAATTTCCCCAGGGGCGATGGCCGCTCAGGACGATGCCGGTGAGAAGCTGGTCACGACCAACCGCAAGGCCCGGCACGAGTTCGCCGTGCTGGAGACGTACGAGGCCGGGATCGTGCTCACCGGGACCGAGGTCAAGTCGCTCCGCGGGGGAAACGCGAACCTCGCCGATGGGTACGCGCTCCTGAAGGACGGGGAGGTCTGGCTCATCGGCATGCACATCAGCCCCTACGCCCACGGCAGCTACAGCAACGTGGACCCTCTGCGCCGGAGGAAACTCCTCCTTCACGGGAAGGAAATCCGGAAGATCGCCTCGCGGATGAAGGAGAAAGGGCTGACGCTCATCCCCCTGAAGGTCTACTTCTCCCACGGTCTCGCCAAACTCCAGCTGGGCGTGTGCAGGGGCAAGCGGGAGTACGACAAGAGGCAGGACATCGCCAGGCGCGACGCAGAACGTGCAATTCGCAGACATCTAGCAAGGTAGACTCCGCCTTTGTTCCCACCGCTGAACGAACAGCTCGACCTCATCACGCGCGGGACATCCGAAATCATCCGTGTCGAAGACCTTGAACGGAAGATCAGCGCATCGCTCCGCTCCGGCACCCCGCTCACGATCAAGCTGGGATGCGACCCGAGCAGGCCCGACCTTCACCTGGGGCATGCGGTGGTCCTCCGCAAGCTCCGCCAGTTCCAGGACCTCGGCCACCTGGCCGTGCTCATCGTCGGCGATTTCACGGGCATGATCGGCGACCCGTCGGGCCGGAACAAGACGCGCCCTCCCCTGTCGCTGGAGGAGACGCGCGCGAACGGCAAGAGTTATTTCGCGCAGGCCACGCGGATCCTCTCCCCGGGCAACGTGCAGATGCGCTACAATTCCGAATGGCTCTCCCCGATGTCGTTCGCCGACGTCATCGCCCTTGCCAGCAAGTACACCGTCGCGCGGATGCTCGAGCGGGACGACTTCGAGCGGCGGTACCGCTCCGGAGAGCCGATCAGCATGCACGAAGTCCTCTACCCGCTCGCGCAGGCGATGGACTCGGTGGCGATCCGCTCGGACGTCGAGCTGGGAGGAACAGACCAGAAATTCAACCTGCTGGTGGGGCGGGACATACAGCGGGAATACGGCGTCGAGCCGCAGGTGGCGCTCACGATGCCCATCCTCCGCGGCACCGACGGCGTGGAGAAGATGAGCAAATCGCTCGACAACTACATCGCGTTTAATGACACCCCGCGCGACATTTTCGGGAAGTCGATGCGCATCCCGGACACGCTGATCCAGGAGTACTTCCTGCTCGCCACGGACGTCCCGGCGGCGGAGGTCGCCGCGATAGGGAAGCAGCTCGCCGACCCCGCGACCAACCCGAGCGTCCTGAAACGCCGCCTGGCGCGGACGCTCGTGGCGCAGTACCACGGCGAGCCCGAGGCCGTGGCAGCGGAGGCCGAATTCGACAGGATGTTCCGCGACAGAGAAGCCCCCGCGGAGATTGCGGAGGCGGCGGTGGCCGCCCCCGGGGGACGCCTGGGAATCATCGCGCTGATCGTCGCGGCGGGGCTTGTCCCCTCAAAGAACGAGGCGCGCAGGATGATCGAACAGGGGGCGGTGAGCATCGACGGCGTCCGCGTCGCGGATGTCAACGCCGTCATCGATTGCGCCCCCGGCATCGTCGTCCGCGTCGGGAAGCGCAACTTCCGCCGGGTGCGGCCCGCATAGCTCTGCCCTAATTCACCGCAACATTCCACAGACAGATGGGAGATGAGACATTGTTCGTACCGGGGAAAATGTTCTTCACGAAGGGGGTAGGACGGCACAAGGACTACCTCCAGTCGTTCGAGCTCGCACTGCGGGACGCGAAGATCGAAAAGTGCAACCTGGTGACGGTGTCGAGCATCTATCCCCCGGGATGCAAGCGCATCCCGACGGAGGATGGATTGAAGCTCCTCCAGCCCGGGCAGATCACGTTCTGCGTCATGGCCCGCAACGCCACGAACGAGCCGAACAGGCTCGTCGCCGCATCGATCGGCGTGGCGACGCCCGCGGACATCTCGCAGTACGGCTATCTCTCGGAGCACCACCCCTACGGGGAAACGGACGAAAAGGCGGGAGAATATGCCGAGGACCTCGCGGCCACGATGCTGGCCACGACGCTGGGCGTGGAGTTCGATCCCGGCATCGGCTGGGACGAGCGGGAGCAGATCTATAAAATGAGCGGCAAGATCGTCAAGACGTTCAACGTCACGCAGTCATCGGAGGGGCACAAGGACGGAATCTGGACGACCGTCGTCGCCTGCGCGATACTGCTCCCCTGATTGCTTCGGGGCGTAGGCGCCTACGGCGCCACCGTTGGCCTTGGGCGCCGCTCGCTATGACCTCTGTCTTTGCGAGGAGCGCTTTAAGCGACGAAGCAATCCCCGGGGAGGGATTGCCCCGCCTGCGGCGGGATCCGGAAAGCGGACTTCGCACGAAACGCTCGCAATGACGACGAGAATCAGTTCAACGCCAGCCGGAAGTCGTCGTAGTAGTCCATGATCGAATCGACGTACCTGATCGTCTCCCCTGAATTCCCGAACCACCCCGCCTTCGGCCTGTCCTGCCCCCAGACGTTCCGGTGAAGCGTGTAATACCGCTTGGAAAGGAGCGGAAGCGCGTCCCTGACTGCCTTCCAGTCGGTGGGCTTTTCATGGAGATAGGCAGCCAGCTCCTGCGCATCATTGACGCGTGAGAGACCGGCGTTGTACGCCGCAAGTGTGAGCTTCAGCCTGTCAGCGTCATCGGACCCCCCGAAGAGATCGTAGAGCTTTCTCAGGTAGAATATCCCGGCCTGGATGTTGTGTTCGGGGTGGGAAAGATCATCCAGGTCCAGCTTCCTGGCCATTTCCTCCCCCGTCACTGGCATCAGCTGCATCAGCCCTGCCGCTCCCTTGTGGCTTTCGGCAAGCCTCGAAAAACGGGACTCCTGCTTCATAATGGCCAGAATCAGCCTCCAGTCGAAACCGTAACGCCCGGCGTACCTTTTGATCGTGGGTCCGTAGCTCCTGATGCAGTTCTGCGTCGCCGGGTCAAGGAAATTGTCCGTATCCTGTGTCGCTGCGGACGCCGGTGAGACCTGTTCTGCCTGCAAATTGTCGGCATCGGGTTTTCGGGCCATATCCTCGCTTGAAGGCGTACAACCGCCAGCGAGGAGAAGCACGAGGAGAAGGAATGTCAGTGTTGGTCTCTTCATTCAATCCCGTTAATTGTTGTAGTTTGTGAGGTTGCAGGATATTATGTTCCCTTAAACGGCTATCGCTCGATCAAAGTTCGGCTGAAAACTGTGATCTGTAGCAACCTCCGGTAATTGAATGACATACGAAAGGTCATCAATGCAACGGTGCAAAGGTATACTGAATCCCGATAAGTGTCAAGGAGTTTTCTCGGCTTGTGCGCGCGGGCACAAAAAAAAGGCCGGTTTTTGGGCCGGCCCGCAGCGAGAATACTTGTAACTCATTGATTTATTTAGTGTAACTGCGTTCCACCCCCGTTATCTTATCTACCCTCCCTTTGTGTCTTCCACCGGAAAACGATGAATCCAGCCAAATTCTCAGAATTTCCTTGCACACCTCGACGCCTGTGACCCTGCTTCCAAGCGTCAGCACGTTTGCATCATTGTGTTCCCGGGAGTTTCTTGCCACAAACTCGTTATGGCAGCATGCCGCCCGGACGCCGGGGACCTTGTTTGCCACAATGGCTGAGCCGATTCCCGCCCCGTCGATTGCCACCCCCCGCCAGGCCTTGCCCCCGGCAACCGCCTTCGCTACTGCGTGGGCAAAGTCCGGGTAGTCGCAGGGCTCCTCCCCTTTCGTCCCCAGATCGATGACCCCGTAGCCGAGGGATCCGGCGAACGCGATGAGTGTCTGCTTGAGCTGGAAACCCCCATGGTCAGACCCGAACGCCACAGTCCTTTGCTCCCCTCCTCGGGGAGCTGTTGAGGGGGATGCCGTCGCGGAGGGAGCGCCGACCTCCCCCCGCACGATTTCGACGCCGGACGCTCGGGCCGCCTCCCCGGCGAGCGACGTGACAATCGCCCCTGCGGAAACGACGATCCTCTTCCTGCCCGCCGCAATCGCTTCCCGGACGTCTTTTTCGGCAAGGAGCTCTCTCCCGGTCATCTTCCACCCGCCTCCATGATCTGGAGGACGACGCGGGCGGTCCCCGCAGCGATCACACCGAGCTGTTTTGCCGCGCCGAGCGAGAGGTCGATGACCCGATCGTCCTTGAATGGACCCCTGTCGTTGATGCGAACGACCACGGAGCGCCCGGTGTCGACGCTCGTCACGCGGACTTTCGTCCCGAACGGGAGAGTCCTGTGTGCTGCGGTCATGTCGTCCATGTTGTAGACTTCGCCGCTGGCGGTGATCCGGCCGTTAAACTCATCCGCATAGTAGGAAGCGACGCCGGCCATCTGCGAGGCGGCGGGGGGCTCCCCCTGGGCTGGCGGCTCGGGTCGCTCCCGCGACGTGAAGCGGGGTGACCCTGCGCCGCATCCCGCAATGAGGAGGCCGGAGGCAACGATGGGACCGACGACCCGCGGGAGGCCGCGCATGTGTCAGAGGTACTCGTTCATCTGCTTGCGCTTCAGGTAGTCGGCGATCTCCTTCACGTCCTGGGAGCGACCCTTCCTGCAGATCAGCAGGGCGTCGTCGGTGTTGACGATGATGAGATCCTCCACGCCGATCGTGGCGACCACCTTGTCCGGGGAATAAATGAACGAATTCTTCGTATCCTTCTGGATCACCTTCCCGGTGATGGAATTCCCGCTGTCGTCCCTTCCCGAGACGCGGTACACCTCATCCCACGACCCGAGATCGTTCCAGCCGAATGAGCCGGGGATGACGTAGACGCTGCCGGATTTCTCCATCACGCCGTAGTCGATCGAGATGCCGCGGATCATGCCGTACGCGGTCTCGAGCGCCTGCTGGTAGTGGGGACCGCCGATGGCGGCGTCGATCTTCTCGAGCTGCGCGTACATGTCGGGCAGGCAGGCCTTGATCTGCTGGAGGATGGCGTCGGCGCGCCAGACAAACATGCCGCTGTTCCACAGGAAATCACCGCTTGCCAGGAAGCGTTCGGCGGTCTGGGCGTTCGGCTTTTCCGCGAACGTCTTGACCTTCATGACGCCCCGGTCGCGGTGGGGGTTGCTCGCCGTCTCGTCGTTGACGAACTGGATGTAGCCGTATCCCGTCTCGGGGTGGGTCGGCGTGATGCCGATCGTCAGCAGGCTCGGCGATGTGCGGACCGTCTCCACGGCCAGCGCGAGCGCCCGCTGGAACTCCTCTTCATCGCGGATGATGTGGTCGGCGGGGAGCACGACCATCACCGCGTCGGGATCCCGTCGGCGCACGTGGAGCGCCGCCAGGCCGATGCAGGGCGCCGTGTTCCGCCCGACGGGTTCGACGATGACGTTGTCCTCCCTCAGGTGGGGGAGCTGCTTCATCACCGCCCCCTTCTGCACCCTGTTGGTCACGACGAAGATATCGGCGGGGTGCACCAGGGGCTCCAGCCGCTTCACGGTGCCCTGGAGCATGGTCCCCTTGCCGATGATTTGCAGCAGGTGCTTGGGAGACTTTTCCCGGCTCCGGGGCCAGAACCGCGTTCCCGCCCCCCCTGCCATGATCACTCCGTACGTCGTCGCCATCGTCAGCGGTCTGTTATTCGAGAAGCGTTTCCGGATTCTGCAGCATGTCGATCGTTTGCAGAAGGGCGCCGTAGTCTTCAGTCCCGAGGCTTTCCAGGAGACCCTGCAGGGACTGGCTTGCGTTGTCGATGAGGTGGGCGACGCGGACGTCGTCGAACATGTCGCGCTCGATCACGTACCGCAGAAAGAGGGAAAACGTCGCGGCAAATTGGGCAAGCGTCTCGTTGCCGCCGGCGCTTGACACCTGGTGAAGCCTCCCGGCATGCGAGAGGGCGGAATCAACGAGTCCCTCCCGCATCCCCTGGAAGCGCTCCCCTTCGAACGCCGAGTGCTTCAGTTCGTCCAGGGCCGAGTTGAAATGATGGAGGGCCTCGAAGATCTCCCCGCTGAGCGCGTCCTGGCCGTTGCGTCGACCGGGGGGAGCCTGCGGGGGAGACGCCGGGGGAGACGTCATCAGGAGCGCGTGGAGCTCATCGACCTGGTAGTCGATGAGCGCGTCGTGTCGCACCGTCGGACCTCCCGCGCGCGCCCGCTTGGCGTACCACATCAGGCGAAGCGCGATCGTGTCCCATCCCTGGAGCGAGTAGAGGCGCTCCAGCGAAAGGTCGAGGTCCGCCGACGAGGAGATCCTGTCGGCGACCTTGCCCATCATCTCCCCCTGCACGCGGTGCCCCTCTTCCATGAGGCGCTGCTCGAGGCGCCTCAGGAGGAGGACTGTGTCCTTATCCATGGGGTTTTCCGGCTCGGGAGACACGGGGCAAATATACCCTCCGGACGAGGGAATGTCAACGCGGCATGCCGCAGGGCGAACCGCGCGTCACGCCTGGGAACGGCCCGCCAGCGAGAGCCGGTTCAGCGCCCGGGCCAGGGCAAGCTCGGCGCGGCGGATGTCGAAGAGAGGGTCGTGCGACTTGAGCCGTTCCTCCGCCCGGGCGCGCGCGGCGCGCGCACGCGCCACGTCGATCTCCTCTGGGAGCTCCGCGCTTTCCACCAGCACCACCACCCTGTTCCGGTTCACCTCCAGGAATCCCCCGCCGGTCGCGTAGTGCGTGTCTGCGCCCGCCGGGTCCTTCACCTTCAGCGGACCGATCTCCAGCGAGGAGAGGAGCGGGGCATGGTTGAAGAGCACCTGGAACGAGCCGAGCGTGCCCGGGGCGCTGACGCTCGCCGCCTCCCCCTCGAACACGACTCCCCGGGGGGCGACGATCCGGAGCGCAAACGTTCTCTCGTACATGGCCGCCTACGCCGCCTGGAGCTGTCTGGCTTTTTCGACGGCGTCCTCGATCGTCCCGACCATCGAAAACGCCGCCTCGGGAAGGTCGTCGCGCTCGCCGTTGATGATCGACTTGAAGCTCCTGATGGTGTCCTCGAGCTTCACGTACTTCCCGGGCTGCCCGGTGAACTCTTCCGCGACGTGGAACGGCTGCGAGAGGAACTTCTGGATCTTGCGGGCGCGTGCCACGGTGAGCTTGTCCTCGTCCGAGAGCTCATCCATCCCCAGGATGCTGATAATATCCTGGAGATCCTTGTACGTCTGGAGGATCTCCTTGACGCGCCTGGCGACCGCGTAGTGCTCCTCCCCCACGATTCCGGGCTCCAGGATGCGGGACGTGGAATCCAGCGGGTCCACCGCGGGATAAATGCCGAGCTCCACGATCTGCCGGCTGAGCACGGTGGTGGCGTCCAGGTGGGAGAACACGGTCGCCGGCGCCGGATCCGTGAGGTCATCCGCCGGCACGTATATGGCCTGAACGGAAGTAATAGACCCCTTCTTGGTCGATGTGATGCGCTCCTGCAGCTCGCCCATTTCGGAGCCGAGCGTCGGTTGGTATCCGACGGCGGAGGGCATCCTGCCCAGGAGGGCGGATACCTCGGAGCCAGCCTGCACGAAGCGGAAGATGTTGTCGATAAAGAGGAGGACGTCCCTTCCTTCCTCTTCGCGGAAGTACTCCGCGATCGTCAGCGCCGTCAGACCCACGCGCGCGCGGGCGCCCGGCGGTTCGTTCATCTGCCCGAAAACGAGGGCAGTCTTGTCGATCACCCCCGTGCCCTTCATTTCGAGCCAGAGGTCGTTTCCCTCCCGCGTCCGCTCACCGACTCCGCCGAACACCGAAAGGCCGCCGTGCTGCTTGGCGATGTTGTGTATCAGCTCCTGGATGATCACGGTCTTCCCCACGCCGGCGCCGCCGAAGAGGCCCGTCTTTCCCCCCCTGGAGTAGGGCTCCAGCAGGTCGATCACCTTGATCCCCGTCTCGAACATCTCCTTTTTCGTGGAGAGCTGGTCGAACGCCGGGGCGGGCCGGTGGATCGGGTACCGCTTCTGCGACTTGATCTCCCCCTGCCCGTCGATCCCCTCCCCGATGACGTTGATGAGTCGGCCGAGCGTGGCGGGTCCCACCGGCACGGTGATGGGAGCGTCCGTGTCGATGCACGCCATCCCGCGCACCAGGCCGTCCGTGGAGTCCATGGCGACCGTGCGGACGCGGTTGTCTCCCAGGTGCTGCTGGACCTCGACGATGAGCTCGTCCTTCTCCCCCGCGCTTGTCGTGCGGGGAATCCTGATCGCATTGAGGATTTCGGGGAGCGCGCCGTCGGGAAACTCGACGTCGACGACCGGGCCGATGACCTGGACGATTCTGCCTTCCTTCATGCGGAGCCTTTTCGATGGACGGGGGACGAGCGGACGCGGCGGCCCGCGACGTGAGGGCGCGCGGCCGGGCGAAATTTGTCGCTCAATGTAGCAAGAAACGGGGGGAATATCAAGACGCCGCCGCGCGCCGCGCGAGGATCGCGCGCACGATCACGGCGCCGTGGAGCCTCCCGTTTTCCACGAAGATCTTGTTGTTGAAGCGCCCCGCGACGACCGAGCCGGCCACGTAGAGTCCCGGCACCCGCGTCTCGAACGTCGCGGGATCGTGCAGGGGTGCCAGCGAGTCCCGGTCCAGCTCGATCCCGAACGCGCGCATGCTCCCGACGTCGGGCCGGAAGCCGACGAGGACGAAGACGAACCGCGCATCGAGGCG
>DATJAS010000025.1:0-16080 GCA_035516035.1 Bacteroidota bacterium | reverse complement strand
CTACCGCATCGAGATGAACAGCGCCATCGGACCGTACAAGGGGGGGCTCCGGTTCCACCCCTCGGTCACGCTCGGCATCCTGAAGTTCCTGGCGTTCGAGCAGGTGTTCAAGAACAGCCTGACCACGCTCCCGATGGGGGGGGGCACGGGGGGATCGGACTTCGATCCGAAGGGGAAGAGCGACCTGAAGATCATGCGCTTCTGCCAGGCGTTCATGAGCGAGCTCTCCCGCCACATCGGACCCGACACGGATGTCCCGGCCGGGGACATCGGCGTCGGGGGGCGCGAGATCGGCTACCTGTTCGGGCAGTACAAGAAGCTCCGGAACGAATTCACCGGCGTGCTCACCGGGAAGGGACTGAACTGGGGCGGCTCGCTGATCCGCCCGGAGGCGACGGGGTACGGCGCGGTCTACTTCGCCTCCGAGATGCTCGGCACGCGCGGCAAGACGCTCGAGGGGAGGCTCTGCCTGGTCTCGGGGAGCGGGAACGTGGCCCAGTACACGATCGAGAAGATCCTGCAGCTCGGCGGCAAGGTGCTCACGGTGTCCGATTCCGACGGCTACATCTTCGACGAGGCGGGCATCACGGCGGAGAAGCTCGCGTACATCATGGAGCTGAAGAACGTGCGCCGCGAGAGGATCCGCGAGTACGCCGCGAAGTACAAGGGCGCGGTGTACACGCCGGTCAACCCCAAGAACGACTACAACCCCCTCTGGAACCACAAGGCCGATTGCGCGTTCCCGAGCGCGACGCAGAACGAGATCAACGGCAAGGACGCCCAGAACCTGGTGCGCAACGGCGCGTACCTGGTGGCCGAAGGGGCCAACATGCCCACGACGCTGGACGGGGTCCGCGTGTTCCTGGACGCGAAGATCCTCTACGGCCCGGGGAAGGCGGCCAACGCGGGGGGCGTCGCGGTCTCCGGCCTGGAGATGGCGCAGAACAGCATGCGCCTCCCCTGGACGCGGGAAGAGGTCGATAACCGCCTGCGGATGATCATGAAGAGCATCCACGCGACGTGCGTGCAGATGGCGGAGCGGTTCGGCACGCCGGGCAACTACGTCAACGGCGCGAATATCGGCGGCTTCCTGAAGGTGGCGGACGCGATGATGGACCAGGGCGTCGTCTGAGCGCGCGCCGCCGGCGCGGGGGGACGCGCGCACGCGGGCGCGTCTCCCCGCCTCCGGGCGGGAGCGCATGCAACGGCAGCGTGACGTGGACCAGCACATCGACAGCATCACCAGGACGCTCGACACGCTCCTGGTCGAACACGGCTACGGGAACAGGTTCCAGGGCTTCCAGAACCTGATGCGCCTGCGCATCAGGGACGTGCTCCTGGTCTCCAGCCTCTACGATCTCTACCTCTTCGAAGAGGACGGACGCCTCTACGAACTGATCCGGAACGAGTACCAGGGGTTCAACCTGAGCCACTCACCGGAGCTGACGCGCGTCTCGAGCGGCCGGGAAGCGATCGCGCTCGCCCGTGAGGAGCGGCGGTTCGACCTCGTCATCACGACGCTGCACATCGACGACATGCCCGCGGTCGAGTTCGCGCGACTGCTGAGAGCGACCGGGCTGGGCATCCCCGTCGTCCTCCTCGCCCACGACAACAGGGAGCTGAAGTACCTTCTCCTCCGCGGCGATACGTCCGTGTTCGACAAAGTGTTCATCTGGCAGGGCGACTTCCGGATCATCATCGCGATCATCAAGTCGCTCGAGGACCGGATCAACGTCGACCATGACACGCGCATGGTCGGCGTGCAGACGGTCCTGGTCATCGAGGACAGCGTCCGCTTCTACTCCTCCATCCTCCCGATCATCTATACCGAGATCCTGAAGCAGTCGCAGCGCCTGATTTCCGAGGGGATCAACCTGACGCACAAGTTTCTGCGCATGAGGGCCAGGCCGAAGATCCTCCTCTGCTCGACGTACGAGGAGGCCTGGACCTCCTTCCAGGAATACCGCGAGTTCACGCTGGGCGTGATCTCGGACGTGGATTTCCCCCGCGCCGGCGCGCAGGATCCCCGCGCCGGGCTCGACTTTGCGCGCGAAGTCCGCGCCCAGCAAAGCGACGTCCCCGTCCTCCTCCTTTCCAACGTCCAGGCGAACGAGGCCGAGGCGCACGCCGCCGGCGCCTCGTTCGTCCTGAAGGACACGCCCATGATGCTGGGCGAGATCCGGCAATTCATGGCGCACCAGTTCAGCTTCGGCGACTTCGTCTTCCGCACCCGCGAGGGAGTCGAGGTGGGCCGCGCGGCCGACCTCCGCTCGCTCGAGGAGCAGCTGACGCTCGTCCCGGAGGAAAGCATACTCTACCACGCGGAACGGAACCACTTCTCCAACTGGCTCAAGGCGCGGACCGAATTCTGGCTGGCCCACCAGCTCCGGCCCCGGAAGGTGTCGGACTACCCCTCCGTCGAGGCGCTGCGGAACGACCTCATCCAGTCGCTCCACAACTACCGGAACATCCGGCAGCGCGGGATTATCGCGGATTTCACCAAGGAAACGTACGACCCCGGCTCGAGCTTCGCCCGCATCGGCGGGGGATCGCTCGGCGGGAAGGCGCGGGGGCTCGGCTTCGTCAGCACGCTGATCAACGACTACAACGTCAGGAACCGCTTCGAAGGTGTCCTCATCACCGTCCCCCCTGCGGTCGTCCTCGGGACCGACGTGTTCGACCAGTTCGTCGACGAGAACAGCCTGCGCCGGTTCGCGCTCACGTGCCCCGATGACGGCGAGATCACCAGGCGGTTCCTGGAAGCGACGAAGTTCCCGGAGGACATCCTCGGCGGGCTCGCCGCTTTCCTCGACCTGATGCGGGACCCGCTGGCGGTCCGTTCCTCGAGCCTCCTGGAGGATTCGCAGTACCATCCCTTTGCGGGGGTGTACGAGACGTACATGCTCCCGAACAGGCATCCGAACCCTCTCGTCCGGCTGAACGACCTGCTCAATGCCGTCAAGAAGGTCTACGCCTCCACGTTCTACCAGAGCGCGAAAGACTACATCAGGGTCACCTCCTACCGCCTGGAGGAGGAGAAGATGGCGGTCATCGTCCAGAAGATGGTGGGCAGGGCGCACGAGGAGCGGTTCTACCCCGATTTCTCGGGCGTCGCGCGGTCATACAATTTTTACCCCCACCCTCCCCAGCGCCCTTCCGACGGGATCGTGTCGCTGGCGCTCGGACTCGGGAAGACGGTGGTCGACGGGGGGAACGCCGTCAGGTTTTCCCCCCGCTACCCGACGGACCTGATCCAGTTCTATTCGGTCAGGGAAACGCTGAACAATTCGCAGCGGACGTTCTTCGCGCTCGACCTCGATGCGGAATCGGATTTTTCGGCCGCCACGCGCGACCTGCTCACCAAGCAGTACGCGCTCGACGTGGCGGAGCGCGACGGCACGCTCCGCCTGGCCGGGGGAACCTACTCCGCGGAAAACGACGTGGTCTACGACGGGCTTGCCCGCGCCGGAACCCGGGTGGTGACGTTCGGCCCGCTCCTGCGAAACAGGAGCTCCCCCCTCCCCCAGATCCTGGAGCTCCTCCTGGACATGGGGCCGTGGGGGATGGGGACGCCGGTGGAGATCGAGTTCGCCGGCAACCTCTCCCGCACCGAGACGGAACCGATGGAATTCGGCATGCTCCAGATGCGGCCGCTCGTCGTCTACCGGGAGCAGGAACAGCTGAACGTCGAGGATTTCGACAGGGCGAAGCTCATCTGCCAGAGCGACCAGGTCCTGGGCAACGGCGCGATCGAGGACATCCGCGACGCGGTCGTCGTCGATTACCACAGGTTCGACCGCGCGCGGAGCCGCGAGGTGGCCCACGAGGTCAGCACGCTCAACGCGAAGCTCCTGGCAGAGAACCGCCCCTACCTCCTGGTCGGGGTCGGACGGTGGGGATCGCTCGACCCGTGGCTGGGGATCCCCGTGGCGTGGGACCAGATCGCCGGCGCGCGCGCCATCGTGGAAACAGGCTTCAAGGAGCTCTCGGTCGCGCCGTCGCAGGGATCCCATTTCTTCCAGAACATCACATCGTTCATGGTCGGATACTTCACCGTCAACCAGCAGGCCCGCCAGGGCTTCCTGGACTGGGACTGGCTCCTCTCGCAGGAGCCCGTCGAGCAGCTTTCATCCACGCGGCACCTGAGGTTCGCCGAGCCGCTCACGATCAGGATCAACGGCCACCTGAACAGGGGGGTGATTCTCAAGCCGGAGGAGACCCGTGAAACGCCCCGCGCGTGACGCCGGCGCGAAAGCGCCCGACACATGCCCGCACTGCGGGCAGCCGCTTTCTCCCTGGCAGCAGGTGCTGCTGAGCGTGGACCGGGCGATCGTCTGCAGGAACTGCTGGTACAGGATCATCCTCGACGTGTACGAGGGGAAGCCCCGGCACGGCGAGAAGGGACACACACCACCATAGCAGGGAGCGGCGCCGATGGCATCGTACAATTCGTTCCATGTCGCCCAGCAGCAGGTCCGGGAGGCAGCCGGCGTGCTCCACCTCGACCGGGCGACGGTCGAGCTCCTGTCGTGGCCGCAGCGGGAATTCCAGTGCACGCTCGAGGTGCGGATGGACGACGGCCGCATCGACGTCTTCCACGCCTACAGGATCCAGTACAACTACGCCCGCGGACCCGCAAAGGGGGGGATCCGCTTTCACCCCGACGAGACGGCCGACACAATCCGGGCGCTTGCCTCGTGGATGACGTGGAAGACGGCGGTGGCCAACCTCCCGCTGGGAGGGGCGAAGGGGGGCGTCTGCTGCGACCCGAAGGCGATGTCTCCCCGCGAGCTGGAACGCCTCTCCCGCGCCTACATCCGCGCGGTGGCGCCGCTGATCGGCGCCGACAGGGACGTCCCCGCGCCGGACGTCTACACCAACCCCCAGACGATGGCCTGGATGATGGACGAATACGAGGCGATCGCCGGGAGCCACCACCCGGGCGTCATGACCGACAAGCCGCAGCAGATCGGGGGAACGGAGGGGCGCCGCGACGCGACGGCCCGCGGCGGCGTGATCACGGTCAGGGAAGCATGCACCGCGCTCGGCGCCGACCCGACAAAGGCATTCGCCATTCAGGGATTCGGCAACGCCGGGCAGAGGGCGGCGCTCCTGCACCGGGAGATCCTCGGCGGCGGGAAGCTCGTCGCCGTGAGCGATTCCCGCGGGGCGATCTATGCCCCCGGCGGCATGGAACCGGAAGAGCTGGTGACGCACAAGCTGAAAACCGGCAGCGTCCTGGGGTTCCCGGGCACCACCGTCATTCCGCACGAAGCGCTCCTGGAGCTGGACGTCGAGGTCCTCTACCCCGCCGCGCTTGAGAACGCGATCACCGCCGAGAACGCGCCCCGCATCCGGGCGCGCATCATCTGCGAGCTCGCCAACGGTCCCACCACCCCCGAGGCGGACGAGATCCTGCACGGGAAAGGCATCCACGTCATCCCCGACATCCTGGCAAGCGCGGGGGGCGTGACGGTCTCCTACTTCGAGATGGTGCAGGACAGCTATTCCTGGTTCTGGGATGAGTCGCTCGTCCACACGCGCCTGGACACGACGCTCACACGGGCGTACCACGCCGTGCAGGAGGCGGTGAAGGAAAACCGCGTGCACCCGCGACTCGGGGCCATGGTGGTGGGCGTCGCGCGCGTGGCCGAAGCCGCGAAGCTGAGGGGGTGGGTGTAGGCACTGCTGTCATTGCGAGGAGCGCTTTTTGCGACGAAGCAATCGGCGTTCTTTGCCGTTGCGAGCGAAGCGAAGCAACCAGCGCGAGATTGCTTCGTGGCGCCTTTGGCGCCACGGCGCCATAGGCGCCGCCGCTCGCAATGACGGGGGGTTACCGCTGGAATATCCCGACGGTCTCCGCGCTCGCAATTGTCGCGGACTTCATTTCCGCGCGGCACTTCTCGACGGCGGAAAAAGGACCGACGCCGAGAGTTTCGACGCTGAGCGCGTGCACCGCGATCAGGTATTCGTGCGGTCCGGAGTTTTTCTGCGGAGCGGGACCGGTGTAGCCGAGCTCGCCGAACGAATTGCGGAGCTCGAGAGCGCCGGGCGGCATTTTCTCCCGAATCCCGGACGCGCGTTCGGGGATCTCGCGCACCCAGTGCGGGACGTTGATCACGAACCAGTGGACGGAGTTTGCCGCGGCGGGGTGCGTGTCTATCACGGAGAAGACGAACGACCGCGTGCCGGGAGGGATGTCGCCCCACTGGACCGGCAGCGAGAAATCCTGTCCTCCGGCGACTCCCCGGTGCGCGCACTTGTTGGGGATGTATTTCCCGGAGAGGAGCGCGGGGCAGTAGACTTTCATTTCTTCTTGCCCCCGCCGGGAACGGCGGCGTCCTTGATCGCCTCGCGGATTTCGTCCATTTCCACGCGTCCCTTGCGGAGGTACTTGATCCCCTGAGACTGGAGCTGCATCACCTCCTTGAGCGGGAGATCGCGGCCCGATATGATGACGATCGGTATGGCGGATGTCTCGGGATCCTCCTTGAGCTTCTCGATGAAATCCATCCCCCCTTTTCTCCCCAGGGCAAGGTCCATCAGTATCGCCGCGGGTTCATGCTGCTTCGCCCAGCCCACGATGTCATCGCTGTGAAGCGGGAACTGGACGCCCGAAAATCCGTCGTCCTCGACGATGAACTTCAGCAGGTTCGAAAAATCCGTGCTATCCTCGACAATGAGAATCGCCCGGCGACCGGGATTCGAGGGGGTCTTCGCCATAGTATTTGCCAGGTTGAGGGGTTGTCTCCCCCGGGAGACGCGGAGAGACTATAGGTTGGTTGAAGGTACATCAAGGAGCACGTTAAATCAACACTCTTCGCACTGCGGCATTGCCGGGTTGCGTTAAGATTGAATTATCGCTAATTTGTGGCGAATTCGGTGAAGTGCAATGACATCACATCCGGAAGATCAGCCCATGACCACCTGCAGGCGACTCATCCCTGTCGCGCTCGCAGTCTTCGCCGGCTGCAGCGCGATCACGCTGGAACGCGTCGATTTCGGCTGGCCGGTCGAGAGCGTCCTCACCGTCAGCCCGGCAAACACCATCGAGGACGTCCGCTACGCCGTGAGGGCGAATGTCGCTCCGGTGGCGGGCGAGGAGTTCCAGGACTCCAGCGCGCTCAAAGGGGCGAAGCTGCGCCTCATCCGGAGCGCCGAAGGCTACTATTTCCTGACGGGGCCGCGTTTCAGGCACGTCTTCGTCTTCGCGCCCGGTCCTTCGTCGCTCGTCCTGCACACGGCGATCCTGGTCGCGGAAGGGGGATTGAAAAGCCCGGCGCTGAACCAGCGCCCCCCCTACGTCGAGCTGATCGACGGCGACAGCTTCCGCAGGCTCCTCACGTCCGACGACATCGCCGAGGTGAAGAGATGAGACGCATCCTGCTCCTGCCCGCGCTGGCGCTCCTGGTGCCCTTCGCCGCGCGGGCGCAGCATTCCGACTACGCGCTCAAGAACGATTTCGAGGAGCGCGTCCGCGCCCTCGCGGCGCGCCTTGATTCCGCCTCCACCACCGGGGCGATCGATTCGGTCAGGGACGACATCGCGAAGCTCGAATCCGATTTCGCCCCCCACAGCGAATTCCTGGACAGGGCGCTCTACCCGCTGACGTTCAGCGAAAGCGTCGGGCGCCTGCGCGCGCTCCAGGTGCTGACGTACGACCGGGTCTACCTGATCCGGACGCAGGGGCTGAAGCTGAGCGAGCTCGAGGCCCGCATCGGCGCGCTCACCTCGCGGCTCGACTCGCTCACGGCGCAGCGGGACCAGCTCTTCGGCGAGCTGCAGGAGAGCCGGAAATCGCTCGCCTCGCTCCGGGAAGCGGTACGGCGGCTCACGGCCAACCTGGCGGCAAAGGACCGGCTGATCTTCGCGATCGTCGATTCGATATTCCTCCCCTACGGCAAGGACCTGCACCAGGTCGCCGACGTCCAGAAAGAAGCCATCGCGCAGCGGCTGCAGAACGCGAACGTGGTCACGCGCGTGTATGAAATCGCCGCGGACAACGTCAAGTTCCTTGACGTCACGCAGCTGCAGGGGAAAGACTACGCGGGGCTGATCGACCAGTACCAGGCGTTCGCCGCCAGGTGGACGGGCCTGAAGGAAAAAATGACGGACGTCGCCGCCACATCGGCCGTGGTCGCCGGGGGAACTCCGTCGCAGGCGCGCACGCGCGCGGGGGCGGGGGGCGCAGCCCGGACGAACGCGGCCACGGATGGAGCCGCCGCCCAGTCGGCGCACGTCGATTCAGTCCTGGCAGACTGGCACAGGCGGCTGATGGCGGGATTCTGGGGGGGGCTGCAGAAGGAATTCACGCAGGCGGGGATCACGGTCCAGGAATTCCACGACGGTCCCTCGTTCGCGGCCAGCGTCCGCGCCTGCGTGGCCTCGCTGGCGGCAAGCAAACAGGATCCCCAGCCATTCGTCGAGAACCTCTGGAAGCAGAAGATCGACCGCGACTGGCGCGACGGCCTCACGAAGGACGGCATGCTGGGTCGCACCGAGTATGCGGCGCTGGACCGCGCGGTGAGCGAGCTTTCGAAGGAGACGATCGACGCGACGTTCATCGCGTATATCGCCGGAGTCCTCGTGATCATCGCCGCAGTCTGGTTCTTCATCTTCCGGAAGAAGAAACCGGCCGCCCAGGCCCCTCCCGCGCCGGCGGCGTGACGCCTCAGGCGCACGCGCGCCTAGCGTCCCGCGGGGTCGCTGTAGAAATCGATCATCCTCGTGATCGCGGCGCTGCAGACCGGATCGAAGTCTGCCAGGCTGAGCGAGAACATCCTGCAATCGACGGAGGGGCGATAGAGCCCCTTCGCGACGTACCCCGCTCCTTCAAAGAGGCCGACCTCTCCCCTGTAGGGTGAGGACGCCAGGATCTCCGCCTCCTTCCGCCGGTACGGCTCGCGCTTCAGGTAGTAATCGGACGCCAGGCGGTCGAGCGTGCCCCGGAGCGCCTCCAGGCTGTCGTAGGCGGCCTTCCCCCACGGCGTGGGGAGCGGGATGCCCGGGGAAAGGAGCGTGCGCCATTTCAGGCGCTCAGCCCCGGATGCGGCGGTGATGTTCGGCTCCCACGGCTCAACGCCGGGGAGATAGAAGTCGTTATACCCGGTCGACGACGTGTAGTACTCGTCCGCCAGGCCCGCGAACGAATGGCCGAATTCGTGGACGAACACGTAGTCCATCTGCCATTGCTGGTCCGCCGCCTGTTCGTCGGTGTACGTGGTCGCGTAGAGGTTGTAGATCCCTCCCCCCCCGTACCGGGAATCGTTCACCAGGATGCAGAGAAAGTCGTACGGCGCGGCCGCGGCCGCGTCGCGGACTGCGCGGTTATCCTCCGTGAGCACGTAGCGCGCCGAGCCGAACGTGTCGTAGCGCGCGCCCAGGGCGTGCCGTTTCCACACGCCCCTGCCCGGCACGTCGATGCCGCTCTCGTCGGATACGACGTCGACACGCCAGACATTGAAGTCCCGTTTCCGCTCGCGGAACGGGTGCGTCCGGAACAGGTCCTCCGTGAACCGGGCGGCGTCGCGGCGGTACTTCTCCATGTCGGCCGCCGCGTAGCCGTCCCCCAGGATGGCGATGTCCACCTTCACGGCAGGGGGCCCGTTCTCGACGAGCGCCGCCACGTTCAGTCTCGGCCGCGAGTGCTCGGCCACCACCTGCGCCGGATCGGCCGGGTCGATCACCGCCGAGAAGATCTCGTGGAATTCCATTCTCCTGTCCCTGCGCGCGATCGCCAGCCGCACCGCGCGCCGCGGCGCAGGGAGCCGGACGCTCTCGGCGAACGTCCTCGTCACCCCGGCCCCCGCCTCGTCGGTCGTCTGCCACTCGTTGAAGACGGTCGAGAATCCCCTGGTGTAGACCGGCGCGTTCGTCCCCCTGTCGGTCACCGTCAGGAGATATTCTCCCAGGTTCAGCGTGTCGATCAGGTTCACGCGGTGCCCCGCCCACGGTCCCTCCAGGATCGCCCGGTCGAGCGCGTAGTGCTCCTCCCCTTTCGTCCCCGTGTGATAGAGGTCCACGCGGAGCGTCCGCGCCGTGAACAATGCGTCGTATCCCGATCCGCCGGCGGCCGCTCCGGCGCAGAGGCACACTGTACAGAGTGCAACGACCGTTCGTCTCATGGAAGTGCTCCGTGATCGTCGTGAGATGGGGGAGTGGAACGAGGGGGGGGCTCAGTCCTGCAGCCGGAAGCGGATCCTCAGGACCCCGTCGGCGAACTGCGTGGAGGCGACCCGGAACGTCCCGATCGCCGCGGAGCGTTCCACGTGCGCCCCGCTGCAGGGACAGGCGTCGTAGTCGCCGATGCGGACGATGCGGACGGTACCGGGCGCGTCCGCGGGAAGCCTGCCGAGGTCAAATGTCCTGGCGGCATCCTCCCGCGCGAGGAACTCCGCCCGCACCGGAAGATCCGCCGCAACCACGGCGTTCACTCTCCGCTCGAGCTCCCGTGCCTCCTCCGCAGTCAGATCCCGTCCGAAGCGGTAGTCACAGCGCGACTTCCTCTTTTCCACGTGCGCGCTGAAGGCCCGGCCGGTGCCGAACATCCGGATCATTGTCTGGTTGAGTATGTGCTCCGCGCTGTGCATCCGCGGGTCGTACTCTTTCGCCATTCGGTCCCCCTCATCCCGCCGTTGCCCGTAAGATAGGGACGAAGGGGCGGAGATTCAACGGGGCGCCGGATTCAGAGATTCGCGCTGAAACCAATCGTGGGAGCCACCGACGCCCTGAGACCCCTGTTGTTCAGCGGGGCAATCACATCGGCAAAGATCATGACCGATTCGGACGGTGCATAGCGGAACCCCGCGGCCATCGAGACCGTGTCGTCATTGCTCAGATCGGGAATATTGCTCAGGTTGACCGACCTGACCGCCTGCACGTTCGGCAGGCGGCCGGAGTTGGAATTATCCCTCACCGAATCGATCCTGTCTACGATTGTCACGGTCCCGGGGGCAAGATGAACCGCCTTGCTGGGCTCGACGTCGACCTGCCCGAGAAGATCGAGCGCAAATGTCATTTTGGAAGAAAGCTTGTTGTCGAATCCAACCCTGAATTCAACTGCATCGCTCTGGAGGTCGGCGACCTTGTGCGCGTAGCCGAGGTTGAGGTGCGGGGTCACATCGCCCATCGTCCCGGAGAGGATCCCCCACAGCCGGTACGTGGTCCGGCCCGAACCGAGGAAGTCAGCGACCCGCCCCGACGGGAGCCGGATGTCCAGGAGCGCCGCGGCGTTCACTCCGCTTCCCTGCGAGAGATTGTACTTGAATCTCAGCGCCACGTCGCCGATCCCCGTGGCGCTCTGGTCATACGGCACCGCCGTGGTCAGCACCGGGTTGAGCGAGTCGCCGCCGAAGAAGTGATGCGCGGCGCCGCCCGATGCAAACGTGTAGCTGTCGATCGTGGCCTTCGCCGTCCCGTTCAGACGGACGCTGATCACGGGAATTGCGAGGCCGAGGTCAAGCTTGTCCGTAACACCCCATGTCGCGGTTAAAGCGCCGATGCTCACCCTGGTGTGCAGGTCCATGACCAGATTGATCAGGTCGCTCTCGTTGGTGTTTTCTCCGAGAGCAGGCTCCCCCGGCGTCACCGACACGTGCGTAAACGTAAATTCCATCTGATCCGTCGGGAGGCCGCGGAATTCATCCAGGTCCAGGTAGGTGTAGCTCACTTCAACCATGAGCCTCCCCTTCCCCACCGGGTCGGCGGTCTCGGACATGATCGGGCCGAGACTGCCCGTCACAGCCACCGGCCTTCCGGAGGAGAAGTCGAACCCGACCCTCGGACTCGTCGTGCTGAGAGGAAATGACGAGATATCGCCGGTGATCAGACTGTTGAGCGAAGGAACCAGTTCGGCGTTCGCCTTGTTTGCGGCCGGGACGAAGTGATTGGCGTGCCTTCCGGGGCTGAGCTCCAGCCGGGTCTCAAGAACCTCGTCAAAGATGTCGCTGAAAACGGTGTTGAGCTGTGCGTGCGCCTGTTGTGCCAGCGCGAAGGCGAGGAGCGCAAGGACCGTACCGCGGGGCAGAGTTATCATCGGGATGCTCCCGGAATAGGTTATTTGTATGAAGTCACTTTCCACGCGCCGTGCTCAGCCTGGAGCAGCCAAACCCGCTTCTGCTCGGGCGGAGTCACCGTCTGTCTCATCGATGTGTTGAAGTAGGACATCCTCTCTCTGAACGTCACCTGGGGATCGCTGCGGCTGAGATCCGGCTCGACATCGGATATCGTCAGCGAGCGCTGTTCGGAGAGGTCAAAGAACTTCGACCAGTCGATCCGGTCGGCGTCGCTCAGATTGAGGAGCGCTGCCAGGCCTGCGAGGTCCCCCTTCTCGACGCAGGCTTCGTACTGGTCCACCATATGACGCACACTCCGTCCCGCCTCCGCCGCGAGCGCCACCGCGTCGGATTTCGGGGATGCGGGAGTTTCTGCAGCCGGGGGCTTCTCCGCGGCGCTCGACATCTCCCTGGCGGCGGCCTTGTAAAGACTCCCCGCCCGCGCAAACGCATCGCGCGCTCCCGCATAATCTCCCGACTGGTAAAGCGCGCGGGCACCGGTTTCAGTCTCCTGCGCCGTCCGGTAGGAAGAATTCGCTTTCCGGCCTTCTGCGCCCCCCGACACCCCTTCCCTGGCGGACCTCATCGCTGCGGCGGCGTTGTCGGCATCCGTCCTGAGCGCCGCCTGGACGGCGGCGTCCTCGTTCGACTTCCTGTACAGGTCGCGCGCGTTCAGGTACGCCTTGCGCGCGTTCTGAAGGTCTTCGCCCGAGGAGGATCGGGCAAGCCTGTCCCCCTCCCGCTCGGATTTCAACCCATCATTGAACGTCGGGAGCAACGCGGGATTCCCGGCAGATTTCTGCGCCGCGCTTTTTTCGCCCAGCATCTCCCCACGCGCGGAGGTGATCATCTGCTTCAGTTCGCTGATGTCCGCCGAGGATGCGGCATCGGCTTTCGCTGCATCGGAGGATTTCCGGAACAGCGCGCCCGCTTCCTCGAACGCCTGCCTCGCCGCCCCGTACGACTTCGCCCGGAACTCTCCATCTCCCCGGTCCTGCAGCACGTGCGCTTTGGCAAAGCCCGCCGCGTCCGTTGTGGGCGCCCCCGCCTTACGGGCGGTTTCCTCCTGGATCGACATCTCGCTCCGCGCCGCCAGGGCAGCCCCCTCGGAATCTTCCGCAGCCGCCGGAGCGCCCGTGGTAACTGACGCCCCTCCCGGCGCCTCAACCCCCTCGGGCTTCCTGGTAAGAACTATCAGGACGAGCACGACGACTGCGACAAGTGCGATCAACACCGCTGCACTCCAGAGACGGCGGCGGGACACTCCGGGCGACGGTCGCGCGTCTGTCCCCGCACGGGGGAATACAGGTCCCGGTTGCGCAGTCCCTTCCCGCCGCCCGGCCGTCGGTTTTTCCAGGTGGCGGAGACCCTTCTGTGCTTCCCTGTTGTCCGGGTCCAGCACAAGCACGCGACGGTAGGCCGAGGCGGCAGCCCCCGGCTTCTCTTGTTTGAGCGAAATCACGGCCTCGGCGATCAGCTTGTCGATCTGTTCCCGCCGATCCAACCCTTCGTTCGCCTGCTCCAGGATCCGCGTCGCATCCGGCTGGGCCGGCTCCACGGCCAGGACCCCTTCCATCGCGTCCCGGGCTTCGCGGAATTTTCCCCTGTCAAAGAATTCCGTCCCCTGTCTGAGCAGGACGGTGACCTGCTCGGCCTGCGTGAGGCGGCGGGAGCACTCCTCTTTCAGCTCCCGGGCCCGGGAATCCGCCGGGGCGACCTCGAGCACCCGCTCGACACGGGCAAGCGCCTCCCCGTACCGCCCGTGCTTCAAAAGATCTCGGGCCTCCCGCAGGAGGGCCTCAGACTCCGGCGCGCGGGCAACGCCGAGCTCTTTGGTCTGCAGGATCTCCCCCTGAACGCGCTCCAGTTCCTGGACCATTGTCTGGACGGAGGCGTAGCGTTCCCCGGGGTCCTTCCGGAGCGCGCGGGAGATGACCTGTTCGAGCTCCACCGGCAGACCGTGCATCACGCTGGTCAGCAGGGGCGGATCGTCAGTAACGATCGCATACAGCATGGCAGCCTCGTACTCCCGCTGGAACGGGAGCTGCCCGGTGAGGGTCTGGAAGAGGAGGACGCCGAGAGACCAGATGTCTGTCCTGTGGTCGAGCGTGTTTCCCCGGATCTGCTCGGGGGACATGTAGGGGAGCGTCCCCATGCGCGCCCCGACGCGCGTGATCTGCGTCCCCCCGGAGAGCTTGGCCAGTCCGAAGTCGACGATTTTCACCTCTCCCTCCGAGGTGATGATCACGTTCGCGGGCTTGATGTCGCGGTGGACGATGCCGTATTCGTGCGCCTTGGCGAGACCCCGGCCGATGCGGACCACGACGTCGATCGCCGCTCCCGGCTCGAGCGGACCGGCCGCGATCCGGGTGCTGAGGTTTTCCCCGCCGTAAAACGCCATGCAGATGAAGAGAAGACCTTCGGACGTCTCGCTGATCTCGTGGATCGTGCAGATGTTGGGGTGATCGAGTGCGGAGGCGGCCTGGGCTTCCTTCAGGAAGCGCTTTTTCGCCGACGGGTCGCGCACGAGGTCGGGCATCAGGAACTTGAGCGCCACGATCCGCTTGAGCGACATGTCCTCGGCCTTGTAGACGACCCCCATGCCCCCGCCGCCGATACGGTCGAGTATCTGAAAATGCGAAATGACGGTGCCGATAATGTCCCCGGCCAGGACCTTCCGCATGAACGCCTCACGGTCCCTGAGGGAGAGCCGCTTCAGGAACGCGCGGGCCTGGGGGTTGTCGGGATCGACCTCGAGGATCTGGTTGAACTTCGCCGCGGCTTCGTCGTACTTCTCCGCGCGGTCGAGCGCGATACCCTGGGCGAGGAGCGCGCGGACCTTCGGGTCCTGCGACGCTCCTTCGGTGAGCGCGACCAGGTCGCGGAGCACCTCGGCGCAATCGCCGTAGCGTTCCTCGTGGTCCTTGGCGAGACAGCGTGAGAGTATGCGCTGGATCTCATCGGCGAGCCCGCTCTCCTCCAGCTTGATGGGGGGAGGCTCCTCGTGCAGGATCTTGTAGAGGACCGTGGTGTCGTCCCCCTGGAACGGCTTGGCGTACGTGAGCAGCTCGTACAGGACGACGCCGAACGAGAAGATGTCCGTGCGCCTGTCGACAGGGTTCCCCCGGGCCTGCTCGGGAGACATGTACCAGGGCGTCCCGATGCGCATGCCCATCCTCGTGAGCACCGCGCTCGTGCTCCTGTCTTCGGGCGACGCGGTCGGCGTGTACGGCTTGGCGATGCCGAAGTCGATGATCTTGACCCGGCCATCGTCCAGCAGCTTGATGTTCTCGGGTTTGATGTCGCGGTGGATGACGTTTTTCGCGTGCGCGTACTGGAGGCCCCGCGCGACCTGCCGGGCATAGTCGAGCTTCTGATCCAGCGAAAGAGGCTCCCGCGCATCTATCACGCCCCGGAGATCGCGTCCCGGGAGGTATTCCATCGCGATGAAGGGTACTCCCGCCTCCTCGCCGATCTCGTAAATGACCGCGATCGCATCATGCGAGAGACGCGCGGCCATGCGCGCTTCCCGGTAAAATCGCGCCTTCGTGTCCGCAACGTCGAGGGCGATCTGCTGTATGACCTTGAGCGCGACCTCCCGCTCAAGCGTCGGATCGTACGCACGGTAGACGACGCCCATGCCGCCCCGCCCGAGTTCTTCGACGATCTCGTACTTGCCGATCTTCTTCACGTGCGGCTCCGTGAAGAATGGAATACATCATGAAATCTGAATTTTTCTGCGAGAGAATAAGGCGGGGATAACAGTGCGAAGCGAATCGAGGGACTGGTGCGGACGTCGTGAACGTAGGGCGACAAGGGGGATCCTGTCACGGCCTGATTCAATGAACGGGAAAGCCAGAATTATCCAATGTACGTCAGAACGGACTGACTGTCAAGACCGCCGTTGCGGTCAGTTAACCCACCCGTACCTGAGGACGAAAAAGCTGCGCACCGGGCTGGTCACGAGTCGATTCCCGAATTCGATGGAGAGCCCGCAGGCGACGACGGTGTCGATCCGGATCATTGT
>DATJAS010000024.1:0-10044 GCA_035516035.1 Bacteroidota bacterium | reverse complement strand
CGGCATATAGATGTCGGAAATGACGAGGTCGACTTTCGCCTCCCGCATCTTGGCGAGTCCTTCCTCGCCGTTCTCCGCAAGCAGGACTTCCCACCCTTCCGACATCAATACGCTCCGCATGATGAGCCGGTATTCAGGCTCGTCGTCCACGACCAGAATTGTCATTGCGCTGACCCCCTCAATTTAACACGCTTTCCATGTGAATGGTATCACGCTGGATTGATAATTCCAGTGAGTTCAATCACATGAAAGGCAGCCGGAATCCCACAAAACAGGCCGAATTCGGTATTTCCGGATCCAGGTGCGGCATGATCCCGGGCTTTGCAGTGAGGAGCCCTCCAATTACCGCCACAATACGAGAGATTCATGACATATGCAATCACTCTACGGCAACGCCCATCCCGGATGGCGCCAGGCGGCCTTTCCTGAGTGCGCGCCGCTTCATCATCGAAAAAAGGACCGGGGTGACGACAAGGACGTGCAACGTCGATGTCACAAGGCCCCCGATCATCGGCGCAACCAGGGGTCTCATCACGTCGGCGCCCGTCCCCGTGCTCCACATGATCGGGACGAGCGCGATCATCGCCGTCGCGACGGTCATGATTTTCGGGCGGAGACGGAGCACGGATCCTTCCACGGTCGCCTCGGTGATGTCGTCTTCGGTCACGGGACCCCGCTCTCCCCTCTCGTGCGCCCTGAGACGCCGGTCGAGGGATTCGTGGAGGTAGATGACCATCACCACTCCCGTCTCCACGGCGAGCCCGTAGAGCGCGATGAAACCGACCCAGACGGCAACGGAGAAGTTGTACCCGAGTATGAACATGAAGTACATCCCTCCGACGAGCGCGAAGGGGACGGAGAGCATGACGACGGCCGCCTCGACGTAGTCCTTCGTCACGAAATAGAGCATGACGTAGATTATCAGGAACACCAGGGGCATCAGCAGCTCGAGACGCGCTTTTGCCCTGACCTGATTCTCCCACTGCCCGCTCCAGAGGACCGTGTAGCCGGGAGGCATGCGAAGCCCGGAGGCGAGCGCGCTGCGCGCCTCCTCCACGAAGCCCCCCATGTCGCGCCCGCGAACGTTCAGGAGGACGACGGAGCGGAGCTGGCCGTTTTCGCTGGAGATCATCGGTGGGCCTGACCTGACGCCGATGTGCGCAAGCGCGGCAAGAGGGACATAGGGGCGCGTGAACGGTCCGCTCGCCGCGCGGGGAGCGCCATTCGGGACTCCTCCCATCTCGCCCGGGGCGGACATGGATGACGCCTGTAGCATGCCGGTTCCCTCAGTGCTGCGCTCGACGGGGACGGGGAGCGATTGCACCGCCTCCAGCGACGTGTGCCAATCCCTCGCATAGCGGACGCGCACGGGGAATCGCTCCCTCCCGTCTATCACGGTGCCGATATTCTCTCCCCCGAGCGCTGTCTCGATCACGTCCTCAACGTCGCCGACAGAAACCCCGTAGCGCCCGACCGCCTCACGGTCGATGTCGATATCCAGGAATTCACCCCCCTGCGACCGCTCCGCGTATACGTCCGCCGAGCCCGGGATTGTCCGGAGGATCGATTCCGCGCGGAGGGCGAGGTCCTCGAGCGTGTCCAGGTTCCGGCCGAATATCTTCACCCCGAGGTCCGTCCTGATCCCTGTCGAGAGCATGTTGATGCGGTTGATGATCGGCTGCGTCCAGCCGTTGCGCACGCCGGGGATCCGGAGCTTGGTGTCCAGCTCGGCGATGATCTCGCTTTTTGTCAACCCCGGCCGCCACTCATTTTTCGGTTTCAGGAGGATGATCGTTTCGATCATGCTCACCGGTGCGGGGTCCGTGGAAGTCTCCGCCCTCCCGGCCTTGCCCAGGACCGACTCGACCTCGGGCACCGACCGTATGGCGGCATCCTGGACGCGGAGAATCCGGTTGATCTCAGTGATGGAGGCCGAGGGAAGCGCGACGGGCATGAACAGGAGGCTCCCTTCATCCAGCGAAGGCATGAACTCCGAACCTGTGAGCATCACCATCGGAATCGCCGCGATAAGCAACAGCACGTTGAGCGCAAGGGCGGTCTTCCTGTACCTGAGCGCGAGCCGGATCACCGGTTCGTACGCCTTTCCCAGCGCGCGCGTCACCGGGTTCCGCTGCTCAGTCCTGAATTTCCCCCGCGTCAGGAGCGTCATGAGGACCGGCACGAGCGTCACGGCGATGATCGCGGAACCGGCAAGCACGAACGTTTTAGTGAAGGCGAGGGGCCGGAAGAGCTTCCCCTCCTCCCCCTCGAGGAGGAAGACCGGGAGAAACGACACCACCATGATCGCCACCGATGTGAAGATGGCCGGGCCCACCTGCCGGGCGGAACGTATTGAAATCGCGACGTAATCATCCGTCGTGAGCGTCCCCTTCCGCTCCTGTTCCGCGGCCACATTCCGGTAGGCGTTCTCGACGAGCACGATCGATGCGTCGACGATGACGCCGATCGCGAGCGCAATCCCCCCCAGCGACATGATGTTCGAGCTGACGCCGAATACCCGCATGAAGATAAACGCAATCAGGACCGCAAACGGGATCTCGATGACGACGCGAAGCACGCTCCGGAAATGGAGCAAAAACAGGAGCACCACGAGCGTCACCACCACCGCGGCTTCGACCAGCGCCCGCTCGAGCGTGCCGACCGCGGCCGTGATGAGCGTCTCCCGGTCGTACGCGGTCCTGATCTCCATTCCCGGCGGGAGGCCGGGCCGGATATCGTCCAACCTCTTCTTCACCCGGTCGATCACCTCCTTCGCGTTTTCGCCGCTCTGCATCACGACGATTCCCCCCACCACTTCCCCCAGTCCGTCGCGGTCAAGCGAGCCCCGGCGGATGTCCCCGCCAAGTTGGACGCGCGCGACCTGTCCGAGGAGCACGGGCGTCCCGCCGGGCGCAGTGGCCAGCGGGATCGTCTCGATATCCTTCACCGAATGGACGTATCCTTCTCCCCGGACGAAATACTCGGCGTCCGACGATTCGACGATTTTCCCGCCGACCTCGTTATTGGAGCGCATGACGGCGTTGCGAACGTCGGCGATCGTCAGGCCGAAGGATCTCAGGAGATCCGGGTCGACGTCCACCTGGTACTGCCTGACGAACCCGCCCACGGAGGCGACTTCCGCGACTCCCCGGACCCCCTGGAGATTGAGCCTGACGTACCAGTCCTGCACCGCGCGGAGCGTGCCGAGGTCGTATTTCCCCTCGAGCGTGTACCAGAAGACATGCCCGACGCCGGTGCCGTCCGGGCCGAGCTGGACTTTTGCCCCCTGCGGGAGGGCTGCCTGGACGGAGGCGAGTTTCTCCAGGACGCGGCTCCGCGCCCAGTAGAGGTCAGCCGATTCGTTGAAGATCACGTAGATAAACGACATCCCGAACATCGACTGTGCACGGATGTCGTGGACATCGGGGATGCCCTGGAGCGCCGTCTCCAGCGGAAACGTGACCTGGTCCTCGACGAGCTGCGGAGAACGGCCCATCCACTGCGTGAAGACGATGACCTGGTTCTCCGAGAGGTCCGGAATCGCGTCCAGGGGCGTCGTGAGGACCGCCCACGTCCCCGCGCCGAGGACAACCAGGTACGCCATGAAGACGGCGAACCTGTTTCGGGCCGAAATCTCAATAATGCGTTCGATCATGGCAACCTCACATTTCATGACCGGCGTGGGGGTCAGGGGGATGCCCTTCACCGTGACCGGCATGGCTGCCGGGGGAAGAGGCATCACCGTGACCGGCATGCACGTCGGAGGGGGAAGCCTCAAGCTGGCTCTCGGAGTCGATCAGGAATCCTCCCGTGGCCGCAACCATATTACCCGCGGCGAGACCGCCCAGTATCTCAGTCAGCCCCGCCGTGGTCGCGCCGGTCTCAACCTCCCTGGGAGAAAAGACGCCGGGTGCGGTTTCTACCCACACAACGGGGCGCTCACCCGTGTAGAGGACTGCAGAGGCAGGAACGACGAGCGCGGTGTGAGGCTCGGGCCTCATCTCGACGCGCGCATACATGTTGGGACGAAGCCTGCCGTCGGGGTTCGCTATTTCCAGGCGCACGCGGACGGAGCGCGATTCCTGCTCCAGAAGAGGCTCAAGAAGGAGCACGCGCCCCCGGAATTTCTCTCCGGGATATGCCTCCACGGTGATTGCGGCTTCCTCCCCCCTGCGGATGCGGCCGATCTCCCGCTCGGGGACAGACGCGGTCACCCAGAGCCTGGAGAGGTCGGCAAGCTCGAAGAGCGTCGATCCCTCGTCCACATATGCGCCCCGTACGGCGTTCTTTGCGACGACAGTGCCGGCGATGGGAGAGAGGTAGACGACCTCGTCGCGTATGTCGGCCTCCCCGGTGAGCCGGGCGACCTGCTCATCGGTAAGCCCGAACCGGTCGCGGAGGCGCCGCCGGGCGGCCTCCAGTATCACGCCCCCTGATCTGTCGCCCCGGCCGGAGCGCGCGACAAGATACTCCTCCTCGGCGGACGCTACGTCGGGGCTGTAGAGCGAGAGAAGCGGCTCCCCTTTCCGGACAATCACGCCCGTCCTGTCCACGTAGAGCCTGACAATCCTCCCCCGCACGCGTGCGGCCACGACGGATCGGGCGGGCTCCGCGACGGAAATCACGCCGGGCACAGAGACGGGGACGGCGAAATCCGTGTCGCGGACTTCCGCCGTCGTGATGTTGGCGGCCACGCGCTGCGCCGCCGACACGGTCACAGACCCGGGCGATTCGCCGGGCCCGCTCCCCTCCGCGCCATACACCTTCTTCACAAGTGCCATCCCGCAGACCGGGCAGGCGCCGGGATGGAGCGCTACGACAGAGGGATGCATCGGGCACGTGTAGTATGATTCACCCTGCACAAGGGGGGGCGTGCCCGCGGGCGGGTTCTTCGACCAGGGCCCCAGGACCAGTGCGGCGATGGCAAGCGCGAGGACGACGGCAAGAGCGGAGACGATTCTGAACTTGTTCATGGCAGAATCCTTTCTTAGCGCAACGCCGATATATCGATCACACCCACTGCCTGTTCGAGCGCCGCAATCGTCTGTGCATGCTCCATGGTGAGCATCAGCGCATCGAGTGTCGTCTCGTTGAGCATCCTGTACGCGTCGAGCAGCGGGAGGAGGACGCCGCGGCCGGCGCGATAGCCCCCGAGGGCCGCCCGAAGAGCTTCTTCCGATTGAGGGAGTATTTCGTTCCTGTAATTATCCGCCTGGAGCGCTTCGGAAGCAGCACGCGCTGCCAGGTCGGTCACCTCTGCACGGAGCGAGGCACGGGAGGCCTCGAGCATTGCTTCCGCCCTGTTCACTCCCGCCTCCGATTCTTCGATCTTCGACGCTGTGGCGCCCGAGCTCCACGGAGCGAACGGAATCGAAACCCCCGCGGTCACCGTCCACCCGTTGAACCCCGTCAGGGGAGCCGTCATGTACTGGAGACCGATCCTGAAATCGGGGATATATTCCTGCTTCGCCGCGGAGAGCATGCGCCGCTCCTCCTCGACTGCAAGGGAGTCGTGCTCGATTGCCGGACGCGTGGAGAGGGCGAGCGCGACGAGCGAGTCGGGAGTGATCTCCAGCGGACGGGGCTCGCGGAGCACGGCGCATCCGATCGTATCCGGGCCGGAGCGTCCGGCAATCGACATGAGCATCGCCTTGAGGGCGCGTTCCCGCGCACGGAGCGCGATCAGCGTGTTTGTATTGCGGGCGGATTCGAGCGACGCCCTGAGCACGTCCTCGGCCCCCGCGCCCCCCGCGGCAAACCGGGCCCTGACCACGGCGAGCGTCCGGGCGAGGAGATCGCTGTTTCTCGCGCCGAGCGCCATCGACTGCTGGACGTACCAGAGCTCGGCGTACGTCGTCTTCAGCCGGCGCAGGACTTCGAGGGCTTTTTCCGCGTGCTCGTGGTGCGCGTGGAGCGCACTGATCTCGGCGATCTCCCTGCGGGAGGCAAGCTTGGTGGGGAAAGGGATCATTTGCATCAACTCCACGCGCGAGAACATCGCGTCGCGGTACCTGAACGCCGGCATCCCTTCGCGCATGAATATGAGTTCCGGAGGCGGGAGCGTCCCCTCCTCACCGGCCTTTCCCGCCATCACGTCCATCTGGTCGCGCGCGGCGTCGATTTCGGGGTTCTTCCGGAGCGTCTCAAGGACGAGGCCGTCCAGTCTCGTGGTATCTCCCCCGCCGACGTCGGCAGAACCGGCTGGCGCGGTAAACGCCGCCGCAATGAGAGCGCAAAGAAACGCTGTCATGGCATCCCTCTGACAATGTGCATGGAACGAATCGCACGTGCATGTGCGGACGTGCCCGGTAACGCAGGGACGCCGCGCAGTCAGGAGAGAGGAATGCTCAGATCAGAAGCGTGGCAAGAATAACGGGGATGTCGGCAACGAGCTGAAGGGGTGGAGATGCTGCAGGTGAATGTCCCTGGACGGGAAGTCCGGGCATCGTGACGGCCGGCGCAACGAGCGTGCAGAGATGTACGAGGAGCGCAGGGACGCTTTTCGGGGCGCCCATGAATTCCTGCTCATTCCGTCCGGCAGCGACCTGGGGGGCGCAACAGGGCTTCCCTTTCACAACCGGACCATGACGATCATTTCCATGAGTCCGGCAGAGCGGGCAGCAGGCAATCGAACCTGACTGCTTCGCCATCGGGCAAGCATCAACCAAAATCGGGAACCCGACGTTGAACAAAAGGAACAGGCCTGCAAGCAGGATTGTCCGTATTTTTGCGCCTGGTGCCATCATACTGTTGAAAAGATACACAGTATCGATGGGATAGTCAAGGTAGATTGCCACGCCAAAATGCAGCGTGGTCCACAAAACGGACTTCGGCGCCGTGGCGCCAAGGGCGCCACGAAGCAATCCCGGGACCGATGCTATTCCACATACTCCCGGGGGACACGCGAGGCGATGGCGCACGTCACTTCGTACGGTATCGTCCCGAGCGCGGAGGCGATGTCCCATGCCGTGATTGTCTCTTCCCCGTCCCGGCCGATAAGCGTAACGGCATCCCCCACCCGGCATTCGCTTCCCGGCCCCAGGTCGACCATCAGATGATCCATGCAGATTGTCCCAACCACGGGGTATCTCCGCCCGCCGATGAGAACGGCTCCCTTCCCCGAAAGGAGACGCGTGTACCCGTCCCCGTACCCGACAGGCACAGTGGCAATGACGGTCCTCTTCGGCGCTGCGTAATGCCTTCCATAGGAGACTGTCGTCCATGGATCGACAGTGCGGAGCATGCTGATCGTCGAGACGAGGCTCATCACGGGCGAGAGGGGGAATCTCTCCGGCATCAGGCGCGACGGGGCATACCCGTAGATCATGATGCCCGGCCGGACCAAGTCGAAGCGGGCATCAGGCAGGTTCATGATCGCGCCGCTGTTGGCCATGTGTACGAGCGGCGGCTCGATGCCCTTCATGCGCAGCCGTTCGAGCACATCACGGAACCGGGCGAGCTGCGAGGCGGCAAACGTGGTGTCGGGCTCGTCCGACGTCGCAAAATGACTGTACACGCCGGCGAGCTCGAGACGGGGAAGGCGAAGAAGAGACGCGATCTCCTCCGGGGCGGACCTGTCGGAGAATCCGAGGCGGGTCATCCCGGTATCGACCTTCGCGTGGATACGGCACGTCTTCCCCGCGCGCGATGCAGCGCCGCTCACTTCCCGTCCCGATTCCGGTGTGCTCACGGTGAGCTCGATCCCTTCTGAGACGGCGCTCTCGATAGACGGTGCCGGGGGGACTTCAAAGACAAGCAGCGGGGCCCCGATGCCGCTCCGCCGGATTTCCAGGGCTTCCGCAACGCGGGCAACCGCGAGGGCATCGGCGCCGGAGGCGACGGCTTCGAGGGCTATCCGGATCATCCCGTGCCCGTAAGCGTTCGCCTTGACGACGGGCATGATGCGGATTCCCGCGCCGCAATAGGAGCGGACGCACTCCAGGTTGCGCCGGAACGCCCCCAGCCTGACAATCGCGCGCGTGTTATCTGACGGAGCGCCGCCGTTCATCGGAACATGCTTCCTGCACTTTGTGAGGTGGAGACAAAATATCGACAGCGAGGCACTGAGTTGCAACAGATTGATTTTCGCGCGGGGGTTTGGTACCATTCCCCACAATCCGCCCCCCCCTCACACGGGCGGGCACCCCCTTGCCACCGAGTGCGACGTCACCAACCATTCCGATGAAATACCATACGCTTATGCTGGCCGCGCTGTGCCTCCTCTCCGGGGCCGATGCACAGAAACGCGCGTTCACGATCGCCGACCTGTACCACATTCGTAGCGTCGACGACCCCCGGTTCTCTCCTGACGGGACAAAAATCGCGTTCACGGTCTCGGAAGACAGTCTCCAGGCCGGGAAGACGCACTCCGCAGTCTGGGTCATGGACGCGGACGGCGCACATCAGCGGAGACTGACGGACAACCTCTCGCGCGACACGCATCCCCGGTGGTCGCCCAACGGTCGTTCGATACTCTTCCTGTCAACACGTGCCGGCGGGTCGCAGGCGTGGCGGGTCCCTCTCACGCCCGGCGAGCCGGAGCAGGTGACGCACTTCCCCCCCGGCGTCGCCGACGTGGAATGGCTCCCCGACGGGTCGGGGATCGTCTTTACATCCGACGTCTACCCGGAGTGCGGCGCGGACGGCGACTGCAACCGGCGGATTGAGGAATCCACAGCCGCGGGTCCGATCGTCGCACATGTGGCAGACCACCTCCTTTACAGGCACTGGACCTCATGGAAGGACGGGAAGCGAACGCACATCCTGAAATTCGTCATCGCGACCGGGTCATACGCCGACCTGACGCCGGGGGACTACGATTCTCCCCCCTTTTCTCTCGGGGGCATCGGCTTTGCCCTTGCGCCCGATGGGAATGAGCTCTGCTTCGTGTCGCAGCGCGACGGGATGGACGCCCGCACAACAAACAAGGACATCTGGACCGTCCCGACCGGCGGGGGGACGCCGAAGAACCTGACGGCGGACAACAGGGCGTACGACGGGGATCCCTCGTATTCGCCCGACGGGAAGTTCATCGCCTACAGGACGCAGCTCGTGCCCGGGTACGAATCGGACAGGTTCCGCCTCGCGCTCTGCGACCGCTCGACGGGGAACCGGAGGATCCTCACGGAGAAATTCGACAACTGGGTCGACGACGTTGCCTGGGCCCCGGGCGGGGGGACGATCTACTTCACGGCCGACGTGGCCGGGCGCACCCCGCTTGAGCGGCTCGACGTCTCCACGGGCGAAATCACGGAGATCACCGTCGGCGGCATGATCGACGCGCTGGCGATCGCCCCCGACGGACGCTCGGCGGTTGTTGTCCGCAGGACCGTCGGGGAACCGAGGGAGCTGTGGTCCGTCCCGCTCTCCGGGGGAGCGCCGCACCGCCTGACGTTCTTCAACAGGGAAATCGAAGAGACGGTGGACATCCGCCCTGCGCGCGAGATGTGGATCCCCTCCCCCACGGGGCGGAAGATCCAGACGTTCATCGTCACACCCCACGACTTCGACCCGTCGAAGAAGTACCCCCTGATCATCAACGTCCACGGCGGCCCGCAGATGCAGTGGGCTGACGCCTTCCGCGGGGACTGGCAGGTGTACCCGGGCTCCGGATACATCGTGGCGTTCCCCAATCCCACGGGCTCGACCGGCTTCGGGCAGGAGTTCACGAAGGGGATTTCAAGGGACTGGGGCGGGAAAGTGTTCCGCGACATCATGGCCGTCACCGATTCGCTCTCGCGGATTCCCTGGGTCGACGCGGCACGGATGGGCGCCATGGGGTGGTCGTACGGCGGGATGATGATGATGTGGCTCGAAGGACACACGACGCGGTTCAAGGCGATCGCCTCGATGATGGGCGTCTACGACCTGACGGCGATGCACGGGTCCACCGAGGAGCTCTGGTTCCCGGAGTATGAGCTGGGGGGCACACCGTGGACGAGCCCGCTCTACGAACGATGGTCACCCAACGCGTCGGTCAGGAAATTCAGGACGCCCTGCCTGGTCATCACGGGAGAGCGGGACTACCGCGTCCCCTACACGCAG
>DATJAS010000023.1:0-15977 GCA_035516035.1 Bacteroidota bacterium | reverse complement strand
CCAGCTTCCGGGGTGGACGGGGAGCGCCGGGTCGGCGGTCTACCGGGGCGCAAACCCGCCGGAGGGAGCCCTCTTCAACTATTACGTCAGGGAGTTCACGGGAGACGGCGTGCACATCGCCGTCGCGGATTCATCGGGGAGGGGCGTTGCCAACCTGAGCGGGCCCGGGACTCCGGGGTTCAACCGGCTGACGTGGGACCTTCGTCCCACCGCCGATCTGCTCAACACCTACGGCGGGCAGGGAAAGAAGTTCGTCCACCCCGGAGTCTACACCGTCACCGCAACGTACGGCAAGCACAAGGAGGTACAGAAGCTCACGGTGCGGATCGATCCCGGGATCGAGACCCGCTAGTTGCCCATAATGCGCGCGACCAGGTCGTCCCGGTCGACGATTGAGTCCTTCCCCAGCCAGATCGACCAGAGCACGCGCGCAAAGACTTCGCCGGTGATGGGCGGCTTCTCCTCGCCGGCGACCGTGGCGACCACGGTCCCTCCGGGAAGCCACCGGACGATAAACTGCTGATCCTCTTTCACGTCAACGGCGAAGAAGCCGACGAACTGGTCCACCAGGGGCTGGATCGCCTTCATCTCGTCGGGCGTGGCATTGTCCCTGAAGCCATCCATGTAGGCGTCACGGATCTTACCGGCATCGACGTCGCGGGCGAAATCCATCGTGATCTGCCGGGCTTTCCCGTCGAGGAGCATCGCCCGGAACACATCCTCCTTCGATCCCGAAGGCGGATCCTGGCAGTAATGCGCCATCCCGTACACCTTGAAGACCAGCTTCTTGCGCACGGCGGTCCCCGTCAGCGACATCGTGTATTCGGTCCCGTGCCAGGTATATTTCACCGTGACGGGGAACGACTTGCCCGTGGAAGGTTCCTGAACGGTTTCCTGCGCGACGGCGATCGCGGCGACGAACATGAGCGGAAGGATGAAGCGTTTCATGGGTTCACCGGAAGTGTGTGACGCGGGAATGTATACACTTCCGGGGATAAAAAAAAGAAGGAGTGCCGCATACAGCCAGCACCCCTCCGCGCCGGAAGCAGTCCCCCAACCGCAGCCGGCTAACCTCTCAGTTCCCTGATCACCGAAGCGATCACCCAGCCGATCGCCCCGGATTTCGTTTTCACCTGGAACCAGTCGGGCCCCGTGGCGGACGAAAAGCGGCGGAGGATCTCCACGCGCTCCTTGAGCCGCACGATCTCCCTCGGGATGATACGTGATTCCATCGAGTGGCTTGACCTGAGCCCCATACTCGGGACAGTCACGACGGCGGGCTTACCCTCGGGCAGAGGCTGGGGCGCGCGGCGCTCGGGTATCGGGTCCGGCGACTTGATCGCATTCTGGTTCACGAGCTGGACAAATTGCGACGTGGGCGGCGGCGGTTCCTTCTTCACCGGGATCAGCACCGTGGCGCCGAGCAGGAGAAGCGAAAGCACGAGGCCGATCACGTAGAACCGCGTGTGGAGCCCCCGCGACACGCGTCCGATCCTGTCCACGACGGGAGTCCGGCCGGGATATGCCTGGATGTCCGCGTAGGCCGGCACCCTGCGCAACCTCTGGGAGTCAGTCTCCCTGAGCGGGCTCCCTCCGGAAGCGTTCACGCGGTCCGAGGCGGGACGCATCGCCACTCCATCAGGCGCGACCTGCATCCGGACGGACGCAGTCACCGGTTCAGCCGACGGCCTTCGCACAGAGCTCCGCGCGGGGTCGGCCATCGGCGCCCTCGCCGATGTGCGCCGGCTGTCGGCCTGGGGCGCCTTCACCGTCTCGCGCGCCGCGTCGGCCGGGGCTCCCTTGATAAAGTAGGCCGGGTCGATATGCGTGTTCTGAAGCTGCGCTTCCACGCGGGCAAGAACAAAACAGGTGATCGTCGCCCCGGGTAGCGCCGTTGCAATCGCCCTGTCCACCGCTTCGAGCGTCGCGCCCGTGGTCGCGATATCGTCCACGACGAGTATGCGCGATCCGCCGTTGAGACCGGTCCCATCAAACGCGTAACACCCCTCCAGCTCCTTCTGCCGGGCGACCCTTCCCCCGAGGGAGGTCATTGCGCGCACCGCGCGGCTCTTCTCCAGCCGCTCGGGCGCGTATGTCGCGCCGCTTCCCCCTGCAATCGCCTCGCAGAGGCGATCAAGGGGCGTGTCGGTGGATGCTTTCAGCTCCGAGGTCCCGAGAGCCCTTACAATGACGTCGAACTTGAGGTCTTTGCACACCCGGGGTGCAGCCAGGGCGATCCACCGCGAGGTCTGAGGCTCGCAGCCGTCCTTGAAATCATGGAGTGAGCGGGAGACGATATCCTGGTAACCGACCCGGGCGGCATGATAGTACGCGACGTGGTACAGCACGTCGACTCCCGGGTACCTCTTGTGTGACTGCAGCAGGCCGGCGGGGACCTGTGCTGGTGGTGTTTTCATGAGGTGGATCTCCCTTCCGGCCGCCGATCAGGCGCCGGTGCGGCTCACCCGGTTCTTCAGTGTGAGCCTCTGGCCAATCGCATCGACCTGTTTCACGATATCGATGCCGAACGTCTGGAATACCAGGAGGAGGACGACGAGCGCCGTTGAACCATAGATCACAGGGCCCAGTGAACGCAATGCCATAAGCGTGTGAGACATCGTCCCCCCTGTTGGATTGCAGTCGTGCAAGAACCCTGAACCCCTTGATTGGAAGCAAGAACTGAGCCACTCCCGAATCGGCGGAGAATCGCACATTTTGTCGGGTTCCAGGGAGTAGAGGGACGGGTCAGGGTATTTATGACACGGGCGGGATGAAACAATTTCCGCCTCCTTTGCTTTGTTGAACTGAAACCCCTATACTTAGCAGCATCCCTCTACCCCCGCCCATGGATACAGAGACGATACGCCTCCCTGAACCGGGGAACACCCCAAAAGTCACGCTCACCGTCGTCGAGGGCACATCGGAGCCCCAGACATTCGAGTTTTCGAAGCCATTCCGCATCGGGCGCGACCCCGAGTGCCAGGTGCGGCTGAACGACGCCGCCGTCAGCAAGGTCCACCTGGAGGTATTCTTCGAAAAGGAGAAATGGTGGGCGCGCGATTTCGGCAGCACCAACGGCACGTTCCGCGGGGGCAAGAAGATCACCAAACTGCAGCTCGGCGCCAGGACGAAACTGATCCTCGGGCGCACCGGGCCTCTCCTGACGTTCGACGTCGAAGGGGCAGCGGGGGACGCGGACAAGACTGCGCTCAGGACGCTCTTTTCGCCCACGCTCTTCGTCGAGAAGTACCTGAAGTCGCCCGACGCGAAGGACAACGCCGGCGAGCAGACGCGCATGATCAGGCAGAAAGTGTTCGTCCAGGAGAAGATCCGCTCGCGGAAATACGTCAGGATCATCATCGGCCTCGGCGTCGTCGCGATCCTGGCCACCGCCTACGCCGTCTACAAGCACCTCCAGGTGCAGAAGCAGGAAGAGCTTGCGCAGCAGGCATTCTACGAGATGAAGTCGCTCGACATTGCATACGCCTCGCTGAGGAAACAGTTCGCGAACGTCACGGGCGACAGCACGGTCCGCTCGGAGACGAACACGTACCTGGAGAAGCGGAAGAAGCTGATGGAGACGTACGACAAGCTCGTCGGCGAGCTGGGGATCTACTCCGAGAACATGGACGACAAGGAAAAGACGATTTACCACGTGGCGCGAGTGTTCGGCGAGTGCGAGATCGGCATGCCCGGGGATTTTGTCGACGAGGTGGAGAACTACATCGACCTCTGGAAAAAATCCCCCCGCCTCCGGCAGGCCGTCGCCCGGGCGGAAGAGAACGGCTATCCGGCCAGGATCGCGGACGCGATGCTCTCGCAGGATCTGCCGAAGGAATTCTTCTACCTTGCGCTCCAGGAGAGCGAATTCGACTCCACGGTCGTGGGCCCCGAAACCCGGTTCGGGATCGCCAAGGGGATGTGGCAGTTCATGCCCGCCACCGCCATGCAGTACGGGCTGAAGACGGGTCCGCTCATCCGCGAGGAGAAGCCCGACCCCCGGGACGAGCGCCAGGACGTATCGAAATCCACGATCGCCGCGGCCCGCTACATCAGCGACATGTACAACACCGAGGCGCAGGCATCAGGGCTCCTCGTCATCGCGAGCTACAACTGGGGACACAACGTCGTGCGGGGCCTCATTCGGGAGATGCCGGACAACCCCCGGGACAGGAACTTCTGGCGATTCCTGGCGCAGCACAGGGACAAGATCCCCAAGCAGACATACGATTACGTGTTCTACATTTTCTCCGCAGCGGTCATCGGCGAGAACCCCGGGCTCTGGGGCTTCAGCATGGAGCCGCCGTTCCCTTCCACCGCGCACCACAACTGACCATCCCGCTTCCGACAGGCACACACAATGACACGGCTCAGACTCCTCTGGCTCGGCATGTTTGTTCTCGCCGGTTCCTGCAGGGCGCAGGACCCCGCGTACTACTCGAAGCAGGCAACATGGGAGGCGACGGTCCGCTCGTCGCTGGAGACGCTCGCGCGGCAGCGCGGTGGCGTCCAGGCGCCCATCGCGCTGGGCCCCTGGTACTCCGTGGGACCCTTCAGGGGAAAGACGCGCGACTCGTTCGCGGAAGTCTTTCCGCCCGAATCGGGGGACACGCCGGCGCGCACGTACGAGGGGGGCGCGCTCCGCTGGACCGAACGGCCCGGCTGGCACGACGGGAGCGTGATACTGTTTGAGCAGATCGATTTCAGCGCGATGTTCATTGCGCGAACGATCAGCGTCCCGCGCGACACCGCCCTGGCATTCTCGCTCGGGAGCGACGACGGCATCAAGGTCTGGATGGACGGGACGCCGGTCCTCTCCCATGACATCTACAGAGGGGCGGAACCCGACCAGGAACAGCTCGTCGTCCGTCTCTCCCGGGGAGATCACCGGTTACTGATCAGAATCAACAACGGGCAGGGGGACTTCGGGTACTACTTTGCGGTGGTCAACAGGGAGCTGCGCGAGGTGATGCGCCTGGCAGCGCGCGATTTCCCCTCCGCCGGGGCGCGCCGGGAGATGGCCTGGGAATCGGCGGACAGCATCTGGAGCACGCCGTGGACGCCCGGAGAAGTGACGGAACTCGCCGTGCGCTACGCCTCGGCCACGCTCTACGACTCGCCCGTGCAGCGGGCAGCCGGCGTCGCCGCCGCCCGGGTCGCCACGAGCGAAGCAGCACTGGAGAAGTTCAGGAAGGCCTACATCGACTCCAGGATACAGGACGCGACACCCGAGCTGCTCACGCCGCCCCCTCCCTCCACTCCCCGCATCAACGGCGCGCGCGTGTTCGGCGTCCGCCCCGGCAACCCGTTCCTCTTCACGATCGCCGCCACGGGGCGCCGCCCGATGACGTTTGCGGCGGAGGGCCTGCCCGAAGGGCTCGCGCTGGACAGCACGTCCGGGAGGATCACCGGGACGATCACAACGCCGGGAACGTACGCCGTGACGCTCCGCGCGCGCAACGCGGAAGGGAAGGCGGACCGGGGACTGAAGATCGTAGCGGGAGACAGGGTCGCGCTCACTCCCCCGCTCGGCTGGAACAGCTGGAACTGTTTTGCCACGGCCGTCGACGACGCGAAGGTCCGTGCCGCGGCTGACGCGATGGTCGCGAGCGGCCTCAGCCAGCACGGCTGGACGTACATCAATATCGATGATTGCTGGGAGGTGAAGCCCGGCTCCAGTGACACGCTCCTGGGAGGAGAGCCGCGGACGCCCGACGGGCGGATCAATACGAACAGGAAATTCCCCGACATGGCAGCCCTGGCGGCGTACGTGCACGCGAAGGGGCTCAAGCTCGGCATCTACTCGTCCCCCGGCCCGCTCACCTGCGGGGGCTACACGGCCAGCTACCAGTTCGAGACGAAGGACGCGGCGCAGTACGCGGCATGGGGATTCGACTACCTGAAGTACGACTGGTGTTCGTACGGGTCCATCGAAAAGGAGCGGACGCGGGAAGGCCTCGAGAAACCGTACCGCGTCATGCGGCGCGCGCTGGACGGCGTCCACCGCGACATCGTGTTTTCACTCTGCCAGTACGGCATGGGCAACGTCTGGGAGTGGGGGGAGTCTGTCGGCGGGAACTGCTGGCGGACGACGGGAGACATCGAGGACACGTGGGAGAGCATGTCGGGCATCGGCTTCGCGCAGGGTGAGCACGCCCGCTACGCGGGCCCGGGGCACTGGAACGACCCCGACATGCTGGTCGTGGGGATGGTCGGATGGGGTCCGGTGCTTCATCCCTCCCGGCTGACGCCCAACGAACAGATCACGCACATCACGCTCTGGTCGCTCCTGTGCGCGCCCCTCCTCATCGGCTGCGACATGACGCAGCTCGACGCATTCACCGCGGGACTCCTGATGAACGATGAGGTGCTGGAGGTGAACCAGGATCCCCTCGGACGCGAGGCATCGCGCGTGGCGGCACGGGGAGACAGCGAGGTCTGGGTCAAGGAAATGGACGACGGATCGCGCGCGGTCGGGCTCTTCAACCGCGGGAAATGGAAATCCGAGGTCTCCGTCTCGTGGCAGGAACTGGGTCTCTCAGGCCCGCGGCGGGTGCGCGACCTGTGGCGGCAGAAGGACCTCGGCACGTTTGCCGACGGAGTCACGCTTGCGGTGCCCCGTCACGGCGCCATGCTCATCAGGGTCGCGGCGGCTCAATAACCCTGACGCCGGCGACAAAGTACTCGGTCTCCCCCCACCAGGAGAAGGGGACGCCGATGTGCTGGTTGTACGCGAGCGCCACGCGGCCGCCGAGCGAAGCGTTGATCGCGGCTGCGACGGAATCGTCGCGGACACTGAAGTAGAACTTCTCCGGCGTGGTCCCGGGTATGGAGACCATCGCCAGCTCACCCTCCCACGTCTTGAATATCCACCCCTTGTGGGAGAATTTCTGCACGTAGCCTGCCCTCTCGCCGTGCGAGTAGCTCACGGTGAGTGTCAGCCAGGTGTAGAACACGAAGAGGAGAAGTGCGACAGCGACGATCCTGATCAGCCAGCGTCGGATACGATGCTTCGGCCGCGGTGGAACCGGGGATTCCGGCATGGGATGTACGCAGGGATGATGTGGGTTGACGCGCGCAATCTAGCGAAGGGGGATGTGAGAAGCAATTTTATCCCGCCGGTTTGTCGAGCTTGTCCAGCTTCGGCCTGATCACGAACATGCAGTACGGCGCGCGGGGGTTGTTGCGAAAGTAGTCCTGGTGGTAATCCTCCGCCTCGTAGTATTCGCGGAGGGGCTCGATCTTCGTGACAATCGGTGAGGAGAATTGTCCCGCCGCGCGCCTGCGCGATTCCTCCGCGGCCCCCCTCTGCTTTTCATCGTGATAGAAAATCACCGACCGGTATTGCTCCCCGACGTCGGCCCCCTGCCTGTTGAGCGTCGTCGGGTCATGGGCCTTCCAGAAGAGCGCGAGCAGGTCTTCGTACGAGACTACGGCCGGGTCGAATGTCACCCGGGCGACTTCCGCGTGTCCGGTCTTTCCCGAGCATACCTGCTCGTACGTCGGGCGGGGGACGTGCCCCCCCGCGTAGCCGGCCACCACTGAGTGGACGCCCCTGAGGCGCTCGAACACCGCTTCGATGCACCAGAAACATCCCCCGCCGAATGTCGCCTCTTCGAGCTTCTCCATCATACGCCCCAGTGTGTCGGATGTGTAACGCGCCCCTCACCTATTTGGTTTCATCGCCTCCTTTGTAGAATCCGCACGAAACAACATGGGAAACTGGAGAAAAATCTGACATTCCGGAAAAAACAGTATGGCATATGTCTTGCCGGTGATACCGCTTACATAATTCCGCCCCCGGGCCCCTGCGCACCGGGGGAGGAACGGACGGGTCAGGCACAAACATGCGGACGGAAGGCGAATTGAAGAACGGGGACCGTTGGACCAGGGCGGCATTTATTCTGACGCTCGTGATCTTCGCGGCCATCGCCGTGTCGGCGTACGTCGGCATGAGGGGATACCTCGTCAACACGCGCAGCGTGACGCTCTCCCGCTCCGTTCATATGGAGCTGGATGATCTCGTCTCCTCGCTCAAGGACGTGCAACGGGGGGCGCGCGGGTACCTGATCGCCCGGGACACGGCCTTCCTCCAGCCCTACCGCGCGGGCGCGGCCGCGCTGGATGGCGAATTCGCCGCACTCCATCGCCTCACGGACTCCTCTCTCGCGGAGCGTCAGGAGATCGAGACTCTCCGTTCGATGAGCGATCGCCTCCTGGCGGGAGCGGAAGAGGAAGTCGCCCTCACCCGGCGCGGCGCCGCGGACTCGGCCCGCGCGGCGGAGCAGCAGGGGCTCTCCAAGCGCGCAATGGACAGGATCTCGGAGATCGTCATCGCGCTCCAGCGCCAGGAGGAAACGCGGCTCGCGGAACGCCTGTCGGACGCGGAGGGAGACTTCAACGGCTCCGTGGGCGTACTGGTGCTCGGCTCATGCCTCAACTTCGTGCTGATCGTCGGGATGTATCTCATCATGCAGCGCCAGATCCGCGAACGCCGCGCGACGGCCGAGACACTGAGGCTGGGGGAACAGCGGCTGCAGACGGTCATCAACTCCATCCGGGAAGGGATCACGTTCAGCAACGCGGAGGGGGGATTCGAGGTCTTCAGCGCGCGGATGACTGACGTCACCGGGTACACGCGTGAAGAGGCGAACCGCGCGGGAGATTTCTCGCGGCTGATCTACCCTGATCCTCTCGATCATCAGCGGGCGCTCGACGGCGTGCAGCGGATGATCGACGAGCCCGGCATCCACGTGTCGGAATCGACGATCACCACGAAGTCGGGCGTGCGGCGGACGCTCCGCCTGGCCTCCCAGATGCTCACGCACGGCGGGCGGCGGATGTTCCTCACGACGTACACCGACATCACGGCACAGAAGGAGATGGAGCGGGCCCTCCGGGATTCCGAGGAGAAGCTCCGGCTGATCTTCGAGCACGCCCGTGACGGCATCAGCATCTTCGAAGAAGCCGAGGACGTCACGCAGCGGCGACTGGTGGACTGCAACCCCCTGTACGCGGAGCTTGCCGGGCGTTCCCGCGAGGAGCTGCTGGCCAGGGGGACGACGCAGGGGCTGGCCGTGAACCACATGGAAGTGCACAGCGAGTCGATCAGGGGAGGGAAACCGTTCCGGGGGTCGTTCTCCTGGCTCCGGCCGGACGGCGGCGAGAACATCATCGAGTACACCGCTGTCCCCATCGAAATGCGCGGGAAGAAGTACACGATCGGCATCGACCGCGACGTGACGGAGGCCAGAAGAGCCCAGGAGCTGGTGCGCGCGTCCCAGGAGCGGTACCGGCAGCTGTTCGAAGCGAGCCCGATCCCGCTGATGATCTACGACGCCGGGACGCTCGAGATCCTGGAGGTCAACCCGGCGACGGTGGAGCATTACGGCTACACGCGCGACGAGCTGCTGGCAATGACCGTGAAGGACATCCGGCCGGAGGACGATCTCCCGGAGTTCCTGAAGCATCTCCAGTCGACCGGCGAGAGAGTCGAGCGGACGAGCACCTGGCGGCACAGGAAAAAGGACGGCTCCATCATCCGCGTCGAGATCAATTCACATGCCATCGAATGGCAGGAGAGGCGCGCCCGCCTGATCCTGGTGCACGACATCACCGAACTGCTGCGCATCGAGGAGGAGCTCAGGATCCAGAAGGCGCACTTCCAGCGGTTGTTTGAGAGCGCACCGGAGGGGATCGCCCTCCTCGATCCGACCGGCATCGTCCACGACGTCAACAGGGCGTTCGTGCACATGTTCGGCAGGCAGCGGGAGGAGATGATCGGGTCGAACATCCTTGAGAAGACGGTGCCGGACGGGGGACGGGAGGAAGCGCGCGACGCGCTGGGCGCGGTCATGGAGGGGGTCACCGTGCACCTGGAGGCGGAACGGATACGCAACGACGGGAGCCGGTTCACGGCATCCATCGTGGCACTGCCCGTCGAGGACGTCGGGGGCGCGCGGACGGTCTACGTCCTCTACCGCGACATCACGCAGAAGAAACGGTGGGACACGGAACGGGAAGGGCTCATCCGGGAGCTTCAGAAGGCGCTCGCGGACGTCAAGACCCTGGGAGGGCTCCTCCCCATCTGCGCATGGTGCAAGAAGATCCGGGATGACCAGGGGTACTACCACCAGATCGAGACGTTCATCGCGAAGCACTCGGACGCGAAGTTCACGCACGGCATCTGCCCCGAATGCCGCGCGAAATTCGACCGCGAGGCCGCAGCCGAGACCAGGGACGGGGGACGGTTTCCCGACCAGCGCGCAGCCAATCCCGCCGGCACTCCGCACACAGGCTGATCCCCGGGTTCCTCATCCGGATCCGCACACAGGGCCCGCATACAGGGTCGCATACAGGGCCCGCATACAGGGTCGCATACTGGCCCCGCACAGAGGGCCCTCCGCAGATTGAATTTCCGCACCCGAACGCATAGATTGCACGGTACCACCATGCCCTGCCATTCACATCCGGAGCACTCATGCGCACACTCACGCTTATCGCATTTGCGGGCGCCGTCGCCGCCACGTCGGTCATGATGTCTCCTCCCCCGTTGCGCGTCGTCTTCTTCGGCGACTCGATCACCGAAGCGGGAGTCGGCCCCACGGGCTATATCACGCAGCTCCGGGAGATGCTCCCCCGCGAGAGTTTTGACCTGATCGGCGCCGGTGTGGGGGGCAACAAGATCTACGACCTCTACCTCAGGATGGACCGGGACGTCCTCGGCCGTTCACCGGACGTCGTCGTGGTGTTCGTGGGGGTGAACGACGTGTGGCACAAGCGGTCGTTCGGGACGGGAACGGATCCGGACAAGTTCGTCGCGTTTTACGACGCGATCATCGCAAAGCTGCAGGAGAAGGGGATACGCGTCATCCTGGCCACGCCCGCGCTGATCGGAGAAAAAACCGATTGCTCGAACGACCTGGACGGGGAGTTGAACCATTATGCGCAGCTCATCCGCAACGTGGCCGCCGCCCACCATTGCGCGCTGGTCGATCTCCGGTCGGAGTTCCTGAAGACGCTCGCGGCGAAGAATACCGCAAACGCCGAGAAGGGCATACTGACCGTGGACGGCGTGCACTTCACGCCGGAGGGGAACGCGCTTGCCGCCGAGCTGTTCCGGCGGGCGCTCACGGCGCCCCGGTAGGCACAAGCCGGAGGTCCTGAAAATCGAAGCTGAAGTCCGTCGCCGGCGAGCACGCTTTCATCGTCACCCGGTCGACCGAGCCGTCGGGGTTCAGCGCAAACGTCACAAACGCATCCGCGCGGAGCTCGCGGTCGGTCCACCGCGCCACGAACGTATCGTACTGCCAGTGCAGGAGCTCCCCTTCGAGCGAGGGAGTCCGCGTGAAGCGGATCCTGAGTGCGCCGTTCGCGTAGAGGATGTCCACGCCGCCGTACCACGGGTCGGTGTACCTCCCCGCGTAGCGTTCCAGCGGGAGTGAAGGCCCCCGCGCAGAATCCCGCTGCCCTGCGGTGCGCGTGTCGGCATGCGCAATTGCCGAGTCCCGGAGGGCGCCGAGCCGGCGGAACGCTCCCAGCCAGTCGGTCGCCGGGCCCCCCAGGTAGTAATCGAGAATGTGAAGTGAGATTGACCTGAACGCGTCGCCCGATTCCTGATTGGTGAGGACGACGATTCCCAGCCGGAGCTCCGGCACCATCGTCACCTCCGAGACGTAGCCGGGGAGCCCCCCCGTGTGCTGGACGATCTTCAGCCCGCGGTAGTCGTGCAGGCGAAACCCGAGGCCGTACCCGTTAAAATTCCACCGGAGCGCGCCGAGCCACGGCGGGGGATCGTCAACGGGCATGGGCGTGACGAGCGACCAGAGCTGACGGGTCGTGGCCTGAGTGAAGAGCCGTTCGCCCCCCGGGACTCGTCCCGAGTCGAGCTGCACGATCAGCCACTTCGCCATTTCTGCAGCGCTGGAGTTAATGCCCCCGGCGGGGTTGGTGTTATCGCTTGTGAACGCCGCCACGGGCCTGACCACCCCCTCGACGCGGGCATGGGGCGTAGCCGAGTTCTCTCCCGACCCCGCAGCCGAGTGGCGGACTGTCGTGTTCTTCATACCCAGGGGCGCCAGGATCCGGCGGCTGATGAATTCCTCCCAGGAGAGACCGCTCACCGCTTCTATCAGCTCCCCCGCGACGATGTACAGAACGTTATCGTATGCGTATCTGCTCCTGAAGCTCGTGGCAAGGGGTATCGCCGCGATACGCCGCGCGATCTCCCTCCGGTTGTACGTCGAAGCAGGCCACCAGAGCAGGTCCCCCGCACCGAGGCCGAGTCCGCTCCTGTGGACGAGAAGATCCCGCACGGTCATTTCCTGCGTGACGTACGGGTCTGAGAGGCGGAACCAGGGGAGATAGCGGATGACGGGAGCATCCCACTCCAGCTTCCCCTCCTCCACGAGCATGCCGATCGCGCTGGCCGTGAACGCCTTGGAGTTCGAGGCGATGCCGAAAAGCGTCCCGGCGTCGACGCGACCCGGGTCGCCAAGCCTGCGAACGCCGTACCCCCGGGCGATGACCACATTGCCGTCTTTCACAATGGCGAGACCGATTCCGGGGACCTCGAATGCCGAACGGACTTTCTCAACGTAATCGTCGAGATGCGGCGGCACGCCCTCCTGTCCACTCGCAGGAAGAATGAACAGGACGCATGCACTGAGTATGCAGAGCGTGACTTTCACGGGTCTCCTTTCGCTCCAGGGGTCCGAACGGCGGCAGGCGTGGTCGCCTCTGGCAGGCAATCACGCGGATCCAAATACGCCAACGGGAGGGGGAAAGTCAAATCGCTTGATTGCCCCGCCGGTGGCGGGGCGCAAAGAACGCGCTTCCCACAAAGCGCTCGCAATGACGGGAGCGAAATTGTCGCAAGAACAATCGCTTGATTCTGCGGCGCCAAATCCTCACATTCGTCGTCCGCATACAACAACTACAGAGGGAGGGGATATGGCAGGAAGAGTAACTGTTCTGGCGGCCTGGATCCTGGCACTGGCGGCGCCCTGTGCGGCACAGGAGATGCACGGCGCCGCCGCCGCAAAGGCGGTGGCGGTGATTGCCCCCCTGAAAGGAAGCGGGGTGCGGGGCATCGTGATGTTCGAGGCGGTTGAGCACGGCGTCAGGGTGGTAGCCGACCTGACGGGGCTGACCCCCGGGAAGCACGGCTTCCACATACATGAATTCGGGGATTGCAGCTCGGACGATGGGAGCTCAGCAGGGGGACACTTCAACCCGATGGGTATGCCGCACGGCATGCCATCCGCCGAGAAGAGACACGCCGGCGATATGGGGAATATCGTGGCGGACACCGACGGGAAGGCACACCTGGACTATGTCGACGCAGTGATGACGCTTTCAGGGGAGCGCTCGATCGTCGGACACGCCGTGATTGTCCATGAAAAGGAGGATGACCTAACGACACAGCCCACCGGAAACGCGGGAGGGCGGCTGGCCTGCGGCGTGATCGGCATCGCCAGGGGAAAGTGAGGCTGCAAATATCGTCTCCGGGATGTATGAAAGGAAACAGCTCCCGGAAACGATATGAAGCGATTGATCGGCGCGCTGCTCACGCTGCTCGCCACAGCACCGCCTGAAATCCCGGCGCAGATCGCCGGGCACGTCGTCATCAGCGAGATCTACGGGAGCGGCGGCAACGTCGGCGCGATCTACAGGAACGACTACGTCGAGCTGTACAACCCGACCGCTTCTACCGTTCTGCTTGCCGGCTGGTCCATACAGTATGCAAGTGCAACCGGGACGGGATCGTGGCACCCTTCCCCGCTCGGGGGGAGGATACTCCCCTATTCGTACTACCTCATTCAGCTCGCCGGGGGATCCACGGGGATCCCTCTGCCCGCCGCTGACACGACCGGGAGCACTAATCTCTCGGCGACTGCGGGAAAAGTCGCGCTCGTCAGGTCGATCTCACCTCTTTCGGGGGCAAATCCCGCCGACAGCACAATCGTGGACCTGGTGGGGTACGGCGCTGCGGACGGTTTTGAAGGATCAGGGCCGGCCCCTGCACCGGGCGCCTCAACCTCCATCGAGAGGAAAGCAACGCCCCAGGCTACAGCCTCGAGCATGGCCCCGGGAGGAGAAGACGCTTCCGACGGGAACGGCTGGGACTCGAATAACAACGGCGCCGATTTCGTTGCACAGTCAGCCCTCAGTCCGCAGAATTCCGGCTCGGGCGCAGAGAGGCCGCCGGATGACCTGCTGCCGATCCGGTTCGGGACAATCACCGCAGCAGCGACAGGGAAATCGGGGATTCTGGTATCCTGGACCACGCTAAGCGAAACTGCCTGCTACGGATTTGAAGTCGAGAGAAGTCCGGCGGCAAACGCCTTCCTCTGTGTTTCCGGAGTTATTCCCGGGCATGGGACGACGATCAATACACACACATACTCGTTCACGGACACGGGCGGGATGCAGGGGAATTACTACAGGGTGAGAGAGATTGACACAAACGGGGCGGAGTGGTTGAGCGAGACTGTCGAAGCGACGGGCGTTGCCTCCGCGACCGTGAGGAAGCCGGGCCCCGGCTCACACTTCGCGAGCTACCCGAATCCCTTCAACCCCGCGACGGTCATCACATTCACGCCTGACGCTCCCGGGGACATCACGCTCGCCATCTATGATCTGCTGGGAAGGCGCGTCACGACGCTGGCATCAGGCCGCCACGAGGCAAGCACATACTCAGTTCGGTGGGATGCTACCGGCACGCCATCCGGCGTTTATCTCTGCAGGCTTGAAGAAGCGGGCGCGGTGAAGACATTGAAACTCATAGTCGCGAGGTAGTATTAACCGGGGTGTGCCCTGCCGTTTCCGGGGGTCTGGAAACGCGCATTTTCCCCGCAGGGACGCAGGCAGGCCAGCACGGGCTCAGGAGTCAATCAGGTCCAGGACTTCTTCTTCGAATTTCTTCCTGTCCATGTACCCTACGACTTTGTCGACGATCTTCCCTTCCCTGTCGACAATGACCGTAGTCGGGATGGCACGGATCCCGCCGTAGGCGTTGACCACATCGGTATTTCCCAGGACGACGGGGTAGTCGATGTTCAGCTCGTGCATAAGCGGAGAGACCTTCGTCCACCCATCGGAATCGAGTGAAATCCCGACGATTTCCAGCCCTTTTGTCCTGTGTTTGCGGTAGACTTCAAGCAGGCCGGGGATTTCCGCCCTGCATGGGGGGCACCAGGTAGCCCAGAAATTCAGGACAACCACTTTCCCCTGAAGATTCTGAAGCTCAATCGTCCGCCCTTCCATTGTCCGAAGATGGAAATTCGGGGCAGTTGAAGAGCAGGAGCCGAACTGGAGAACCGCAAGGGAACAGATGAAAATCACGCAAAAACCTTTGGGAATCCTCATTCCTTCCTCGTTCCTTGAATGCAGTGGCGGCGCGACAGCGCGAGCAGGATAGTTCACCGTCGGAAGGCTGCGTCCCAAGGAACGAATTCCCGGTTTCATGGTGTTTGATAATTGTCACAGAAAAGCCCGTCCAAACACCCAATTTCTGCTCCCCTCTGATCTTGCGACGGGCGGTACAAATTACCTCATAAACATTACCGACAAGTCGTCTTTGCCACAATCCGTTGCGTGAAGCAGCCAAAAATCTCCCAATTGGCTGCCTCAGCGTGTGGCATGTGGTTTGCACTTTGATGATACCATCAAAGGATGGTCCTTTCGTCCGGTAGCCAAATCATTCACAAAAGAGGGGGTTCGTTATGGGACAGCAGCAGCTACTTCTCATCATCCTTGGCGTCATCGTCGTCGGTATCGCAGTTGCCGTGGGGATCACGATGTTCTCCGACAGCGCGATCAACGCCAACCGTGACGCGCTGAGCAACGACCTGGTGAACCTGGCTTCGCGCGCGCAGCAGTTCTATCGCAGGCCGACGTCACTCGGCGGGGGCGGCAACTCGTTCAGCCTTCTGACGACGACGTCCATCACGCTGCTGACCAACAAGCCCTCGAAC
>DATJAS010000022.1:0-71484 GCA_035516035.1 Bacteroidota bacterium | reverse complement strand
GCTGACGCAGGCGGTGGTGCTGACGGACCGCCGCGGGCGGCCGCTGGTGCAGCTGCTGCGCGGGGTGGCTCAGCACTGGGACATCCCGTCGTGGCAGACGGTCCGGGGCGCGCTCCACCTTGCCTCCTCGACGGACATCGCATTCCTCGACGGGCGCATGTACCGGATCGTGTCCGTCCCGGTGGTGATCGAGAACGAGCTGGTGGGCACGCTGACGATCGGGTTCGAGATCGCGCAGGGGGACATCGCCGCGCTCAAGCACCTCACCAACAGCGACGTGGTGCTCGCCAGCGGCGCGACGCCGGTGCTGAGCACGCTCGGGACCGGGGAGGCATCGGCGCTCCTGGCGGCCATGGGACCCGTCCCGGACCGCGCCCTGCCGGCCGACCCGGACGCCGCGCCGGTGAAGATCTCCACGGGGTCGGAGACGTACCTGGGAACCATGCTCCGCCCCGGGAGGGGGGGTGACGGGAGTGCCGCCGCCTACCTGATCGTCAAGCCGCTCTCCCGCGAGGTCCGGCAGGCCATGGCCTCGATCCTCGGCACGTTCGCCGTCGTCTCGCTCATCTTCCTCGGACTCACGTCGATCATCGGGCTGGTGATCTCCCGCGGCATGGCGCGGCCGATCTCGGAGCTGGTGCGCGGCACGACGGAGATCGCGAGGGGCAACTACGATTACGCCATCATGGTGCAGGGAGGGGACGAGCTGGGACTGCTCGCAACGCGGTTCATGTCCATGAGCTCCTCGCTCAAGGAGAAAATCAGCGAGCTGGGGCGCGTCAACGGTGACCTCATGGAGCGGAACAGGGACCTCGACGAGACACTCCGGCAGCTCCGCTCCGCGCAGGAGGACCTCGTCAGGAGCGAGCGCCTGGCCGCCACGGGGAAGATGACGGCCCAGCTCGCCCACGAGGTGAACAACCCAATCCACAATATCCAGAGCTGCCTCAAAACGGCGCTCGGCCGCCTGCCGGAGGGGACCAAGGGGCGCGACCTGATCGACGTGGCGTACGAGGAAGTGAACCGGCTCTCGCGTCTCTCCGCGCAGATGCTGACGCTCTACCGGAGCTCGCTCGTCGAGGAGGAGATGCGCCCGACGAACATGAACGCCATGCTCGCGGAAGTGGTCACGCTCGCCCGGGCGGAGACGCAGGACGGCCGCATCGAGCTCCGCACCGCCATCGATCCCGCGCTCCCCGCCGTGCACGGCTCGGTGGACAGGCTGAAGCAGGTCATGCTCAACCTCATCTCGAACGCGCTCGACGCGATGCCGGGCGGCGGCGTGCTGAGGCTCGCGGCCGCGCACGACGCGGGCGCGGTGCGGATCACGGTGCAGGACACCGGCGTCGGGATCCCCAGAGACCACATCAACAGGATCTTCGACGCGTTCTTCACGACCAAGGGGAAGGTGAGCGGTGTCGGGCTCGGCCTCTCCGTGTGCTACGGGATCGTCAGCCAGCACCGGGGGACGATCGAGGTCCGCAGCACCGTCGGCGAGGGCTCGGCCTTCACCGTCATCCTCCCCGCAGGAGACTGACCAATGGCACAACAGGCGCCCGCACGGATCATGATCGTCGACGACGACCTGGCGTTCCGGGTCGGAACGCACGCGCTGCTCGAGGACCACGGGTACGCCACCGCGATCGCGACGAACGGCGAGGAGGCGATGGCGAAGCTCGCCGAGCAGCACGCGGACCTCATCCTCTCGGACCTGGTGATGCCGGGCGTCAACGGCATCGAGCTGCTGCAGCACGTCCGGAGCGCCTACCCGGGAATCCCCGTGATCATGGTGACAGGCTTTGCCTCCATCGCCACCGCGGTGGAGGCCATGAGGCTCGGCGCGCGGGACTACGTCACGAAGCCGTGCGAGAACGACGAGCTGCTGATCAAGATCCGCCGCGCGCTGGAGGACCGGCAGAGGGAGCAGGAGCTGGTGCAGCTGCGCAGGGAGGTGCACGGCGTCTACGGGCTGGGCAACATCGTCGGGCGCAACGGGAGGATGAAGGAGGTCTACACGCTGGTGGAGCAGGTCGCCCGGACGGACGTGCCGGCGCTGATCCTCGGCGAGACGGGAACGGGGAAGGAGCTGGTCGCCAAGGCGATCCACTTCAACAGCTCGCGGGCGGAGAGGCCGTTTGTCGTCATCAATTGCACCGCGCTGGCGGAAACGCTCCTGGAGAGCGAGCTGTTCGGCCACGAGAAGGGGTCGTTCACGGGGGCGCACCGGCAGCACACGGGGAAATTCGAGGAAGCGCACGGAGGGACGATATTCCTCGACGAGATCGGCGACGTCCCCCCGCACATCCAGACGAAGCTCCTGCGCGTCCTGCAGGAAGGGGAAATCCAGCGGGTGGGAGGGAAGGAGACGATCAGGGTGGACAGCCGCGTGGTGGCCGCGACGAACAGGGACCTCGCGGCGATGATCGCCGCGGGAGAATTCCGCGAGGATCTCTTCTACAGGCTCAACGTCTTCCCGATCCGGATCCCCCCGCTGCGGGAGCGGATGGACGACCTTCCCGACCTGGTGGACCATTTCCTGAAAAAGCACGCGGGCCTCGCCGGCAACCGCGTCACCAGGGTTGCTCCCGCAGTCCTCCCCGCGATGATGAGCTACACCTGGAGGGGCAACGTGCGTGAGCTTGAAAACCTGGTCAAGCGGGCGATCATCAAGGCTGCGGGTGACACGCTCCTCTCTGTCGAGTTGCCCGAAGGGGCGCAGGGCGCCAGCCGCACGCCCCCGCCGGAGGACGGCGCACTCGGCCAGAACACGTCGTTCCGCGAATACCTCGGCGCCATCACGCGGCACGCCGAAGAGTCGTACCTCCTCCAGATGCTCAGGCTCTGCAGGGGGAACGTCAACCAGATCGCAAAGCTGATGGACCTGGACAGGAAGACGGTCTACCGGAAAATGAGCGAGTACCAGATCGACCCGGGCGCGTTCAGGGGATGAGCAGGCGAACTATCTGTTCCACCAGTACGTCATCTTGACCATGAAGATATTGTCGGGACGGACGCCCATCATCTCCCCCAGCGATCGGTTGAACGCAAAGTCGCCCGTGACGTCGGACCGCGCGCGCGTCTGCGTCCAGACGACATAGATCGTCGACCCGGGGAGGTACTCCCACCGGAGCACGGCATTCCCCCTGAAGGACTTCAGGTTGAAGCTGGGGTCCGCAAACGAAAAGGGGACGGCGCCTGGCCCCGGAGGGACCACGGTGTAGGTTCCACCGGCGAGCGCTATCGTCGAGCCCGACGTCCCGTAATCGATGTAGCTGTACGAGCGGGGGAGAGCAAGCTCGCGGAAATCCCTGTAGTCCGCCTCCGAAATCAGCGGCTGGACGTAGAGCTGCAGGCTGAGCTCGGGGGTGAACGTCCAATTCAGGCGGATTGTCCCGGAGACAGTCGTCTGGTTGAGGAGCGCGAAGACGTACCGCGCGCCGTACGTCGCGGTCGCAGACGGGTCGGGGAACGAACCGACCCACTGGACGTAGTCCACGTTCCGCTCGATCCCGGGACCGAAGCTGATCGCGATGTTCCTGGACGGCTTGATGTCGAGCATCGCATAGAGGTTCCAGCTCGTCTCCCGGTCGTTGTACATGAACGAGGAGACGTCGAGGTCGACGTCTTTCCGCACGTCCGTCGTGTACTCCCAGTCGACCTGGTACCCCCGCCAGTTCATCGTGACGGGGCCGCCGCGCGTCCGCCGGGGGTTGACCGTCGCCGGGTTGTACGCGTAGTCAAGGCGGATCTGGCTGTAGTCGGGAAGCTGGATGGTCCCGTACCAGTATCCCCCGCGCCAGGTGAGGTCGCCGTCATAGTCATACGACTGGAAGAAGGCCATCCCCGCTTCCAGCCGGTGATACCAGTCGGTCGGCGTCACCCACTGGTAGCCTCCCCCCGCGTGCATGTTGATCGCGTCCGCCCGCCAGAGATATCCGAGGTCGCTGTTGTCAAACCGCGGATTGATCACGCCGAACGCCGAGTTGAAAAAGAAATCCCCCCGCTGCTTCGCCAGCACGACCCTTCCCGCGTAACCGGCCATCGAGGTCGCCGAGCTGTCGATCCGGAAGTCGACCGCGTCGGGCCGCTGCAGATAGTGCTCTGAATTCGATTGCAGCGCCGCCATCGCCACCCTGTCCCCCCGCACCAGCGATGCCGCGCCCCACCCGCTCATGACCCAGGATTTGTCGCCGTCGAGAAACGTCCAGCCGTCGATGCCGTCCACCGTGGAGAATGCGTTGAGCTGGTCGCGGAGCGCGGGATCCCGGAAGAACCGCGACGTGGTCGTGGAAATCACGCCGAGCCCTTCCCTTCCCCCGTCGAAATCCTTCTGCACCCTCGCGATGCCGTAGTACGTGGAGGGCTCCACCTCGAGGGATGAGCGGACGCCGGCGCTCTGCAAATCAGCGTACGTGCGCCCGGTCAGGGCCTGGAGCGCCCCCACGTTCCAGCTGTCCCCCAGCTTGCCCGAGAGCTTGGCGGCGCCGAGGATATCCGTGCCTGAGGGGACGTCGGAAAAATCGACGGTGGGAATGCTCCCCTGCGGCGCCCGGCCGATGCGGCGCGTATAGAAGAACTCGGGGTCGCTCCAGTTAAATCCCCAGTAGTTGACCACGCCCCCCCTGCCGAAACGGAACGTCGACGCCCCCTCGATGAAGAACGGGCGTTTCTCGTTGAAATAGGTTTCGACGTCGCTCAGGTTCACCACCGCGGGATCGACTTCCACCTGCCCGAAATCCGGGTTGACGGTGGCATCCAGCGTGAGGTTTGTGCCGAGGCCGATCTTCAGGTCACCTCCCATCCGCGGCACGTAGCGCGAACCGGTGTGGAAAGGATCCCCCCCGGCGTGCTGGAGATATTCGGCCCGCGTGGTGACGTACGGAAGAACCTCGACATCCCGGGGGGGATGGATGTCGCGGATGCCGCCGAGGGGGATGAAGCGGGAAACAAACCCGCTTGCATTTTTCGGCGTGAAAACCGCCCAGTCGGATTCGCTGCGACGGGCGATATCCCTGCGGAAATCGATCCCCCAGTCCTGGCCCTCCTCCTCGCGGAAGCGAAGCTGTGAAAACGGGATGCGCATCTCGACGGTCCACCCCCCGGCGTCCCTGTGCACCTTCCCCTCCCAGACGCCGTCCCACGAATCGTCCGACCAGTCGTCGTTGTACAGGATGCCGTCGTAGTACGTTCCGGCCGGATCCAGCCCGAAGTAAAAGCCCGACCGGCCGTCGCGGTAAGGATCGAGGTAGAGCTGGAAAAGGTCGGCATTCTGGAGGACGTCCCTCCTCCCCAGCCGGGCGACGATGGAATCGGGGGCCGGGTCGTACATCCGTGCGGCGATGTAGAGGGCCGCATCGTCGTACGCGACGCGCACCTCGGTGCGCATACCCGGTGCTCCACCCTCGATCGGGTCCCGCTGGACGAATGCCGTGTAGGCCGGCACCATGCTCCATGCCGGTTCGTCGGGAATCCCGTCGACAACGACGGGGCCGCTGAGCCTCACCGCCTCCACGCCGGGCCGGGGAGGCTCCGGCGCGCCGGCGCCGAAGAGTCCCGCCGCCAGGAGGAGGTGGGCAACCACGTCACCGCCCCGCTTTTCGGACCTCGATGCTCCCCGAAACCGCCTCGAGCGTGATTTCTTCCCCGCCGCCGTTCAGCACTATGCGGGCGCGGATCTCATGGCTCTGCTCGTCCTTCTGGTAATTTTCCATCGGAAAATCCGAGCGGATGTCGCAGGTATTGATCTCCCTCCGCCACCATCCCCTGATAGAGATCCGCGCGTTGATCGTCGCGCGGGCGCTCCCGGGCACCAGGAGCCTGATATCCCCCCCCGCGGTAGCGAGGCGGCTCCGCCCGTTCTTCCCGGGCATGAGCGTGGCCGTGATATTCCCGCCGGCAGTGTGGCCTTCCACGGAGCCCGTGATGTTTTCGAGCGATAGATCCCCGCCGGAGCTTGTGACCCGCGCGGTGCCGCTGGCTCCGCCGAGCGACACGTTCCCGCCCGAGGTCGAGAGCGTCGCGCTGCCGGAGACATTCCCCGCAGTGACGTCCCCACCCGATGTCGACGCGAATGCCTCGCCCCCGACGTTCCCGATGGAGATGTTTCCCCCGGACGTGGACGCGTTAATCTTCTTGCCGACATCCTCCACGGTGATGTCCCCCCCCGATGTGGACACGGTGGCGTTGCCAGCGACCTTCCCCATGCGAATATCACCCCCCGCGGTGTTGAGGTCGAGGTCGCCGCCGATGTCGCCGCTCGTGATATCCCCCCCCGAGGTGGTGAGCGTGATCGTCCCTCCCAGATTTCCGAGACGGATATTGCCCCCTCCCGTCGATCCCTTGATCTTCCCCGTGAGGGGCCCGTTGATGTCAAAATCGCCGCTCGCCGAGTGGAGCCGCAGGTCGAACCGGGATGGCACGCTCACTTCGAGCGTGAAATCGTCCGATTCGCCCCCGGACTGTTCGACGGTCACGCGGTTGCCCGCCTGTGTCATGGTGATCCCGGGATCCTCGTCCGCGTCCACGTCGCGGACGAGGATGGTGACTTCGTCTTTCTCCCATGGAGTGACCTTGATGTTCCCCTCCTGCAGCGACACGTCGAGCGTGCCCCCCTTCTCCACGTGGAACGTTTTTGTAAGCTCCCCTGCCGTCGCAGGCGTGCATGTTGCCGCCGCGAGCGCACACCAGAGGAGCACCGCCGTCTGCCGTTTCATTGCCCCCGTGCCTCCTGTATGACCGCGCGCGCCTTCACGCGGATATAGTTGTTGTCGTCTGTCTCTGCTTTCTGCTTCAGGACTTCCAGGATGTCGCTGTCCAGGCCGGCGGAGCCCGCAGGGGCGGCCGCCAGGGCGTTAATTGCCGCCACCCGGAGCCCCGGGTTACCGTCCGCGACGAGCGTATGGAGCAACGCCTTCTTGATCTCGGCGTCAAACGGGAGCCTCCGGAGCGCATTGAGCGCCTCCTTCCGGACGCCGACGTTCGGATCGGATTCCAGCGCCTTGACGAGCGCGCTTCGCACGTCGTTCTCCCCTGCTTCCGCGCCTCCCCGCGTCAGCGCGCTCACCGCCTGCAGGCGGACGCCCGGGTTTTCCTCGTTCAGCATCGCGTGGGTCAGCACCTTCTGGATCTTTGGATCGTCGATGCTCCCCCGCATGCGGACCGGGGTGACCGCATCGAACGTGAATTCCACCTCTCCCCGTGCCGCGGCGTGATCGACGAAATGGACATTCGTGATCCGGGTTTCCTCTTCGCGCGGCTCCGAGGCACGGATGGCGATGGCGGGCGCCCCCCCCGCACCGTCGCGGTCCGTTGCCGGGGCGAAGAGCGTCCTGCCGGCGAGTATCCCGCACGCCAGGGCAAACGCCCCGCCGAGCGCGAGGCGCCATGCGGGCCCTCCCCGCACCGATTCAATGAGCGACGCCCACGGGCGGACCCGGGCGCGCTCGGCCCTGAGCGCGACGCGCAGCTCCTGGCGTGCCTCCGCCAGGAGACGGTCGTCGGGCTCGACCGCGCGGTGTGCGGCACCGAGCGCGTCGTGCAGGCGCACCAGGGCGGCGAACTCCCCCGCGCACTCCGTGCAGCCGGCCATGTGGCGGTCCAGAACGGCACGCTCGTCGTCGTCGACGGTTCCCGAAGCTGCAAGGAACACGAGAGACCTGTAGTCGTCGTGTGTCATAGCGCGTCCTTCAATTGTTCACGCATCCTGCGCGTGGCGGTAAAGAGGTATCTCTTGACCGTCCCTTCCATGCAATTCATCATCTGCGCAATCTCTCCCAGCGCGTATCCCTCAAAGTGCCTGAGCGTGAAGACCATCCGCTGTTTCGGCGAGAGGACGTCCAGCGCCCGCTCGATCTGCGCGGCGATGTCGGCCCCCGCTGCGATCGCGTCGGGGCCGTGAGCGGGATCGGGGATCTCCCCGTGCGCCTCCCCGTCGTCCTCGCCGCGGTTGTCGGCCAGCAGCGTCTGCAGCGTCCGACGTCCCCGTGCCCGGTGCGTCAGGCAGACGTTCACCGTGATCCTGTGCAGCCAGGTGGAGAACTCGCTCTTGAACCGGAACTTCTTCAGGTTACGGTAGACGCGGAGGAAGACCTCCTGGTAAATGTCCTTCGCATCCTCCGCACTCGTCACGTACCGGGCGGCGATGGCCAGCACCTTCCCGTCGTGCCGGAACACCAGTTGTTCGAAAGCAGCCATATCCCCCTGCTGCGCCCTGGTGACCAACTCCACGTCATCCATCATCGCGTAGGCCTGTTGTCTGTTGTCCCGAGACATAGCGTTAGACCTGAGGTGTGCGGGAAAGGTTGCCGGCGCCGGTCCGCAGGGCGGCACATCGGCGTCCATTTTCCGGTGGATTTCGAAGGGGCGAACACCTATTGTTACTGGAAAACAGGGGTAGAGGTTTCACGAAAGGAGCTTTTATGGCAGCCCTCCCGAGTGCGGCAGAGATGGAACGAGCCTACCGGACGAGCGACGCCTCGTATGACGGCGTTTTCTTCCTCGGCGTGAAAACCACCGGCGTGTTCTGCCGTCCCTCATGCGGCGCACGAAAGCCCTTTCCCCGGAATGTCGAGTATTTTGCCACCCCGCGGGATGCCGTCTTTGCAGGCTATCGCCCCTGCAAACGCTGCCGCCCCCTTTCCGTCCCGGGTGAACCCCCGGGCTGGGCCGGGCGCCTGCTGGAGGAGGTCGAGCGGAACCCGTCGCGGCGGCTGACGGATAGCGAGCTCAGGAAGCTGCATATCGACCCGGCCAAAGCCAGGAGATTTTTCAACAGGAACTACGGCATGACATTCCAGGCATATTGCCGCGGACGGCGGCTCGGAAATGCGTTCCAGGAGATCCGCAACGGAGGGGATCTCGACGACGTGACGCTCGGTCACGGGTACGAATCGCACAGCGGGTTTCGCGAGGCGTTTTCACGGACGTTCGGGACATCGCCGGGGAAGGCCGGCCAGTCAGAGTGCATTATGGCAGCCTGGATCGAGAGCCCGCTGGGTCCCCTCGTGGCAGGGGCGACGGAAGAGCACCTGGTGCTTCTCGAATTCACCGACCGCAGGATGCTCGAAGCGCAGGTGAAGGCGCTCCGGAAACACTTCGACCGGCCGATCGTCCCGGGCGAAAACGGGATACTGAAGGAGATACGCCGCGAGCTGAGACTCTATTTTGCCGGTGAGCTGAAGAAATTCTCGGTCCCCATTGCGTTTCCAGGCTCGCCGTTCCAGCGGGAGGTCTGGAAGGGGCTGCTCAACATCCCGTACGGGTCGACGATTTCCTACGAAGGGCTCGCCGAAAAGGTGCACGCGCCGGGCGCGCAGAGGGCCGTCGGCCACACCAACGGGCTGAACCGCATCGCCATCGTCATCCCCTGCCACAGGGTGGTGAATAAGAACGGAGACCTGGGGGGCTACGGCGGAGGCCTGTGGCGGAAGAGAGCGCTCCTTGAGCTTGAGAGGGGAGAACGGGCCTTCGCGTTTTCAGCGTGAGCCGTTCGGGCGCCGGCCTTCACCGGGCGCCGTCAGGGCACAGAGGCGCGACAGGCGGTGCCTGTTACGCGCGACGAACCGGTAGCAGAGATCAAAGAGATCGCTCACCGGGAACATGCGGGAGAGGAGATAGAGGGGATACGTCAGGACGGTCTGGGCGAGCGCGAACCGGTAGACATCCGCCCCGGTGAAGAGAGTCCCGTCGGCAAGGAGCAACCGGATATCGGCGGCGATGTCATCCGCCGGGTCATCCATGAGCTCTGCAACCCACGGAGCCTGCAGGGGAGCCGTTGCGATTCCTCTCCTGCGGAGGCCCGCACAGAGCCGGCGCGCGAGAGCCAGGCAGAACCCGCATGTGCCGTCATAGAGTATCCACCCGCGCGGCGGCAAGCCCTCGCCTGACGGCGGCATCATTCGGTGACCGTGACGATGACGTTTCCCTTCTGTCGTGGTCTGGTCCTGCCTGAGACATTCGGCCCGTGGGGAGGGACGGCCGCCGGGCGCGTTGCCGCGACTGCCGTCGCACTGGAGCCGACGGCACCCACCGTGACCTTGTCCGACCGGCCTGAGGCCGGAAGCGCCGTGGCCGGTGTGTGGACGGGAATGACCGCAAATGTGACCGTCTGAGAGGCTCTCGATGTGCTCTGCGCGAAGAGCCTCCCGGGTATGCATGAAAGAAGCACTGCCGCCCCGGCGGCCAGCGCCAGTATGTGAGCGATTCGTTTCATTCTGTCAGCGTCAGTGTGACGACGCGCGATTGGGAATCCACGCCGGAGGTGACCCCGGCCGCGGAGAATGTGTATGTGATCCTCTCTCCCTGCTCCGCTCCCGGGGCAATAGCGGTGACGACGTCGGCGGATGCCGTAGCCTGCGAGATGTCCACGCTTCCCCTGCTCAACCCTTTCGAGCTTTCCAGGCGGATTGCCAGCGAAGTCCCCTCCGGCATCGGCCGGTCGATCGAAGCGGTGATCCTCATTGTCCGGATATTCGTCACGATATCGTACTTTCCGCTCGCGTCTGTGGCAGCGCCGTCGCTCCCCGTAACGATCAGAGGGAGAGGATCAGCACTCACGGCGAGCCGGGCGACGGGCTTCACTTCAATCACCAGGCGTTGCGTCGCGGAGGGCTGTCCCGGTGCCGCCATGCAGGCGAGAGCCAGCGCTGAGAGTGTACCCCATGTCCTGAATGAGTGTGTCGACACGTGCGCTCCTTTCTTGGAGCACCCCGGGGGCAAACCGGATGCCACACGGCTCCAGCGAAAGTTGCCGGGGGTCACGAATAAAATCTCATAATCAGTTGAAGTGCCGGAAGTTTCCGCAACAAACCACGGATGAGATTCGGAGGCGCTTGCAGATTCTACACTGTGTACTGAAAGCCGAGATACGCAGTCGTGATGCTCCCGCTGCTGAAACTGTGCCCGATTGAATACAGAATGTGATTGTGTTCGTCGATATTGATAAATCCGCCCAGATTGAAACCCGACGTCGACGAGCCACCCTCTGTCACCGGGCTCTGGTAATAGAGCTCACCGCCAAGCGTGAGCGTTTCCGAGATATCGTACTGGGCTTCCCATCCGCTGAACAGTGAATTCCTGTTCCCGCTGCCGGGACTGATCCAGTATCCCGCACCGGCGTACGTGGTGAACTTCCCCCAGCTCTTCTGCACCCAGACGGGGAGGTACGCCTGAAGGCTTCCCTCGCCGAGCTGCTTCTGCCTGTCCCCGGTCGGTACTTCCAGGAGGGGGAACACGCCGATCTGGGGGCTGCCGTCGGATTCTTCGATGAACCGGTACTTCACGCCCAACTCAGTATCCGAATACCCGTAATTCGTAGCGCCGGCCGAACGGGCGAATCCCATCGGGGCGACGATGTGGAGCTGGACGTCCGGGAACGCTCCGTAGTTCACCTCGATGTGCGGGAGCGTGGCGCTTGAAGCCGACGGAGCGTACTCGCCGACGGAGGCGAGATAGAATTCCCAGTGGCGCAGGTCGACAGGCTCGGGATCGTCTGTCTTGAATGGCGGACCCGCCAGGGCGGTCGTGGAGTGAGCGGCACACAGGAACAGGAGAACGGCCCCCGCAAGGCGGTCCCTCGTCATCTCAGACATCCCTCCCCTGCAGCATTCTGAACCAAATGTCATTGCGAGGCCGCGTCGAAGGCGTGGCCGAAGCAATCCAGCCTCAGATAGCGTCGCAAAGAGCGCTCGCTATGACAAATTACGCTCCGGCGGGGGACAAAATCAAGGCACTCAGGCGCGCCGCGCGAGTATGACCAGGTCGCCCGATTCCGCGGCGTCGAACGGCTCCATGGCGACGCTGCCGAACGTCCTGATATCTTCAAATCCCTCGCCGGCAAGCGGTCCCAGGAGCGCTTCCTGGTCCAGAGGCGCGAGGGGAACCGTCATCAGGTCCGTTTGCAGGTGTTCCCCCCGCCTGTCGAGCCGGAGGATGTTGAACCGGAGCCCCGTGTCCGTGCCGGGAAAATCATAGAACCGGATGAACGTTACGCCGCCGGTCTCCCTCACGCTCTGCACGCGCTCCCTCCTGGCAAGCACACGCTCGTAGTTCAGCAACCCGGCAAAGAAGATGCCGCCAGGGCGAATCAATGCAGCAAATCCGGCAATCGCCCGGCGCAGCTCTCCGGGATCCGTCAGGTGCGGCAACGTATTCCCCATGCAGAAGACGGCATCGAACGGGCCCGGAAGTGAGCTTCGAACGTCTGCCAGGTCTGAGCGGACGCACGTCACGGGGAGGCCCGCCTCATCCGCACTTCGCGCAGTGCGGACGAGCATCTCTTCAGCGACGTCGACCGCGGTCACGCGCACGCCGAGCTGGGCAAGGAGGAGCGCATGAAAGCCCGTGCCGCAGCCTGCGTCGACGGCCGTGGCGATGCCGTACTTCTCCACGAGGAGCCGGAAGAAGGGCTTTTCCTTCACGAACCGCTTCGCCGGGAGCGTCATCGCGTCGTACTCGGGGGCGAGCCGGTCGTAGAAGGCGGCGATCCCGCCGGCTTCCGCCATCGTCTCAGTCATTTGGTCCATATGCCGGCACATGGCCCCTGAAGTGGTTGTATATCGGTGCGTCGATCTGATGAATCCGTCGCTGGTACTCCGCGGGAGAAATCCCGTTCTGCCAGTGACCCGTCATGATGCCGAGGCCGGTCACCGCGACAAAGACCCCCGCGACGAGGGCGCCGAACGCCCAGGCGGGTACCGCCCGCGACCTCCGGGTCGCTTTCACCTCGAGCGTCGCTTTCACAGGGCATGCCTCGACGCACGCCATGCAGCTCATGCACTCGTCGCTCCTGACGCGCGTGAGGCGATGGACATCGATCCCCGCGGGGCAGGCTTTGGCACAGAGGCCGCAATCGACGCACGAGGAGGCGTTGCGCGTGATTTTCAGCGGGCTGAGAAGCCCCGCGATACCGAGCAATGCCCCGTAGGGGCAGAGATAGCGGCACCAGAAATTCCTGACCAGGACGGAGAGGACCACGAGCACCACCAGCGTCCAGAGCGCGAATGAACCGATCTCCGCAAAGAAGAGATACATCTTGATGTCGGCGACCCTGTTATACGGGCTGTAAATGAAATTCGCCAGGTCTCCGGCCTCCATCGAGGCCACTGCCCAGACAAAAAAGGCCATGAGGATGTACTTGAGCGACCGGAGGGGGTAGTCGAGCCAGCGGGGAAGCGTGATGTTGCGGCCGAACAGATGCCTGCCGAGCATCCAGAGTGATTCGCTCAGCGTACCGACGGGGCAGAGCCAGCTGCAGAATGCCTTCTTCAGGACGAGGCTCACACCGAATATGGCGGCGAGAATGAAGAGACCCGAAGGGTGAATGTTGTTCACGACGCCCGTGAGGAAGAAGTATTTCAGGCTGATCAGCGCGCTGATCGGCAGGAACCCCTCGACACCCGGCGGGCGGGGGGTGAACCCCGCGGTCTCTCCCGATGCTCCCCACCGGTAGAAGAAGTAGAACTCCACACCGATCCAGACGCACAGGAGCGCAAACGCGGCCTGGAGCGTCGATCTCTGGAACTGCGAGTCCTCGCCGAGCCGGAGGAGAAGGCGGCTCACCGGGTTCGACCCGGCCCTGTACGTATTCCTCAGCCGCCTGAGGCCGGGGAGGATTTTTGCCGGTCGCGGGAGCGCTTCAGTCCTCATGGTGAACCTCCGATGCGTACACCCGGCTGAGCTCATGCAGCATCGCGTGATACTGCTCATGCACAGCCGCCCCCGCCTTCTCTTCTTCAAGCCGGGCGAAGGCCTCCACCAGGCGGCTCTTCGTTTCCGCGAGAATGACGTTCTCCGCCATCGGGAAGAGAACCATGTTCTCCTTCATAATATGCGCGCGCAGCAGATTGGCGTAGGCGCGCGCGCTCCGGGCAAACTGCTCAGGGGAAGGGGGCATGTCCGGCCCGCCGAGAGCCGAGACCATCTCCCGGATGAACTTCCTTCCGAGATCATGTTCGGCAAGCATCACGCCCACCGGCCCCCCTTCGGCCGGCAGTCCGGCTGCCGTCAACGCCGGGAAGAGATGCTGCTCCTCCTTTGCATGGTGACAGCCGTCGGCGAACGTCCTGAAGAAATCCAGTACGCGGGCAACGTCGTCCGCAGGGAATGTGTCGCCTGCGTCAATTCGTTCGCAGATCCTTTCGAGGATATTGAGTGCCACCAGTATCGCGTCATGTTCGCGTGTCAGCTCAGCAGTCACGTTCATGGGAATTCTCCTCTTCACTGTATCACCCGTTAATTAATATCAGAGTAATATGTCCTAAATTGATGTGCACGTCTCCCGCCGAAGGGGAGATCCTACAGGGCGTAGCCCGGTTGTTTCATTTCAGCGGCGAGCTGGGCGATGTTCTTGCCGACGAGCATCGCGTAAATGCCGTCCCTGAGCGTGGCCCATTTCGAGTGAACGGAGCAGGGATGTTTGCCGGAGCATTCCGCGAAGCCCATCACGCATTTCTGCGTCAGGTCGACCCCGTCGATCGCCTCGACCACATGGAAGAGCGTGATGTCACGAGCCGGCATGCCGAGCGAGAAGCCGCCTCCCGGACCCTTCACGGAGCTCAGGAGTCCCTTCCTGGAAAGATCCTGAAGTATCTTGGCCAGGAAATGGTACGGGATGTCGAGTTTCTTCGTCAGATCCCGGATCGAAGTCCTTTCTCCCTCCCCCCTGAGCGCCAGGTAGACCACCGCCTGGAGGGCGTATTCGCATTGCCGGCTGAATATGAGGCTCATGGGAAATATCGGACTCTTTTATCTTAATTTATATCGTGCAAACGAGATTGTCAAGTGAAAAATGCACCCGCCTACAGTTTCCTGATGACCATGATCGTCAGGTCGTCCTCGGCGCGGGAAGGACCGCGGAACGAGGAGAGGTCCGAGAGGATTGCCTCGATAAGCGCGCCGGAGGCCATGCGGGCCGATTTCCTGACAAGCGGGACGAGCCGCTCGGTGCCGTACTGCTCGCCGGCGGCGTTCCGTGATTCAGTGAGGCCGTCCGTGTAAAACAGGAGAAAGTCCCCTGCTGCGAGGTCGACGTACCGGCAGTCATAGTCGGCGGTGTAGAAGAGGCCGAGCGGGAGTCCCGTGCTCTCCCCCTCCTCCACGGTCCCCCCTTTCACGATCAGTGGAGGACAGTGGCCGGCATTGATGAGCCGCACGCGCCCCGTGCCGTTCACCGCAGCGCACACGAGCGTGGCAAATTGCGTGGATCCCGTCGTGGCCGTGAGAAGCCTGTTCGCCCTGCAGAAAAGGTCCGGCAGGCCGGGGAGCGTCCCGATCAGCGTCCGGAAAATCGCGTGCATCTGCGACATCAGCAGAGAGGCGGCAATCCCCTTGCCCGAGGCATCGCCGACAAGGAAGAACGACTCATGGGCGGGCCCGCCGCTGATGACATCGCAGTAGTCTCCGCTCACCATCCCCGCCGGGGCGTAGTGGTGCGTCACCTCCCAGCCGTTATGCCGGAGCTGCCTCTCGGGCAGGAGCTGCTTCTGGATCGTCGAGGCAAGCTCGAGGTCGCGCTCCATCGAGCGCTGCTGCTCCTCGGTCAGGTGGGAGAGGCAGATGCGCACCAGGGGATTGGTTCCCAGATACTCCGGCTCGATGGCGTCCTTGCAGATCTCGCAGACGCCGTACGTCCCGCAGTTGATCTTCTCGATCGCCGAGTCGATCTCCTTCAGCACGGCTTCAAGGCGGGCCGGATCGCTCGCCTTTTCCATCGCCTCATCCAGGCGGGCGCGGCGCTCCTGCAGTCGCGCCCGCACGGCATCGTCCTTCATCCGGCGGGACTGGACACCGGCGGCCACGGAATTCTCTGCACGGGGGGTCATAGTCATTTGTACGGGTCCTCCTGCGTGGAAGTTGCCCTGCAGGGGGAAATATGTGGAAAACCGGGGGGGGATGCTACCGGAAACTGGACGCTATTGTCATTGCGAGGTCGCGTCGCCGAAGGCGACGCGACCGAAGCAATCTCGAATGGTTGCTTCGCTGCGCTCGCAACGGCAAAGAACGCCGATTGCTTCGCAAAAAACGCTCGCAATGACAGGTGGATGCCGCTTTGCCGCCGGCGGTGGATGTCTCTGCTACCCGGCGCGCTCCTTTTTCGTCATCTCAAAGACGGTCCGCAGAAGCTTTTCCTCGGCGGCTGAGAGGAGCATTTTCCGCCTCCCCATCACACGCCGGGCGACATCGAGCGCCTTTTCCGGGTCGTACGTCTTCATCCCTTCTGCACCCCCCCAGGCGAACGACGGCACGTACTTCGGAGGAAAGCCACTCCCGAACACGTTGCTCGAGACGCCCACGACGGTGCCCGTGTTGAACATCGAGTTGATCGAGCTTTTGGAGTGGTCCCCCATCAACAGGCCCATGAACATGGAACCGGTATCGACCGTGGCGCCGTCGATCACCATCTTCACGCTGCCGTAGTTGTTCTTCAGGTCGCTGTTGTTCGTGTCGGCGCCGAGGTTCACCCACATCCCCAGGTACGCGTGACCGAGGAACCCGTCGTGCTGCTTGTTGGAGAAGGCGTGGATGATCGCCCCCTCCACCTCGCCCCCGACCTTGCACACCTCGCCGATGCTCGTGTTCTCATAGATCTTTGCGCCGATCTTGATGAGCGTCCGGTCGCCGACGAACGCGGGACCCTCGATGACCGCGTTGGGAAACACGGTCACGTTGTTCCCGATCCAGATTGGCCCGTTTTCGCCGTCGAGCACCACGCCGGGCTTGATGCTCGTCCCCTCGCCGATCACGATGTTGCCGGGATTGATGAGGTGGGCCCCCGGGTACACCTTCCCGCGGTTTCTCCCCTCTGCGGGAGGCGCGAGCATCGCGATGTCCGCGACAATCTCCTTCCCGTTGCTCCCGACGAGGTCCCAGGGCCACCCGATCAGGAGGACCTTCGCCCCCGAGGTCGGAATCCCGGGAAACGCAGACGCGGTGAGTGCCTCGGGCATCCCGCCGGCGAACGGGCGCGCCTTGCTGATCCGCGCGGCGAGGAGCACGTCCCCGTCGACGTAGAGCGCATCCGGTCCTTCCAGGGGGATGCTCCGCACGAGGTCCGGCGACGCAAGCAGGCGCCCGTTCAGGTAGAGGCATCCCCCCTCAGCGGAGGAGTTTACCGGGACGCCCGGATACCGCTCCTTCAGCGCATCGGCCAGGTACGGCCGGGCGTGCAGGGCGTACGACGCGGCCCCGTACCTCCTCCGGAGCTTTTCGCCGAGCGTGAGCATCCCGCAGCGGAGGTCGTACGCCGGCCTGGTGTAGACCAGCGGCAGGAGCCGGCGGACGTACTGGTCCTCAAAGAGACAGATCTGTCCGATCATGCTGCCGGCTCCTTATGCGAAGATTTTGGATTCCCAGCTGTCGTTGTAGTTGCCTGTCAGCTTTGAGGCGGCGGGGCCGTCGAGGAAGACATACGCCTTGCGGTGCATCTGGATGATCGAGGCCGGGCACATGGCCGTGATGGGTCCCTCGACGGCCGCCTTGACGGCATCCGCCTTGCCCGTCTTGTTCGCCAGGAGCAGGAGCTCCCTGGCATCCATGATCGTCCCGACGCCCATGGTGATCGCGTAGCGGGGAACTTCCTCCTGGTTCTTGAAAAACCGGGCGTTGTCCATGCGCGTGGTGCCGGTGAGCGTCTTGATCCGGGTGCGTGACCCGAGCGACGAACCCGGCTCGTTGAACGCGATATGGCCGTTGCCGCCGATGCCCAGCACCTGCAGGTCGATGCCGCCGCATTCCTCGATGCGCTTCTCGTACCACTCGCAGAACGCGTCGATGTCCTTCGCCATCCCCTGGGGCACGTGGATGTGGCGGACGTCCAGGTTGAGGTCCTTGAAGAGGTTTTCCCTCATGAAGTAGTGGTAGCTCTGATCGTGCGACGGCGGGAGCCCCACGTATTCATCCAGGTTAAACGTCGTGACTTTCGAGAAATCGAGGCCCTCGTCCCGGTGCATGCGGATCAGCTCCTTGTACAGCCCGAGCGGGGTGCTGCCCGTGGCGAGACCGAGGATCATGTTTGGCTTCCTGCGGAGGCGGTCAGCGACGAGACGGGCAGCTTCCTTGCTCATCGCGTCGTATGTATCCTTCACGATAACAAGCATGGGTATGGCTCCTGAGTGACTGTGAACGTTGTCGCCGGCGGGCACCCGGCCCTCCGGGTGAGCGGACGTTGCGCTGCAGACCTGCGGTGGGACGCGGCATCCGGCGGACGCCGCGTCGCGAGGCGAAGGGAGCATACGAAGAGGCGGGCACAAACGCAAACATCGCGCGCGCAGCGGCGCACGCCGCGGTAGGTCGCCGGCACGACCGCCGCGCGGCGGACGAACTGCGAACGAACGGCGCGAGCGAAGCGCGGTCGTATCACTTCACTTGCGGGAGGGCGTTCGCGGCGAAGGACAAATTGCGGACTAACCTCCCGCCAGGAAGCGCCCGCTCAGGGGGAGAGTTTTTTTTCATCCAGGGCGAGAATCTCTCCCCGGTAGCGCTGGTACAGCCATGACACACCCAGGAGGACGACGCCAAGCCCCGCAAAAGAGAAGATCCTGTAGAGCGTCTGGAGGAACGACAGATCGTAAATGAAGATCTTCAGTATCGCCGCGCCGAACAGGACGATCGCTTCGACCCGCAGGAGACGGGACCGGTTGCGGATGCCCAGCGCCATTAGGATGATCGAGTAGAACACCCATCCCGCCGAGAGGAAGAGCTGCCTCAGGTTCTGCAGCCGGGAAAGCTCGCCGGCGATGTTCACGGCCCCGGCGGCCAGCGCCAGCGCGTAAATCCCGTGCGCATAGTAGTCCCAGATCTCCCCGGTCACGAGGACCAGGACGAGCAGCACGATCGTCACCTGCAGGGCGGGGACGGTTGTGCGCGCCAGGGGAACGGCCCCGGGCCGCGCGCCGGCCATGCGCAGCGCGACGGCGCACTCCGCGACGAGGACGAGGACGGCGAGGACGCGCAGGTTCAGGAGGGGCGCGAAGTCGCTGACGGGCTCGTATGAGAGCCCGCGGATGAGCATCAGGGCCACAGCAAGGAACAGCATGAGCGTCCCCTGCGTTCTCGCCGGGCGAAGGGACCGCCATATGCCCCCTCCCAGGAGCGCACACCCGTATGCCCCCCAGATCACCGACAGGCCCAGCATCCGGAGGAAGGCCAGGTGCTGCTCCTGAGCGACCCCCGCGTTCCTGATCTGCAGCGCCCACCAGTCGTTCGCCTCGACCGAGAGAAGCAGGAAGACCACCCATGCCCATGCCCCATGGAGCATCCTGCGCACCTTCTCCGATTCCGGCCACTCCGTGCGGCCGGACACCACGGCGCTGAGGGCGAGCCCCATCGCAACGAGTGCGAACGAAAACGCCCGTCGGTTCACGATCAGAGCGTAGGGCTCCGAGGGGGGAGCGACGAGGGCCGCATGTGTAACCAGGAGCGCGACAAACGAGAGAGCGAAGAGCACCAGCCCGCTCCACCAGACCGAACGAAGGCGCCACTGCGCGCCTCCCCAGACAAGCGCTAGCGCTTCAACAGACCAGTACTGAACGAGCGCGAAGGCGCTGAACTGCAGGTGCGTCGCCACCACCATGAGCACCGCCCCGGTCAGCGCGGGCTGCAGGAACTCGCCGTCCAGGCCGGAGCGGCGGCGGACCGCCAGCGCAAACGAGATATACATGATCGAGGCCGCGAGCGTCGCCGGCACCCGCCATTCGGCGTGATCCTGATCGAGCAGAATGTAGAGGAGGACGTAAAACACCGCCCCGTGGAGCGCGGCCAGCGTGAGCCGGAACGACCTGCGGGATACCGCGGGGGCGGCGAACCGCGCGGTGTGCACCGCGTGGAACATGAGCCAGAAGAGCACAAGGAAAATCACGCCCGGCACGAGGCCGGCGCTCGTGTAGCTCTCCCCGAGCCAGAGGGCGAAGATGAGGTACGTCCCCGCCATGGCGAGGGGTTCGATCGGCATCCACGCCGGCTTCCGCCAGGAGGCGGCGAGAAGCCCGGCGTCGAGGATCGCGACATAGGAAAAGAGCCCCACCGTGTTGACTTCACCCGTGCTCAGGAGAAAGGGGGTGAGAAACCCCCCGAGCCACCCGAGGAGCGCCACCGCGAGCGAATCGTACTTGAACGCCTGCGTGAACGTCACGACGGTCACGGCGGACATGAACAGAAACGCCACCGGCTGCGCGACGAGGTGGTAGTAATTGAACGACGCATAGGCGGAGAGATAGAGGATCGCGATCCCGGCGCCGACGAGCCCCTGGGCAAACACCTGGAAATTCCGGGATGCGGCGCGCGCGGCCACGGCGATGAGCCCGGCGCCGATCACGACGCCGATCATCACGCGGACGGGCTCAGTGAACCAGTCGTTGGCAAATGCGTACTGGAGGAAGAATGCCACGCCGAGGATGAGCGCCAGCGCGCCGATCCGGTTCAGGAGCTTCCCGCCGATGAGGGCTTCCCATTCCTCTTTCGTACGGGAGGGGCGACTCACCCGGGCCGGAATCGGAGGAAGGGATGGCAGCGGCGGCTGCGCCGGGGGAGCCGGAGCCGCGGCGGAGGCAGCGACCGCCCGCGTTTCACCCGTACGCCGCACGGGTACACGCGCCCGGCGTGCCGGACGCGCGGCGCCTTCGGCGGCTGAAGCCTCGCGCGCAGAACGCTCGAGGTCAGCGATCTTCCCGAGCGCCTCGCCGAGGCGCCGTTCGAGTGAAGCGATGCGTGAGGTCATGGCTCCCAGGCGCGCGAGTCCCAGCGCAAGGAGGATGACGCAAGCAAAGAAGGTGATCAGGAGTAGTGCGAGCATTCTGTCCTCTCGCGGAGATGGCACACCAGGCGTTCGGTTGCCTGCAAAGATAGCCTTCCGTTGCCGCAGATACAAGCGCGCGAGCATCAGTGGAGGGGAAGCAGTATATTGCGTGTTCCAAAACCGGAAGGATGCACTCCCCTATGTTTCAGACCCGGAAACTCCCGCTGCTCCTAATTCTCACATTCGCCGCGTTTTCCCGCTCCGACGCGGACGACGCGCTCCGCCGGAAGATCGGACAGATGTTTATACTTGGGTTCACGGGCGTGACGCTCTCCGACACGATACGCGTGGACCTCGCTGAACGGAACCTCGGCGGCGTCATCTTCATGGGAGCAAACTGCAGCTCCCCGATACAGGTACACAACCTCACATCGGCGGTGAACACCGCTGCCTCCACGGCTCCTTTCATCGCCGTGGACGAGGAAGGGGGACTCGTCGCCCGCCTCAACCAGAACGACGGCTACGCCTCGACGGTGAGCGAATACCAGCTCGGCACGGTCTGGGGATCCACGGACTCCACGGCCCGCCAGGCTGCGACGATCGCCTCATGGCTCAGCACGGGAGGATTCACCACCGATTTCGCTCCCGTCGTCGACGTCGACGTGAACCCGCAGAGTCCGGCGATCGGCGCCCTCGGTCGCAGCTACTCGGCGAACCCCCTGACCGTCGCCGCGCACAGCCGGGTGTTCATCAACGCCCTGCACGCCCGCAGCCTGATGGCGACGCTCAAGCACTTCCCGGGACACGGGAGCGCGACCACCGATTCGCACCTGCAGCTCCCCGACATCACGAACACGTGGGCCGATTCCGAGCTGATTCCCTACCGGGCGCTGATCGGCGCTGGGGTGGTGGACATGATCATGGTGGGGCACCTCTACAATGCGCGGATCGACAGCCTCTACCCCACCTCGCTCTCGCGCGCGACAGTCACGGGGCTCCTCAGGGATTCGCTCGGTTACCCGGGGGTGGTGATCACCGACGACCTGTATAACATGAAGGCCATCACGGACCTGTACGGCCGGGATGAGGCCGCCACGCTCGCGATCAACGCGGGCGTGGACGTCCTTCTCTACGTCTCCAACATCTTCGACGACGGCACGTCGCTCCTCCGCCATATGGTCGACACGATCGAGGCGCGCGTCAACGCCGGCGTCATCCCCGCGAGCCGCATCGAGGAGTCGTACGGGAGAATCCAGGCGCTCAAGGCCGCCTACTTCCCGAGCGCCCTTCCCCCTGCTCCCGTCGCGGCCGTCCCGTCCCGAATCTCGCTCGGGAGCTACCCCAACCCGTTTAACCCGTCGTCCGTCGTCAGGTTCACGCTGCCGGCCCGCTCGAGAGTCAGGCTTGTCGTCTACACGATGCTGGGCCAGGAGGTCGCCGTCCTCGCCGACGGCATCGCGGCAGAGGGATCACACGAGGTCAGGTTCGACGCCGCAGGAAAGGCGACAGGAGTCTACCTCGCCAGGCTGACGGTCCGCCCGCTCGATGCGCCCGGGACCGAGTCCGCCGTCACCACGCGGATGCTCCTGGTCAGGTAGTGCTTCCGGGGGGGGGAGGTGGAGACCGGTGATGCTGTCACGACTCTTCTCTGAGTTTTTCAGGAGCGAGCGCGCGGGGGGAATCCTCCTCTTTGCCTGCACGCTCCTCTCCCTCGCCATCGCGAATTCCCCCGCCGGGACGGCCTATGTTCAATTCTGGGGTCGGCGTGCATCGCTCCCGGGCGCGGACCTCACGGTCGCGGGCTGGATCGACCAGGGGCTGATGGCCGTCTTCTTCCTGCTCGTCACGCTGGAAATCAGGCGGGAGTTCTCTTCGGGCGAACTGTCGGATCTCCGGCGCGGTCTCCTTCCCGCAGTCGCGGCCACGGGGGGAATGATCGCGCCCGCCTGCCTCTACCTGGCCGTTAATGCGGGAACACCTGCCGCGGCCGGGTTCGGGATCCCGATGGCAACCGACATCGCGTTCTCGCTCGGCGCCCTTTCGCTCCTGGGGGCGCGTGTCCCCCCCGCACTGAAAGTCTTCCTGGCTGCGCTGGCGATTATCGACGACCTGGGGGCCATCATCGTGATTGCCCTCTTTTATACCGGGAACATCTCGGCCGCGTACATTGCCGGGGCGCTGACACTCTTTGCGGCACTCCTCATCATCGGGCACAAGAGAGACCCGGGCCTCTCCTTCTACATCCTTCCCGGGATAGCGATCTGGTACTGCCTGATGCGCTCGGGAATCCACCCGACGATCGCCGGCGTGCTCATGGCATTTGCCATCCCGCAGGGGAGCGGCGACGCGCTCTCGCCGGCTTCAAGGCTGCAACACCTGCTTCACATTCCCGTTGCCTGCGGCATCCTCCCCCTCTTTGCGCTGGCCAGCACCGCCATACCACTCGGCGCCGGGTGGGAGAACTCGATCGCCGGGCGCCCGTCGATCGGGATCATCGCGGGAATCGGGTTCACTATGTCGATTTTTGTGGCACATCTCGCATTCAGCGTGAACGGGGACGTCAACGGAGCCGTTATGGCTATACTGGGCTCGTCCGCGCTTGCGGGGGGGGCCGGTCTTCTGTACCTTCGGGTATTCGGGACGAACGCCAACGGATCACAGTAAGGAGAACGAGGATGCATGACGCGATATTGCTGGCACTTCTGCTGGTCACTCCCACCCCCGACGCGCCCCGCAACGGCTGGCCGCGCCAGATCCCCGGCGCGCCCGGCTCGCTCATGATGTTTGAACCGGAGACCGATACATACCGCGATACGGTGCTGGACGCCCGCGCGGCGCTCTCCGTAACTCCTTCAGGAGGCGGGGAACCGGTGTTCGGTGCGGTCTGGCTCGATTGCACTGTCCGGACGGACCCCCGCAACGAGACAGTGACAGTCACCGGCGGCCACGTCCGCACGCTCAGGTTCCCGGCGGAGGCGGCGGTGGATTCCGCCGCAATCGGGACGGCGATCGAACAGGCCATCCCGGCGCTTGCCATCTCGTTCCCGCTCGCCCGCCTGCGCACGGTTACGGCCGGCTCGAGCCGGATGGAAGAGTCGCTTTCTGACACGCCGCCGACGATACTGGTCAGAGACCACCCGGCCGTCCTTGTGCTGATCGACGGAGATCCGGCATTTGTCGACGTCGAAGGGACGAATCTGCGCCGCGTCGCCAACACCCCGTTTTTCCTCGTCCAGGAGGTTTCAAGCGGCACGCTCTTCCTGAAAGGAGGCGACAGGTGGTATACCGCGACGGCCACGGCCGGACCGTGGCAACCGATTGAAGCCCCGCCGGCCGAGGCAGTGGCTCTCGCCTCCAAGTCTGAATCGGAAAAACAGACAGGCGACAGCCTGGCTGCAGGAGCCCCCGGGACGCCCCCCGAGATCATCGTCAGCACAGTGCCCGCCGAGCTGATATCGAGCGACGGCCCGCTGCGCATGGCGCCAGTTTCCGGCACGGGGCTCCTGTACGCAGCCAACACGACGAGCCGCCTCTTCCTGGAAATCAACACACAGCACTACTTTTTCCTGAGCTCAGGGCGCTGGTACCGCGCGAAGGGGCTCAGCGGTCCCTGGTCACCGGTGGCCTCCAACGCGCTCCCCGCGGATTTTGCCCGCATACCGCCGGGCTCCGACCGCGACGACGTCCTGGCGAGCGTTGCCGGCACGCTGCCCGCGAAGGACGCGGTGCTCGACGCGCAGATCCCCCAGGTTGCGGAAGTGGACCGTTCAAAGGCGGAACCTTCGCTGCAGTTCGACGGGGCACCGCAATTCGCGCGGATCGAGGGAACGCCGATGGAATATGCGCTGAACTCCTCGACGCCTGTCATATTTCTCCGCGGGAAGTTCTATGACTGCGACAGGGGTGTCTGGTTTGTTTCCAACTCGCCGCAGGGCCCCTGGAACGTATGCACGTGGGTGCCTCCGGTCATCTATACGATTCCCCCATCGTACCCCGTCTACTATGTCAGGTACGTGCGTGTATACGGGTTCACGCCTTCTGTCGTCTACGCGGGGTACACGCCCGGCTATACGGGTGCGTACGTCTACGGGGGTACTGTGGTCTACGGGACAGGCTACTGGTATCGCCCCTGGTACCGCAATTATTATTACGCCCGTCCATGGACATGGGGGTTCGCCGTCCACTACGACCCGTGGAGCGGTTGGGCGCTGGGGTACCCGGCCCCGTGGTGGCATCCGTGGGGATGGTACGCGTACGGAGGCTGGGGCGTCGTTCACGCCGGGTGGTGGGGGCCTGTTGGTTACCGGCCGATGTACCGGCCGATCGGGGGCCCCGTCTATGGCGCGGGATACCGGCCCGTCAGCGGCCCGGCGATCGCGGGACACGGAACAGTTCAGGGAAGCGTTCGTACGACAGGGATGGTGCGAACGGCGTCGGTTTATGACAGGTGGGGGTCGGGCGTCAGAAGCGCCCCCTCAGGCAACGCGATGCGTACGGCAGGGAGCGCCGGGCGGGGAACTTCCGTGCAGGCGCAGGGAGCGCAGACACGAGGCGCGGGAAAAGGGGGGAACGGCTCCGCCGGGAAGGGACGGGGAGGCAAGGGGCGTCCGGGCCCGCGGGGCGGAAGAGGGGGCCAGAAACGGGGCGGCGACGGTGTGAGGGAAGGGGGGCGGCGGTAAGAACGCCGCTCCGAATGTGAGTTCACAACAGGAGGCGCACGATGGACAAAAAGGAGTTTCTGAACGCGCTCCAGTCGCAGATCACCGAGTGGCAGAAGGAGCTCACCGATCTGGGGGCCAGGGCGGACAAGGCGGGGACGCGCGCAAAGGCGGAGTTTCAGACGCAGATCAAGGAGCTGAACTCCCGGCTGGACGAAGCGCAGGAGAAGCTGAAGCAGATCCAGGCGGTCGGCCCGGACGCCTGGGACGACGTGAGGGCGGGGTTCGAGAAGAGCTGGACGGAGATGCGCGGGGCGTTCAAGAGCGCGCTGGCGCGGTTCAAAAGATAGGTAACCTGAAGGTTGAGATTGCTTCGCCTGAAATGGCGCCGCTGGCGCCACAGGCACGGCTCGCAATGACGGCGTTGAGCGCTCGCAATGACGGGGAGTCTCAGCCGGGCTCTGCGTGGACGGTCACGCGGCGGAGCTCTTTGTAACGATCGTACAGCGTCTTCTCGATCTCGCAGATGATGCCGTGGATCTCGCCGAGCGTGCGCTCCCGGTCGAACACGCACGTGACGGAGAGGTTGTAGCGGTCGCCGATCTTCAGAAGATGCAGGGCGCTGTGACGGAGCACGCGCGGCTCCTCCCCGATACACCGCGCGATCCCGTCCATCAGGCCTGTCTCCCCTCCCGTCGCCGGACCCACCTGGCTGGGCTCCGGGTGGAACTCCTCCATGTGGATCGTCACGTGCTCCACGTCCGGCACGCGTTCGTGGATCTCCCGCTCGATGGCGCTTGAGATATCATGCGCCTCGACAAAATTCTTCTCCCGGGGAATCTCCACGTCGAATTCCACGTGATACCTCCCCTCCCGCTCGTGCACCTCCAGATGGTGGGGGGCCGGCAGATTCATCCCCGTGATGATCATCCTGATCCTGTCCCCCACCGATTCGTCGCTCCGCTGGACCGGCTCGCCGTGCACGATGACATCCATCCCCGGGTGGCGGGTGCGGACGGAAGCTTCGATATCATCCATCACACGGTGCGCTTCCAGAAACGGCATCGTGCGGGGAATGCCGACGGTCGTGTCGAGGAAGAGCCTGGAGCCTGACTGGCGGAGGCGTATCCCCCGGACGTCGCTCACCCCCCTGACGCCCCTGATGAGGGCGTCGAGCTCACCCTCAAGCCCTTCAGGCACGCGGTCCATCAGCGCCTCGATCGATTTTCTGCCCATCCTGAAGCTGACAACCAGCACGAGTGCAGCAACAACGATGGCAGCCACGGCATCGACAAGCGGCTGGCCGAGGCTCACGAAGAGGAGTCCCGCCAGCACCACGACGGAGCTCCAGACGTCGCTGGAGAAGTGAAGGGCGTCCGCTTCCAGCGCCTGGCTCCTGTAGGCCTTCGCCGCGCGGCGCAGCGCCCGGGATCGGCCCGCATCGATTGCGATTGAGAGCGCGATCACGCCGAAACCCCAGAAATTCGCCTGCACGTGCGCGTTTCGGGTTACAAGGCGATCGACGGCTTCCGCAATGATCCAGATGCAGGTGGCCACCAGGAGCATCGTCTCGATGAACGCGGAAATGTTTTCCACTTTTCCGTGCCCGTAGGGATGCTCCCTGTCAGGAGGCCGGGCGGCGATCCTGACTGCCACGAGCGTGAGGATCGCGGCAAGCATGTCAAGCCCGGAGTGCGCAGCCTCGGAGAGACTGCCAAGGCTGTTCGTCTCGAGCCCCACGACGAACTTGAGGCCCGTGATGAACACCGCTGCGGCGACCGAGGAGAGGGCAACCCGGGTTTTTTCGCCGACTGCGCGATCCTGTGTCAAGGAGTGTGCCATTGAACCGGGGAAATATAAATAACGGGCCAGGCCTATGCAATCAGGGCCCGGCCATTTTGCCTGTCACACAACGCCTCCCGTGCAGTCTCTTTACCGAGTCTTCATTTCATGCATTTATTCACAAGGAGGAGGTATGGCAGAACGTCCGGTTCGAACGAGGGCATTGAAGGCAGTCCTTGCCCTGGCGCTGGGGGCCCTGATCGCGGGAGGGGCACACGAGTCCCGCGCCGACGGGGGGAGCGGCCCCCGGGTCTACGTGGCGGAATTCGGGGCAAGTTCGGTGGGGGTGATCAGCGCCGCAACGGGGGCCGTCCTCAGGCACATTCCTGTCCCGGCGGGGGCGCATGGCCTCGTCATCCTGCCGGACGGGAGCCGCGTGTTCGTCAGCAGCGACGCCTCGAGCGTCATTTCCGTCATCGACACGCGTACGGACGAGGTCAGCGGCCGTATCCCGACCGGACGGCAGCCGCACGGGCTGGCGATCTCGGCCGACGGGCAGCACGTGTATGCCTGCGTGTTTGGCGACGACCAGGTCCTGGATATCGACGCCCGGTCGCTCGCCGTCCTGAGAACGTTTGATGTTCCCGCCCCGCACAATCTGGCCCCCTCGCCCGACGGGAAGTCGCTCTTCGTGGCCGCCCAGAAACCGGGCCGGACGGGGATCGCGAAGATCAACCTCGCGACCGGCAGTCTCGACACGTTCCTCGCAATGAGCACGATTCCCCGCTCCATCAACCTGAGTCCCGACGGGGCCACGCTCGTCGCCACGCAGTTTGACAGGAACGAAGTACAATTCTATGCCGCAGGCGCGATAAAGCTCCTTCGTGCAGTCCCGGTCGGGGGCGCCCCCCACCACGTTCTCTTCACGCCTGACGGGAAGCGCGTGCTCGTGGTCGACCAGACCACGAACGACCTGACGATGATCGATGCCCGGACGTACGCGGTATCGGCGGCGATTGCCGTCGGGAAAAAGCCCCACTGGATCGCCCCGAGCGCCGACAGCCGCTATGCGTACGTCTCCGATGAGGGATCGAACGAGGTCACGCTGGTCGACCTGGAAGACAGGGATGTCGAGCGGACAATTGCCGTCGGCGGTGCTCCCAGGAAAATCGCTCTCCAGGCCGCAGCAACCCCATCCCCCGCGGAGGCGGACCATGGCCCGATGCAGGATGCCGGGGCGCGGCAGGCCGACGCCAAAACTGTCACTGTCAATATACAGGGACCGCCGCCGCGGTTTGTCCCGGAAACGATTACGATCGATGCGGGGACGACCGTGCAGTGGATTAACGGCGGCCACGGGGTTCATACTGTGACGGACAACGCAGGAGAGTGGGATTCGGGGAGCCTCGCCCCGGGAGAGAATTACACACATACGTTCGATCGACCCGGGACATATCCTTATTACTGCGTGCCCCACCGTTCAATGGGGATGACCGGAACGATCATTGTCCGGTGACTGTTGAGTGTGAATCACGCTCAGGAGAGACGCGGCCCATGAGTTCCGGCCGGGAGAACGATGCACGAGGGGCGGGACGGGAGGAGATTTCAGTCCTCGCCTCACGCTGGCGCGCCGGTGAACATTCGGCGCTGCGGGAAGTGATCCGGAGGTTTCAGGCGCCGCTCCTCTCGTACGCGATGTCGCTTCTCGGGAGCCTGAACGATGCGGAAGACGTCGTCCAGGAGACGTGGATCCGCGCCCACGGAGGGATTAGAGATCTCAGGGATCCTTCGGGCCTCTGGGCCTGGCTGAGGCGCATCGCGCACAACGCGGCGATGGACGCGGCAAAAAGGGCCAGGCGGCACGAGGCGCCTGAGGATCCGTCGGCGCTTGAGATTCAAGCGGCTCACCAGGCCCGTGTCGGCGGGGAAAATGGGACCGATGAGGGAACCATTACGCTGGGCGCAATCATCGCCGCCATCGAAAACCTGCCGGAGACATACAGGGAGGCGGCGGTGTACCACTACCTCCAGGAGTGGCCGCACGCCGACATCGCCGTGGCGCTCGGAATCAGCGAGGAGGCCGCGCGGCAGCGCGTCAGCCGGGCGGGAAGGCTCCTGCGAAGCGCACTGCGGCAAGCAAGGGAAGAGGAATGCCATGACTTGTGAAGAGTGTCGTGACGATATTGCGCCGTTTGCCGCGGGAGACCTCCCTCCCACCCGCAGCGACGAAATTGCCCGCCACATTGAGGAATGCGCCCAGTGCAGGCGCGAACTGGATGAAGAGCTCGCTCTGCGGCGCGTGGTGCATAATGCCGCGATACCGTTCCGGGATTCAGTCAGACGGGGAGAATCTGCGGCTGAGCGGCGGCTCGGGGCGGGGGAACCGGAAGCCCCGCGCGTGCGTTTCACACGCCGCAGGCGGACGCAGGCGATCGCCGCCGGCGCGCTGGCTGCGCTTGCCGCGTTCGTAGCGCTGGTTTTCCTCCGCCCGCGCGGAAACGAGATCGAGAGCATTTCGGCGTGGGCGGTCGACCATTACCCGCTTGTCGACCAGACGCACCAGATTCACGGGAATGCGGATGATGTTCGTCTCTGGTTCAGGACGCACCACGGCATCGACATCATTCCACCCCGCGATGCGGACTACACATCGCTCACAGGGTGCAAAATGACCGACATGGGAGAGGATCCTGTCCCGCTCCTCAGGTTCGATGCAAATGTTACCACGGCTGTCTTCATTCTCCCCGCGCGTCTCGAGCCGACGCTGCGGGGGGCGGAGGTCCGAGGATTGCGCCGCGGCGATTTTGTGATCGACGTCTGGTCTGAGGGCCCTGGAGAGTTTCTCAGGATCACACGAGAGAAAAACGGCAGTTGAGTTTCAGAAGGAACCTTCCTACTTTGAGCATCCGTTCGACCCCCCCGACTTCGATCGCCACATCACACATCACACAGGAGGAGGCTTCATGAAGTCAACTGCTCTGGCTTTATTGGTACTACTTGCTCTCGCGGTTCCGGCGGCGGGGCTCGCGCAGATACCCAACGCCGGGTTTGAAACCTGGTCGAGCGGCAACCCTTCAGGGTGGTTCGCCAATAACGTGCCGCCGTTTGCATCGCCCGTCACGCAAACGAGCACCGTGCACGGCGGTTCGTCTGCGCTCCAGGGGACAGTGGTGTCGTTCATGGGAATCGTCTCCTACACGCCGGAAGTCTGGACGGAATTCTCCATAGGGCAGAGGTACAAGACATTCACGGGATGGTACACATACAGCGCCGTGGGCGGCGACAGCCTCTACGGGTGGCTGATAGTCCAGAAGGCGCAAGTGCCGATCGGCTACGCGCTCTTTACAAACAAGACCACGCGGAGCTCATACACCCAGTTCAGCGTCGACCTCACGTACGTCGGCAGCGGCACGCCTGACAGCTGCCAGATCTGGTTCGCGATCGCAGGCTCGTCATCGAACGGCGACACGGTCCATGTCGGCTCGACGTTCAGGCTGGACGACCTGGCCCTCACGGGGACTGCCGCGGGCATCGAGCTGGCGCCGTCACAGCCGCTCGCGTACTCGCTTGCGCAGAATTACCCGAATCCATTCAACCCGTCGACGTCGATCGCCTACCAGCTCAAGACCGCGGGGCAGGTGAAGCTGAGCGTCTATGACATCCTCGGTCGGGAAGTGGCAGTGCTCGCCGACGGCGTCCAGGGGGCAGGCGCGCACGAAGTGAGGTTTGACGGGAACGGGCTCGCCAGCGGGGTGTATATCTACAGGCTGCAGGCGGGAACGTTCGTCGAACAGAAGAAGATGGTGCTGCAGAAGTGACGCGATCTGTCATTGCGAGGAGCGCTCTTTGCGACGAAGCAATCCGGCGTGAGATTGCCACGCCAAAGAGCGGCGTGACGCAAGAAAGGCGCTTCGCAAAGAGCGCTCGCAATGACAGGATTATTTCTTGCCGATCTCCAGGGACTTCAGCGCGTTGAACGCGGCGACGGGAATCGCGGAAATCGGCTCGGGTCCTTCGAGCGCCTCCAGGACGGGGGCGAGCTGCGAGCCGTATTCACCCGCTGCCAGCGCGTGCACCACGTGGTGCGCCCCCTGTCGGAGCCGCACTGAATCCGACTGCGCGATGAGGGCCCGGAACAGTGGGATGAGGCCCTCCCTCCCCAGCGCGATCAACCCTTCGCCCGCAAGCCACCTGACACCGGGCAGATCATCTTCCAGAGCCGCGACCATTGCGGGAGCCGACCCCGGGTCGTGAAGCCTGCTCAGCGCCCTTGCCGCCTCCCGCCGCGCGTGGTCGACCGCGCCTGCGAGCGTCTCCATCAGGACGGGGACAGCGGTGCGTCCCATCGCCACCAGCGCCCTGCACGCCCTCTCGCGCGTCACCGGATTGTCGCTCCGCAGGTCCCTCGCAAGATCCTCGGGACGCGCCTGTAGTTTTTCCTCCCTCTTATGCATAGTTCCTCCACCCCGATTCCCTTTCATGCTCTTCCGTCATCCGCTGCCGCAGGGCGGAGAGGACGGACGGGCGGCCGAGGTAGCCGACGACCCTGCGGGGATCCTCCCTGCTGACCACCGGGAGCCGACCGACGTCGCTGCGGAGCATCCGCTGGGCGGCGTCGCGGAGGATCTCGTCGGGGTACGCGACGACCAGGTCGTTCGTCCCCGCTTCCAGCACGGTCTCCTCGCCGTCCTGCTCGAGGGCCCGGAGGACGTCGCCGCGGGTGATGATGCCCCGCAACTTCCCCTCGGCGTCCACGATCGGCAGCGCATGGTGGCGCGTGACGGCCGGGTCGCCCGATTCAATTCTCCCCGACAGGTCGCGCACGCTCATGCCGGGAGGGACCGACTGGACATCAGCGTCCATCACCTCCTCGACGCGGAGCGATTCGAACGGGTCCACGGAGTACTCCCGGGTGATGTGATACCCCCGCCGCGCGACCTTCTCCGTGAGGATCGACCGGCGAAGGGCGAGCACCGTGAACGCGTGAGCGGCGATGCAGCTCACCAGGAGCGGCAGGAGGAGGTTGACCTCGTGCGTCAGCTCGAACGCAAACATGATCGCCGTCAGGGGGGAGCGCATCGTCCCCCCCATCATGGCGGCCATGCCGACGAGCGCCCAGAGCGCCGTGTCCCCGACGGGAATCCACTGCGCTTCGAGCGCTCCCAGGGCCCCGCCGATGATGAGCAGGGGCGCCAGCACGCCGCCGGAAGTCCCGGACCCGAGCGAGAACGACCAGACGAGGGCCTTCCCGATCAGGAGCGAAATGAGCACCCCGCCGACCAAATTCCCGGCGAGGAGCGACCGTATCACGTCATACCCGACACCGAGCACGCGCGGATCGATCAGGGCCCCGGCCCCGACGCCGAGTCCACCGATCACGGGCCACCACATCCAGTGAAGCGGGAGCTTGCCGAAGAGATCTTCGAACCCGTAGACCAGGGCCGTCAGCGCCGTCGAACCCGCGCCGGCCACGATGCCCACGGCCAGCGCGGCCGCCATGATGCCGGCCCCCGGTGCGGCGTGCGGCGCCATCGGGAATATCGGTCCCGCGCCCAGGAGCGGCACGCGCAGCATCGCCGCGACGATGGATGAGACCGCGACCGGGACGAAGCTCCTCGGCTTCCACTCGAACAGGAGCAGCTCGACCGCGAGCAGCACGGCGGCGATCGGGGTGGCGAAAATGGCGGCCATGCCGCCCGCGGCGCCCGCCACGAGGAGCGTTTTGCGCTCCGCGGAGGAGAGATGAAACATCTGGGCGAAGAGCGACCCGAACGCACCGCCGGTCATGATGATCGGGCCTTCCGCCCCGAACGGTCCCCCCGTCCCGATCGAGAGCGCGGACGACACGGGCTTGAGCACGGCCACGCGGGGCTCCATGCGGCTGCTGCCGTACAGGATCGCCTCCAGGGCTTCCGGGATCCCGTGGCCGCGGATCTTCTCCGAGCCGAACCGCGCCATGAGGCCGATGACGATCCCCCCCGCCGCGGGCACCAGGATCACCCAGAGGCCGAGATGGTGCTCCGCCGGCGAGCGGAAAACGCCGGAGAGTGTCCCGAAGAACGCCAGGTTCGTGATCACGTTGATGAGCCAGACCAGCGCGGCGGCCACGAGGGCGCTCATCACCCCGATCACGACGGCCATCAGCGCGAGGACAAGGACGCGGGTGTCCCGTGTGAAATCTGCGAGCGCGTCCGGTGGCTGTGTGTGCATGGGTTCAGTTCCTTGTCAGGAAATCCGTCAGCGTGAGGACGCACATGAACAGGAGCCAGAAGGCGCCCGCGCAGGCGACCACGCGCGTGAGCCCGCCGGCGCTCCGGACATGCATGAAGAAGAGGACGACGAGGACCGCCTTCGCGACGGCGATCGTCATCGCCACGACGAGGTTGAACGGTCCCATGTCGATGAACGCGCAGGCGACCGTCAGGGCGAGGAGGAGATAGAGCGCTCCCGCCACACGCACATACGTGCCCGGTGTCGATCCCGCGCTCACCGGTACACCTGGATGAGGTAGATCAGCGGGTAGAGGAAGATCCAGACGATGTCCACGAAGTGCCAGTAGAGTCCCGCCACCTCGACCGGGGTGCTGTACGCGCTCGTGTAGCGCCCCCGGGCCGCGGAGAACGCGATCACGGCAAGCACACCGATCCCGATCGTCAGGTGAATGGCATGGAAGCCCGTGAGGAGGAAATACAGAATGAAGTAGATCTGCGCCGCCCCCGCATCGGGACCCGCGTAGCGGAAGTCCACGCCGGGCACGAGGTGCTCGGCGAACTTCTGGGAGTATTCCACGGCCTTAATGCCGAGGAACAGCGCCCCGAGCACCATCGTCGCACTGAGCATCAGCACGCTCCGCCGCCGCCGCCCCTCCTGCGCCGCGTGCACGCCCAGGGCCATCGTGAGACTGCTCGTCAGGAGCACCGCGGTATTGATCCCTCCCAGGAGGATGTTCTGCGCGTGGCTGGCGCGGGCAAAGGCCGCGCCGTCCATGACGCGGTAGACCGTGTACGCCATGAGCATCCCCCCGAAGAAGAGGACCTCCGTGGCCAGGAACACCCACATCCCGAGTGTCGCGGCGCTTCTCTGCTGCGCCGCGGTCTCAAACTGGTGCGCGACGAGCGCCCGCTCTTCACTCACGCTGTTCCTCCTCCCCCGCGTACGTGTACGGCTCGCCCGTCACGACGGGGATCTCATCGAAGTTGTGGACGGGCGGCGGGGACGGCGTGAGCCACTCGAGTCCCGTCGCGCGCCAGGGGTTCCGCCCGGCGTTCTTCCCGTGGCGAAGCGACCAGATCAGGTAGACAAAAGGAATCAGGTAGCCGATCCCCAGGATCGTCGCCCCAGCGGTGGAAAGGACGTTCAGCACCTGGAACTCTGGGGGATACACGTGGTAGCGGCGCGGCATGCCCAGGTAGCCGAGTATGAACTGGGGGAAGAACGTCAGGTTGAACCCGACGAAGAGGACCAGCGCCGCGAACTTCGCCCATCCCTCCGGGTACATGCGCCCGGTCATCTTCGGCCACCAGTAGTGGATCCCTCCCAGGTAGCCCATCACCGCCCCGCCGACCATGATGTAGTGGAAGTGCGCGATCACGAAATAGGTGTCGTGCACGTGCACGTCGAGCGCCAGCGACGCAAGGAAGAGCCCGGTGAGCCCCCCGATCGTGAAGAGCCCGATGAACCCGAACCCGTAGAGCACGGGCGTGTGGTAGGCGATGCTCCCCTTGTAGAGCGTCGCGGCCCAGTTAAACACCTTGACGGCGGAGGGAATCGCCACGATGAAGCTGAGCGCGGAGAAGACCATACCGGCGTACGCCGATTGCCCGCTCACGAACATGTGGTGCCCCCAGACGAGGAACCCGACCGAGGCGATCGCCAGCAGGGAGAACGCCATGAAGCGGTAGCCGAAGACCTTCTTGCGCGCGAAGCAGGTAATCAGCTCGCTGACCACGCCCATCGCCGGAAGGATCATGATATAGACGGCGGGATGGGAGTAAAACCAGAAGAGGTGCTGGAAGAGGAGCGGATCCCCCCCCAGCGCCGGATCAAATATGCCGACCCCGAATATCCGCTCCACACCCAGCATCGCGAGCGTGATGGCCAGGACCGGCGTCGCCAGTACGAGGATGACGCTCGTCGCGTACATCGCCCAGATGAAGAGCGGGAGCCGGAACCAGGTGAGGCCCGGCGCGCGCATGGTGTGGATCGTCACGATGAAGTTGAGCGCGGTCAGGATGGACGAGAAGCCCAGGATGAATATGCCGATCACCACCGGGATGACGTTTGAATGCGCGTACGTGCTGCTGAAGGGGGTGTAGAACGTCCAGCCCGTGTCGACGCCGCCGAAAATCATCGCCGCGAGCGTGAAGAGTCCCCCCACGACGTAGATGTACCAGCTCAGGAGATTCAGCCGCGGGAAGGCGACGTCGCGCGCGCCCACCATCATGGGAACCAGGAAATTCCCGAGGACGGACGGGATCGAGGGAATGAGGAAGAACCAGACCATCGTGATGCCGTGCATCGAGAAGAGCTTGTTGTACGTCTCCGCGGAGACCAGGTCCCCGTCCGGGGTCAGCAGCTCCAGGCGCATCAGGAACGCGAAAAAGCCCCCCACGAAGAAGAAGAACGTGATCGAGAGCATGTAGAGGATCGCGATCCTCTTGTGGTCCGTGGTCAGCAGCCAGGACCGCGGGCCGTACCCCGCGTTGAGATAGTGCTCGTGCGTCGTTATGCTGTGCGGACTCACGGCGTCCCTCCTTTCGCGGCAACGCGCGGTCCACCCAGGGACCGGATGTACTCGATCAGCTGCGCGACCTGGTCCGGGGAGAGCTGCCCGCGGAAGACGGGCATCACGGGCTTGTAGCCGCGGACGACCTTTGCCGCGGGATCGAGTATCGATTCACGGAGATACTCGCGGTCCGCGACCACGGTGCCTCCCCCCTCGAGCTCAACCGTCGAGCCGGCCACGCCCGCGAGCGCCGGACCGCGCCCGGAGTTGTTCGCGAGGTGGCACGAGGCGCAGCCGAACTGCTGAAACAGCCCCTCCCCCACCGTGGCCATCGGGGCGCCCCCCGCCGCGCCCGCGAGCCACCGCTCGTACTCGGCGGGCTGCATCACGATCACGCGGCCGATCATGGACGCGTGCGACGTGCCGCAGAATTGCGCGCAGAAGAAGTGATACTCGCCCGGCGTCGTCGCCTGGAACCATTCCGTGGAATAGCGCCCGGGGAGGACGTCCTGCTTGATCCGGAACGCCGGTATGAAGAAGCTGTGGATCACGTCCTGGGACGTCATGATCAGCCGCACCGGGCGGCCGAGCGGCACGTGCAGCTCGTTGATTTCGCGGTTCCCCTGCTGGTGCTGGATCTTCCACATCCACTGTTTTCCCACGACGTAGACGTCGACGGCCCCGGGGGGCGCCACGTGCATCTGCGTGTAGAGCGTCGACGCCCAGAAGTAAAACCCGAAGCTGATGCAGAGGGGGACGATCATCCACGTGAGCTCCAGGGGGAGGCTCTCCGAGCGCGGGTTGTCCCGGTTCGCCTTTGAGCCTTCCCGGTAGCGTATGGCGAAGAACGCGATGGCGAAGAAGATGAGGGCGCTGAAAAACACCGTCATGATCATGAGCCCGGTGAAGAGGGCGTCGACACGGGGAGCGGCGGTGGACGCGGAGGGGGGGAATATGGGAAACCCGTGCATCATGACGCGTGCCCCGCGGCGCCGGCCGCCTTGCGGCGCTCCCTCCTGAGGAGAATGAGGATGCCGCCGCCCAGGACGAGGATCGTGAGCGCCCCGGCACCCCTGAAGATGTTCATGATGACGGGCCCGTACCTGCCGGTCAGCGGATCGTAGTGGTAGCAGAGGAGGAGTATGCGGTCGACCATGCTCCCGATGCGCGCGCGGGATGCCTCCACCAGCGCCAGGCGGACGTCCCGGGGCTCGTACTCCACGCCGTAGAAGTAGCGGCTCAGACGTCCCCCGGGCGTCGCGACCATGATCCCTGCCGCATGCGCAAACTGTCCGCTCGTCGAATCGAAGAGATAGTGGAACCCTGTGGCCTTCGCCAGCGCGGCCACGTCCTGCGCGTCGCCGGTAAGGAAGTGCCATCCGCCGGCTGCTCCTTCCCTCCCGTACGCGGCCAGGTAGCCCTCCTTTTTCTCCTTCGCGAGGTCGGGCGTCTCGCGCGGATCGATGCTCACCGTGACGACCGTGAACTCATTCCCCGCACTGAACGGCAGAGCGCGGAAACACTCGACCATGCCGTTGAGCACTTCGGTGCAGAGCATCGGGCACCGGTAGTAGACGAGCGAGAGAACAACCGGGCGGGAGCCGAAAAAGTCGCCGAGCGCCACCGGCCTCCCCTCTTCGTCGCGGAACCGGAGCCCCAGGGGGAGCTGTGCGCCCAGGTTCTGCTCGATGCCCACTTTATCGTAGACTTTCTGTATCGGAATCTGGGCGCTTGCAACGCGGCAGGCGATCGCCGCGGCCGCAAGGAGTGCCGCCGGGCGCGTCATCGCCTCTCCTCCTTTCCCTGCCGGGGTCCCCCGTCGACGTGGAGGGAGAGACCGCGCGCGGCCAGGAGTGCCATCGCCCGGGCGACCGGGATGCGGGCCAGCCCGGAATCCCGCTCCACCCAGCCGTACCCCGTCAGCATCGTATCTTCCGCCGCCCGCAGCCGGAGGAGATCGGCGTGCGGGTCGGTCTGGAATCTCGGCTCCGGGGGGAGCACGCCGGGTGCGGTGAACACCGCCGGGTCGCGCCCCGGATCGGCGGTGTGGCCGCGGGCGAAGAGGAACGCGCCGAGCGAGATGAGCATCCCCGCCGCGATGAGCCCGATGAGCCCGCCGGCACCGGCCAGCGCATTCCCGAACCTGATATCGTTCTCCTTCTCGGTCACAGTCATGCCCCTTCCGCCACGGGTTCGGAGGAATTGAAGCGGGGATCCCCCAGGGGGACGAGGGAGCCTCCCTTCAGCCGCCAGGAGAATGCCGCGACCCAGAGACCGCCGATCGCCACCGGAGCGGCGACGTCGGCCAGCGTTACGGCGAGGCCCCCCCGCGCGAAGGCGGGGATCACCAGCCAAAAGGTATCCGCACAGCGCACCACGATGAGCAGGAGCGCGATGCGGGCGAGCGCACGGAGCGAGCGCTTCGAGGAACGGAACAGGAGCAGGACGAGCGGGAGGAAGAAGTGGACGACGATCACCGCGACCGCCAGTACGCCCCATCCTTCCCCCGTCCGGTGCAGGTACCAGGAATTCTCGTCCGGCAGGTCGCCCGACCAGATGATGATGTACTGCGAGTAGGCGACGTACGCCCAGAGGATCACGAACGTGAGTATCATGTTCCCGAGGTGGTGAACGCGCCGGGGGGTGACGACGTCTCTGAGCGGCTTCGACACGGGAACGTAGCGAAGGAGGAGCACGGCGAGGGCCAGGGCAGAGAGAACCTGGTCGACGACGATGATCGCGCCGTAGATCGTCGAAAACCACCCGGGTTCCAGCGACATGACCCAGTCGATGGCGGCGAACGTCATCGTGAACACGTAGAGGGGAATGCCCGCGGCGCTCAGGAGCCGGAGGCGGCGCGTGAAATGAGGACCCTCCCCCTCGTCCTGCCGCCGCGACCAGCTGCAGAGGAGGAGCGTCATGACGATCCAGACGCCGAAGTAGAGCGCGACGCGGAGATCAAAGAAATTCACGTTCAGCCAGGCCCGCCAGACGGCCACCCCCCCGTCTCTCGCCCACGGGTAGAGCGCCCGGACGCCGAAGAGGAGCGGCAGGAAGAGCACCGCCATCGGCAGTATAGTCCACGCGCCGGCTTCAAGCGTACGCTGTATCATGAATCCCCATCCCCCCGACACCATGTGGTGGAGCATCAGGAGTCCCATGCACCCCAGCGTGAAATTCAGCCAGAAGAGGTAGCCGAAGAGATACGATTCGAGGACGCGACCCGGCGCCAGCAGGGCGCCCAGTGCGAAGGCGGCCCCCCCCGCGATCGCGGCGACGATCCCCGCCGTGCGGAGGCGTGCAAAAGAGCGTACGGCGTCACCTGATGTCATCAGCGCGGCGCTCCTTCCAGCCGTGCCCGGTCACCGGGAGGGAGCTCCGCCACCGGTACACTCGAGCGCAGCTGCAGCGCGCGCAGATACGCCACCACCGCCCAGCGGTCGTCGGGGGGAATGCTCGGCGCGTAACTGTACATTCTCCCGAACCCCTCGGTGACCACGTCGAAAAAGAATCCCTCGGGTTCCGACCGTATGCTGTCCGCCAGGAGCGAAGGGGGACGCGGGAACCCCCGCCTCACGACCATGCCGTTGCCGTCGGCGAGGCGGCCGTGGCACGGGGAGCAGAACGTGTCGAACCGGTCGCGCCCGCGCAGGAGGATGGGCATCGTGACCGGGAAGGGAAAACCGCTCCCGAGCTTTCCGGCGGACTTTCCCGTCGAGCGGTATTCGTTCGTGTCGGCATGCCCGCGCGCGACCGTCCCTTCCACGAGGGGCCGTGCGGAGGCGCCATCGGCGTAGAAGGGATCGGCGGCCAGCGGCTTGAATTTGGGCTGATCGTACATGTCGAGGTGGCATCCCCCGGCGACGGCAGCCGCCGCGATGCACGCGACGGCCGCGCAGAGGGGGCGCACTCCCCGGAGAACCGATTTCAGCTCAGTGAGGGACGACATGGACCCCTTTCGGACGGAGTGTTTCAAGAAACTCGCGCGTCTCCCTGTCGCCAAAGAGCGGGTCCGCGGCCTCGATGCAGAGGAAGAACCCGTCCAGCGTCGCACGCTCGAACGAGGGGACGTTGAAGACCGGGTGGTACGGTCTGGGCAGCCCGTTGAGTGCAAGCATGCCGATCACCGCCGTCAGCCCGGCGCAGAGCACGGTCAGCTCAAACGTGATGGGGATAAACGACGGCCAGCTGTCGAGCGGGCGCCCCCCGACGTTGAGCGGGTACGCGATCACCGCCGCATAGTACTGCATGAAGAAGCCCCCTGCGCACCCGATGATCCCCCCGATCAGCACCAGGAGGGGAAGGCGCGTGTGCCGCACCCTGAGGGCACTGTCGAGCCCCTCCACGGGGAACGGGGAGTATGCGTCCAGCAGCGTGTACCCTGCGGCAGACGCCCGCCCTGCGGCGGCAACGACATCGGCCGGGGAATCGAACTCCGCCATGAGCCCGTAGATCGGGGGGGCCTTCACTCGGCGTCCTCCGTCGCGCGTCCCCCGCCCCGCGCCCAGGGGAGGAGGAGCTTCAGCTCGAACATGGAAATCATCGGCATCAGCCGGATGAAGACGAACATCAGCGCGATGAAGAGGCCCACCGTGCCGGCGAGCGTCGCGATGTCCCAGAACGTCGGATAGTACATCGCCCAGGACGAGGGGAGGAAATCGCGCGCCAGGCTCGTCACGATGATGACGTACCGCTCCAGCCACATCCCGACATTGATGACGATCGAGACGCAGAACAGGGCCAGGGGCTTCTGCCGGAAGTACCTGAGCCAGAGCAGCTGCGGGATCAGGATGTTGCAGAGGATCAGCAGCCAGTATGCGTTCCCGTACGGGCCGAACATCCTCAGGCGCATCATGGAAAGCTCGAACCCGTTCCCCCCGTACCACGCGATAAACGTCTCCATGGCGTAGCCGTAGGCGACGATCAGGCCGGTGGCCAGCATGACCTTTGCCATGTTGTCGAGATGGCGGGTCGTGATGAAATCTTCCAGTCCGTACACCTTGCGCACCGGGATGACGAGCGAGAGCACCATGGCGAACCCGGAATAGATCGCGCCGGCCACGAAATAGGGGGGAAAGATCGTCGTGTGCCACCCGGGGAGCATGCTCACCGCGAAGTCGAAACTGACGACGCTGTGGACCGAAACGACCAGGGGCGTTGCGAGCCCGGCGAGGAGAAGATAGGCCGTCTCGTACCTGTGCCAGTGGCGCGCGGACCCCGTCCACCCCATCGCGAGCACCCCGTAGGCGATCTGCACCCACCGGCGCGAGGCCCGGTCGCGCATCGCCGCAAGGTCCGGGATGAGCCCGACGTACCAGAATATGAACGAGATCGTAAAGTACGTGGCCACGGCAAAGACATCCCATACCAGCGGGCTCCGGAACTGCGGCCAGAGCGTCATGGTCTCCGGGAGGGGGAGGATCCAGTAGAACACCCATGGGCGCCCGAGGTGCAGGAGGGGGAAGAGTCCCGCGCATCCCACCGCGAAGAGCGTCATCGCCTCCGCGAACCTGTTGATGGAGTTTCGCCAGGGCTGGACCAGGAGGAGGAGGATGGCGGAGATCAGCGTGCCCGCATGCCCGATGCCGATCCACCAGACGAAGTTCACGATCGCGAATCCCCACGCCACGGGGATGCGTATCCCCCAGATCCCCACCCCCTTCAGGAGCAGATACCCGACGGCATAGAAGAGGAGCATGACGAGCACGAAGGCGACCGCAAACGCGACCCAGAGGCTCCGCGGCGTCCTGCGGACGAGGACGTTCGACGTGATCCTCTCGGTGATCGAGGCACCGGTGTGCCCCGGCCGCAGGAGCGGCTCCGCCTGGACGCTGTCAGGAAACGCGTTCACCGGTCTCTCCCGGGGCCTCGGCGAGCGGCCCGCTCTGCACGGAGACCTTCGGTTCGATCTCCTCTTCCGCCTTCAACGGGTTGGTCACCTTTGCAAGGTACGTCGTCCGTGGTCGCGTGTTCAGCTCGCCGAGGAGCGCGTAGTTGCGTTCGCCCTCCTTCAGGCGCGCAACGCGGCTCGACGAGTCGTTGACGTTCCCGAACACGATCGCGTCGGCGGGGCAGGCAGCCTGGCAGGCGGTCACGATCTCGCCGTCCCGTATCGCCCTCCCCTCCCGCTCGGCGCCGATGCGCGCGGCGTTGATCCGCTGGACGCAGTACGTGCACTTCTCCATGACGCCCCGGCTCCGTACCGTCACGTCGGGGTTGCGCTGCATCTTAAGCGTCGGTGAATCCTCGTCCGTGTACTGGAGGAAGTTAAACCTCCGCACCTTGTACGGGCAGTTGTTCGAGCAGTAGCGCGTGCCGATGCAGCGGTTGTACACCATCACGTTCAGCCCTTCGCTGTCGTGCACGGTGGCGCCGACGGGGCAGACGAGCTCGCAGGGGGCGTCTTCGCATTGCATGCAGGTCACGGGTTGGAAGAACATCTCCGGCGTCTCCGGATCGCCGGCAAAGTAGGTGTCGATCCGGATCCAGTGCATCTCGCGCGAATCCAGCACCTGCTCCTTCCCCACGATGGGAATGTTGTTTTCCGCCTGGCAGGCGACGACGCAGGCGTTGCAGCCGATGCAGGAGTGGAGGTCGATGGCCATCCCCCATGCGTAGCCGGAGTACTCCCGCCGCGGGTAGAGACTCCCCCCCGACTGCGGCTCCATCTGCCGGGCGAAGTCGGGGTTCTTCAGGTATTCGTCGCGCGTGGCGCTGCGCACCTGGTGCCTCCCCTCCATCGCGTGGTGTTCCTGCGTGATCGCCAGAACGTAGCGCTCCCCCGTGGCCCGGACGCCCAGGCCGCGGGCGTACCAGGGGGCCGCCCCGGTGCGGAGCGCGTAGGCGCTCACGCCGGCGCCTGAGCCGACGCTCCCCCCCTTCGTGCGGCCGTACCCGAGATGGAGCGTCACCGCGCCGGGGGCCTGACCGGGGAGCACCAGCGCCGGCGCTTTCAGCGAACGCCCGTCAAGAGTAAGCTCAACGATATCTCCCGTGCCGACGCCGAGCCGGCCGGCCTCCCCGGGAGAGATCAGCGCCGCATTATCCCAGGTGAGCCGCGTGAGCGGACGGGGAAGTTCCTGGAGCCATCCGTTGTTGGCGTAGCGTCCGTCCCAGACGGACGTGTCGGGGAGGAAACAGATCTCAAGTTCGCCTGCATGCTCCCCTGCCGGAGCCGCGGGGCGGGAATTCCAGAAGTCCGGCGGGAGCGTCGGGACGACGTCCTTCGCCGGAAGCGCGCTCCCTGCGACAAAACCGTCGTTCAACGATTTCTTCCAGAACGAGTCGAACCCTTCTTTTGGAATGTCGGCCGTCCAGCGGGCGCGGACGATGTCATACCCCCGGGGAGAAGATTCACCGGCGATGAGCGCCACAAGCTCGTGGAGAGATTTCCCGTCGTAGAGCGGGGCGATAAGAGGCTGAGCGATCGAGGCGGTCCCGTCGTATGCCCGGACGTCGGTCCACTCTTCAAGGAAGTGTGTCCCGGGCACGTGCCAGTGGCAGAGAGAGGCCGTCTCGTCGTTATAGAGACCGCTGTGCACGGTGAGAGGCACGCGCCGAAGCGCCCCCGCGAAGGGGAGGTCGGCCGGTGCGTCGTAGGCCGGGTTGCACCCGATGACAATGAGCGTCTCCACCTCCCCGGCTTCCATGGCGCGGACCAGGTCGACGAGCGAGCCGGCCTGGAGCGACCTCCCCAGCTCCACCGGTTCGGTGTGGAACACGGTCACGCCCGAGTTGCCGAGGGCGTGGTTGATCGCATGGGCCATAGCATGGACGCGCCCCGGCTGGTGAATGCCCGCGATGACGATCGAGCGTCCCCGGTGATCCAGGAGATCCCGGGCCAGCGGCGCCACGAGCTCCGTGGAGAGCCCGTCGGCTCCGGCCGGTGCACCCTCCCAGTGCGGAGCCCCCGTCAGCCGTCCGACGGATGCCGCCACCTGTTCCACGCCGCTCGCGGGGAGCGCGAAGCGGTGATCCGCCGCGGCGCCCGTGATCGACGGCGTGCTCTCCACGACGTAGAGCCTGTTGATGTCGGCTTCCCTGTTGCGGATGCGCCGCCGCGCGGCGAAATCGTGCGCGTACCTGAGGCCCGCGGGCCCGGCCTGGAGAAAATCGGCGTCGAGCGACAGGACGACGTCCGCGCGGTCAAACCTGTAGTGCGTGTCCAGGGGCCTTCCGAACGCGGTCACGGCGCCCGCGCGGACGGCATCGTCTGCAACCGGCTCGTACGTATACCAGCGAACGCGCGGCTGCTTTCCCAGGAGCATTTGGATCTGGCCGACGAGCGTCGGCGACGTCGTTCTCCCCGTGAGGAGGGCGATGCGTTCTCCGCGCGTTTCAATGGCCTGCTGGAATTCCGCCCACGTGCTCACCGCTCCCCGGTGCGTCACCACCTGTGAACGGTCCGGGTCATACAGCGCCAGGATCGACGCCTGCGTGATCGCGTCGATGGCCCCGAGGCTCGCCGGGTGGTCGGGATTCCCTTCGAGCTTCGTCGGCCGGCCCATGTGGCTGGTCGCGATCACCCCCCGGGCGTATCCGCTCACCGGGTAGGCCGTGGCAAAGTAGAGCGGCTCCCCCGGGACGATCAGCTCGGGGGATTTCACGTAGGGCACGATCTCTTCGTCGGGTTGTTTCGTGCAGGAGCTGAGCCCTGCCAGCGCGAGCGATGCGCCCATCAGCGAAAGAAACTTCCTCCGGCTGAGTCCGCCGGGGGGGACGGAGGCAAAAGGAGGAAACTCCCTGTGCAGGAGCTCGCGGAACTCCTGCGTGTCGGCAAGTTCCCCCAGGCTCCGCCAGTACTCCCGGGCGCCCAGCTGCGAGAGCCGGCGCCGGAGCCCGGCAAAGTCAGGCGCATCGTTCTGGCTCATCGCCCCGTCACCTGTGGCAGGTTGAACAATCGGTGATCCGTGCGGTGTCGATCGCGTACTCCCGGATAAGCCTCCGCCCCAGCTCCTCCTGGTCGGCCGGCGGCACGTAGTCCATGTTCAGCACTTCTTCCCGCGGACGGATGTACTTCTGCGGCGCGCGGTGACAGTCCAGGCACCAGGACATGAAGAGCGTGTGGGCGCGCCATGTCAGCGGCATCTGGTCGACCTGCCCGTGGCACGTCACGCACCCGACTCCCTTGGCGACGTGGATGCTGTGGTTGAAATAGACGAAGTCGGGGAGGTCGTTCACCCTGATCCAGCGGAGCGGCGTGCCGCTCTGAAGGCTCGCCCTGACAGGCTCGAGCAGCGGACTCCGGGTGTAGATCTGCGAGTGACAGGTCATGCACGTGTACGTCGGCGGAATGCCCGCGAACGACGATCTGTCCACGGACGTGTGACAGTACTCGCAGGCGATCCCGTTCCCGTCCACGTGGCGTTTGTGGCTGAACGGGACCACCTGCTCCCGCGGCACGTCCACATCGGTCGTATAGCCCGAATCATAGATCCCGATCGCCGTCCACGTGACGGCCACACCGAGGATGAGCGCCGCCGCGATGCTCGCCCGGGAGAGAACCTTCATGCTGGGATGAAAAATCTGCGCCATGCGGCCCTCTCCCGGGTTGCGTGATCACTTCTTCGCCAGCGGCTTGCGCGTCAGCGTATGGTGCCTCGACGCGTAGTAGGAATGCTCCGCCTTCCGTTCCGCCGCCGTCAGCGGGGCACCGGGCGGGATGTTGAGCCTCTCGCCGGGGTAGATCAGGTCGGGGTCCTTGATGTGATCCCTGTTCCCCTCCCAGATCTTCGGCCAGAGCCACGGATCGCCGTAGATCGATTTCCGTGAGGAGATCGTCCAGAGGCAGTCGTGGCTGGAGCTCCAGCTCTTCACGGTGTACGTCTTTTCCCTTCCCCCGAGCGTCTTTTCCAGCCGGGCAACGTCGTCGTTGAGGGCGGTCAGCCGGTCGTAGAATTCCGGGATGAGTGAGAGCTTGTTCTGCCAGAGTCCCTTCACGGTTGCCCCGAGCGACTTCACATCGCCGCTCCGCGAGACCAGGTCGGCATCGGAGAGCCGCATCAGCTCGTTCGCCTTCTGCTCGGCCTCGGCGATTTCGTTCCGGTACGCGGCGGCCTTCCCGGCATCGGAGCCGACGAGCGCATAGAGCTCGTTCGTGCAGAGGTCGACGTCGCCTGCGAGCTTTACCGACTGGCTCCGCAGACCGGCGATCTCGGCATCGGCCGCGCTCAGCTTCCTCGTCTCGTCGTTGCGCATCGCGGTGTAGTGTTCGATCTCCCGCTGCCATTCGTCGTGCGACATCTTCTGCTGCGCCGGAGCGAACGCCGCAGGGAGCAGGATCGCGGCGGCAAGCAGGACGCCCGCGCGCATTCGTGCTTTCATGGTGTTGTGTCCTTTCTCTGATTGTGTGCCTGCGGCACGGTTACTTCCCGAGGCGTTCGCGGACGACCGCCTCGTCGTCGTGGCATTTCTTCAGCCTGGCGTTGCTGTCGGCGATCTCCTTGTCGAGCGTCGCCTTCGTCGATTCCCTGTCGGCGACCTGGTGCTGCAGGTCCGCCACTTCCTTTTTCAGATCGTCCAGCTGTTGCAACTCCGCCTGGCCCGGGCTGGAAGAACACCCTCCCAGGAGCGCCGCGCCGGCGCCCAGCAGGATCGCGGCCGCAACAGCGACTCCCCCGCGCTTATTGTGCATAGCGTACCTCCCGATTGTTTTCGGGCATAAACCTCGCAAAACGCGGGGAGAGAGGCACTCGGGCAAGGGGCGTAATTTGCAGATTGCGCACTTGGCGCAGGGGGGGTCGTGTAAACACCGTAGAGGGAGGGGAGGCGCCCCGGGGAGGGGCGCCGGGTCAGGGCTGGGAGGCCACCAGCCCGTTTTCCAGTGCGTACCGGACCAGGCCGGCCGTGTTGTGGACGTCCAGCTTGTGCATCAGGTTCGTGCGGTGCGTGTTCACCGTCCTGACGCTCAGGAAGAGCTTGCGGGCGATCTCGGCGTTGGTGAGCCCCGAGGCGATGTACTGGAGGATTTCGGACTCGCGGGTGGTCAGCTCCGACCGGGCGGGGGGCGCGGGGGAAGCCTCGCGGGAGCGCCGGATGAATTCGTCGATGATCAGTCGGGACACCCCCGGGCTGAAGAACCGCCCGCCGTACTGGATGGCGCGGACGGCGGCGATCAGGTCGTGTTTTCCCGCATCCTTCAGGACATACCCGTTGGCCCCCGCTGCGACCATCTGGTAGACGTACTCTTCGTTCTCGTACATCGTGAAGATGAGGATCTTCGTATCCGGGTTCGAGCGCCGGATCTGCCGCGTGGCCTCGATACCGTTCACCGCCGGCATGGAGATATCGAGCATGGCGACATCCGGCTTCTTTTCGCGGACGAGGCGGACCGCCTCCTCCCCGTCGGCGGCCTCGGCAATGACGTCAAAGTCCTCCACCCTGCCGAGGAGGGCCCGCAGCCCCTCCCGCACGACGCTGTGATCATCGGCGATGAGGATCCGGATCTTCTTCACGCCCCCCCTCCCTTCGGCAGCGGAATCTCGACGTGAATCCGCGTCCCCTGCCCCGGGGCCGACGTGAGGTACATGGAGCCGCCGAAGAGCTGTGCCCGCTCCTTCATGCTGATCAACCCGAGCCCGGCGTGGAGCCCCCCATGCGCGCGCAGACGGGCGGCGTCGAACCCCCGGCCGTCGTCCTCGATCAGCAGCGAAACGACCCCCTGGAGATGCGCAAGGCGGACCAGCACGGATCCCGCCCCGGCGTGATGGGCGATATTCGCGAGCCCCTCCTGGGCGATCCTGTAGAGGGCGATCTCGATGTCTTTGCCGTACGGCATCGCCGGACCCTGTTGAAACGTCACGGTGATCCCGCACGACTTCCCGAAGTCCCTGCAGAGGAGATTGAGCGCGCTGACGAGGCCGAAATCGTCGAGCTCCGCCGGATGGAGGTTCGACGAGATCCGCTTTACCTCCGCCATCATCGCCTCGATCTCCCGCGTCACGCCGGAGAGGGACGAGGCGCCCGCGGGAGAGGCCCCGGCAATCTCGTCCTCCAGGACTTCCAGGCGGAGCTTCAGTCCCGTCAGCCGCTGGCCAATGTCGTCGTGGAGCTCGCGCGAGATCCGCCCCCGCTCCTCCTCCTGCGCCTTCTGCACGGACGAGACAAAGCGACGGAGATCCTCAGCGCGCTGGCGGCCGATCTCGTCGAGCTGCCTGCGGAGGCGCATCTCCTCCGTGATATCGCGCGCGATCAGCGACGCCCCGGCGACGGCGCCGGTGCCGTCCCGTATCGGCGAGATCGTCGCGGAGACATCCAGGCAGGTCCCGTCCTTGCGGCGGCGGACGGTGTTGTAGTGCTCGACCCGCTCGCCGCGGCGTATTCGCTGGAGGAGCTCGAAGGGCTCATGGTCGCGCTCCTCGGGGGCAAGGAGGGTGATCGGCCTCCCGATCACCTCCTCGGCCTCGTAGCCGTAGAGGCGGGTCGCGCCGGCGTTCCAGCTCAGGATAATGCCGTCGAGAGTCTCGCTGATGATGGCGTCGTCGGAGTATTCGACGATGGAGGAGAGTCTGCGGAGGGCGTCGTACGCCCGCATGCGGATGGAAATGTCGCGCTCGCTCAGGGCGACGAACGCAACCTCGCCGCGGGGATCCCGGATGCAGGTGAAGAGGACTTCGACCGGGAGCCGTGTCCCGTCCCTGCGGCAGCGTACGGATTCGCCGTTCGCGTGACCGGTGCGGAGCGCCTGTTCAAATGCGTCGCGCGTTTCCGCCTGGCGATCGGAGGGTACGACCAGCGGAAGGAGGGAGCGGCTCTCCGCTTCGGCGGCGGAAAACCCGTAGAGGGCTTCTGCGCCGCGGTTCCAGAACAGGATGGCGCCCGCCGCAGACAGGGCGACGAGCGCCTCGGGCGAACCGTTGACGAGCTCATCCAGGAGCGCGTACGCGGGCCGGAGCCGTCCGTCGCCCCCCTCTCCCATCCCGACCGCCCCCGACGCCGCCTGCGCGGCGCGCGACCGACTGTCGAATCCCTCCATGCCTGTCTTTACTGGAAAAGAACCGTCCACACGGAACTAATATAGAGACACACCGGAGAAAAGTCAAAGAGGGAGTTGCGACTGGCGTGCGATGTGCGTAGTTTCGGTGTGCCCGGATTGCTTCGTGGCGCCCTTGGCGCCACGGCGCCGAAGGCGCCGCCGCTCGCAATGACACGTAACGATGGAAAAATCAAAAAGAGACATCAAGCGGGAGTACAAGGAACAGCCGAAAACCGCAGGCGTATTTGCCATCAGGAACACCGTGAACGGCAAGGTGTACCTGGGGAGCAGCCTCAACCTCCACGGACCGCTCAACAGCCACAGGTTCATGCTCGCGACGGGCAGCCACAGGAACCCTGCACTCCAGAAGGACTGGAAGGAGTTCGGGGAGAGGGCGTTCAAGTTCGAGATCCTGGAGACGGTGAAAGTCAAGGACGATCCGCACTTCAACCTCGAGGACGAGCTCACGCTCATCGAGCAGATCTGGATCGAGAAGCTCGAGCCGTTCGGCGAGCGGGGATATAACACGGAAGCGCGCATCCGCCAGGCCTGAACTTCGCCCGCGCGCACCGGAACCCGCCGGGATTTTACCCTTCTCACACTTCGGCTTTGCCTTCCGCCCTTCGGCGGCCGCCGGAGTTTGCCACAATTCTCACATGGACATCGAAGAAAGCGACACCCGACATATGACGTCCTCCTCCCCGGCGTCCGCGGTGGTGGCCGGGGCGACGGGCCTCGTGGGCCGCGAATGCGTGGACCTCCTCCTCGGCGAGCCAGGGTGCACGCGCATTATCGCGCTTGTGCGCCGCACGCTCCACACGACGCTCGAATCGGAGCGGCTCTGGATCAGAAAAGTCGACTATGAGAGCCTCGACCACAGCGCCGACCTCTTCCGGGTTGATGCGGTCTTCTGCGCGCTCGGAACGACGATGCACGATGCGGGCACCGAGGAGGCGTTCCGCCGCGTAGACTTCGATTATGCGCTGCACGTTGCGCGGCTCGGCCTGGAAGGAGGGGCGCGTCACTTTCTCCTGGTAAGCGCACTGGGCGCGGATCCTCACTCGCGGGTGTTCTACAACCGCGTCAAGGGAGAACTGGAGCATGCGGTCGGCGAACTCGGCTACCGGTCGGTCACGATCGTCCGCCCCTCGTTGCTCGTCGGGGAGCGCCCCGGCCCGAGAAGATTTGAGCGCCTGGCCGGCCGGCTTGCGTTCCTCTCGCCCCGGCGGATCCGCCCCGTGGAAGCGTCGCGGGTCGCCGCCGCGCTTGTCAGCGCGTCAGTAGAGGACGCCCCGGGTCAGCGCATCATCGAGAACCGCGATATCCCCTGATGGGGGAGCCCTGCCGGCAAGAGGGCGAGCAGGCAGCCATCCCCGTCGGACATCCGGGGAAGAAATGCAGGAGCGCGGGCGTTACTGCGCAGGCAGCGTGCCGGCGTCGCGGCAGGCGACGACGTTCGCTCTCCAGCATGCGAGCCGAATTTCACGGCCGTGCAGCCGGAGCCACGGCGCGGTCGCGCCGCGCGGGTTCCCGGGACGGGGCGACGGGGCGCCGGGCTTCGCGGGCCCTCCGGACGGTTTTGCGCCCGGGGCGTTCGGCCCGGCGGGACTCTGAGAGGGCTTCGGCACCTGCGGCCCCCAGCCCTCCCGGATCATTCCTTCCTTCAGTATCCTGATCATCCTCCGCTTCGGCAGAACACGGAACGTCGTATCCACGTGCGTCCCGGGAAGCAATGCGAAGGGGACCGAATCCCGCTCGTGGTAGTGGTACTCCGGGAGACTCTCGGACCAAAGGCGGAGCACCCACGCGCCCGGCCGGAGATCATCGAAGCGGAACCTCCCCCTGCTGTCGGTAAACCTGCGGATCGTTCCTTCCGGACCGGCAAGCTCAAGGAGCACGCCCGGCACCGCACCTGTGCGGGTGACCTCACCCGGGGAGGTGTCCCTCTGGGCGGGTTCGCTGAAGTCGTACACGGCGATTTCACCTGCGATCGACGACGAGGGGATGACGCTGATATCAAGGCGCGCCTCCTCTCCACCGAGGACGGTCACGAGAAACGGCGCCGGGCGCACGGTCACGCGCCCCACGCCGGCGCTCCCCAGGTCGACCTGAAGGGCATAGACGTCCGGCTTCAGCGAAGGGAACTCATATTCTCCCGCATCATCAGTCACCGCCGTCGCTCCGCCCGCATAAATGACGACGTTGCTCAGCGCGCCGCGCGTGATCTCGTCCGTCACGCGCCCCCTGAGCACGCCTGACCCGGTGAGCCGGCTGACGGGGACGGAAAGGGGAATCGAGTACTCCACCAGATATGCCTGGTCTTTCCCGGCGTCGCCGGGGGCAAATATGCTCTGCCTTCCCCGGACCGTGATCGTGTGCCTGAACGGGAGCTCGTAGGCAACGCTGAGGTCCGCGAGCGAGTACGACTGGACGAACGGAACGGCGATCCTCGTGCCGTAGATGGCGCACAGCACGTGCATCCTGGCCGCCACTTCGAAGGCGGCGCTCACGCTCCCCGACCACGTTTCCATCTGCTGGCCGGCGTACAGGTTCGGCTCCTCCTCGTATTCGACCGTGCATCCGTACGACTGGTGGGCCTCCGGCCTGACGCTGGCCGAGAGCTGCACGCGGCGCAGGGGCCCCGAGTTCTGCAGGATGTATTCCCTGCTCCCCCCCAGGTCGAGGCTCGCGTAGAGATTCCCGTCAGGGAACGACCAGCCGCTCCGCATCTGGACCGTGCGCTCGATCCTGTCGAACTTGGGCACGGGGAGGAGGTCCCGCGATTCGACCTGGCGGTAGTAGACCGAGAACAGCTCCCCCCACCCTGCGCCGAACTGCATGTACCTGTCCCGCGGCGCGACGAGCTGGAGCGTGTCATCCAGCAAATTCTGCCGTTGTTCCTGCGCAAATGCCTCCAGGCGGAGGTTTTCCCACGGCCGGGCGTTGACCGATGCGCTCGTGAGATTCACGTCGCGGTAGTAGCCCCCGTACGACGGACCCGCGTGCACGAAGCGCGCCTCGTACGACACCCAGTCCTGGTTCCCGAGCAGGCGCGCGGCGTAGGCGTCGTCGGCAGCGCCGTCGAGCGTGCTCATGCCGTACTCAAGGTCAAGGGACGTCCCTTCCGCCGGACGGACGATGCCGCGCGCGGTCGCGACGTTGCTCGTACGATAGTCTTCCTTCCTCAGGAAGTTCGCGCTCAGGTCGAGACCGGGAGTCACCCCGTATCCCACGAAGCCGGCCTGTTCCCGCTGCACGGGAGAGTAAAAGCGCGTCTGGTTGACGAACCCCCCCGCGGTGAGATCGCCCGACGTCACCTTCCCGTACGCCCCGAAGGCATAGCGGGCAAGCTCGGTCAGCGGGGAAAGCTCGTATGCCCTGTCGCCGAGGGCGACCTGCGCCGACTCGGAAAGATAGCTCGCGCGGTACTCGTCGTGGAGGCCGAGGATGGATTTCGTCTGTATGTCGGGCGTGCGCAGCAGAAGGTCGACCCGTTCGGTTCCCCTGTCGGTCAGCGTTCCCCCCCCCGCGACTTCCATCTGGCCTCCCGACTGGCCGGATTCACCCGCCGCGCGGATCTTCACGGCGAGTGGGATCTCGTGGAACCTGGCCTCCCCTGCGCTCACCCGGGGAACCACTTCCAGGAGACAAGTGGCGCTCACGGCGACAGTCGTATCCCGCCCGAGCACGGCACGGAGGGCGACGACTTCCCTGATGTTCTCGCCGGCGTCAGCGGCTGCGCTGATCGTCATCGTCATGCGGCGCGCTTCCAGCGGAGCGAGCGTGACAGCGCTCGACTCCGGGACAGCGCTCAGGACCTGGCCCCCGCGCGCGGAGAGGAAAAAGGTGCTCTCTTCGTTGCCGAGGTTCTTCACCACGAAGGCGGCGATGCAGGAGGCACCCGCGATCAGGAACCGCGGGGGGTCTTCGAGCTGGAGATCGATGCGCCGGTACGACCCGACGACGACATCGAGCGCAAGCTCGCTCCTGCAAGGGGGGATCCCGTTGTCGGAGACGCTGAACGACAGGTGGTACGTTCCGGCCGGGGCCGACGCCGGAACGGCAAAGCTCAGCAGGCGCGTGTCCGCCTGCGCACCGCCGATCGTGAACGGCCCGTCGGGGGTGAGGCTTCTCCAGGAGGGGGGCAGGACAAGGCGCGATTCCAGGCGGCGCTCGACCGCGGACCTGTTCGTGGCAACGACGGCGACGCTGAGAATTTTTCCGGGCACGGCCGCCAGCACGCCGTCGTCCGCGCGTGTGAGGTCAACGCAGGGGGTCTGTGCAGGGACGGCGGAGCTGATAATGGCGAGAAGGACCGGGAGAGCGTAGGCGATCCGGGCGAGGGGGGATGATCGGCGGCGTCCCTGGGGCTCCACGGTGGGAGAATTTAGAACTCGAGGACGTATTGGGCGCCGAACACATCGTCCCCCCCCGCGTCCACCACGACAAGCGCCTTGTATTTACCTGCCGGGATCGTGTGCAGATCGATCTGCTGCCTGACTGACGTCCCCGGGTACATCCGGTATTTCTGGCCGGCGAACTTTCCGAGCGATATCCCCTTTGCATCAAAGACCTCGACGTAAACGTCGGGCCTGAACCAGAGCGTTCCATCGTCTTCCACGTCAACCTGAAGGGCGGTCCCGCTCCCGGCGACCTTGATCAGGCGGGCGCCGAGGAATTTCACCGAGCGTTTCCCTGTCCCGGTGATATGCGTGGCGATCTGGATGCCGTAGCGGAGCGTCTGCCTGAGCCCCAGCTCGGGCTTCTCACTTTTCGCCCGGGGGGAGGATTCGGGAGAATCGGCCGGGACGCCTTCGACCATCAGCATGCTCCAGTACGAACCGGCCGGAGCCGCATGACCCAGGCTTTCGGGGACGGCGACCGTGTAGTTGACAGTTGCCGTTCCCTGCGGTGGAACGACGACGTACGCCGGGCTGAATGCGACCCAGCGGGCGTTCGAGCGGGCCGTCGTCCCCGGGTCGGCATAGTTGTTCCTCCCGTCGTACGAAAAGAGATAGTCGGTCTGGTACACCCTTGCCTGCTGTGTCTCCTTCGAGTCGTTCTTCACGAGGATCGACCCGTCGTATTTCTGCCCCGGGTGCGCCTCGCGGTCCTGGCTGAGGTCGCCGATGATTGAAACCTGTGCGACTGCCAGAGGCGCAATGAAAGCGATCACAAGCGCGGCGTACAGCCTGGTCCCCAGGCACCTCATTGAGCCACCAGCGTGTAAGTGATTGAATAGACGTCGTTCCCCAGCTCCGTGCTGTTCCCCTGGGCGAACGTCGACGACGCCGTGTAGCGGAGCGTGCACGTTTTGTTCAGCGGATTCCCGGTGGGGATGCTCAGCACGAAGTCCGTCGCAAGCATGCCGTTGAAGAGTGAGACCTGGGGCGCCGCGACGCCGTACGTGAGGTTGGTCGCCAGGACCGCGAGCGAGAATCTCTGCCCAGGGCAGGAGGCAGCCACGGTGATCTTGGATATCACGTTCTGGCGCTTCCAGTGGAGCGAGGAGGTAGTGCTCGTGACTGCGACGGGCTGCGCGCCTGCGCTCCCGGTCGTCACGCTCATCAGGAGGTTCCCCCCCACTATGGAGATCTGCTGCGCCCGCCCCGGCGTGAGCGCGGCGAGCGTGAGCGCCAGGATGCCTGTCAGCCGAAACCTGAACGGGATCATTGGGCCGCCACGGTGAATGTGATCACGTGCGTATCGTTCCCCGTCCCCTGCGAGGCGAGGGCGGTGCCGGTATACTGGAGCGTGCAGGACCCGGTCGACCTGCCGATGTTGAGAACCAGGTCATGTGCGATTGTGCTCAGTGTGACCTGGGCTGCGGCCGTTCCCTGCGTCGGGTTCAGCGCAAAGAGCCGCAGCGTGAACTTCGGTGCCGCAAGGTTCGTCGCCACGGAGATCTTCCTGGCGCTGCTGTTCGTGCCCCAGAGGAGCGAAGTGCTCTGGTCGACTGCGGTCATCTGGTCCTGGCCCGCCACGACGTTCGCGTTGCTGATGTTGAGGCTCACGGACCCTCCCGCGACCTGGACGGCGGTAATTACGGACACCTGTACCGTCACCGTGTGGGCAGCCGACCCGTAGACCTGGGCACGTGCCGGGTGTGCAGTCAGGAGCATGATCGCCGGAATCAGAAGTGCACCGGCTCGGGTTCTGTATCGTCGAGATTTCACGATTGGCTCACTGTGCCGACCAAATATAAAGCGCAAGGCCTGAAAACACAACCACCCCGCCGGTCTCTCTCCCCCCCCCGGGGAAGCGCGAGAGTCGACGGGGTGGTCTCGGAATACCGGGCCCGTTAGTTCGTGAGCGTCAGCGTCACTGTCTTGGCAGTCGAAGTCAGGGCACCGGCCGACGCGTTGGCGTTGAACGTGTACGAGATCGTCCGTGCGGCATCAGCCCCCTTCGGGATCGCCGTGACAACGGCGACCGCGCTGGCAGCCAGGGCGTTCGAGATGTCCACCGTCCCTGCGCTCGTGCCGTGGCCGGCGCTCGGCGCGAGGTTGATCAGCAACTGGTAGCCCGAAGCGAGCGCCGCGTCGAGGTTCGCCGTGATCCGGAGCGCCGTCGGGGAATTGTGCGTTATGCTGTACGTCGAGGTCGCATCAGTCGCCGGGGTCAGAGCATCAGTTCCCGCCACGCCCGTGGTGATTGTCAGCGTTATCGGTGAACCGGTAATGGCGATCTTCTGGACCGCGTTCACGGCGATATTCACGGTCTGGTTGGCCGACGACTGGGAGAAGGATGTCCCGACACACGCGACGCAGAGGACCAGTACGAGCAGAACAGAGAGAGACGTTTTCATTTGAAGCTCCTCGGGTATGGTAGGTGATTATTTTGACTGTTGTCCGTCTTCGGTTGCCATGTATTCACATTGGCGCGTAGTACTGCAGACATCGTGCCATAGTTGCCTATCGAAAAATGTTTCAATTTATCTGCCGTTTTCGCGCCCTCTGAAGAATTGTCCGTGCATGCGGGAAAATATTACCCCCGGGGGAGGTAATTTGTCGGTTCTACATCCGGGGGTGCGCCGATCCGGGCGAATTCCGAGGCAAAACTGCCGTTGTGTGTCGGCCGGGGAATTTGTATTTTTCACACGGACTTCCCACCCATCTCACTGTCCGGCGTGATGCACCGCTTCTTTCTCCCTCTTGTGGCACTCGGGCCCCGGCTCATGCTCCTGATTGCCGCCGTTGCAGTGGCTCATCCCCGGACGGCCGGGGACCCCGGACCGATCGGGACGCTTGCGGGAAACGGATGGGTGCAAAAGACACTCGACCTCAGGATCGCCTGCCCGGGAGGAGGCACGATCCGGTCCTGGTTCATCCTGGCTCCCCCGAGAGCCCTCTGCACGATCAGCGTCGACGGCACGCGACGCTACCGGGGTCGCTTCGGGAACCTGTTCATGTCCCGGGCCAGCGTAATGTCGAGCGCCACGGGAAACGACGGGTTCACCAGCAGGTATTTTTCCGTCACGAACACGGCACTCGAGAACGGGGCCACGGCCGGCCACAACGCCTACTTTGACGTCCCGTTCTCCGATTCCGTGACCGTGCGGATCACGGGAGACACCGCGTGGGCGGCGTTCTACAATATTTTCTACGAGAGGGGGAGGCAGCCCCGGGGGAGATACAACGAGTTCTACGCGGCCACGGGGGACAGCCTCATCGCGGATTCAAACGTCAACGACACGCTGCTCGCGCTCCCCTCCTGCGGCAGGGGAGCCTACTGGTCGCTTTACTTCTGGATGCTCTCCGACAGCGTGACGGGTAACAACCGGGCATACGAGGAGAGGGATTTCTACTGCGTCGGGGACGGCAGGAACGTCCACCTCTCGACCGGCACGGAAGACTACTGCGGCTACTATTATAACTGGGAGAGCGCCGGCACACTCGGATCGCGGACGACGGACTTTCACGGGTCGCCCACGTTCGGACGGCGCAGGGACAACAGGTACCTCGACGCGTTCTACAGGATCCACGAGATCGACCGCATTCCCTTCGAGAACAGTTTCACGCTCTACTGGGAATCGTGGGGCGACTGGCCCGGCTATCCCCAGTCGCGGTTCTGTCATATCGGGTACGCCGTCATCTATTACCTCGAACGCCCGCTCCCCGGCCGGCGTGACGATTGATATCCCGCGAGGGAATTCGTACCATTCAGAAAGCCTCCCCCGACAGTGAGCTCCAACCGAGAGTCGATCGAAGCACAGGCGGTAGCCGCATTCACCAAACGCTTCGGAGCCGCGCCCTGCATCATCGCTTCCGCTCCCGGGCGCGTCAATCTGATCGGCGAACACGTCGACTACAATGACGGCCTTGTCCTCCCCGCCGCCATCGACCGGACCACGGCCGTCGCCGCCGGACCGCGGGAGGACGGCCTCCTGGTGCTGGTCACGGACGCGGGGCAGGAGGGCTCGTTTCACGCCGCGCGGCTCTACCCCTCCGAGCGGCGCGCGTGGACCGACTACATCACGGGGGTCGCCTACCTCCTCCAGGAGCGGGGGATGCCGGCCTGCGGGGCGAACCTCCTCGTCGCCAGCAACGTCCCCCGCGGAGCGGGACTCAGCTCGTCAGCCGCCCTTGAGCTGGCCGCGGCGTTCGCGCTGATGGCGCTCTTCGGCACGTCGATCCCCCCCGTCGACACGGCGCTCCTCTGCCAGCGGGCGGAGCACGAGTTCGCGGGAGTGAAATGCGGCATCATGGACCAGTTTGTCTCCTGTCTCGGGCGCGTGGGCCACGCCCTCCTCCTGGATTGCCGTACGCTCGCGTACGAGCACGTCCCGCTCCCCGCCGGAGCGGACCTGCTCGTGTGCGACTCCGGGGTCCGGCGCGCGCTCGGGTCATCGGAGTACAACCGGCGCCGCGAGGAATGCGCCCAGGGACTCCGCGACCTCACCCGGCGGCTCGGCCCTCTCGCGGCGCTGCGCGACGTGACGCCGGCGCAGTTCGCCGCACACAGCGACGCCCTCTCCCCGGTCGTTCGCCGGAGGTGCGCCCACGTCATCGGCGAGATCGCGCGCGTGGAGCGCTCCGCGGCGGCGCTGCGCGCGGGTAACCTCTCCGAATTCGGCAAGCTCATGTACGATTCTCACCTGAGCCTCCGGCGAGACTACGAAGTGAGCTGCCCGGAGCTGGACCACCTGGTCGATATCTGCGCGGAAGCGGAGGGCGTCTACGGCGCGCGCATGACAGGCGCGGGTTTCGGCGGGTGCGTCATCTGCCTCGTCCGGCGCGAGTGCGCCGACGGCGTCGCCAGGAGGATCAGCGCCGAATATCCGGCCAGGAGCGGGAAGAAGGCCTCGGTGTACGCCTGCACGACCGGCAACGGGGCGCAGTCGCGCCGCCTCTCATCCCAGCAATGACCACACAGGAGATCCGATGAAATACGCACTCACGATCATGCTGATCGCCGCCATGCTGGCCCTTTCCTGCGGGAGGAAGGCGGAACAGCCGGGCACCAGAACCATCGGGGTCGCGCTGCTCACCCGGGGGCACATTTTCTACAAGGACCTGGAGGAGGGATTCCGCGACCAGGCGAAGGCGGATCATTTCGAGCTGGTCATCACGTCCGCGGAATTCGATCTCGGCAAGCAGATCGGCCAGATCGAGGACTTCGTGGCGCGGAAGGTCGACGCAGTCATCGTCTGCCCGGTGGACTCAAAGGGCATCGGGCCGGGCGTCCGGAAGGCGAACGAGGCGGGCATCCCGGTGTTCACCGCGGATATCGCCGCGCAGGAGGGAACCGTCGTGAGCCACATTGCCTCCGACAACGTGGCGGGGGGACGGCTTGCCGGCGAATACATGGCAACGGCGCTGGGCGGCAGGGGGAGGATTGCCATCATCAATGACCCGGTCGCCACGTCCGTGCTTGACCGCGTGCAGGGATTCAGGGAGGCGATCGCGCGGCACCCGGGGCTCACCGTCGTCGCCGACGTGAACGGCGAGGCCGTGCGCGACAAGTCGCTCCAGGCCACGACCGACGTCCTGCAGGGGAATCCGCGCCTGGACGGCATCTTCGGCATCAACGACGCCAGCGCCCTCGGCGCGCTGGACGCCGTGCAACAGTTCAAGCGGACGGGAATCGTCATCGTCGGATACGACGCCACGGGCCCCGCGGCGGACGCCATCACGCGGGGGACCGCGCTGAAGGCCGACGTGATCCAGTACCCGAAGAAGATCGGCACGACGACGATCGACATGATCAGCGACTACTTCGCCGGGAAAAAGGTGCCCCCGGTCGTTCCCATCGAGGTCGGGATCGCGGATTCCGCCTTCTTCATCGCCAACCCGGCGCAATGACTCCGCTCCTCGCGCTCGCGGGCATCACGAAGCGCTACCCGGGGGTGACGGCGCTCAGCGGCGTGGATTTCACGCTGCAGGCCGGCGAGGTCAACTGCCTCGTGGGGGAGAACGGCGCGGGCAAGTCGACGCTGATTAAGGTGCTCTCGGGCGCGGTGGCGCGCGACGCCGGCACGATCAGCGTGGCGGGCGACGCGGTCCGGCTCGACTCGCCCGCAGACGCCCGGCGGCTGGGCATCGGCGTCATCTACCAGGACTTCAAGCTCGTTCCCGCCCTGTCGGTCGCCGAGAACATCCTCCTCGGCAGCGAGCCGGTGCGCCCCCGCACGCCGCTCATCGACCGGAGCGCGATGCAGGCCCAGGCGCGTGCCGCGCTCGAGAGGCTCGGTGAGGACATCGACACCGCCGTTCCCGTCGGGCGGCTCAGCGTCGCCCGGCAGCAGATGGTCGAGATCGCCCGGGCGCTCTCCCGTAACGTCCGCATCCTCGCCATGGACGAGCCCACGGCCCCGCTGACGGAGCGGGAGATCGAGGGGCTCTTCCGCGTGATCCGCTCGCTCAAGGAGCGGGGGGTCGGGATCATCTATATCTCCCACAGGCTCGAGGAGATCTTCGAGGTCGGCGACCGGGTCACCGTGCTCCGCGACGGTACGCTCGTCCACACCTGCGGGATACGGGAGATCGACCGGCGCGGGCTGATCCGCAGGATGGTCGGGCGTGAGCTGGAGAACGAATACCCCCGCGCGGAGCTTCAACGCGGCAGCGAGATCCTCCGCCTGGAGCATCTCAGCTCCGGGAAGGTCAGCGACGTCTCGCTGACGCTGTACCGGGGGGAGATTCTCGGCCTGGCCGGGCTCGTCGGGGCGGGGCGGTCGGAGCTTGCGCGCCTGGTGTTCGGTGCGGACCAGCGGACGGGGGGCCGGATCATCCTGGAAGGGAGGGAAATCGCTCCCCGTTCACCGTACGAGGCCATCCGGGAGGGAATCGGGCTGCTGACGGAGGACCGGAACAGGTACGGGCTGATCATGCAGATGTCGATCAGGGAGAACATCTCGCTGGCCAACCTCCGCGCGGTGCTCAGCGGGCCTTTCATCGACCGGAGGAAGGAGGAGACCGCCGCGCGCGCGCTTGCCGACGATCTCCGGATCAAGGCGCCGGGCACCGGGACGAACGTCGAGACGTTGAGCGGGGGCAACAGGCAGAAAGTGGTGCTGGCGCGCTGGCTCAACACCAACGCCCGCGTCCTGATCTTCGACGAGCCCACGGCGGGCATCGACGTCGGGGTCAAGTACGAGATCTACACGCTCATCAACCGGCTTGCGGCGCAGGGAATCGGGGTCATCGTCATCTCGTCGGACCTCCCCGAGCTGCTCGGCATCTGCCACCGCGTGGCGGTGATGTGCGAGGGGCGGCTCACCGGGGTGGCCGCCGGCGCGGAGGCGACACAGGAGACGGTAATGACCTACGCACACGGCAACCGCCCATGAACGCGCGGCGCCTGTCGGACCGGCTCACCGGGGAGTTCGGCATCGGGATCGCCTTCGTCCTGGAGTTCCTCCTCTTCGCCCTCCTCTCCCCATACTTCTTCACGCCGGACAACCTGCTGAACGTCACGCTCCAGGCGTCGATCACCGCCATCATCGCCGCGGGGATGACGTTCGTCATCCTCACCGGGGGGATCGACCTCTCCGTGGGCTCGCTGGTGGCGTTCGCCGGGATCGTCGCGACGTCCACGATCAAGGCGGGGCTCCCTCCCGCGGCCGGGATCATCGCCGGCCTGCTCGCCGGGTGGGCCGTGGGGGCGTTCTCCGGCGCCTTCGCGGGGTTCTTCATCACGAGATTCAACATCGCCCCCTTCATCGTCACGCTCGCCACGATGACGGTCTGGCGCGGCGCGGCGTTCGTGTGGACGGACGGCAGGCCCGTCTGGGAGCTCCCGGAGGCGTTCGCGTTTCTCGGGAGCGGCCGGCTGCTCGCCGTCCCCGTTCCCTCGATCATCATGGTCCTGACGTTCGTCGTCTCGCACGTCGTCCTCACCCGCACGCGGTTCGGCCGGCACGTCTACGCCGTCGGGGGCAACATCGAGGCGGCGCGGCTCGCGGGCATCCGTACCGGGCGCGTGCTCCGGCGGGTGTACGTCCTCTCCGGCTCGCTCGCGGCCCTGAGCGGGATACTCCTCGCCTCGCGCATGAACTCCGGCCAGCCGAACGCGGGAGTCGCCTACGAACTCGACGTGATCGCGGCTGTGGTGGTCGGGGGCACCAGCCTCTCGGGGGGGACGGGATCAATCATCGGCACGTTCATCGGCGCGATGCTCATCGCCGTGCTCAGGAACGGCCTGAACCTCCTCAACGTCAATTCCTACGTGCAGCAGGTCATCGTCGGCCTGGTCATTCTCCTGGCGGTGATGCTCGACCGGATACGGCGGCGGTAAGGCTCACGCGCAATTCATCAACACTGAAAGGCGGCGGCAATGAAGATTCTCTTCGCTCTGACGCTCCTGGCGCTCATGCCGGCGGCGCTCGCGGCCCAGTCGAACGTGGACCGGCTGGTCGCCCGGCTCGATGCCGCGAGCAACGGGGCCATCGACGGATGGAAATACAGCACGGACTTCTCGCAGGACCCGACGCGCGCCGGGTTCGACGATTCGCGATGGGCCCCCATCGGGATCGACCAGCACCTGATGATCGACTCCTGCTGGATCAGGAAGGAAGTCACGCTGCCCGAGCGCCTGGTGGGGATGCCAACATCGGGCACCATCCGTTTCCTGGTGACCGTCGACGATTACGGGTGGCTCTACGTCAACGGGGAGAACCGGGGCATGTTTCCCTGGGACGGCGAGTTCGAGCTGACGAGGAACGCCCGCCCCGGGGAGAAGTTCGTCCTGGCGATCAGGGCGATCAATACGGGGGGACCCCTGAGGCTCCTCCGCGCGCGCATCGTGCCGGGGAGCGAGAACCCCCTGGCCGCCACGGTCGACGATTTCTCGCTCGGCCTGCGCGTGGCCCAGAAGCTCCTCAGCTTCGACACGTACCAGACAAACTCCCGACGGAAAGTCGACCCGGGCACCGACAGGTCGCACATGGACCGGCAGGAGAAAGTCCGGCTGAACGCGCTCCTCGAGGAGACGGCCGCCGCGGTTGACGTCGACGCCCTGGTGCAGGGCTCCGTGGACCGTTTCCGGATGTCGCTCGCCTCCGCACGTTCGCGGCTGGCCCCCGTGGCGCAATACGTCAAACGCTTCACGCTCTACCTCGACGCCAACGCGCACATCGACGCCGCGTGGCTCTGGCGGTCGAAGGAAACAATCATGGTCTGCAGGAACACGTTTTCCTCCGTGATGAACATGATGGCCGCCCGGCCCGACTTTACGTACACGCAGAGCTCGGCGGCGTACTATGACTGGATGGCCAGGCTCTACCCCGACCTGTTTCGCCAGATCCGCGGCCGCGTGAAGGACGGGCGCTGGGAAGTCATCGGCGGCATGTGGGTGGAACCCGACTGCAACCTCCCCTCCGGGGAATCCTGGTCGCGCCAGCTCCTGTACGCCAAGAAGTACTTCCGGGACAGCCTGGGGGTGGACGTGACGATCGGGTGGAACCCCGACTCGTTCGGGTACAACCTGAACATGCCCGCCCTGTATACGAACGCGGGGATCAACGCCTTCATCACGCAGAAGATCGGCTGGAACGAAACCAACGTGTTTCCGTACCGGACGTTCTGGTGGGAATCCCCCGACGGCTCGAAGATCCTCAGCTATTTCCCGTTCGACTACGTGAACACGATCGACGACCCGTTCCAGCTCGCGGATTGGATGCGGCAGTTCGAGGCCAACACCGGGTTCACCAAAATGCTGATCCTCTTCGGCGTCGGCGACCACGGCGGCGGGCCTTCGCTGGCGATGCTGGACCGGATCGACCACCTCAAGTCGCTCGACCTCTTCCCCACGATCGAAGAAGGGACCGCCGGCCGCTACCTCGACTGGCTCCGCTCGAACGACCTGAGCAGCCTCCCGGTCTGGAAGAACGAGCTGTACCTGGAGTTCCACCAGGGGACGTTCACGACGCAGGCGGCCATGAAGAAGTTCAACCGCACGAACGAGGCGCTCCTGACAAACGCGGAGAAGATGTCCTCCTTCGCCACGCTCGCGGGCCGTCCCTACGACGGCGCGGCGCTCCAGGACGCGTGGCGCAACGTGATGTTCAACCAGTTCCACGACATCCTCCCCGGCTCCGGGATCCGCGAAGTGTACATCGACGCGACGGCAACGCACCGCGAAGCGCAGGAGATCGGGCGCCACGAGCTGCGGGGCGCGCTCGACAGGATCGAGGCCGGAATGAACACCTCCTCATTCAGGCACGGGACACCCTTCACGGTCTACAACACGCTCTCGTGGACGCGGACAGACCTCGCCACGCTGAAGCTGCCGGAGGGGGACGTGAAGGCATACGCCGTCTACGACGCGGCCGGGCATGAGGTCACGTCGCAGACGGTACAGGCGTCGCGGTTCGAGCGGGAGATCCTCTTTATCGCCAGGGACGTGCCGCCGTTCGGCTACACGACGTACGAGCTGCGGGCACGGGAAGCCGCGCATCCGGCGGGACCCGAGGTCTCGACGCGCGGCCTGGAGAACGCGCTCTTCCGCGTGACGATCGATACGGCCACCGGGTGGGTCAGCGGCATCACGGACAAGCGCACCGGCAGGGAGATCCTCTCCGGGGAAGGGAACCGGCTCCAGCTCCTGGAAGACCTGCCGAAGGAGTGGGATGCATGGAACATCGGGCTGACGGGGAAGGAATTTCCCAGCACGTTCCGCGGCGCGGAAGTCGTCGAGCAGGGTCCCGTGCGGGCGATCGTGCGGCTCCGCCGCGACTACCTGAAGCCCGGCGTGAAAAAAGATTTCCCGACGGAGGATTTCCCCTCGTCGTTCTTCACGCAGGACATCGTCCTCTACAGCGGGCTTGACAGGATCGACTTCGCCCTCGACGCCGACTGGTGGGAGGATCACACGATGCTCAAGCTGGCATTCCCGCTGGCGTTCACCGACACGGCGGCCACATACGAGGCCCCCTACGGGACGATCCGTCGGTCCACGCTGATGCGCAACAGCATCGAACGGGCCCAGGTGGAAGTGCCCGCCGCCCGCTGGGCGGACGTCTCGACGGATGAGGAAGGCGTGTCGCTCATCAACAGCGCAAAGTACGGCTACGACATCAAGGGGAGCACGATGCGGCTCTCCCTCCTGCGCTCCCCGAAATGGCCGGACCCGACTGCCGACAGGGGGAAGCACGAGATCACGTATGCGCTCTACCCGCATGCAGGGAGGTGGCAATCGTCCGCAACCGTGCACAGGGGATACGAATTCAACACGCCGTTGCTCACCGTGATGGCCTCGCCTCACAGGGGAACCCTTCCCCCTTCCCGCTCGTTCCTTTCCATTGCGCCCGCCAACCTCATCCTGACGTCTGTCAAGAAGGCAGAGGGAGGGGATGCGTGGGTGCTGCAGTGGTACGACGTTCTGGGGGAATCGTCGACCGCCGTCGTGACGCTCCCCTTCCATCCGTCGAAGGCGGTGCTGTCGAACATCATGGAAGACGACAGCTCTCCGCTCGATGTGCAGGGAGAGACGCTGCGCGTCCCCACGATTGCCCACGGCATCGTCACGGTCAAGGTCTATCCGTGAAACGACGGCACCAGCGGGAGGGGGCATGGCGCGAGGGCGGGACATCCTGAGGCTGCTGCAGAGAACGGACAAGCACACGCTCGGCGGGGGCAACCGGCTCATCTGGGCTCCGCCGGTCCCCCTGTTCACCGCATCGGCGGGCCTCTGGGACGAGGCCCACTATCTCGCGTACCCGGTGCGACCCCTCTTCACCTGGACGCTGCTGGACGGAGAAGGACGCGGGGTCCTTCTCCGCCCCGGCGTCCGCCGCTGGGATCCTTCGGCGTTCTCCCGGACATATGCCGGTGAATGTGCGGGGCGAAAACTCACGGTCAGGGAGACGCTCTGCATCCTCCCTTCCGACGTCGCCTGCTGCGAGCTTGCGCTGGCGTTCCACGGCAGGGGGAAGGCGACGCTTCATCTCGTGGCCTGGACCGCGGTGGAGGAGGCCTCCGGGGAGGCGGACGCCGCATTCCACGCCGACGCGATCCGGTTCACGCGGAAGATCGGAGCCGCGGAGTCTCCCCCGCTGACGATCGGCGCAGCCTTCGGCCTCGCGGGCAAGCCGCACTCGTATGCCCTGGCGCGCGCCGGGGACCCGCTCCCTCCCCCCTCCTGGACGCTCACGCCGCTGGCCGACAAGTTCGTGCAGGGACGGTTGTCCGGCACCGTGCCTCCGCCCGGCGGCCCGGCGGGGGGGACCCTCTTCATGGCCCTCCACAGGGAACTCGAAGTCCGGTCCGGCGAGGTTGCGCGCGAAACGCTCGGCCTTGCGCTCGGTGCGCAGGCGGAGAAGGATCTCCGCGAAGCGTTCAGGGGGGAGGGGCCGTGTGCGGCGAGCGCCGCGCACTGGAGGAATCAGTTCGAGGGAATCCCCCGCTTCGCCTGCTCCGACGAGCACATAGAGCGTTATTACTGGTATCGCTGGTACGGGCTCGGACTGAACACCATCGAGTCGGGAGGCCTGACCGGCGTCCGCCCCCTCCTCTGCGAGGGCCCCGGGGAGCGAAGGGCCCCGTTCGCTGCAAGCGCCCCGTACCGCATGCTGGAGAACCGCTGGCGGCACGACCCGGCGCCGGCGAGAGCCTCGTTGCTCGGATTCCTCGAACGCCAGCGCGAAGACGGCGCGCTGCCGGGCGCCATCGGGCCCGCGCCGCCGGCCGGGGAAGGGTTCACACACGCCGACTGGGGGAGCGCACTTCTCCAGCTTGATGCCGTCCATCACTCCGGGCAGTTTCTCCGGCAGGTTCACGCCGGGCTCGCACGCTACGCGAAATACCTGGACGGCGCGCGTGACCCGGAAGGCTCGGGATTGTACGACGTGTTCAACGACGCCGAAACGGGCATGGAGTACATGCACCGCTACACCGCGGTGAGGGAGGACGCCGATACGCACCACGGCGGAAGGGTCTTCCGCCTCAAGGGCGTCGACGCCACGGTGTACGTCTACGCGCTCAAGCGCGCGCTTGCACTCTTCACGCGCGACCTGGGGAAACCGGGGGAGGCCGAGATCCTGGAAATCGAGGCCGACAAGATCCGCAATGCGGTCCGCTCCCGCATGTGGAACCAGGCGGAAGAGATGTTCTTCGACGTCGACGCCGGCACGTCCGCCCAGACGATGGTGAAGGCGGTTTCCTGTTTCCTCCCCTACTGCACGGACATCGTTTCGGCGGAACACCTCGGGGGCCTCCGCCGACACCTCTTCAACACGCGCGAATTCTGGACCCCCCGCCCCGTCCCCTCGACGCCGGCTGACGACGAGACGTTCTGCGCGGAACCGGAGTGGAAGGGAAGGCGGGTGGCGCGCCCGTGGAACGGGAGGGTCTGGCCCCCGGCCAACAGCCAGGTGGCGGAGGCCATCGCACGCTCGGCGATCGTCTCCGGCGACGCGGACCTCAGGCAGAAAGCCGCGGAATTCATCCGCACGTTCATCCGGATGATGTTCTTTGACGGCGACGCCGGCCGCCCCAATTCGTTCGAACACTACCACCCGTCAAGCGGCACGCCAAGCCTCTACCGCGGGATCGACGACTGCCAGCACTCATCAGTCGTGGACCTGATTATCCGGTACGTCTGCGGCATCAGGCCGGCGCGCGACGCCCTCGTCGTCGACCCGTTTCCCTTCGGTCTCGTCAGCGCGTCGATTGACGGTGTCATGGTCTGCGGACGCCGGGTGAAGGTGGAAATCGCGAGGAAGAGGTTCACGGCATGGATCGACGGGAAAGAGGCGGGATCCGGCACCCTGGGCAGTGCGATGGCGTTCCCGCTCGTCTGAACCCGCGGAGGGGCCGGGAAGAAGGGCCCGCCAGATTCCGGTTGACCTGCGTGCAGTTGTTGATTACATTGGGGGGTCTTTCCCCGGACCCTCCGGGGGCTCGTCCGCCCACTCACGCGAAGGCTCATGCGCGCCCCGTTTCCTTCCGACGTCCTATCGAGAGCCCGGGAGCTGTTCCCCCACCTGCGACAGGGAAAACTCTATCTCAACCACGCCGGCACAAGCCCTCTCTCCACACGGGTCGTCGCTGCCATGACGTCGTACCTCCGCAGGCGCTCCGAAGGCGCGCTGGACACATACCAGGAGGACGTCGCCATGGTCTCCTCCTGCCGCGCCGCGATCGCCCGGCTGATCAGGGCCGAATCCGCCGAGAGGATCTCATTCCACGGGAGCACGTCCGATGCGATCAACGTGATCGCCTCCGGCATCCCCTGGAAGACCGGGGACAGGATCCTCGTGGGGGATTCGGAGTTTCCCGCGAACATCTACCCCTACCTCAACCTCAAGCCGCTCGGCGTCGAGGTCGATTTCATTGAAGCCCCCGACGGCCGCCTGACCGCGGACCTCGTCGCCTCGCGCATGGGGCAGCATACGCGCCTGCTCGCGCTCAGCGCGGTCCAGTATCTCTCAGGGTACAGGGAGGACCTCCGCTCCATCGGCATCATGTGCCGGAACAACAGCACCATCCTCGCGGTTGACGGAATACAGGCCGCCGGCGCAATCCGTCTCGACGTCCAGAAGATGTACATCGACGCCCTGTCGGCGGGATCCCAGAAATGGCAGATGGGCCCCCACGGTACGGGGTTCCTGTACCTGACGGACGATCTCCAGGCGCGGATCCGCCAGAGGAACCTGGGGTGGCTCTCCGTGGAGAATCCGTGGGACTTCCACAACTTCTCGCAGCCGCTTGCCTCCTCCGCCCGCCGGTACGAAGGGGGAAGCCTGAACATGCCGGGGCTCTGGGGACTCCAGGAGGCCATCGCAACGCTCATCGAGTTCGGCCCGGACGGGATCGAATCGCACATCCTGGCCGTCACATCGCGCCTCATGGAGCGCCTGTCGCGCATAGACGGCCTCGAGCTCTTTTCTCCCGTGGCCGACGAGGAGAGGGGGGGAATCGTCACGGTATCGCTCGCTCCCCCGCTCGATGCGCGCGCGGTGTTCGGGGCGCTGCAGGAACGGGGCGCGACAATTGCGCTGCGGGACGGCATGCTCCGCTACTCCCCCCACTTCTACAATACGATCGGGGAGATGGATGAGGTCGCGGAGATGACGGAGGAGGCGGTGCGATCGTCACGCCGCTGAGCGGCGTGACGCGAAGAACGCGCTTCGTCGCTTTTCCTGAAAGAACCTATGGCTGACCTGAAGCGCGAGCTGTCGCGGTTCGACATGACGATGATCGCCATCGGCTCGACGATCGGCTCCGGCATCTTTCTCACCCCCGCGCTCATCGCACACGCCCTCCCCTCTCCCTCCTGGATCGTCGGCATATGGATCGTGGGCGGGGTCATGGCCCTCACCGGCGCGCTCACGTTCGCGGAACTGGGGGGCATGATGCCGGGCGCCGGGGGAGTGTACGTCTACCTCAACGAGGCGTACGGACCCCTGGCGGGTTTCCTCTACGGGTGGGCGTATTTCCTCGTCTGCAACACCGGCGGCATCGCGGCGCTGAGCCTGGCTTTTGCGACGTACCTCGGACACTTCATGACGCTCTCCCCGGGAGGGATCCGCCTGGCGGCCATCGCAGGGTTGCTCGTGGTGACAGTGATCAATATCCGGGGGGTCAAGATCGGCGGGGTATTCTCCGACGTCTTCACGATCATGAAGCTCGCGGGCATCGCGTTCCTGATCGTGGCCGGCATCGGGTGGGGGACCAACCGCAGTTTCGACTTCTCCACCCCCCTCGATCTCCACGGATCGACGCTCGGCGGAGCACTCGCCACGGCGATGGTCGGCGCGCTCTGGTCATACGGGGGCTGGCAGCACGCCTCCTACGCAGCCGGGGAGGCGCGCGACCCGCGGCGCACGATTCCGTTCGCCATGGTCGCGGGGGCGACAGTCGTCGTCGTGGTATACGTCCTGACGAATCTCTCCTACATGCTGACGCTCCCGGTGGACGCAATCGGCTCCTCCGGGAGACTCGCCTCAGACGCCATGGAGAGGATCATGGGGCCGGCCGGGGCAGGCGTGATCGCGGCCGCGATTTTCATCTCCACGTTCGGGACGACGGGCATCTACACGCTGACGGCGCCCCGCATTTACTTCGCCATGGCGCGTGACGGCCTCTTTTTCCAGCGCGTCGCAGCGGTCCACCCCCGGTACCACACCCCCGCGCTTGCCATCGCCGTCCAGACCATCTGGGCCGTGACACTCATCCTCTTCTGGGGAACGTTCGAGTCGCTCATCTCGTACGTGGTCTTCACCGATTGGATCTTCTTCGCGCTCGCCGCCGCCGGCGTGTTCATCCTGCGGGCGCGGCGACCCGAGGCCGAGCGGCCGTACCGGACGCTCGGCTACCCGGTCACGCCGCTGGTGTTCGTGGCGATCTCGGTCTGGTTTGTGGGGAATACGCTGGTAAACAGGCTGGGGGAGGCCCTGGCAGGGCTTGGATTTCTCGCCGCGGGAGTGCCCGTGTTTCTCTACTGGAGGAAACGAAAGGGAGCCCGGCGGGGCGACTCAGAAGAGCAGGTGATAGAGGAGCCTGAGACCCGCCAGGGGGGAGCTGACGGAGGTTCCGGTCCTGCCCGGCTGTGAACGCCGGAACGAGGCGGCCTCCTGCAGAAGCAGTTCGAAGTTCGCGATCATCGTCGGGAGGGAAAAGACGTTTTCCACTTTCCTGGCGCCCGCCTTGCCCATCTCGTTACGGAGGCGGCGGTTGTCGACCAGCGTCACCATCGCGTCGGCCAGGCGTTCGGGAGAGCGGGGGGGGACGAGGAGGCCCGTGCGGTGATTGTCCACGATTTCGGGGAGGCTGCTCACGTGAGACGCGACGACGGCCTTTCCTGCGGCCATCGCCTCCACGGCGGCATAGCCGAAACCCTCCCAGTTGGAAGGGAGCACCAGGAAGTCGATGCCGCGGAGGAATGCCGGGATGTCCTGCACGAACCCGGCGAGATAGGCGTGGCCTGACAGGTTCCGACTCCTGAGGAACTCCGTCACGTAGTTCCTCAGGTTCCCTTCACCCGCAAGGACCAGCTTTGCGTGTTTGTGGCGGGCGACGAGTATCGACATGGCTTCGAGAAGCGTTTCGAGGCCTTTCTGTTCATCAAGGCGGCCGACGAACCCGATCAGGCTCTCGCTCCCGGCGACGTGGTACTCCTGCCGCAGATGCCCGTTGGTGGCGTGGCGGAACCGTTCGGTATCGACCCCCTTCCACACGACATGGATCTTCGAGCCGTCAAGCCACGGGGCGCTGATGAGGAGCGTGTTCTTCGTCGCGTAGGAATTCGCGATGACCAGGGAAGCCACTTTCCCGTAAAAGACCTTGTTGAGAAACGTGTCCTTAATGGGAAAATCAACCTCCCGGCTGACTACGACCGGGACGCCTGCGAGAAGCGATGCCAACCCGCCGAGGCGCAGCTCCTTTTCAGTATGCACGCACACGACGTCGATCGACCGCCGGATTATCAGGCGAAGGATGTTCGCGATGGTGAATGGATCGATGTCCCCCCCGAACCGCACGGGAACGACTTCAGAACCCGTTTCCCGCATTCGCCGGTGAAGGGCTGATTCCGGCCGGCACACGACGGTGACCGAGTGCCCGCGGGCCCTGAGTGAGTCCACGATCTGCGTGAGGGATACCTCTCCTCCACCCCAGGTTCTGCAGGTGTTCAGGAAGAGTACGTTCATGGGGGTCCGCTTGTTCTTCACCTTCGTCAGGCTCTAATGTAACAACTTTTCTTGAATGAAGGCTGTTCCAATTTAGACCCCGTTTGAGGAGATTTGTTTAACCTGATGAATGTCAGGGTTTTGTCCGGAATTCCGGGGAGGAGCGACCGCTCCTCCCGTGCGGAACGGTTCCCGGCATGTTTTCGTTGAAAACGCTGCGCAATGGCCATGAGTGCTTCACGTCCCCCCCGCCGCCTCCTGCTTCTCCTCATCCCGATCGCCCTCTGTGCGGCCAGGAGTCCCGGGGAGGCTCAAAGCGAAGAGAGGGTCACGCTCAGCGGCACGGTCAGGAACGCCGAGAACGGGGAGGTCCTGATCGGGGCCTACGTCGTTGTCACGGACCTGAAGGGGGTGGGAGCCTCCACGAATGCGTACGGGTTCTATTCGCTCACGGTACCGCCCGGCCGGTATGTGCTCCAGGTACAATACCTGGGATTTAAGATGCTGGCGGATACGGTCATGCTCCGGGCCGACAGGTCGCTCTCCTTT
>DATJAS010000021.1:0-34832 GCA_035516035.1 Bacteroidota bacterium | reverse complement strand
GGCGACCTCGCCGGGCTGGAGGACGTTCAACGAAAACGCGTTGTTCGGCTGATCGCCGGCACGGTACGTCACGGGGATCCCTGCCTTCAGGGAGAGCGCGGCTGCCGCGGAGGAGGAGACGCGCCCCTGCTCGCCGAACGTGGGGACGGTCTCCGCCAGGAGCGACGCCGGGATCCGGTACTCGTCCAGGAGAAACTCCGCGGGAGCGTCCGCGCTGAAATCCCACGCCATTCCCTCCGAGAGGCCCGGCACGGTGGTGGCGATCCTGCCCGTGAGGCGCATCGCGATATAGTCCCCGGGGAGCATGTACTTCCCGATTTTCGCGAAGAGGGAGGGCTCGTTCTCCCTGACCCAGCGGAGCTTCGAGAGCGTGAAATTGCCCGGCGAGTTCAGGATTGTCCCGAGGCACCTGTCGCGGCCGAGCCTCGCGAATGCCTCCCTGCCGATCTCGGTGGCCCTGCTGTCGCACCAGATGATCGACGGCCTGAGCACGTTCATTGCCGCATCGACCACCACCAGGCCGTGCATCTGGTACGAGATCCCGATCGCGCCGATCTCCTTCCCCTGCCTCCCCGTCGCGGCGAGCACTTCCGCGGTGGCGGCCTTCAGGTGGCCCCACCACGCCTCAGGATCCTGTTCGGCCCATCCCGCCTGGCGCGCGATAATGGGCATCTCCTGTTGCGGTGAAAACGCGGAACCGAGGAGGCGCCCCGATGCCGCGTCAAACAGGGCGACCTTGACGGACGAGCTGCCGATATCGCAACCGAGCGTGAGCATGGGAACGTCGGGCCGGAAAGTGAATGTGGTGGGGAATATACGAGAAAATTGAATCAGCGTCACATGCGTTGCCAATTTCGTTCTTTTTCCGCACATTGAAGAGGTCGAACTTCCGCCCGCAATTGTCAATCCTCCATTCTCAATCCTCAATTCTCAATTGATCCCTCCCCTCCGGACCATTCTCTTGTCGCTGGCCGCCACGGCACATCTCATGGGCCAGCATGCCCTCACGCCTTCACGCCCGTCGGCGTCGCTCGCGGGCAACGCGCTCGAGGTATCTGTAGGGGGAAGTGTGCGGCTCTCCGGCGGGACCCCGGGCTGGTCCGGCGGTCCCCTCGAGTTCACCGCGTCGGGCGGAGGGGAAGGCCGATACCTGTTCAGCGCTGGGGGAAGGAATGCACTCGTCCGCCTCGCCGTCGACTCCGCATCAGGCATATTGCTCTTCAGCATCGATCCTCCCGCCGGCGTGCCGGGGAACGCCGACGGGTTCATCGGCTTCTTTTTTCCGGGGCTTCCCTCGTATGCCCGCGGGGTTTCATTCTGGCGCTACAGCCCGTGGAAATGCTGGTCGAAGCCGGAGAGCGTTCCGGCTCCCTCCGGGCTCCGCACCGATGACATCCAGTTCTTTTACTGGCAGTATGCGGACGGCACGTACGGTGCGGCGATGCCCCTTTCCGGCAACGGGTACCGCTCGACGCTCGGAGCGGACCGCGGGCGTTTCGGCGCGAAGGCGGTGAGCGGGGACGACGCCGCCGGGAGAAACGGCATCCCGCTCCTGGCCGTCGGGTTCGGGCGGGATCCCTACGCGCTCTTCGCGTCGCTCTGGGGCGCGGGGATGAATGCCATGGGCCACCCGGAGAACCTGAGGAGCGCGAAGAAGTTTCCCCCCCTGTTTGAGCGGATCGGCTGGTGCACGTGGAACAGCTCCTCCCTGGGGAAGGACCTGAACGAGGATCTCCTCCTGAGGGGCGCCGCCGCGTTCCGGGACGCCGCCTTCCCCGTCGGGTGGTTCCTTGTCGACGACGGGTGGCTCGACAACACGCATGGCATGCTGAATTCTTTCCGCGCGGACACCGCGAGATTCCCCCGGGGCTTCCGGGGGGTGATCGAGACGCTCAAAACCGTGTATCACCTGGGCGATGTCGGCGTGTGGCACGCGATGAACGGCTACTGGAGGGGTGTGAACCCGGAGTCCGTGCTCGGCCGGGAGTTCAGGGCCGACCTGGTCACGTACAGTGAGCCGGAGAGGGCCGACAGGGATGATTCTCCCCTCAGAACGTGCGCGTTTGTCTCCCCCGCGGGAGACGCCCCCGGGAGGTTCTACGACGGGTTCCACGCCTACCTGAGCTCCGAAGGGTTCTCGTTTGTCAAGGTGGATAACCAGCTTGTCGTAGAGAGGATTGCGCGGGGGAATTTCCCGATCTGGGACGGTGCAGTCCGCTACCACGAGGCGCTGAATGCTTCCGTGGCGCGCCATTTCGGCGGCGTCATGATCAACTGCATGGATATGACGCCCGATGCCTGGGCGAATTTCGGCGCGACGGCCGTCGCACGGACGTCGGAGGACTACTTCCCCTACGAGCAGGGGGAGACATACGATCTCCAGCGCGGCAACGCGGCTGCGCACGTCCTGCAGGCGGTCTACAATGCCCTCTATTTCTCGCAGGTCGTGTACCCCGACTTCGACGAATTTCAATCGCACAACCCGAACGCCGTCCTTCATGCCATCGCCCGCGCCCTGAACAACGGGCCCGTCTACATTACGGACGAGATCGGCAGGAGCAATTTCGACGTTCTGCGCCCTCTCGTCCGGGGCGACGGGAGGATCCTCCGCGCCGACGACCCTCTCCTCCCCGCGGAGGACTGCCTCTTCCAGGTGCAGGATGCCCGGGTCTTCAAGGCGTTCTCCCGCGTCGGGGGGACCGGACTGCTGGCGCTCCTGAACTGCGCCGACGCCGACAGCGTGAGCGGCGTCTTCACTCCGACCGATGTCCACGGCATCAGGGGTGAGCGGTTCGCCCTCTATGAGCATTTCTCGCGGCGGCTCGCGCAGGCGGGACCCGGGGACGCAACGCGCGTGACGCTCGGGCGGATGGGGTACAGGCTCTACTATATTATTCCCCTCCGGGCGGGGAACGGCGTGATCGGGCTGACGGGCAAATACAACGGCCCGGCGACTGTGCGGGACGTGCGGGTCGCCGATGGGGCGATCGCGTTCACGCTCTGCGAGGGGGGGGAATTTGCCGCCGTGACTTCCCGCTCCCCGAAATCCGTCGGCGTCGGCGGGAAGGACGTCCCCTTCGAGTGGAGGGGCGGGCTGATGACCGCCGTTGCGCCCCCCGGCGGGCCCGGCTGGACAACACGCGTCGTCATCAGGCTCTGAGTCCGCATGGGTCCCCTCCTCGACGTCCGCTCAGTTTCGAAATCCTTCGGTCCCACGCGCGCGCTCCGCGGCGCGTCGCTCGAGCTGAAGCCGGGGGAGATTCACGCGCTCATCGGCGAGAACGGCGCCGGGAAATCGACGCTGATCAAGATCCTCTCGGGCGTCTTCAGGCCCGACGGGGGGTCCGTGCTCCTGGACGGGGAGACGTTCGCACCGGCGGGACCCCGGGATGCCCGCGCCCTCGGGATCAGCACGGTCTTCCAGGAGCTGAGCCTCTGCAACAACATGACCGTGGCGGAGAATATCTTCGTCAACCGCGAGCCCTCCCTGTTCGGCCTGGTGAAACGGCAGGCGATGGAACGGGCCGCGGCGGAGTATCTCAGGACGTTCGGCGTCCAGCTCGCTCCCGGCGACCGGGTGGGGGACCTGACGGTCGCGCAGCGCCAGATCGTGGAGATCGTCAAGGCGGTCTCCGCGAGCGCCCGCGTCCTGATCCTGGACGAGCCGACATCCTCGCTGGACGACCGGGAGGCGCAGAGGCTCTTCGACGTCCTCTTCAGGCTCCGGGACGCCGGGGCGGGCGTCATCTTCGTGTCGCACAAGCTGAACGAGATATTCCGTATCGCCGACGGCATCACCGTCTTCCGTGACGGGGAGACCGTGATGACGCGCCAGCGCGCGGCGACCACCCCCGACGAGATCATACATGGCATGGTGGGCCGCGAGATCAGCCAGGTGTTTCCGCCGAAGGGGAAGCGCGCCCGGGGGGCCCCGCGCCTGAGCGTCAGGGACTTTACGTCCCCGGGGAAATTCCGCGACGTGGCGCTCACGGTCTGCGGGGGGGAAATCCTCGGCCTGGCCGGGCTCACGGGGGCGGGCCGCACGGAGGCGATGCAGGCGCTCTTCGGCTACGCCCCGAAGGAGGGGGGCGTCACCGAGCTGGAGGGACGGGCCGTGAGCGTGCGGAGTCCCGCAGAGGCGATCGCGCACGGGATCATGTATGCGCCCGAGGACCGGCGGCTCCACGGGCTCTTCCTGGAGCAGAGCGTGGCGATGAACGTCAGCGCGGCGTCGCTCCGCGCCTGCAGCGGCCGCACGTTCATGTCCCGCCCGAAGGAGGCGGCGCTTGCGCGCACGATGGTGGAGGACTTCGGCATCAGGGTCGGCTCCATCGAGCAGGATGCCGGCGCGCTCAGCGGCGGGAACCAGCAGAAGGTCGTGCTCGCCAAGTGCATCGCCGCCTGCCCCTCCGTGCTCATCGTCGACGAGCCGACGCGGGGGATCGACATCGGCGCGAAGATCGAAATCTACGCGCGGCTCCGCGCGTTTGCGGACGAGGGAGGTGCGGTGATCCTCGTCTCCTCGGAGCTGCAGGAAATCATCGGCATGAGCGACCGCGTCCTGGTCTTTCGCGCGGGGCGGGTGACGGGCGAGGTCGCCGGGGAGCTGACGGAAGAGGCGGTCGCCACCCTGATGTTTGAACATGCACAGCACGGGGACCCGCAATGATCGCACGCCTGCTCAAGATCAGGGAGTTCGTCATCTTTCTCGCCGTCGTCCTGACCGCGGTGGCGTTTTCCGTTCTCCAGCCGGGGGGCGAGGGAGGCCACTTCGTCTCGCTCACCAACCTGGAGGCGATCCTGCTGGGGATGTCGCTCGACGCCCTGATCGCCATCGGGATGACGTTCGTGATCATCACCGGCGGGTTCGATCTCGCGGTGGGGTCGACGTTCGCGTTCGGCGGGCTCGTGGTGGGCCTCCTGCTCCAGAGCGGGTGGGGCGTCGGGCCCGCCATCGGCGCGGCCGTCCTTGCCGGGGTCGCGATCGGGCTCTTCAACGGGTTCGTCATCACGAAGGTGCACGTGAACCCCTTCGTGACGACGCTCGGGTCGATGACGATCATCAGGGGGATCGTCCTCCTCTCGACGCAGGGGGCGTCCATCACGGGTTTCCCCGACGCGTTCAACCAGATCGGTCAGGGAAAGCTGGGGGGGGTGTTTTATCCCATCCTGATCATGCTCGCCTTCCTCGCCGTGGCCGATCTCCTCCTCCGCAAATCCCGCTTCCTCCGGCAGGTCTACTACGTCGGGGGAAACGAGGAGGCCGCCAAGCTCTCCGGGATCAACGTCGACCGGGTCCGCATCTGGACGTACGTGATCACGGGCGCCCTCTCCGCCTTCAGCGGCGTGATCGCCGCCGCGAAGACCGCCTCGGCCTCGCCGATCGCCGGCAGCGGCGCCGAGCTCCGGATCATCGCCGCCGTGGTCGTCGGGGGGGCCAGTCTTTCGGGGGGGAAAGGGACCATATTCGGGACGTTCCTGGGGCTGCTCCTGACCAGCCTCATCACGAACGGCCTGGGATTTCTCCGGATCTCTTTTTATGCCGAGGGGATCGTCTCCGGGACGATCCTCATCGTCGCCGTCATGCTCGACCAGCTCACGCGTGAGCGCGCGCGGCGGCTCCTCGTACTCCTCACAACGACAAGGTCCAAACGCATGGAGAGGACACTCAATGTGGCTTTGGCACTCGCCCTGGCGGCCCTCCTCATATTCCGCCCGTGGGGCTCGGGGCGCCGCGACGAAGGGGCGCATGGAGAGGCCGCCGCGGCGGGCGAGCAGTACGTGTTCATCGGCGTGTCGGTCGGCAACCCCTACTGGGTCGACGCGCGGATGGGACTGGAAGACAGGGCGCGGAGCCTCGGCGTTCTCTCCGATTTCCGCGGGCCCACGGGCAACGACCCGAACCAGCAGGTGGCGGAATTCGAGCAGGTGCTCGCCCGCCGCCCCTCCGGGATCCTCATCGCCCCCGCGTCCGACGCGTTGCGGCCCGAGATCAACCGCGCCGTGGAGAGCGGCATCCCGGTCGTGTGCATCGACACGGACGACCCCTTGAGCAGGCGGTACACGTACATCGGGACGGACAACTACAATGCCGGGCTCCAGACAGGCGAGCTGCTGGCCCGCGCGGTGGGGGGGAAGGGGGAGGTCGCGCTCCTGATGATCCCCGGCCAGTCGAACCTCGAGGGGCGGGCCCGGGGGTGCCGTGACGCGCTGGCGAAATATCCCGGGATCTCGATCGTCAAGACGGGGAACGACCAGGCGCTTTCCGCCGAGGCGGAAAAAGTGGCGCGCTCCATCCTGCAGGCCTACCCCGATCTGGCCGGGTTCGCCTGCGTCGACGCGGCCGGGGGGGAAGGGTGCGCGGTGGCCGTGAAGGAGATCGGCAGGGGGGGCGCCGTGAAGATCATCGCGATGGACAAGAACGAGACGACGCTCCAGTACATCGAGGACGGACTCATCGATGCGTCGATCGCCCAGAGGACGTACACGATGGCTTACCTGGGCGTCCAGCTCCTGTACGATCTGCAGCATAACAACATCCGCCTGGTGAACGACTGGCGGAAGGCGAACATCATCCCGCTGCCCAGCTCGATCGACACGGGGACGCTCGTCATCACGAAGGCGAACGTGCGATCCTTCATGCAGGGAGGGAACAAGCAGTGAGCGGGCAGGCGTACGTCTGCGGCGTGGATTTCGGCACCGACTCGGTCCGCACCGTGATCATCGATGCGGCCGACGGGTCGGAACTCTCCGGCGCCGTCGCGGCCTATCCCCGCTGGGCCGGGGGGATGTTCTGCGACCCCGCGCGGAACATGTTCCGCCAGCATCCGCTCGACTACCTCGAAGCGTTCGAGTCGTCGATGCGCGAGGCGCTCGCGCGCGCGCCCCGGGGTGCGTCGTCGCTGGTACGGGCGATCGCCGTGGATACCACGGGGTCCACGCCGGCTCCCGTGGACGCGTCGGGGGCGCCCCTGGCGCTCTCGGGGGAGTTTGCCTCCAACCCGAACGCGATGTTCGTCCTCTGGAAGGACCACACCGCCGTGTGCGAGGCGGGGGAGATCAACACGCTGGCGCGGACCTGGGGAGGGACGGATTTCACGAAATACGAAGGGGGGGTCTATTCCTCCGAGTGGTTCTGGGCGAAGATCCTCCACGTGCTCCGCGAAGACGCGGCGGTGCGCGCTGCCGCGGAATCGTGGGTCGAGCACTGCGACTGGTTCGCCGCGGCGCTCACCGGCGTGACCGACGCCAGGCGGATCAAGCGGAGCAGGTGCGCCGCGGGCCACAAGGCGATGTGGCACGAGTCGTTCGGCGGGCTGCCGTCGGAGGAATTCCTCGTCCGCCTCGACCCGCTCCTTGCGGGACTCCGCGCTCGCCTCTACCGCGAGACGCTCACGAGCGATCAGGTCGCCGGTCTCCTTTCTCCCGACTGGTCGTCGAGGCTGGGACTGCCGGCCTCCGTGCGCGTCGGCGTGGGGGCCTTCGACGCCCACATGGGGGCCCTCGGCGGGGGGATCACCCCCTATACGATGACGAAGATCATGGGGACATCCACGTGCGACGTGATCGTCGCGCCGAAGGAAGACGTGGGGGAGAAACTTGTCCGCGGGATCTGCGGCCAGGTGGACGGCTCCGTGATCCCGGGGATGCTCGGCATGGAAGCGGGGCAGTCCGCATTCGGCGACATCTACGCCTGGTTCAAGTCCGTGCTGATGTGGCCCCTGGAGAACGTGCTCGGGGGATCTGTCGTGGACGCGCGCACACGGGAGCGGCTCCTGGCCGACGCCGACGGGCGGCTCCTGGACGTGCTGGCGGAACGGGCCGCGGCCATCCCCCCGGAGGAATCCGGCGTCCTGGCACTCGACTGGATGAACGGCCGGCGCACGCCCGACGCGAATCAGATGCTCAAGGGGGCGATCGCCGGGCTGAACCTCGGGAGCGACGCGCCGAGGATATTCCGCGCCCTGGTCGAATCGACCGCGTTCGGCGCACGGGCGATCCAGGAGAGGTTCTTGAGCGAGGGGATCCCGATCCGCGGGGTGATAGCGCTCGGCGGCGTGGCGAAGAAGTCCCCGTTCATCATGCAGACGGTGGCGGACGTCATGAACGTCCCGATCAGGGTCCCCCGCTCCGACCAGACCTGTGCGCTGGGTGCGGCCATGTGTGCGGCGGTCGTTGCCGGCGTCTACCCCTCGGTCCAGGCGTCGATGAAGGCGATGGAAAGCGGGTGGGAGCGCGAGTATACGCCGGACCCGGAAGCGGCGCGCGCGTACGATCGGCTCTACGGGGGCTACAGGAGGATCGCGGAATTCGTCGAGAAGGAAACGCTCGCGCACGGGGGTGGGCTGTGAGCGCCTACGCCGCACTGAAGGAGACCGCGTGGCGCTGCAACATGGACCTCCACGCGTTCGCGCTTGCCGTCCGCACGTTCGGCAACGCGAGCGCCGTGGACCGGGCCAGGGGAGTCATCGCGATCAAGCCGAGCGGTGTCCCGTACGCCGAGCTCCGGCCGGAGATGATGGTCGTCGTGGGCCTCGACAATACCGTCGTGGAGGGCTCGCTCCGCCCCTCATCCGACACGCGGACGCACACGCTCCTGTACAGGCAATTCGGGACGATCGGGGGGGTCGTCCACACCCATTCCCCCTACGCCACTGCCTGGGCGCAGGCGCGCCGGAGCATTCCCGTGTTCGGGACGACGCACGCCGATCACCTCCCCGAGCCGATTCCCTGCACCGCCCCGCTTGCCGACAGCGCGATCCGCGGGGACTACGAAGAGGAGACAGGGAATATCATCGTGAAGACATTCGCGCGCCGGTCGTATGTGGACGTCCCGATGGTGCTGGTGGCGGGGCATGGCCCGTTCGCGTGGGGGTCGACCCCGGAGGCCGCCGTGGAGAATAGCGTCATGCTGGAAGAGCTTGCGAAGATGGCGTACTTCACGCTGACAATCAACCCGTCGGCCCGGCCGCTCAAACGGTCATTGATCGACAAACATTTCCGGCGCAAGCACGGGCCGGGGTCGTACTACGGACAGCCCCGCGAGGGGCGGGGAAAAGGAGAGCAACGATGAACAATATTCCTCATGGCGTCACCGGTCTTATCGCGGTGAGCAGGGACTGCTTCCCGATCGAGCTGTCGAAAAAGAGAAGGGCGCAGGTCGCAGCGGCGTGCGCCGCCGCCGGCACCGCGGTGACGGAGCTGGAGACGGTCGTGGAGAACGACGGCGACGTCGTGAAAGCGCTGGCGGAGATTGCCGCCAGGAAGGTGGAGTCGCTCGTGATCTACCTGGGCAACTTCGGGCCGGAAGGCCCCACGACGCTTCTGGCGCAGAAATTCGGCGGGCCCGTGATGGTCGCCGCGGCGGCGGAGGAGAGCGGCCGCGACCTCATCGACGGGAGGGGGGATGCCTACTGCGGGCTCCTGAGCGCCTCGTACAACATCGGCCTCAGATCGCTCCGCGTCCACATCCCCGAGAACCCCGTGGGGGCGCCGGGTGAGATCGCCGCGATGATCCGGGAGTTCATCCCCGCCGCGCGCATCGTCGCGGGGCTCCGGCGGCTCAAGATCTTCTCGTTCGGGCCCCGCCCGTTCGACTTCCTCACCTGCCACGCTCCGATCAAGCCCCTCTTCGACGCCGGCGTGGAGATCATGGAGAACAGCGAGCTCGACATGTACGACGTCTTCCTGTCGAAGAAGGGGGATCCGCGCATCCCGGCCGTGGCCGCGGACATGGCGCATGAGCTGGGAAGAGGCAATACCTACCCCGATCTCCTCCACGGGCTCGCCCAGTTCGAGATCGCGCTCCTGGATTTCATGGAGAAGAATCTCGGGGCGTCGCAGTACGCCGTCTTCGCGAACAAGTGCTGGCCGTCGTTCGAGAAGTTTTTCGGGTTCGTCCCCTGCTTCATCAACTCGCGCCTCGCCACGCGCGGCATCCCGATCTCCTGCGAATCCGACATCTACGGCGCGCTGAGTGAGTATATCTGCTCGTGCGCCACGGAGCTGCCCGCGGCGATACTCGACATCAACAACACCGTCCCCGCCGACATGTACGCCGAGGCCGGTGTGACCGCCTATGCCAATAACGAACTGTTCATGGGGTTCCACTGCGGCAACACATCCTCCACGTGCGTGGCCTCCCCCGTGCTCAAGTACCAGCTCATCATGCACCGCCTCATGGAGCCGGGGAAAGACCCGGGGATCACGCGGGGAACGCTGGAGGGGACGATCAGGCCGGGAGAGATCACGCTCTTCCGCCTGCAGGGGACCGCGGAGGCCGAACTGAAGGCCTACGTCGCGCAGGGGGAGATCCTGAACATCGATCCGAAATCCTTCGGCTGCATCGCGGTCTTTGCCGTCAGGGAGATGGGGAGGTTTTACCGGCACGTGCTGATCGGGAAGCGATTCCCGCACCACACCGCCGTCGCGTTCGCCCATGCCGGGCGGACGCTCTTCGACGCGATGCAGCTGATCGGCGTTCCCGACGTCTCGTTCAACCTGCCGAAGTCCGTGCCGTACCCCGGGGAGTACATCGCGTGACATGAACGGGCGGACCTCCCCCACGGGGCTCCTCCTCGCGCTCGGGGCGGCGATGGAGCTCGCGTTTCTCGCCCTCTACGCCGCGCCCGCGGGCGCCGCGGGTGTCCTCTGGATGATCGGCGTGAACGTCGTCGCGTACGCGCTCTTCGCGCTGGCGGTACGGTTGCTCCGGCGCGCGGAGTTACCTCCCGGCGGCGGGGCGCTCGTCGTCCTCCTCTTCGGTGTGCTCTTCCGCCTCTCGCTCGTCCCGCACGGCGTCATCGGCTCGGACGACATCTACCGCTACCTCTGGGACGGCCGCGTTGCCGCATCGGGGATCAACCCCTATGCGTATACCCCCACGGATCCGCACCTCGCCGCGCTGGCAACCGACAATCTTCCATCGTCCGTTAACCATCCTGAATTGAAGAGCGTCTACCCCGCGCTCGCGCAGGGCTTCTTCCTCCTTGCGCACACGCTCTTCGGGGAGTCGGTCGCGGCCATGAAGGCGCTCCTCGTGCTTGCCGACTGCCTGACGCTGCTGGTGCTCTGGCGATTCGTCCGCACGCAGCGCGCGCCGGCCGCGGCGCTCCTCCTGTACGCCTGGTCCCCCCTTCCCGTCCTCTACTTCGGGCTCGACGGGCATATCGACGCGCTCGGCATCCTCTGCGTCGTCTGTGCCCTCGCATTCTTCACCCGGGAGAAGCCCTTCCGGGGAGCGGCGGCGCTCGGCGCGGGCGCGCTGGCGAAGCTCGTCCCGCTCATCATGCTCCCCCTCCTGGTGCGGAACCTGAAAGGGGCCCGGCGGTTCATCGTGCCGGCGATTCCCGTCCTGATGGTGATCGCGGGCGCGCTCATCTATTACGAGCCGTCCTGGGGGGTCGTCCAGTCCCTCTCGACGTTCTCTTCCCGCTGGGAGTTCAACGGGAGCGTCTTTTCCGTCTTCTACTTTCTCACGGGTTCCAACGAGGCGGCGCACATCGTGAGCGGCGGGCTTGCCCTGGTGGCGCTCGGGGCGATCGCGGCCCTGGACCGCCCCCTGGTGGAAAAGGTCTTCTGGTCCTTCGCGGCCTTCGTGCTGGTCTCCCCCGTCGTCCACCCCTGGTACCTGACCTGGCTCGCGGCGCTGCTTCCGCTCCGGTGGTCCCCCGGCGTGTTCGTCTTCCTGGGGACTTCCGCGGCGGCAAATGTCGTTGTCTACCAGTACAGGGCGTTCGGCGAGTGGCGCGACCAGCCGCTCCTGCTCGCCGTGGAATACATTCCCGTCTTCCTCCTCCTGGCCCGCGAGATCCGTCGCGGGGAGATCCTGCCGGCGGCTATTGCACCCGGCGGGATTCCTCGGGAGGGTAGCGCCTGAAGATCACGTAGGCCGTGTCCATGCGCACGGGGGGGGAGATCTCGTCCTCGCGGAGGCACCGGACGTGATCCCTGACTTCCCGGGAGAGCGAGGCAAGATCCACGGTGCGGATGTAGCCGTCCCGCCCGGGTGCGGAACGCCGGCTGGCTTCGAGGGCCAGCGCGTCAAAGTCGGCCCCGTTCTTCAGCAGCGCGTAGAGGGAATCCGCCTCATGTTCGGTCGCGGCCGGGAGTTCGCCCAGGCGCATGACCGCGGGCTCGCGGATTCCCGGCTGCACGACGACGGGGTAACGGACGACGCGGTCCGTGCCGCCGCCCGTGCCCGCTCCCCTCGAGAACCGCCACTCTCTCATGGCGACGAGGGCCAGGGAGTCCCACGCGGGACTCCCGCTGGAGGTGAGCAGCGACACGGCGCTCACGCTCCCGTCCGGGAGAATCGTGAACTGTGCATTCAGTTTAAGGCCGAGCGGTGAAACAGTCGCCGGGAGTTCCGGCAGCGGCGTCGAGCTCAGGAGATGGGGCGCGGGAGAAACCGCGAGCGTGCGTTCTCCCGACGAGCATCCGACGCACACGAGCACGATGACGAGCGCAGTGAGTTTCATAGATCACCTCGGGGAGAAGATTATGAACGGAGGCAAAGGAGCACCAGCGTCTCCTGCCCGATCAAACGTAGTCGGATTTCCGCACATCCGCAATGCGTCGCTCGCGCTCATTGCGTTGATCGGACTCCGCTCGGGCGCCGGGGCCGCCTCTGTGAACGTCGCGGATAGCGGCGCCGTGGGGGACGGCAGGACGCTCAATACCGCCGCGCTGCAGCGGGCAATCGACGGCTGCGCCGCCGCGGGGGGGGGCACGGTGGAGATTCCTCCGGGGGATTTCGTGACAGGGACGCTCTTCCTCCGGAGCAACATCCGCCTCGTGATCGACGCGGGGGGGGTCCTGCGCGGGAGCCCCCGCGTGCGCGACTACGAGGCGAGCGGGAGGCGGCTGGGTCTTCTCTACGCCGGGGACGCGGAAAATGTGACAGTCTCGGGTCCCGGGCGGATTGACGGGAATTGCGGGGCCTTTATGGACTTCCTGCACGCCAAGCGGATCGACAGTGCGACGGCGCTCAGGACGAGGCAGGGGGTCCGCTTCCGGGAGGTCGCATCCGGCGTCGGCGACGGCCCCGCCGTCCCCGGGGAGAGGCCGTACCAGATGATGATCTTCTCGTCGTGCAGGAACGTCGTGCTCCGGGACCTGCTGATCACCGATTCCCCGTTCTGGACGGTCCACTGCGCGGATTGCGACGGGGTCCTCATGACCGGCGTCCGCATATGGTGCAACCTCCTCGTTCCGAACAATGACGGAGCGGATTTCACGTCGTGCAGCAACGTCGTCGTCGCCGACTGCGATATCCGCACGGGAGACGACTGCCTGGTGTTCACGGGCTACTGCCGCCACTACGACCTCCCCGGGTTCAGGAACCTGCGGCACGCTTCGGAAAACATCGCGGTGGCAAACTGCACGCTCCAGTCCCGCTCCGCGGCCGTGCGGATCGGCGGGTTCGACCAGAACCCGATGCGCAACTACACGTTCACCAACCTGGTCATACACGATTCCAACCGCGGGATCGGGATTTTTGCCCGCGACGAAGGATCGATCGAGAACATGCTCTTCAGCAACGTGGTGATTGAGACGCGGCTGCACACGGGGGACTGGTGGGGGACGGGGGAGCCGATTCAGATATCCGCGGTGCGGCTGACGAAGAACGTGAAGCTCGGCCGCATCGCCAACATCCGCTTCCGCGATGTGATCTGCCGGGGGGAATCAGGGATCGTGGTGTACGGGACGGAGGAAAACGTCATCGAGAACGTGACGTTCGACGGCGTCCTCCTCCACATGAGCAATGGCCCGCTCGAGGAGCGTGCCGGGGGGAATTTCGATCTGCGCCCCGTCCTGGACCCCGGGCTCCAGCTGTTCGCGCACGACATTCCCGGGCTCTACGCCGGGTGGGTGCGCGGCCTCGCGATCCGGGATTTCCGTCTCACGTGGGACCCGTCCGTGCCCCCCTTCTTTTCGCACGGCCTGGAGATACGGCACTTCGACGGCCTGGCCATCGCCGGCTTCAACGGCACCGGCGCGCCCGGCAGGAGTTCTGCGTTTCCCGTCATGCTCGTCCACGGAACGCACCTCGCGAGCGGCGTGCCGGCGGGAATGATCCGCTCCCGCGACGTCCGGTAGCCGGCCGCCTAGCGGAGGAGGAGCATGCGCTTCGTCGCCAGGAACGTGCCGGCCTGCATCCTGCAGAAGTACGTCCCGCTTGAGAGGCGTGCGCCGTCAAATGAGACCGTGTGCGAGCCCGCCGCCCGGCGTCCCGTGGCCAGGACCGCGACCAGCGCCCCCCGGACGTCGAACACGTCGATCCTGACATCGGCGGCCGATCCCAGCGTGTAGCTGATCGTCGTGGAGGGGTTGAACGGGTTCGGGTAGTTCTGCCGGAGCGCGAAGCCGGCCGGCGAGGCCGCCGGGGGCACCGACGTCACCGCGCCCGGGCCCCGCACCAGCTCGATGCCGGCGCCCGTGCCGAGGTTCCGCGAGTACTGCTTGGCAACGGCGTTGTTCCAGTGCTCGTGAACGCCGAGGCTCTGGAGCCTGACGCTGTCCCCGCTGGGACTGTAGTAGGTCCCGGACGGGGGATTGTCCGCGAGGGCGGCTTCATGCAGGTAGTTGTCGACCGCCCCGTACGTGTTCGTGTAGTTGGGATTGACGGTCTGTTCCTCCCTGTAGAAATCGAGCCCGACCGATTCGATCGCGACGTTGTCCTGCGAGAAGAAGAGGCTCGACGTCCACCGGTTGTTGAAGGGGGGGGATTGCCACCGGCTGTTCAGCGAGACGTCCGCCGATTCCATTTCCACGCCGTAGAGCGCGTCGATCATGAAGAGGAGCGTTTTTGCACCGAGGTCTTTATGCCCCATCAGGTCGACGAGCGTGTTGTACGAGCCCATGGGTCTCCCGGTGAAGCTCCACTCCGCGCTCCCCGGGATCACGATGTCGTGCACGGCGGTGTAGCAGTGGAGGCCGGCCGCATGGGGGGCGTTCTGGTACGGGAGCCCGTCGGGCCCGTCGCAGGAGAGCGTGCCGAAATGGTTTTTCGAGCAGAACGTCACGCCCATGTACCTGTGCGCCTTGAAGCTCCCCAGGTTGATGATGTACGCCGCGTGCGTGACGACAGTGGGCAGATACGCCGGGTGTCCGCCGTTGATCTCCATCGTGAGCGCCTCGGACCAGTGCACGCGCGTCGTGTCGCGGACGTACTGCTCCCGCCCGTTGATCTGCTGCCACCCTGTGAAGTGGACGTGCGGAAACGCCGCGTGGACCTTGTTATACATGGGATCGGGGACGTACCTGTCCGTATCGTAGAACGTGATATCGCTGTCCGCGACGCCCGCCTGCGTGACAAGCTCCCTGGTGAGTGCGAGCACGGTCTGCGGGGCGGCGAAGGGGAGATTGCCGATCGAGCCCGGGAAGCTCGACGTGACGAGATTGATCTTCACGGCGATCTTCTCCCCGCCGCGGTACGGCACGTTACCCTTGCCGTGCCGGGCGTTGAAATACCGGAAGAGCGCGTCCCACGCCGCCGAGTCGCCGGGAGCGCCGGTCAGCGTGCAGAGTCCGCGCGAGATCATGGAATCGACCGCAGTCTGGTTCGTGGAGGCGTCGTTCCACCAGTTGCCCGTCTTCCCGTCCCACGTGGCCGCAGACGAATCCCACATCCAGACGACCCGGCCGGGGAATATGCCCCGCGCGACGCCCATCGGCGAATTCGGCGGGTCGGTCGGCACAAATACCGAGTCGGTGGCCAATCCGACGGCGCTCGCGCCGGTGTCCGTGATGAGAACGGCCAGTGCGCCCGCCGCCAGGCCTGCGAGCACGCACGCTCCCGCCAGCACGGGGCGGGCGGCGCGCATGTGATGCCGCGCCCTGCCGAGTGCGTGCGCAAGCCCGAGCGCCCCCAGGACGTACGTCACGAAGCCCCCGGCGACCGGGGCGGCGACCTTCATGCACGGGTACGTCGCGCGGCTGGGCTTGGGAATCACCCTGATGAGATACCAGAGCAGGCAGGCTGCGCCCGCGGCGAGGAAGCCGATGCGCGAAATGCCCTTTCCCCGCCGCGCGAGCGCGGCGTGGTGGAGGGCGTGGCGGTGGCGATGCTCGGAAGCGGTGTTCATCGAAGGCTCCTGGAGAAGAATCGTCGGCAAAAAAAATCGCCACGATCCCCGGAGGATGTGGCGATGAAAAGAGCATGATGCAATGTACTGTTCCCGGAAGGAATATTCAACCGATGAGTCCCCTTGAACGATACATGACGGTGCTCCGTGCCGGGGTGCCGGACTTCCTCCCCAGGATACCGATCGTCATGCAATACGCGGCCGAATACGTCGGTTCGGACTACGGCGCCTTTGCATCGGACTTTGCCGTCCTTGTCAGGGCTAACTGCGCCTGCGCGGCCGATTTCGGGTTCGAACAGCTCAGCGCAATATCCGATCCCTACCGCGAAACGCACGGTTTCGGGGGGGATGTCACCTATGTGCGCGACGGCGTCCCGCGGTGCACGACTGTCCTGGGATCGTCGAAAGACATGGCCCTCCTGGGGCGTCCCGACCCGCACGGCTCGGCCAGGATGCGGGACCGCCTGCAGGCGATCGAGGCCTACCGGGCGCAGCAGGGGGGCCGGTACTCCGTGATGGGGTGGGTGGAAGGGCCCGCCGCCGAGGCCGCCGATCTCCGCGGTGTGACGAATTTTTTGATGGACCTGGTGGACGACGGCGCGTTCGCCGCTCTCCTGATGGACCGGTGCCTGGAGGTCGGCGTTGCGTTCGCCCTCGCGCAGATCGCCGCCGGGGCGGACACGATCGGCATCGGCGATGCCGTCGCGAGCCAGCTCTCGCCGGCAACATACGGGTCGCTGGTGCAGCCGCGGGAGATGGCGCTCGTCCGGGCCATCCACGACGCCGGGGCCTCGGTCCGCCTTCACATCTGCGGGAACATCACGCACCTCCTGCCGGGAATTGCCGGGCTCGGCGTCGACATCCTCGACATCGATCACATGGTCGATCCCGTCCGCGCGCGGCGCGCCGCCGGGCACGTCGTGCTCTGCGGGAACATCAACCCGGTTGAGGGGGTGCTGCGCGGAACGCCCGCGTCGATCAGGGCGCACGTCCGCGCAACGTACCGCGCGGCGGGCAACCCCTTCATGGTGGGGGCCGGGTGCGAAATCCCCTCCGGGACTCCGGTGGAGAACCTGAAGGCGCTCTGCGAGCCGGTCCCGTACGACCCGCTCGCCGGCCGGTCCTGACGGATCATGCACATGACAACGACGAGGAGTGCAATCGATGACGCACACTGAACGGACGGGCCGCGGCGGGTACGCCCTCGGCATCACGCTCGTCGCCGCCCTCGGCGGCGCCCTCTTCGGTTACGACACCGCCGTGATCTCGGGCGCCGTCGGCGCGCTCAACTGGTACTTCGTCCTCCCGAGGGGCCTCCCGGAGACCGCCGCCAACTCGCTCCTGGGGCTCACGGTGTCGGGCGCGCTGCTCGGGTGCGTCATCGGGGGGGGAATCGCAGGGTTCATGGGGAACCGGTTCGGGCGCAAACGCTCGCTCCTGGTGAGCGCGCTCCTGTTCGTGGTGACGTCGGTCGGGTCCGCGATGCCCGAGCTGGGGTTCGCCCCCGTGGGCCAGGGGGGCGCCGGCGTGCTCACGCAGTTCATCCTCTACCGGATGATCGGCGGCGTGGGCGTCGGCATGGTCTCGCTCCTTTCGCCGATGTATATCGCGGAGATCGCCCCCGCCGCCAGGCGGGGGCGCCTCGTGTCGCTCAACCAGCTCGCCATCATCATCGGCATGCTCGCGATCCTCTCCGTCAATTACCTGATCGCGCGCCAGGGGGACGACGCGTGGATCAACCGGACGGGCTGGCGTTGGATGTTCGGCTCCGAGGTCGTCCCGGCGGTCCTGTTCGCCCTCCTGCTCCTCTGGATTCCCGAGTCCCCGCGCTGGCTGGTCATGAAGGGGAGGGAGGGAGAGGCCGCCCGGGTGCTCGCCCGCCTGCATGACGAAACACCGGCCGGCGCCATCGTTGCGGAAATCCGCTCGTCACTCGGCGCCGCCCGGGGCGCGCTCCTTGCGTTCGGGCCGCGCGTGATCCTGGTCGGCGTCCTTCTCGCGTTCTTCCAGCAGTTCGTCGGCATCAACGTCGTCCTCTACTACGGTCCCGAAATCTTCAGGACGATCGGCAACCCGACTGATGCGGCGATGCTCCAGACGCTGCTGGTGGGGGTGGTCAATTTCCTCTTCACCATCGTCGCCATCCGCTCCGTGGACAGGTTCGGGCGGAAGCCCCTGCAGATCGCCGGCGCCCTGGTGATGGCGGCGTCGATGGCGGCGCTCGGATTCGTCTTCCTCGCCGCTCACCTGGGGCTGGGGGCTCTCATCTGCATGATGGTCTTCATGGCCGCATTTTCATGCTCCTGGGGACCCATCGCCTGGGTCCTGATCGCGGAGATCTATCCCAACGTGATCCGGGGGAAGGCCATGTCGCTGGCCGTGGCGGTGATGTGGGTTGCGAACTACTGCGTCTCGTGGACGTTCCCCATGCTTGACAAAAGCACGCTGCTCACGTCCCTCTTTCACCACGGGTTCGCCTACTGGCTCTATGCCCTGATGGCCCTCCTGGCGGCGCTCTTCATGTGGAAGTGGGTTCCGGAAACGAAGGGGAAGACGCTCGAAGAGATGGAAGCGCTCTGGAGGCCGCGCACGGGCGCACGGTGACCGTGCCCCGGGGAGGAGGCTCTCAGCGCCCCCGCCTGAGGGCGTCCAGCTCCGGTCGGATGTATTTCTCGTAGCAGGACGGGCACGCCCCGTGCGAGAATTTTGCTTCCGTCCGGGAGCTGATGTACCCCTCGATCGGGACCCAGGAATCGTCGGGGTTGCGGATCTTCTTGCAGTAGGAGCAGATCGGGAGGAGTCCCTCGAGCGTGCGCATCTGCGTCTGCATCGAGAGGATCCGCTCGGCCACCCGGAGCCGGGCCGCAAGCTCATCCATGTCCACCGGCTTCTGCAGGAAATCGTCCGCGCCGGCGTCGAGTCCCTCCAGGAAGACCGCCTTCCCCTCCTTCGCGGTCAGTATCATGATGTAAATGTAGCGTTCAAACCGCCCTGCGCGTATCATGCGGCAGAGCTGGAACCCGTCGACGTGCGGCATCTCCAGGTCGGTGATGACGAGCTGGGGAGGATCTGCGCGGAACATCTCCCAGGCCGCGCCTCCGTCCCCGGCTTCGGCCACGTCGTGCCCCAGCTTCGCGATCCGCCTCGCGAGGATCAGCCTGGCAATCCCGTCGTCTTCGGCGACAAGAATTCTCAACGTTCATTCCTCCCGCAGGTCATGCGTCGTGGCCAGGAGCTCTCTCGTGGCGCTGTACGTCCGCTCCAGCTCCCTGAACGTCTCTTCGAGTGAGCGCGGGTCGCCCGTCTCCGCGGAGGCTTCCAGCGTCTTGCAGAGCGCGGCCACCGCTGCACAGCCGAGCTGGCGTGCCGACCCCTTGAGCTGGTGCGCGCGTTCACGCGCCCCCTGCAGGTCGCCCGTGCGAAGGCTCGACCTGATCTGCTCGATGCGTCCGGGAGTCTCCGAGACGAACATCCGGAGCAGCCTGCCGACGAGATCCGGGTCCTCCGTCCCGCCGAGGTCGCTGAGTTCCCGGAGCACCGACTCGTCCACCAGGGGCGCGGCGCCGGATTCGGGCGGCGCGGGACACCGTGCGGTCCGGCGGCGGATCGCGGCTGCAAGATCCGCCTGTCGCACCGGCTTGGCGATGTAGTCGTCCATCCCGGCCTCAAGGCACTTTTCCCTGTCGCCATGGAGCGCGTTGGCGGTCATCGCGATGATCAGCGTGTGCCTGGACGTTCCCTCCATCGCACGGATCTTCCTGGTCGCCTCGTAACCGTCCATCCCGGGCATGTGGACGTCCATCAGGATCACGTCGTACGCCCGTCGCTGGAGGGCCTCGAGCGTCTCCATGCCGTCTGCGGCGACATCGGCGCGGTACCCCATCCGGCTCAGCATCAGGAGGGCGACCCTCTGGTTGATGGCGTTGTCCTCGGCCAGCAGTATCCGGAGCGCGTCCGGGGCGGCGCCGCGGGCTTCCACCGGCGCAGCCGCCCGGGGCGCTGCGGCGCCGCGGCGCGGGCTCGCGAATACGCTGACGAGCGCGTCGTAGAGCTGCGACGGCTTCACCGGTTTGTTTAGAAACGCCGCCCATCCGAGGTCGCCATGCTTCTCCCGTAACTGCCGGGCGCTGGAGGAGACCGACGACAGCATCAGGAGCGGGAGCGACGGGGAGGGTGAATCCGTCCGGATCCGCGCCGCCAGCGTGGCGCCGTCCATGCCGGGCATCTGGAAATCCAGGATCGCCGCGTCGAACGGCTCTTCCCGGCCGATGAGCGCCAGCGCCTCCTCTCCTCCGCGCGCGGCCACCGGAACCATCCCCCAGGATCCCGTTTGCAGCGCCAGGATCTTCCTGTTTGTTTCGTTGTCGTCGACAATCAGCACCCGCTTCCCGCTCAGGTGCGGCTGCTCGCCCCGGAGCAGCACGCGCTTCGTGGGGGGCGCGCCGGGCGCGACGATGGTGAAGAAGAACGTCGAACCCGCGCCCTCCCTGCTCTCCACCCACATCGTTCCTCCCATCAGCTCGCTCAGGCGCCTGGAAATGGCGAGGCCGAGACCCGTCCCCCCGAACTGGCGCGTCGTCGAGGAGTCGACCTGGCTGAATGACTTGAAGAGCCGGTCGAGATGGCGGGGCGCGATGCCGATGCCGGTATCGCGCACGGCAAACTGGAGCTCGTGCCGCTCGGCGCCGAGCTGGCGCGACGTCACGGAGACCACCACCTCGCCCGCCGCGGTGAACTTCACGGCGTTGCTCAGGAGGTTGGCAAGGATCTGGCGCAGGCGGGAGACATCGCCGACGATGTTCGGGGGGACGGTCTCATCCAGCATGTACGCGAGCTCGAGGCCCTTCTCCGCGGCGCGCGATGAGAGGAGGTCGAGCGACTCTTCGATGCACGTGGAGAGGGGGAACGACGCCGCCTCCAGGTCGAGCTTGCCGCTTTCGATCTTCGAGAAGTCCAGGATATCGTTGATGATGCCCAGCAGCGCGTCGCCGCTCGTGCGGATGATCTCCACGAATTCCCGCTGCTCGTCGGTGAGCGGGGTGTCCTGCAGGAGGCCGGTCATCCCGATGACCGCGTTCATGGGCGTGCGTATCTCGTGCGACATGTTGGCGAGAAACTCGCTCTTGGAGCGCGCTGCTGCTTCCGCGGCCTCCCGGGCGTGCATCTGCTCGCTGATGTCTGTCGCCACCCCCAGGAGCTGCGGCGGCGTGCCGTCGGCCGCGGCGATCGGTATCCGGGTGACCTGCATCCAGTGCCGCTCGCCGGTGCTGTCGGTGAATCCCTCCGCGGGGTTCGCGATCTCCCGCCCCCCGTTGATGACCTCGCGTTCCGCGCGCGAGTGCTCCGCGATCTCCGCGGCGTCGCGGTGGATGTCGGCGTCGGTCCTGCCGAGCATCGCGCCGACCGTGGTCCCGTAGGCCCGCGCCAGGGCCCGGTTGGCGAGCGTGAACCGTCCCGACGCGTCCTTGGCGAATATGAAGCTGGGGTTGAGGTCCATGATTGTCGCGAGAAACGACCGCTGCTGTTGCAGCTCGGCCGTGCGGGTCCTGACCAGGTCCTCGAGCAGCCGGCGGCGGGCTTCCAGGCTCCTCACCCGGAGGCGGACGATGCCGACGATCAGGCAGGCCGCCAGCAGCGCGGCAACGCCCGCGAACCAGTACGTCTGGTAGTACCGGGGAGCGAGCCGGAACTCCACCGCCGCGCCGGCCTCGTTCCAGAGGCCGTCGTTGTTGCACGCCATGACGCGGAATCGGTAGTCCCCCGGGGGGAGGTTCGTGTAAGAAACGTCCCGGCGCGTGCCCGCCTCCACCCAGGCGCGGTCATACCCTTCGAGGCGGTACCGGAAGAGGACCCGTTCCGGCACCAGGAAACTGAGCGCCGCGAAATGGAACTCCACCCGTTCCGTCCCCGGTGCCAGCGTGAAGGGACCCGTCGTCGATTGCCGCTCCCCGTCCGCGATCACCCTGTCGACCAGGACCGGCGGGGGAAGTTCGTTCTCCCGCAGCGCCCCCGGCCGGATCATCACCGCCCCCTTCTTTGTCGCGAACCAGAGGCTCCCGTCGCGCGAGCGGATCCCCGCCGGCTGCCACTCATCGAAGCACTCGTCCGTCTTCATCCCGTCGGCGGTGGTGAACACCTGCGTCCGGAGTGCGGGGATGCGGCCGGCATCAAGCTCATCGAAATCCCGGCGCCGGATCCGCCCGATCCCGCGGGGACTGCTGAGCCAGAGGTACCCGCAGTCGTCGGCGAGCACGCAGTAGATCTCGTTGGCGAAGAGCCCGCTCCGCATCGAGTACGCCGTGAACCGCCCGGCGCGGTACCGCGTCAATCCGCCGTGCGCGGAGCCGACCCAGAGGCTGCTGTCCGGGTCGTCGCACATCGAGCTGACCCAGTTGTCCGCGAGACCGTCGGTCGTCCGGAACACTGTCGTATCCCCCGCGACGCACCTGACGAGCCCGTCCGTCGTCCCGATCCACAGGACGCCGCGCGCGTCATGGTGGAAGCACTCGACATAGAAGTGGGAAGTGTACGGGCGCCCCCCCGCAAGGAGGAAGGGGCGCACCCTCCCCCCCTCGAATCTCCTGATGCCGGCGTTATCGACGAAGAAAATGATGCTGCGGTCGTCCTCCGTGACGGCGGAGATCCACGCCGGCGGCAGCCCGGCAGTGGTGTCGAACCGGTCCACGCGAGTGCCGTGGAGATGGATCAGCGAACCCGTCTGGCTGATCCAGAGCGAGCCGTCGTGCGCTACGTACGCGGGTCCCACCGGCAGCGCAAGCCTGGCGACGCTTCCCCCGCGGATGCGCGTCACGGTGGAGTTGGCGTTGCTGAAGAAATACATCGACCCGTCCGGCGTCTCGGCGATGCCCGACACGTAATCGTTGCCGAGACCCTCGTTCGTCGTCACGGTCGTGAGGTTGACGTCCTTGAACCTGTTCAATCCCTCAAGCGTCCCGACCCAGATGCTTCCTTCCCTGTCCTCGGTGATCGAGAGGACCTGGTTGTTCGACAGGCCGCCGGTCTCCGTGTAGACGGCGGAGCGCGCGCCGGAAAGCCGCGCGAGCCCGGCCTTCGTGCCGAACCAGATGTTCCCGTCGCGGTCTTCGCACACCGCGGAGACCTCGTTTGCCGGCAGCACCGAGGGGGCGGTGTACGTCGTGAGGGCGCCGGCTCTCCAGCGCGCGATGCCGCTGTTCGTTCCCACCCAGATGCCGCCGTGCCTGTCCGCGTATACGCACGTCGTCACGTCGTTGGGGAGCCCGTCGGCATGCGTCAGTTGTCCCGCGGGCCTCCCCTCCCTGTCGAATATCCGCATCCCGCCGTGCGTGCCTGCCCAGATCTTCCCCTCGGCGTCCTCTGCCAGTCCCGTGAAAAACGTCTGGTCCGTCCCGACATGCGTGATCGCGCCGCGGTCCAGGAGGAAGAGTCCGTACGATGTGCCGATCCAGAGCCGGCCGTCACGGCTCTCCAGGAGCGCGCGGATCTGCCGCGACGTGAGTCCCTCCGCGGCGCCGTATGCGCGGGTCGAGTCGCCTGTGGTGACCCGCAGCCCGCTGAACGACGTGCCGACCCAGAGCCCCCCTGCAGCCGATTCGCACAGGACGGAGATCGCCTCCAGGTTTTTCCCCCCCTCCATGTCCGTGGGAATCGGTTGAAACGCCGCGCCGTCGAACCTGAAGAGCCCCCCCGGCGTGCCGAACCAGAGATAGCCGTCGCGCGTCTGCAGCGCGACGTTGACCCCGTTTGCCGGCAGCCCGTTCTGGCGCATCCAGACGTCGTGGCCGTACTGGTTGATCGTCTTGTGAGGATCCAGGGCGAGTGCGGCAGGCGTGGCGAAGGACGCTGCCAGTATCAGGAGCCCGGCGCGGCAGAGCCTCCCCGGCCGCCGCCCGGCCGTGTGTGCCGGTCGTTTCACCATTGTCTCTCTGCAGGCGCAATCTCCATGCCGCCGATGACGGCCGTTCTCCCCTGAACGGGGCGCGCAAATTCAGTCGACGCCTGGCCCCGGCCGGGCGGCTGTCCAGGTCTGATCAGGTGGCTGAATCTGGCCAGAGGCATCTCCGGGGGGGATTGCCGATATCGACCGGTGTCACTATCTTCCGGACGACAGCCCTGTCGACACGAACCTCCCTTTGCAGACTCTCGCCATGAACCTGATCTCCATCTCCGCCGGGGGCTTCGCCGCCGGCATGCGCATTTTCTCTCTCGGCGTGATTCTCACCGCACAGGCGATATCGCGGCCGGCTCCCCCGGCCGATACGGCGGCGCCGCCCCGAACCAGGATCATCGTCGACTCCGATGCAAACAACGAGCTGGACGACCAGCATGCGATCGCCTACGTCCTCCTGAACCCGGAGAGGTTCGAGGTGGAAGGGATCACAGTCAACAGGACGGCCGGCGGAGGGGATATCGAGCGGCATGCCCGGGAGGCGGAGAGGGTGGTCAGGCTCTGCGGCCGCTCTCCCGCGGTGCGCGTCTACCGGGGAGCGAGCGGGAGCTTCGACTCGATACGCCCGGCGCTTGGCACGAGCGCGTTCGACGGGCACGGCGCGGTCGATTTCATCATCGGCTCGGCGCACAGGAAGGGGGGTGCACGACTCGTCATACTCGCCATCGGGAAACTCACGAACGTCGGGCTCGCGCTCTGCAAGGATCCCTCCATCGTGCCGCGCGTCCGCGTCGTGTGGCTGGGGACGAACTACCCCGCGAGCGGCGAGTACAATTTCGAAAACGACACCGCTGTCGTGAACTACGTCCTCGGCACCGCTGTGGACCTCGAGGTCGCCGTCGTGCGCTACGGCGACAGCACGGGCACGGGGGCGGTGCAGGTTTCGATCGACGAGATCCGGGCGCGGCTCGGGGGGAAGGGGCCCCGCGTCGCGCCGCCGGTTGTCGGCAGGTACGGGGGGACGTTTACCTGCTTCGGCGATTACTCCATCGACCTGTTCGCACACGTGAAGGAGAAGACCCGCTCACTCTTCGATCTCGCCGCGGCCGCAATCGTCAAGAATCCCCGCTGGGCCCGGCCCCGGACGATCCCGGCCCCCCGGTTTGAAAGCGGCCGCTGGATCGAACAGGGAGCGAACCCCCGCCGCATCACGCTCTGGGAGTCGTACGACAGGAACGCCATCATCGGCGACCTGGAGGAGACGATGGAGCGCGCCACGCACGCTCTCCCCCGGGAGGGAGGCGCCCGGTGACGCACGCACGGGAATGTTCCCGGAGGGACTTTCTCCGGACGCTCACTTCAGCATCCGCCGTCGCTGTCGGCGCGGGAGGCCGCCCGGGCGAGGCCGGTCGCCCGGCACGCGAAGAGTTCCCCCGCTTCCGCGGCACCGGATACAGCGCCGCGGACGGTCCTGCGGGTCTTCTCTACTCGCAGGTGGGGTACGAGGCGGGGTTGCCCGTGCGCGTGGTCGTCCGCCTCCCGCGCCGGGATCTGCTTGACGCCGGGGCGATGTGCGTTCTGGTGCCGGATGAGGGGGGGAAGACACGCTCCGCCCCCTGCGCCTACTGGGGAGAGCTCTGGGGAAGCCACTGGTGGGTCGCGGAGTTCCCGCCGCCTGTAGCGCCCGGGAGTTCGTCGGTGGAAATCAGATCGCACGGAGCGGCGGTGCTCTCCGACGGCGGCCTCGCGGTGGGGGAGAACATACTCTGGGACCGCACGCTTGAGCTCTCTGCGGTCGACATGCTCGAGAGGCGCACCCCGTTCACGAAAGTCGGCGCGGGGTGGCAGGATGCGGGAACGCTCTGGGTGGAGAGTTGCTCGCAGAGCGCGATGATCATCGCCCTTGCGGATCTCCTGGAAGAGGCGCCGGCGCTCATCGGCGCGCCGCTCGTCGAACGCATACACCGGCAGATGGACGTGGGATGCCGGTACCTGGTGATGACCCAGGAGAAGGCGCGCGAGCTCGGGTTCCCGCCCGGCGCCATGTCGCACGACCTCCTCGGGCATGAACGGGACATCCTCCCGCAGGATGCGCTCAAGGCGGTCATCGCGCTGGGTCGCGCCGCCGCTCTGCTCGGCGCGCCGTACGCGCGCCAGAAGGAATCGTACGCCCGCGCGGCCGCGCTCGCTTGGGAGTGGCTGACGGGCGCGGCCCGGCCGATGGGGAGCTACGGGATGAGCCTCTTCCAGCGCGGCCTCCCCGAAGGAACTGCGATCCCCGCCGACGAGTGGCAGACGAGAGACCTCCTCCTCTTCTGCTGGGCGGCGCTGGTGATGCACAGCGCGGGAAACCCCGACGCGAAAGAACTCTGCATCCGCTACGCCGGCGCGCTCATCGAAAGACAGATTCCCCGGGAAAAGGCTGAAGGGGGGTACTACGGGCACTTCCGCGAGTTCGCCTCGATGGAGCACTCCGAAAAATCCTGGACGCACGGAATCGTGGATAACCGCTTCGGCGCGGACATGGGAGGGATCTACCCGAACTACCTCCTCCCGCTCGTCTCCATGGTGAGATCATGGCCGGACCATGCCGGGGCGGCGCGATGGACGCGGGCGCTCCGCGATTTCGCGGACGGGTACCTCATCCCGGCCTGCGAGAAGAACCCGTTCCTGATCGTCCCCCAGGGGATATTCGGGGAAGAGGGGCCCGTCTGGTTCTGCGGGACGTTCCACGGCACGAATGCCATTTACGGCTTTACCGCGGCGCTGGCGCTTGAACTCGACCGGGTGCTGGCGAGGCCCGCACTCAGGCGCATCGCGTACGGCAACCTCCTCTGGCTCGCCGGACTCAATGCAGGATTGACGCGCCAGGCACTCAGGGCCGCAATGGTCTACAGCGCCGACGTGCCGGAGGGGGCGGCACTCCCGGTCAGCATGATGTGCGGCGTCGGCCGTCGCTGGGCGGGCACCTGGTTCCAGACACGGGGGGTCATCTGCAACGGATTTCATGCCGGGAAGCAATTCACGTACGACGTGGAGCCCACGAGGGCCAACGACGGCCCCTCCTCGCTCACGGACGAGGACTGGATCCCTCACTCGGCTGCCTGGCTCACGGGGCTCCTCAGGCTTGTAAGAAGAAGCGAGCGATGATCGTGGCCATACCCTTCATTGTCGATCGAGGTCATACGCCGATGAGCCATATTCCCGCACGCGTGCTCGCACTTGCAGCCGCCTCACTCTTTGCCGTGGCCGCGCCCGGCCTGGCACAGGACGTCGCCATCGAGAACAACGTGCCGATGCAGGCGCGCGACGGCGTGACGCTCCGGTCGGACATCTACCGCCCCTCCGCGCCGGGGCGGTACCCGGTGATACTCGAGCGGACGCCGTACGACAAGCGTGCCGACGTGAATTTCGGGGTGACGGGAGCCTCACGGGGGTATGTCGTCGTCATCCAGGACGTCCGGGGCAGGTGGGCCTCGGACGGCGAGTGGTACCCCCTGAAGAACGAGGCGAACGACGGGTACGACTGCGTCGAATGGGCCGCCGCGCTCCCCTCGTCCAACGGCAGGGTCGGGATGTTCGGCGGCTCGTATGTCGGCGCAACGCAGATGCTCGCCGCCATCGCCGCGCCTCCCCACCTCGTCTGCATCATGCCCGCGGTGATCGCCTCCGACAGCTACAGCCACTGGGTCTACCAGGGGGGCGCGTTTGCACAGATGCTCAACCAGGGATGGACGTCCGCGCTCGCGCTCAACACGCTCGAGCGGCGCGTGGCACGGACCGCGCAGCCGTCCCACTGGGATATGCAGCGCCCGCTCGACGCCTACCCGGTGCTCGATCTCGGCTCAGCGGACTCGCTGGCCGGCTATTACCACGACTGGCTCAGGCACCCGTCGTACGACGACTACTGGCGGGCGTGGTCGATCGAGGAACACTTCTCACGGATCACCGTCCCGGCGCTGCACGTCGGGGGGTGGTACGACCTGTTCCAGGACGGGACGCTGAGGAACTACGCCGGGATCGCCGCCGCCGGCGGGAGCGAGGCCGCGCGCAGGGGACAGCGCCTGGTGATGGCCGCCGGCGGTCACGCGGGCGCCGGTCCGAAGATCCGTGACGTCGATTTCGGGAAGGCCTCCGTGCTCGACACCTGGGCGCTCGCCTTCCGCTGGTACGACTACATGCTCAGGGGGATCGACAACGGGATGGCCGGGGAAAAACCGGTGAGAATATTCGTCATGGGGAAGAACGTCTGGCGCGACGAGGACGCCTGGCCTCCCGCGCGGGCGAGCGTCACCCCCTGGTACCTCCATTCCAGGGGGGGCGCGAACTCCCTTGCCGGGGACGGGCGCCTGGGCCCCCTCTCCCCCGGGAAAGAGCCCGCCGACACGTTCCGGTATGATCCTCTGGACCCGGCGCCGACGCTCGGCGGGCCGGCATTTGGCGACTTCCACCAGGTCCCCGGGCCGTGCGACCAGCGCCCCGTGGAGGCCCGTCGCGACGTGCTCGTGTATTCGACTCCCCCGTTTGCTTCCGATACCGAGATCACAGGCCATGTGACGCTGGACCTCTACGTCAGCTCATCGGCCCTGGACACGGATATCACCGGGAAGCTGATCGATGTCGCCCCCGACGGGGCGGCGATGAACCTGAGCGAGGGGATCCTTCGCCTCCGCTACAGGGAATCGCGGGAACGCGCCGTGCTGATGAAGCCCGGGGAGGTCTACCGCGTCAGCATCGACCTCTGGTCGACGTCGAATGTCTTTCGTGCCGGCCACGCGCTGCGGCTCGAGATTTCCAGCAGCAACTTCCCCCGGTTCGACCGCAACCTCAACACCGGCGGGGCGATCGGGGGGCCCCCTTCCGATGCGCGCGTGGCCGAAAACAGCGTCTACCACGACGCCGCCCATCCCTCGGCGCTCCTGGTCCCGCTCATGCCGTGACGGCACTCAGTGCGCCGCGATGGCGAACTCCCGCGACGACCCTTCGGCGAGCGTCACTGCCGCCGGCAGCGAGAGATCGCCTGTCCCGCGCGCGGTGAGCGTCTTCAGCTTCACCGCGCCGAAGTGCACCGACACGTTCAGCGTCACCCCGCCGGCGGCGCCCGGCCGCACAAGGGCGTCGCCCCATGCGTACCCCGTCGACCAGAAATATCTCCCCGGCCGTGATGTGATCGCCATGTGCCCCTCCACGGCCGAATACGTGAATGCGCTGTATGCGAGGAGAGTCGACCAGGCCGCCATCGCCCGGGCGTAATGGTTGCCGCATTCCACTTCGTTGAACGGGTTTCTCCTGGCGCCGTCGTAGCGGCTCCGCACGTCGGTGACCGTCCGGAGCGCCTCGGCGGTCATCCCTTCCCAGAGCATGCCGGCAGCCGCCGTATACTCCAGCCCGCTCCAGACCTCCGTGCCGTAGGAGAGTGGTGTCTTCGGCTTCCGCGCGCCCGGAGGGTATGCCGTGAGGACGAGCCCCGGCTCGTCCCCCAGCACATACGTCCGCATGTTGTTGAACTCCCGGCCCGGCGATTTCATGTAGTTGTACTTCAGGATGCTTGCGAGCGCCTTCCGTTCATGTGCCGGGTCCGCAAGAGCGCCGAGGCCGCACACGCTGGCCATCGCCTGGCCGACGAGCTGATCCACGAGGCAGCCGTCCCCGATCTGGAAATCAGGATCCGCGAGGTTCTTTGCGCCGTACCCGGCCTGCGTCCCCGCTGCGATTTTCGACGGGTCGCTGACGGGCATGATGATCTGCCTGTAGTATTCCCCGTTAAAGAGGTGATCGTCCGTCCACGCGCTTCCCCGCGCGAAGAGATCGCGGCACGTGCGGGCGAACGCCGTGTCGCCCGCGTGCGTCGCCATCGCCGCGGCCGCCTTCAGCGCGCCGAGATACCAGAATTCGATCTCGGGATTGGGGCCGTAGTACTCGATGTCCATCGTGTTGTGCTGGCACCCTTCCATGACGCCGTCCCTGTCGGCGTCCCACCCGCCGGGGATCCACGCGAAGCCGAGCGCTTTTTTCACGAGGGGCCAGAGATCCTCCAGGAAGGCGTCGTCGCCGGAGAGCTGCCACTCCCTGTAGACCTTCATGATCGTTCCCATCTGGCCGTCGGCCGCCGCCACCTTCCAGTTGCGGCTTTTGTCCAGGGGGAGCGCCACCCGGAAGCTCATGAGCCCCGTGGTGTCATTCAATCCCCAGTGGTATTCGGTTTCCCTCATTGAGCGGGCGAGCGCGCCGAAGAGAAAGGGCGTCGTCTGCTCGTAGTTCCAGACGTGCGTGCAGTTGCCGTAGCAGGAGCCGGTGGAATTGAACACCCCTTCCCAGCAGAAGAGATTTCCGTCCCGGGCCCGGAACGCGGTCTGCGAGCGGAGCGTGCTCGCGTTGAACAGCGCCGCCTCCTTGAGCACGCCGGGCTCATCGCTCTCGGCGATGAGCCGGACGAAATCCAGCGTCTTCTCCTCCAGCGCGGGGAGCCTCGGGAGCGTCTTTTCCGCCACGTCCCATGCGTCGGCGTAGAGACCGGCATAGTAGTTCCCCACGGTTTCCCTGTCCGACCAGTCTTTCCGGTTCGGGAAGTCCCACGTGAGGAGGAACTCCACTTCCCGCGTCGCGTGCGGCGCAAGGCGGAAGCGGAGGGCGAGGGCCGCGCCGGGAGCGTTCACTTTCTGCGTGAACGTCGTGTCCCGGAAAGCGCCGTCGTCGGCAAAATCGTCCCACAGGTCCGCGATGTTGGCGTTCCAGCCTTTCGGGTCCAGCTCCGTCCTGTAGCTCACGGCCGTCCCCTCTCCCGCATCGGGCGTCGTGAGCGCGATCGTGCCCCAGGCGCTCGCCCCCCGGTCGACGCTGTCGGACGTCATGAATATCCCCGCGAGGGCGGGCGTCCGCCGGAACGCGTTCCTGTTCTGCTTCGCCCCGAGAGGGACGATGGACCGGTCGAACGAGTTGAACTCGGCCACCGAGCCGTCCATGCCGATGAAGTTGTCCATGGCGCCTGCCACGGCGACAGTGAGGTCCCCGGCGGTCCTGTTTTCCAGGCGGTAGCGGATGACCGCGATCGGTATGCCGCTCGCGTCCGCATCGCCGGGGATAAACGGGTTGAACGCGCGGACGCTCACCCCCACGGGCACGTCCGGGTCTTCCAGGTGGACGACCCCGAAGGGATAAGCAGCGTCGAACGTCGCGGTCCTGAACCGGGGGAACCCGTGATCGGGGGCGGTCGACCCCTGCATCCCCTCGTAGTCGGCAAGCGCGACGGGCCCGGTCAGCGCCCGCACGTGCTTCGCGCCCGAAGGCTCCGCGACATAGATGAGGAAGCAGGGCGCCTCCTTCGGCGTCGGCGCGCCGTAGAACCCGATGCCCGGCTTGTTCATGATCTCGACGTCCCTCCACTGGCCGTTCCCGCCGAGTGAGATATCCCCCGTGCCGATCCCTCCCACGGGCATCGCGATCCTGTCGATGGAGTGTCCGTCGTAGTGTTTCAGGACAGGCCAGTCGCCCCCGTGACAGGTGAATGTGGCCGCACAGAGTGAGGCGAGCGCAGCAACGAAGCGTTTCATGGTTGGTCTCCCGTTGTCGTCCGAAAGCTCCGCGGCAATGTACGAATGCGCCCGGATAATTGACAATACGCCCCGGTCTTCCTACATTCTCCGCGACATCCCCCCGGAGAATGCAATGAGTTCCCTCCCGCAGTGCCACGCGCCGGTTCTCGTCCTTGTCGCCGCAGCAATGCTCATCGCTCCCGTCACCGCACGCGCAGGGTCGCGCACGCCGTTCGACAGGGGGTGGCTCTTCGCCCGGTTCGGCCCGATGCCCGACGGTTCCGTGAAGCAGGAGCCGCCCCGCCAGGAGGCGACGGATCTGGACGACAGCCCCTGGCGCTCGCTCGATCTCCCGCATGACTGGGCTATCGAAGGCCCCTTCCGCGACGATCTCCCGGCGAGCACGGGGAAGCTCCCCTGGGCGGGAATCGGGTGGTACAGGAAGCATTTCGTCCTCCCCGGTGCGGCGAAGGGGACGCGCTGGTTCATCGATTTTGACGGCGCGATGTCGCACGCCGAGGTGTGGCTGAACGGCCGCGCGCTCGGCGGGTGGCCATACGGGTACGCGTCGTTTCGACTGGAGCTGAAGGGGGCAGTTGAGGGCACGAACGTCATCGCCGTCAGGCTGGATAATCCCCCCAACTCCTCCCGGTGGTACCCCGGGGGAGGCATCTACCGTCACGTCTGGCTCGTGCGCACGGGCCCCGTCCACGTCGCACACTGGGGGACGGCGATCACGACGTCGGGGGGACCGGGCACGGCGCGCGTGGAGATCAGCACGGAGATCGAGAACCAGGACGCCGCCCCCGCCTCCGTCACTGTCGCCACGGAGATCTGCCTCGAGGGGACCGGCGCCGTTGTGGCGCGGGCGTCCGATGTCAGCCTCACCGTTCCAGGCGGCGCCAGGGCCATGGCGCGCGCGGGGGCGACGATCCGCGACGTCCTCCTGTGGGATACCGACGCGCCGAACATGTACGTCGCGCGGACGATCGTCCGGAGGGACGGCTCAGCGGTCGATTCCTCCTCGAACGCGTTCGGCGTCAGGACGGCGGTCTTCACACCGGACGGCGGGTTCATGCTGAACGGGAAGCACGTCCGGATCAACGGCGTCTGCGACCACCACGACCTCGGTCCCCTGGGCACCGCCGTCAACGCGAGCGCGCTCCAGCGGCAGATCCGCATTCTCCGGGAAATGGGGTGCAACGCGATACGCACAAGCCATAACCCGCCGGCTCCCGAGCTGCTGGACCTGTGCGACCGGATGGGAATGCTCGTGCTCGACGAAGCGTTCGATTGCTGGGTCAGGGGCAAGACGCCCAACGACTACAGCACGCTCTTTGAAGCCTGGCACGCGAAGGACATCCGGGCGCTCGTCCGCAGGGACAGGAATCACCCGAGCGTGATCGCCTGGAGCGCCGGGAACGAAGTGTGGGAGCAGAATGACGACCACATCATCAGGGCGCTCAGGTCGATCTTCCGGACCGAGGACACGACGCGCCCGGTGACGTCGGCCTGCAACGGGACGGATGCGGGCTTCGACGGGTTCCAGAACGCGGTCGACATCTTCGGCTACAACTACAAGCCGCACATGTACGAAGCGTTCCACGAGGCGAACCCCGGCAAGCCCCTCTTCGGCAGCGAGACCGGCTCCTGCGTGAGCACCAACGGCGAGTACTTCTTCCCGGTGAGTGACGACAAGTCGCACGGGTTTTTCGACACGCAGGTCAGCTCGTACGATCTCTACGCCCCCCCGTGGGCGACGATCCCCGACGTCGAATTCGCGGCGCAGGACCGTGATCCCTATGTCGCGGGAGAATTCGTCTGGACGGGCTTTGATTACCTGGGCGAACCCACCCCCTACGGCGAAGACGATTCCCCCGCGCGCAGCTCCTACTTCGGCATCATCGACCTGTGCGGCTTTCCGAAAGATCGCTTCTACCTCTACCAGGCGCACTGGCGGCCCGATCTGCCGATGGCGCATATCCTCCCGCACTGGAACTGGCCCGGCAGGGCCGGGAAGGTCACTCCCGTCCATGTCTATACGTCGGGGGACGAGGCGGAGCTCTTCCTGAACGGGCGATCGCTCGGCAGGAAATCCCGCGGCGCATTTGAGTACCGCCTCCGCTGGAACAACGTGCTCTATGAGCCGGGCACGCTCCGTGTCGTTGCGTATAAGAACGGGAATGTCTGGGCAGAGGACAGCATGGTGACGACGGGCCCGGCGGGGCGGATCACGCTCACGCCGGAACGGGCCGCGCTGAACCCGGAGAGGGACGACCTGGGGTTCATCACCGCGCAGATCGTGGACGGCCGCGGCAGGAGAGTGCCGACCGCTTCCGACACGCTCCGGTTCACCGTGACGGGGGCCGGGTCGCTCGCGGCGACGGGCAACGGCGATCCGACGGATCACACATCGTTCCGTTCTTCCGCCTGCCGCGCATTTCACGGCCGTTGCCTGGTGATCGTCCGGCCCCAGGGGGGTGTCGCGGGCCAGGTGCACGTGACTGCCACGGGAGCGGGACTGGAAGGGACCTCATGCACGATCGCGCTCGAAACCGGTCACTGACCGGCCGCCTGCTCCTTGCCGGCCTGGCGCTCGCGCTCCTGACCGGATCGACGGGCGCCGGGGAGCATCCGACGCTCCCGATCGGCTCTCCGGCCCCGGCGTTCCGGCTGAAGGGGGTGGACGGCCGCATCTACACGCTCGGGAGCTTCCGCCGGGCGAAGATCCTCGTGGTCATATTCACGTGCAATCACTGCCCGACGGCGCAGGCATACGAAGAGCGCATCATAAGGCTCGTCGCGGACTACCGGCCGAAAGGGGTGGCGTTTGTGGCAATCAACCCGAACCATCCCGCCTCCGTCAGGCTGGACGAGCAGGGCTACACCGACCTGGACGACACGTTCGCGTCGATGAAGATGCGGGCGGCGGACCGTCACTTCAATTTCCCGTACTGCGACGACGGCGCACTCGAGGCCGCCGCGCGCGCCTACGGCCCGGTCGCGACCCCGCACGTGTTCATCTTTGACGACCGGCGCACGCTCCGGTTCCAGGGAAGGATCGACGATGCGGAGCGTGAGAGCCTCGTGAAGTCGAGCGACACGCGCAACGCGCTCGACGCGCTCCTCCAGGGGAGGGAGCCCCCCGTGCGTGAAACGCCGGTGTTCGGCTGCTCGATCAAATGGGCGGACAAGGCGGCGGGAAACCTGGAATGGCTCGCGAAGGTCGGGAGCGAGCCCGTCACGCTGGAGAGCGCCGACAGTGCGGCGCTGCGCGCGCTCTGCTCGGGACCGTCCGACCGGGTGCGCGTGGTGAACGTCTGG
>DATJAS010000020.1:0-2737 GCA_035516035.1 Bacteroidota bacterium | reverse complement strand
CTTCGGCGGAGGGATCCTCTTCAAGGCGACGTCCGACCTTTCGCTGGGAGTCTCATACAGGAGCAAGGCGAAAGTGGATGCGTCCGGGACCGCGACGTTCACGCCGGACTACGCGCAGCTTTCCCTCCCGCAGGGGGGGGTGACGGCTTCGATCACGCTTCCTGCAACCGGGTTCGCGGGGATTGCCTATCGCCTCATGAAGAACCTGGAGATCGAGGCGGATTACCAGTACATCGGCTGGTCCTCCTACCAGACGCTCGCGTTCACGTTTGCCGCGAATGGCAGCACGGTCAGCTCCACGAAGGACTACAACGATACGTACATCCTGAGGATCGGCGGGGAATACACGATGGCGCCCTGGCATTTCCGCGCGGGCTACCTCTACGACCACACCCCGGTGAGCGACCAGTACTCCGAGCCGATGCTCCCCGACGCGAACCGGAACGGGCTCAATGTCGGGCTCGGCTATGACATCGCCAGGAACTGGAGCGTCAGCGTCGGCTACTTCTTCCTGAAATTCAACGACAGGACAGTCCAGAACACCGCGCCGGACATCAGCTTCGACGGGACGTACCACACGTACGCCAACCTGTTCGGGGCGGACATCGAATTCAAGTTCTGACAATAATCGGCAGGAGAATCTCCATGAAAGCTTCGAGTGTCGCTGTCGCGCTCCTCGCCCTGGTGCTCGCCGTCCTGATCGGCAGCTGTACGGACAAGGCTCCCGGGCCCGTGGCGAGCCTCGGGTCGATCTCCGTGAAGAGCTATGTCTCGATCGGGAACAGCCTGACCGCGGGATACCAGTCCAATGGCCTCTATGAAGCTTCACAGATCTACAGTTATCCCAGCCTGATCGCCCGCCAGATCAACGCAAGCGGCGGGAACGTCACGTTCGTCCAGCCCCTCTGGAGCGGAGCCGGGACTCCAATGACCACAAACCCGACGATCGCCTCGCGGTACGTCATCATCAATCTCGTCGGGCCCGTGATCGGCCCCGCCGGTGAACCCGCCGGCTCGCTCGAGAATCCCACGTACGCGCTTCCCTATAATAACCTGGGAATTCCGGGGGCATTTATTTACGACTTCCTTAATGCGACGAGCGCCACGACGTGCTATTCGGCGCTGGGAGGGCAGCCCAACGCCCTGTTCACGGCGACGCTCCGCGGCATCGGGACGCAGTTCCAGCAGATGCGGATGCTCAGGCCGGACCTCGTGACGTTCTGGCTCGGGAACAACGACGTCCTGGGCTATGCCACGAGCGGCGGGACCGCCCCGCTCACGTCCGCCGCGCTCTTCGGCGGCCTCTATTCGCAGGCGATGGACTCGCTCAGAGCTGCCGTCGGCTCATCGGCGGCTGTCGTCGTCGGGAACATCCCCGACGTGACCTCCATCCCCTTCTTCAGGACGATACCCTCACAGGGGCTCGTGCTGACGCAGGCGCAGGCGACGGCGCTCAATGCCGGAACCGGCGGCGTGTTCGGGTTCGTGGCGGGGGTCAACGGGTTTCTCGCTATGACCGGTACCAACCAGGTCAAGAAGCTCGGGCCCAACGACTATGTCCTGCTGACATGTCCCCAGGACTCGCTGAAGAACGCCGGCTGGGGCTCGCTGAAGCCGATTCCCAACCAGTATGTGCTCGACTCTGTCGAAGCGGCGAACGCCCGGGCGGCCGTCACGGCCTTCAACGGGACGATTGCCGCGCTTGCCACTTCGCACAACGCAGTCCTCGTGGACATCAATGCCGTGCTTGCCAGTATCGCGGCGAACGGTACGACGTACGCAGGTCAGGATCTTACGTCGGATTACGTCATCGGCGGCGTCTTCAGCCTCGACGGCGTCCACCCGACATCGAAAGGGCAGGGGCTGATCGCGAACGAGTTCATCAGGATGATGAACCTGAAGCTGGGAACGAGCCTTCCCGGCGTCGATATCGGCTCGCTTCCCGGCATCCCCGCTCCCCTCTCGAAATACGAGTTCGCGGGGAAACCCGTCCCGTACTACCCGCCGGATGCCCTGAAAGCGATGCAGCTGCAGCTCTACTGAGTCTCTCTGCTCCGCTGAAAAACGAAAAGGCAGGCCTTGCGGCCTGCCTTTTCGTCTGTTCCGGGGGGGATTGACGCTACACTTCCATCCCCAGCTTCTTCTTTGCCGACTCCGACATCCGTGCCGGAGACCACGCCGGGTCCCATACGATCCGGACGTCGGCGTCCTTGACGCCCGGGACCTTCAGGACGCGGTTGCGCACATTCTGCGAGATCATCCCGCTCATTCCGCAGCCGGGCGTCGTCAGCGTCATCTTCACGCCCACCCAGTCGTCGATGATCTTGACGTCGTAGATGAGACCAAGGTCGACGAGGTTGACCGGGATCTCCGGGTCGTAGCAATCCCTCAGGGCTTCAAACACCTGCTCTTCCGTTACCGTGACAGCGTTCTGGCCTTCCATGCTGCGGCTCCTTCGGGTGGAATATGATATGAAGATACGGCATTCACGCCTGAGATTCAACGTCCCCCTGCACCGCGGGGGGACGGGGGGGGACCCCGGCGGCGACCGCTTGCCCGCACGAGCATTCCGCGCTCCCGCACGCGTGCGTACGAGCCAGCTTCCGCGAGCGGACCTTCCGGCGCACGAGGAGGAACCCCGTGAACGCCACAACGGCAAGCGCCGCCGGCTGCTGCCAGTCCATTATCCTACCCTCCCATCCCGAGCGCGATCCCTGCACGGTAGACGATGAACGTC
>DATJAS010000019.1:0-26697 GCA_035516035.1 Bacteroidota bacterium | reverse complement strand
TCTCGGCACGATTCGCCTTGACCGGAATCGCCACGCCTTCGCGCTTGAGGAGGGGGAAGAAGTCCTGCTCCCCGGCTCGCCGTCGAAGTTCCACTGCTCGAATCGCCGGGGGGGCGATTCTGCGGCGCACTTCGCCGGAGGCTCCGGGGCCGATTCTACGACCGAAGCGTCATGCGAAGCGGGACTGGCCAACGCCTGGGCGTCCTATGCGATCGCGCTCGGTGCCGGTGAGCGGAAGACGCTCTGCGTCACAGTGCCACTTGAGCGAGCCGCACCACCGGCCGGGACGCTCGATGATGCCGTCAATGCGTGGCGGGAAGCCCTCGAGGGAGGCACGCGGATTGAGACGCCCGAGCCGGCGGTGAACGCGCTCCTCCGTTCGTCCGTCTCCACGCTTCTCCTCCTTGCCGACGGTGATGCGATTACACCCGGCCCGTGGACATATCACCAGTTCTGGTTCCGGGATGCGGCGGTCATGCTCCGGGCACTCGATGCATTCGGCTACCACCGCATCGTGCGCGACATCCTCCATTCGTACCCGGCCCGCCAGGAGCCTTCCGGGTATTTCCGCTCGCAGCAGGGAGAATGGGACTCGAACGGGCAGGCGCTCTGGACGGTCTGGCAGCATGCCTGCCTCGCGCATGATGACACGATCCCCCCGGAGCTTGAAGCGGCTCTGCGCAAGGGGGCCGGCTGGATCTCACGGAAGCGTCAGGAGGAGGAAGGGGGACTCCTCCCCCGGGGCCTGAGCGCCGAGCACCTCGGTCTTGCGGACAGGTATTTCTGGGACGACTGGTGGTCAGTGGCCGGGCTGGAAGGCTACGCGCGGCTCTGCCTGCGCCGGGGCGATGAGACCGGGACACGACGGTCACGCGAAGAGGCGGCCGCGATGCGTCAGGCGATCGAGGAAGCGGTCGATGCCGTCATGCGCCAGCGCGGGCTGACGGAGATCCCCGCCGGGCCCGCCCGCGGAGTGGACAGCGGCATGATCGGCTCATGCGCTCCCTGGTACCCCCTCCAGATCCTCCCTCCCGGCGACCTCCGCATGCGAAAGACGCTCCAGGCGCTGATGTCGCGCTACGGCCTCCGGGGGATGTTCTTCCAGGGTTTCATCCACTCGGGGATGAACGCGTACCTCACGCTCCAGGTCGCCCAGGCATGGCTCTACGCCGGGGAGAGGGAGCGATTCTGGGAGCTGTTCAGCACGGTCGCGCGCTGTGCGTCACCGACGCTCAACTACCCGGAGGCGATTCACCCCCTGACGGGAGGAGGGGCAATGGGGGACGGGCACCACGGGTGGGCGGCCGCAGAGGTTGCGTGTGCGCTCAGATCCGCGTTCGTGAATGAGACCTGGCCGGCCGAGCGGCCGTCGATCGTCCTTCTCGGCGGCATCCCCCGCGCCTGGTTCGTGGCCGGAAACCGGTTCGCGATCCGGAGCGCGCCTGTGCCGGGGGGGATCATCAGTCTGACCGTCGAATGCGGCGGATCGGAAACAGGGATCACCGTGGAGTACGACGAGAAGGACAGGTGGGGGGCGACTGAGTGGCGGCTCATGATACCCGGGGGCGTTTCGCGCCTCACCGTGAACGAGCGGGCGGCGGCCGCGATCGCTGTCGAGAACGATGAGACGACGATCACGCTCGTCCCCGCGGAAGGAACGACCAGAGTGGCGATCGAGCACGAACCCGTGATTGCCACGCCATAGAGCAGCGTGGTCCGAAAAGCGGACTTCGGAGCGCCTTCGGCGACTCGCAATGACAGACCGGGGCTCACGCCCCCAGCCTGTACCCGATCCCCGCTTCGGTGAGAATGAGCGACGGGTGTGACGGGTCCTCCTCAAGCTTCTTGCGGAGCTGGCCCACGTAGACGCGAAGATACTGCGTCTCCTCGACGAATGAAGGCCCCCAGACCTGCTCGAGTATGTACCTGTGCGTGAGCACCTTCCCGGCGTTGCGCACGAAAAGCGCGAGCAGCGAAAACTCCGTCCCCGTCAGGCGCACCACCTCATCCTTCCGTTTCACCACGCGGGCATCGATATCGATCGAGACAGGTCCCGCCTGGATCACTCCCTTTTCCTCGAGCGACGGCCTGTGCCGCATCGCGCTCCGGATCCTGGCCACGAGTTCCCCCTGCCGGAAGGGCTTGATCAGGTAGTCGTCGGCCCCGGCGTCGAGGCAGGAGATGATATCCTGCTCGGTGTTCCTGACGGAGAGAATCAGGACAGGCACCGCGGAGTGCCTGCGGACCTTCTTCAGCACCTCCGTCCCGTCCGTGTCCGGGAGCCCGAGGTCGAGGACTATCGCCTCCGGCCGTTCGGTCCCCGCGCGGAGGAGCCCCTCCTCTCCGGTCGCCGCCTGGGCGACCCTGAACCCGTTCGATTCCAGCGTGATCTGGAGGAGCCGCCTGATTTGCGGCTCATCCTCGATGACGAGGACGAGCGGCCCTGTCGGGGTGCCTGTCATTCGGCCTCGGGGACGGGAAACTTCTCAAGAGGAAGCCTGATCATGAACTTCAGCCCTCCGGACGGGCGGTTTTCCGCCCGGATGGTTCCCCTGTGAGCCTCGACGAACCCGCGTGCGATGGAGAGACCGAGTCCGGTCCCCCCGGTGCGGCTCCCGGGCGCCCGGAAGAACTTGTCGAACACCCGTTCCAGGACTTCAGCCGGGAGACCGGGACCGTTGTCCTCGACTTCAATCACGCACTCGTTCCCCTCCGTCCGGGCCCTGATCCCGATCGTCGAGCCGGGGGGCGTGTAGAGCGAAGCGTTCAGGAGAAGATTCGTGAGGACCTGTTCCATGAGCGCAAAATCGATCTTCAGGAGGACGATGTCCGCCGGGATGTCAACCTCAAGATGGAATCCCGAAAGCTCCTGTTTCGTCCGGGTCAGCGCGGAGTTCACGAGATCCGCCAGGTCGCACCAGTCGAGCTTCGGGCGGATGAGCCCGGATTCCAGTCGGGTCATGTCGAGCAGGTTCTCCACGAGCCTGTTGAGCCGGCTCGCGGCCTCGTGAATCTCACCGATGAGTTCCCCGCGGGCGTCCGGCCTCCCGGCGACCCTGTCGTCGAGCAGGCTCTCCGACGTCCCCATGATCGCGGAGAGGGGCGTGCGCATCTCGTGGGAGATGGAATTGAACAGCGTTTTGTAGAGACGCTCCGATTCCTCCACCACCACGGCCTTCTTCGTGATCTCGTTCAGCGTTTCGCGTTCGACCGCCGAGGCGATCTGGCGGATGAAGTTCTCCAGCAATGCCTCCTGATCGATGGTGAGCTTCTTATCCCCCCGCAGGCGTACGCCGAGGACCCCCAGCGGGTACCGGGGGCCCGACATCGGGAAATACGTGGCGGTCGCGGAGGGGAGCGTGTCGGTGAACCTCCCTGCGGGTTTCTCGTTCCAGTAAACCCACGCGGCCACGCCCATCTCCTTTTCCCCCACGGCGAGTGTGCTCGCCGGGTGGGCCGCGGTGAAGATGTCGCCGTCCGTCTGCCCGAGGAAGAGGACCACGTCCGCGTCGAAGAATCTCTGCACGTTCCCGATCGACGCCTCTGCGACCGCGTCCTTCGTGCGGGCCAGGGAGAGATCGCGCGACAGCGTGTAGAGCGCGACGGCCCGGCTCTCCCTCTGACGCACCGCGCGTTCCTGCGCGCGCGTGCGCGACGTGAGGATGCCCAGAACGAGCGCGATCCCGAAATACATCATGAGCATCAGGATATCCGGGACGCGGCTGACGGAAAACGTGAAGACGGGGGGTATGAAAAGGTAATCCCAGATCACGGCGCTCAGCGTGGCGGCAAGCAGCACGGGGCCGATCCCGAACCGCAGGGGAAGGAGCGCTACGGTGAAGAGCAGCACCAGCGCTACCGTCTGGTACTCGATAATCCCCGAGAGGGGGTAGCACGCGGCCGCCACGGCAAGTGGTACGGCGCCCGCGGCGACGTAGTGCCGGATTCCCGAATGGATCTCCAGAAGGCTCCAGCGGCGTTTTTCCGGTTCATCGGAGCCCTCTCCGCCGATCACGTGGACGTCGAGGTCGCCGCTCTTGTCAATCAGCTCCTGGAGGAGCGACGCCGACCTCTGGAAGTGTCCCCTGCGCGGCTTGCCGATCAGGATCTGCGTGCAGTTCTCCTGGCGCGCCACGCGGATGAGCGCATCGCTGACCTTGACATCCGACGTGCTGACGAATTCCGCGCCGAGCGAGCGGGCGAGCGCGATGTTTTTCCCGAGCAGCTCCTGTGCGGCCTCCGTCGGGGCGGCGGTCGATTCGACGTGGAGGGCGACCCAGGTCGCGTCCTGCGTGAACGCCATCCTGCGGGCCCAGCGGATGAGCTGGACGGAATGGGGGCTCCCGCTGATGCCGACCAGGAGCCGCTGGCCGGACTTCCAGGGACCGGGGATGCGGTTCGACCGCATGTAGTCCCTGAGCTGCCGATCGACGCGCTCGGCGGTGAGGCGGAGAGACATCTCGCGGAGCGCGGTGAGGTTCCCCTTGCGGAAGAAATTCTCGATCGCCCGCGCGGAGCGGTCGGGGGTGTAGACCTTCCCTTCCGCCAGCCGTTCAAGCAGCTCGTCGGGCGAGATGTCGATCAGCTCGACTTCGTCGGCCCGCTCGAGGATCGAATCAGGCACTGTCTCACGAACGATGCTCCCCGTGATCTGGGCGACAGCGTCCGCCCTGCTCTCCAGGTGCTGGACGTTCAGCGTCGTGAAGACGTCGATCCCGCTGTCGAGCAGCTCCTCGACGTCCATGTACCGCTTCGTGTGGCGCGATCCGGGAGCGTTGGAGTGGGCGAGCTCGTCCACGAGGACGAGTTTCGGCCTGCGGGCGATGATGCCGTCCAGGTCCATTTCCTCCAGCCGCGCTTCCCTGTACTCAACCTCTCTCCGGGGAAGCACCTCCAGCCCTTCCACCAGGGCTTCCGTCTCACGGCGGCCGTGCGTCTCCACGATCCCCACCACCACGTCGACGCCGTGCGCCTTCGCATCGTGCCCCGCCTTGAGCATGTCGTACGTCTTCCCGACGCCGGCGGACATGCCGAAGAAGATCTTCAGTCTGGCCCGGGAGCGGATTTCCTCGTCACGCTTCATGGCGTTGAGGAGGGCGTCGGGATCCGGGCGTTGCTCTTCCGGAGGAAGCATTGTCGCGTCAGAAGTGAAACAGTCGACACTATAAAACAAAATAATGGAGCGGAAGCAAGGCCCGCCGGTTTTCCTTGCACTCGCGGCACCGGTGTGCTACATTGTGCAGAACGTCGTTTCATCCAATCGTGCGAGACCACCTCGTGCCTGTCGCCCCGATCATTACGTACATTCTCTGGCTCGCCGCGATATTCGCTGCGGGAGGAATCGCCATGCGGGTCACGCCGAAACCCTACTCGCCCGCGGTGGTCGAGATCCTGGGGGGAGTCTTCATCGGGAACCTGGGGCTCGTCGGCGTGTCGTTCTTCGAACCGATGAAGCAGAGCGGCGTTCTCCACGCGCTCTCCCTTATCGCCGTCTCCTTCCTCCTGTTCCAGGTCGGTCTCGAATCGACGATCGTGCAGATGAAGCGGCTGGGCCCCCGTGCGCTCGCCGTCGCGCTGACGGGCATCGCCGCGACGTTCCTGCTCGGACTGCTGGCCTGCCCGTACCTGATCCCCGGGCTGGAGGGGAGGACATACGCGTTCATTGCGGCGGCGCTTACGGCGACGTCCGTCGGCATTTCCGCCAGGATACTGAAGGACGCCGGGAAGACCCGCGAGCGCGGATCGCAGATCGTGATCGGCGCAGCGGTCATCGACGACATCGTCGGGCTCGTGCTTCTCGTCCTGATGACAACGCTTGTCCGCACCGATGCAGCGGACCCATCATCGATTGCGGCGGCAATCGCCAGGGTGCTGGCGCTCATCGCCGGGGCGCTCCTCATCGGGCGGCTCGCTGCCCACGTGGTCCCAGGGCTGCTCGACCGGGTCGCCGGAAAAAGCAACGGGACGCTCATCACCGCACTGCTGTTCTTTGCCCTGTTCGGGCTCGCGTTCTTCGCCCTCGGGTTACCCCCGATCATCGGGTGTTTCATCGGGGGGCTTGTCCTCGAACGGAAGCGCTTCAGGGGGAAGGACCCGGAGACGCTGGAGCTGGAATGGATGCAGACCGAGAGGGTCGTCGGCAGGCTGGGGAAGTTCCTCATACCCGTCTTCTTCGTGATGACCGGTGTCAGCGCGGATCTCGCCGCAGCATTCACCCCCCGCACGCTCACCACCGCTCTCGGGCTCGCTGCGGTTGCGGTGGCGGGGAAGCTCGCCTGCGGATTGCCGGCAGGCAAAGGTGCGACCGGCAGGATCGTCGGCGCGGGGATGGTCCCGCGGGGAGAGGTGCAGCTGATTTACGCGGGCACAGGTCTCGCACTCGGAATACTCTCAGCGGGCGTTTATTCCGCGCTGGTCCTCGTCGTCCTGTTGACCACGATCCTGGCGCCGGTTGCGCTCATGCGAATCCTGCGGAGCGAGAACGCCACCTGACGCCGGCCTCGAGGCCGTACCGAACGCCACCCGAAACCGGCCTACAGGCCGTACAGGCACGCGGCGATGCGGTGGTCGTCAAACCGTTCCGCCCACACCCCCCCACGCAACGATCCCCCGAGAACCTCGACACGGGCGCGGACATCGTCCTCCACACCGACAATTTTCACCAGTGCGACGATCCTCCGGAGACCGCCGGATAGAGAGGTGAAGTCTGCACGCATCCTGAGAGGGCGAACGATTTCGAACATGTCCCCCTTCGCCAGCCGGGTCCCCGGGGAAAACGTGATGGAACTCCGGGTGAGGCCGATATCGATAAGTGGCAATTCATACCGGGGCTCATTGCCGCCGAGCATGAACCTCCCGATGCGCAGCACCCGGCGCGGGCGGGGGCTTCCCCTCTCCCGGGAGGGAACGTGGAGCCGGACGTTCGAACGCCCGCGCGAGCGACTCCCGGTCGCGGCCCCGCCGACGGCCGGATCGACGCGGGTCGCCACTACGCGGAATTGTGAGGCGTGAGATTCCATAGAACCGTCTTCCTGCCTGAGCGCTCAGAACATCGCGACGATGCCCACCAGGATCGTCGTCTGCCCGTTCTCCGCGTTCACATCGGCTTTCCTGTCGAAGATCGGGGTATTGGCGAAGTCGTGGCGGACTTCTCCACGGAGAAGGAGCGCGTCTGCGAACCTGTGCTCGTACGTCGCCGTCAGTTCATTGACAACAAGCCCGGGCACGCCGAGCCCCGTTGCATACCCGCGGGGATCGTCAAAGACCTCCGCACGGACGGCGAACGCGGATTGCGGGGTGAACGCGTATCGTCCGTACACGGCAGCCCCCTTCCAGGTGTAGAGGCCGCTGATCGTGGATTCGTCGCCGTAATCCGCGTTCAACGACACGGCGAGCGCTTCGGAGATATTCTGCGTCACGATGAGGTCGAACACCTTTTTCTTCCCCACATCCACGCCCGAGGGTTGTTCGAACCCGTCAATGACGTTGAGGGTCACGCCCGTCGAGCCGGAGGGCGAATAGCTCACCGCGAGTCCGAGAGATTTCTCCGCGTTGTTATCGATGGTGGAATTCCAGCCGTCCACGACGTGCACCGCGACCGTGAGATTGTCTGCAAACGGGTATGTCAGCCGCAGGCCCGTATGGTAGTACGGGATCGCCCACGCAAACAGGAGAGACCGGCTGTAGTTCCAGTTGTCCTTTGATTCGATGACCTCATAGCCCATGTGCGTGACGAACTTGCCCACGTCCGCGGTCAGTCCGTTCCCCAGCGGAACCAGGCCCGTGAGGTAAGCCTGCTGGATATTCGAAAGGGTGCTGTACGGCGTTGTCCCGTACGGGGCAATCCCCTGCACGACGTCGTTCGCGGTGCCATAATCGATGTCCGCCCTGAACCCGATGGGCGCCGCCTTTTTCTGGAGGACGATCTCGGCCAGGCTGAGGTTGATCTGATTCTCCGGGATATCGAAATTCCTCAGCTTGTTCGTCCGTGACGCCGGCTCCGCGAAATTATAGCTGTAGTAGGCGTCCACAAACCCGCTCACCGCAATTCCCTGCGTCGAATCCTTCGACTGGCCCGTTGCACACTGCAGGGTGCACAGGACACCCGTCAGCACGAGACCCGAGGTGCGTATGAGTATGGAACAGGCTTTTGTCATGCGATGCGCCCTTCTGTTTGCCGTGGTGTGTGCCGATGCGCCTCAGGCCCAACCGAGCGCGGTCATGAGCATGTCGATCAGCTTGATCCCGGCGAACGGCGCGATGATGCCGCCGAAACCATAAAAAAAGAGGTGCCGCCTGAGAAGCTGTATGGCGCTCACGGGCCGGTACTTCACCCCCCTGAGCGCGAGCGGGATGAGCGCCACGATGATGAGCGCGTTGAATATCACCGCCGAGAGTATCGCGCTCTCCGGTGAGGTGAGCTTCATGATGTTGAGCGCGTTGAGCGCCGGGTATGTCGTCGCGAACGCCGCCGGGATGATCGCAAAGTACTTCGCCACGTCGTTGGCAATGCTGAACGTGGTGAGCGTCCCGCGCGTCATGAGGAGCTGCTTCCCGATTTCCACGATTTCCATCAGCTTCGTCGGGTTGCTGTCCAGATCGATCATGTTTGCCGCTTCCCGCGCGGCCTGTGTTCCCGTGTTCATCGCAACGGCCACGTCCGCCTGCGCGAGTGCCGGGGCGTCGTTCGTCCCGTCGCCCGTCATTGCCACCAGGCGTCCCCCCTTCTGGTAATCCCGGATCAGGCGTAGCTTGTCCTCCGGCTTCGCCTCCGCGAGGAAGTCGTCAACGCCGGCCTCGGCGGCGATCGCCGTGGCCGTCAGGGGGTTGTCCCCCGTGATCATGACCGTCCTGATCCCCATGGACCGGAGCTGTGCGAACCGTTCCTTGATCCCCCCCTTGACGATGTCCTTCAGGTGTATGACGCCGAGGACGTCCGCGTTTTCCGCCACCACGAGAGGCGTGCCGCCGCCCCTGCTCACGTCCTGGACAATCTGCTGCACGGCGGGAGAATACATCCCCCCCTGCCCTTCCACAAACTGGCGAATCGCATCGGCCGCACCTTTGCGGATAATCCGCTTGCCGTTGTTCTTCGTGTCGGGGTGGATGTCCGCGCCGCTCATGCGCGTCTGCGCACTGAAGGGAACGAAATGGGCATCGATCTCGCCGACCGCGCGTCCCCTGAGACCGTACTGCTCTTTTGCCAGGACCGCGATCGATCGCCCCTCGGGCGTCTCGTCCGCGAGCGAAGCGAGCTGGGCCGCATCGGCGAGCCGCTCCTTCGGAACGCCGGGGGCCGGTGTGAACGCTGTCGCCATGCGGTTGCCGAGCGTCACGGTCCCCGTCTTGTCGAGGAGAAGGACATCGACGTCTCCCGCCGCTTCGACCGCGCGGCCGGACGTGGCAATAACGTTGTGCCGTATCATCCTGTCCATCCCCGCGATGCCGATCGCGGAGAGGAGACCCCCGATCGTCGTCGGGATCAGGCAGACGAGCAACGCCACGAGCACGGTGACCGTGACGGGAGCGCCGTGCCCCGAGACCTCGACGCTGAAGAGCGAAAACGGCAGTAGCGTCACGCACACGACGAGGAATATGATCGTAAACGCTGCAAGGAGAATGTTGAGCGCGATCTCGTTCGGCGTCTTCTGCCGCTTCGCCCCTTCGATCAGCCTGATCATCCTGTCCAGGAACCCCCCGCCGGGCTCCGCGGTCAATCGAACCACGAGCCAGTCAGAGAGAACGCGTGTCCCGCCTGTCACGGCGCTCCTGTCCCCTCCCGACTCACGTATCACGGGCGCGCTCTCCCCGGTGATTGCGCTTTCGTCCACGGAAGCGATCCCCTGCAATACCTCCCCGTCCGCGGCAATCACGTCCCCCGCCTCGACCAGGAACGCATCTCCTTTGCGGAGGGCGGTCGACGCGACGAGCTCGAAGTGGGCGCCGTGTCGCGGCTCTCTGAGCCTCTTCGCCATCGTCTCCTTCCGTGCTTTGCGGAGCCCCTCGGCCTGGGCTTTCCCGCGCCCTTCAGCAAGCGCCTCGGAGAAGTTGGCAAAAAGCACGGTGAACCAGAGCCAGAGCGACACCCAGCCGATGTACCACGCCGGGGCTTCGCCGGCGCCGAAGAGCGCCTGCACCCAGAGCGCGGTGGTGAGCACGCTCCCCACTTCCACAACGAACATGACGGGGTTCCGCATCATCCGGCGGGGGTTGAGCTTGCGGATCGCGTCCACAAGCGCCCGGCGGTACATCTCCCCGGTCAGGCCGAGCGGTTTCCTGAGCGCGTCTGTCACTTCAGTCATGGAAGTCTCCCTACTGTATCATGGTAAAGTGTTCCACCACCGGCCCGAGCGCGAGCGCCGGCAGGAAATTCAGCGCCCCGACGATGAGCACCACCGCAACGAGCCAGAAGACGAACAGGGGCGTATGCGTCGGGAGCGTCCCGTCCCCGGGCGGCACAAGCTTCTTCCGCGCGAGCGATCCCGCGAGCGCCAGCGTGGGGATCGCCAGCCAGTACCGGCCGATCAGCATCGCGATTGCCCCCAGGATATTGTAGAAGGGGGTGTTGGCGCTCACGCCCGCAAACGCGCTCCCGTTGTTGTTCGTCTGCGACGTGAACGTGTAGAGAATCTCACTGAACCCGTGCGGTCCGGGATTGGCGATCCCCGCCTTCCCGTCCGTCGTCACGACGGCGATCGCGGTGCACACGAGCACGGCGATCGGCATGATCAGGATCAGGAGCGACGCCATTTTCATCTCGAACGTCTCGACCTTGTGGCCGAGGTATTCCGGCGTCCGCCCGACCAGCAACCCGGCCACGAAGACGGCGACGATGACGAACACGAGCATGCCGTAGAGCCCCGAGCCGACCCCGCCGAAGACCACCTCCCCGAGGTGCATGGCGATAAGGGGGATCATTCCTCCCAGCGGCATGTATGAATCATGCATCGAATTGACAGACCCGTTCGACGCGGATGTCGTCGTCGTGGCCCAGAGTGCGGAATTGGCTATGCCGAACCGCACTTCCTTCCCTTCCATATTCCCGCCGGGGGCGACTGCGGTCGTCGCCTGGTCGACGCCGAGCCGGGCGATCGCGGGGTTCCCCCCCGCCTCCGCCCAGTAGCAGACCCCGATCATCGCGACCAGGATGACCATCATGGCCGCGAGCAGTGACCATCCCTGCCGCGTATCACCCACCATCTTCCCGTACGTGTAGCAGAGCGCCGCCCCGATCAGGAGTATCGCCAGCATCTCGAAGAAATTCGCCAGCGGCGAGGGATTCTCATACGGGTGGGCGGAGTTGACGTTGAAAAAGCCTCCGCCGTTCGTGCCGAGCTGCTTGATTGCGATCTGGGAGGCCGCCGGGCCGAGCGCGATGACCTGTTCTGTGACCGCCGCTCCCGACGTGTCTTTTGCCGGCTCAAGGAGCTTCGCGTGTGCGTACGGGGAGAATGTCTGCACGGTCCCCTGCGAAACCAGAATGAGCGCGAGCACGATCGACAGCGGGAGGAGGATATAGAGCGTGCTCCGCGTCAGGTCCACCCAGAAGTTCCCGAGCGTCTTCGCCGAGTGCCGTGCGAACCCCCTGATAATGAGCGCGAGGACGGCCATGCCGCTGGCCGCGGAGACGAAATTCTGCGTGGTGAGCGCCGCCATCTGCGTCAGGTAGCTCATCGTCGTTTCGCCGCCGTACCCCTGCCAGTTCGTATTCGTCGCGAAGCTGACGGCGGTGTTGAACGACGAATCCGCGGAGACGGGGGGCATCCCCTCGGGGTTCAGCGGCAACAGATGCTGGAGCCGCTGCATGAGATAGACCAGGAGGAACCCCGCGGCGTTGAAGAGGAGCATGGCCACGGCGCTCTCCTTCCAGTCCATTTCCCTGGTGGCGTCAATCCGTGCGAGCCGGTAGATGAGCCGCTCGAGCGGTCCCAGGGCCGGGTCGAGGAATGTCTTCTCCCGCTGGTAGACGCGTGCCATGAACGCCCCGAGGGGCTTCGCGAGCGCGACAAGCACCACGAGGTAGAGCACGATCTGGAGTATGCCGTTCGTCGTCATTCGAATTTCTCCGGCCTGAGAAGTGCTACAAACAGGTACACAAAGAGTCCCAGCGAAATGAGCCCTGAGACAATGTAGATCCAGTTCATGCGTGTTCTCCTGGTTTGCGTTCTTCGGGAATTTCGCAGATGCGCATCAGCCCCCACATGGTGAAGCCGAAGAGCACCGCGACGCCGATACAGAGCAGGTCCATGTCAGCGTGCCTCCGCATGTTGTGTGAGTTCATCCAACGCCAGATTCGCCTTGAGGACGTTCACACGGGATTCCCCCAGTATCCCGAGTGTCCGCCCTTCCGTGCAGCGGTCGACGATCTCCCGCACGCGCGACTCGTCGATCCCCCGCTCATGAGCGACGCGGCTCACCTGGTAGTTTGCGGCCGCGACGCTGATGTGAGGATCGAGTCCGCTCCCTGAAGACGTGACGAGATCAACCGGCACGGGGAGCGTGTTCGCGGAGTCGGCTTTCTTCAGGTCCGACAGCCGTCCCTTCACCTCGTCCGTGAGCGCGGGGTTCAGGGGACCCGTGTTCGAGCCGGTGGAGGACGCGGCATTGTACGGATAGGGAGACGTCGGCGACGGCCGGCTCCAGAAGTACTTCGGGCTGGTGAACTGCTGGCCGATCAGCTCCGAGCCGACGACCACACCCCGCCGTGTGACAAGGCTCCCGTTTGCCTCCGATGGGAAGAGCAACTGGGCTATCCCCGTGACGGCCAGGGGGTAGACGATCCCAAGCAGGAGCGTGAAGAGGAGAATAGACAACGCGGAAGAAACAAGATGTTTGACGACCATGGGAGTCCTTTGGATCTGTTGTTTTGAAAGCGGGCCCAAATTGCTTAATACGGCGGGAAGAGGCAATCAGGGGAGCGTAAAAAGATGAGGACATTGCATAAAGAACGCATAAAGTGTCCCTCTCGAAGTGGCCAGGAGGTCATATTTACACACAAGGCCATCACTTTTCTGCCGATGTGCGGGCATTCTCTGGTTATCGTGTCCGTGTATCCGACTAAAAATCTATAAATCCTGAAAACATGCTCATCATGGCGTATTTATTGCACTCTAATTGATGCTTTCTCCTGAGATACTCGACATAGCAGGTGCCATGAAGCCTCCGACGAAGAGGTCGGCTGCCGCTGAAGAGGCGCTTCGCGAAAGCAGGCGGTTTCTCCGGCAGATCATCGATCTCGTCCCACATTTCGTGTTCGCGAAGGACGAGCAAAGCAAATTCCTCCTCGTCAACAAGGCTGTCGCCGACGCCTACGGGACGACTGTCGACGAGGCAATCGGGAAGTCGGACACCGACTTCTCGGCCACGCCCGAGGAGGCCCGCCGTTTCCATGAAGCCGACCTTGGAGTGATCCGCGGGGGCGAGCCCCGAACGATCCCCGCGGAAGAGATCACGGACGCCAGGGGGAACGTCCGTTACCTCCAGACGACGAAGATACCCTTCGAATTCGGCCCCGGGAAGACACCCAGCATACTCGGCGTGTCGGTCGACATCACGGACCTGATAAGGTCCGAGCAGCGGCTCCAGGAGAGCGAGGAGAAGTACAGGAACCTGGTCGAGCGGGCGCACGACGGGTTCGCGGTCATCCAGGACGGGATTGTCAAGTACCTGAACCCGGTACTTGCGGACTTTTTCGGCGCGCCCATCGACCACATCATCGGTAAGGACTTTCTCAGCTACGTCCACCCTGAAGAGCGGCCGAAGCTCGCCGAGAACTACCGCCTGCGGCTGCGGAAGGAGTCTGTCCCCTCGACGTACGACACGATCCTGCTGGGGAACAACGGCGGTCCGATCCCCGTGGAGATCAACGCCGGCCGCATCCAGTACGAGGGAAAGAGCGCGGACCTCGTCATTATCCGGGATACCAGGGAGCGGAAAAAGGGGGAAGAAGCGGTCGCCCGGCGCGACGCCATACTCAAGATCGTGCGGGACGCGGCGGAACAGTTCCTGAAGCTGCCCGACCCCGAGTCGACGATGAGCGACCTCCTGAAGAGGATCGGCCGCGTGATGCGCGTCGACCACGCATACATTTTCGAGAATGCGCGCGAGCCGGGGGGCAGCGTCGTTTCGCACCGCAGGTTCTCATGGACATCCGACGGCCACACGGCCGAACACGGGACGGCCGCACCTCCGGGTCCACCCCTCACCACCGTCTGTTTCCCTCGCTGGCAGCAGGTGCTTTCTCACGGGGAGGTTCTCTACGGCTGCGGGGATGACTTCCCGCCCGATGAGCGGGAAGCTCTTGGCGCGTACGGCATTGCTTCGCTCCTGGCTGTGCCGATATTCGCGGGCCCCGACTGGCGCGGCTTCATCGGCTGCGATGACTGCCGCGCCGGCCGCGAGTGGTCGCTCCTTGAGACGGAAGCGCTGCAGTCGCTGGCGAGCATCCTCGGCGCGGTCCTCCAGCGAAGGAGGACGGAGCACGTCCAGCATGCCCTCTACAGAATCGCCCAGGCGGCGGGGACCTCCTCCGGGATCGACGAGCTGTGCCGGTCGATTCACGGGATCGTCGCGGACGTCATCGACGCAAAAAACTTCTACGTTGCGCTCCAGCGTGACGACGGCCTCCTTACGTTTCCTTACTTTGTCGACGAATTTGACGATCCCCCGGGCCCGAAGAAGCCCGGGAAGGGACTCACGGAGTACGTGCTCAGGTCGGGAACGTCGCTCCTGTGCACCGGGGAAGGTTTTATTGACATTGCGCGGCGGGGCGAGGCGGAGCTGATCGGGAAGCCCGCAGCGGTGTGGCTCGGCGTTCCCCTGAAAGTCGAGGAGAAGGTGATCGGGGTGATGGTCCTCCAGCACTACAGCAATCCCGCCGCCTACGGCGAGCAGGAAAAGCAGGTGCTGGACTACGTCTCCTCGCAGATAGCCAGGGCAATCGACCGGAAGCGGGCGGACGAGGCGCTGGTATCGCAGACCGCGTACTTCACGCGCCTCTTCGAAGACGGACCCGCCGGTATCGCCCTGATCGACAGGGACGACCGGGTCGTGCAGGTCAACAGGTCGTTCCAGAAAATGTTCGGCTACGGCGCCGAGGAGATCCACGGTCTCCGGATCAACGACATGATCGCTCCCGCCCACCTCCTCGACGAAGCCTCGGTGCTGAGCGCACGCTCGCAGGAGGGGGAGACGATATCACGGGAGAGCGTGCGCCGCCGCAAGGACGGCACGCTGGTCCACGTGAACATCACGGGCTACCCGATCATGATCGGCGGGAAGCACGTGGGCATCTACGGGATGTACGAGGACATCTCGAACCGGAAGGCCCTCGAGGCACAGGTGATGCACGCGCAGAAGATGGAGAGCATCGGGACGCTCGCCGGCGGCGTCGCGCACGATTTCAACAACCTCCTTGCGATCATCCTCGGAAACGCCACGCTCCTGGAGCGGGTGGCAGACGATCCCCGGAGGCGCAGCGCATCCGTCGCGGCGATCACCCGGGCCGCCGAGCGCGCCGCAGGAGTGGTCCGGCAGCTCCTCACGTTCGCGCGGAAGACCGAGCGCCGCAAAGAGTCGGTCAGGGTGAACGACCTCGTCCAGGAACTCCTCAAGTTCCTCGCCGAGACGTTCCCGAAGAACATCGAGATCCGCTCCGACCTGATGCAGTCTCTTCCCTCCGTGATCTCGGACGCGACGCAGCTTCACCAGGTGCTCATGAACATCTGCGTCAATGCGCGCGATGCCATGCCGCGGGGGGGGACGCTGACGATTACCACGCGCGTAGTCGGGATCGACGATGTGCAGAAGCGTTTCCCCGCGGCGGACGCACCGTCGTACGTGTTAATCAGGGCCACCGATACCGGGACGGGAATGGACGAGGCGACGCGGCGGAGGATATTCGAGCCGTTCTTCTCCACGAAGGGCCCGGGGCGCGGATCGGGGCTGGGGCTCGCGGTCGTCTTCGGCATCGTCGAAAGCAACCACGGGTTTATCCACGTCGAGAGCTCTCCCGGGGAGGGATCGTGCTTCTCCGTGTACCTGCCGGTACCTCCCCCGGCCATACAGGAGGAGAAGAAGGCCCCCGCCGAGGAGCCGGAACCGGCCCGCGGGACGGAATCGATACTGGTCGTGGAGGATGAAGAGCCCCTGGCCGAGCTGCTGCAGATGACGCTGGAAGGAGCGGGCTACAGCGTGATGACGGCGTCCGAGGGGGACGCGGCGCTCGATCTGTACAGGCGGCACCGGGAGAGGATCGCCCTGGTGGTGAGCGACGTCGGGCTCCCGAAAATGAGCGGGGACCAGCTCTTCCTGGCAATGAAAGAGCTGAATCCCCGGATCAAGACGGTGCTGGCGAGCGGATACATGGAGCCCGCGCTCAAATCGACGGCGATGCAGGCGGGCGTCAAGGCGTTCATCCAGAAGCCCTACGAGATGCGCGCCGTCCTCAACGAGATCCGGCGGGTCCTGGACGCGGCGTAGTCTTGGTCCACGACAGCCCGAGCAGCAGCACCCCAAGAACGGCGTACGCGGCGGCGAACTGGAACGGCACCTGGCGCGCCACGCCGGCAAGCGTCCAGGGGAGGTACATCAGCCCGTCCGGCGACGCGGAGTGGATCACGCCGAAAAACGTGAGGGCCGCGAGTATAAAGAGGTAGAGCGCCGCGCTCCGGAGGCGGCGGTCGATCAGCACTGCAAGGAATCCTCCCCAGAGCATCCCCGTCACGATGAACCCGTTCCCGAGCGCGACCGTGACAAGAAGCTCGGGCAGTCCCTTCCCAGGAGCCGACATCATCCGAGCGAAGTTTTCCGCAGGGACGAGATCCGTGTTCCCGAGCTTGATAGCGAGGAGCCGCGCCACGGTGGGGAAAAAGGCGAACGCGACCGCCGGGGCATGCCGCACGGGGCTTGCGTGGAATGACTGGACGATGATGTCGAGCGCCACGAACACGAGTATGGGAGCGAGGACGGCGCGGGGGATCAGCTCGACGATGAACGACACAAGCCCGAACATCCCGCCAAGGCCGATGAACACCCCCGTGAGAACGGTATAGCCCGCGCGCGAGCCCATGTGCTTGTACGCCGGCTGACCGATGTACGGCGTCGACTGGGCCACCCCCCCCGTGATCCCGGCAAGGAGCGTCGCGACAGCCTCCGTCAGCAGTATGTCCCTGGTCCTGAAGTCGTCGCCGGCCACCCTGGCGCTTTCAGTGACGTTGATCCCCCCCACCACTGTGAGTATCCCGAACGGGATGGCGATCGGGAGATACGTGAGGGCGGGGACGATCCCGTCGATGAAGCCGAGCGTGGGGACAGGGAGGCCGAAGTGGAACTGGTAGGAAGGGGCGCCTGCGAACGTGCCGCCGGTGAGCCCCGCCGGACCGAGGATGTAGTAGAGGACCGTGCCGACCGCCACGGCAGCGAATACGCCCGGGATCTGTTTCGGGAGGTGTATCTCGGCGACCAGCGTGGTGAGGACGATGCCGAGCGCGATCAGGCCGACGAGCGGCATCCCGAAGATGTCCACGAGCGGTACGAGCCCGATCAGTGCAAGCCCGATCCCGGCCAGCGAGCCCAGCAGTCCCGCCTGCGGCACGATCCGCTGTATCCAGCCGCCGAAAAACGACAGGACGAGCTTCAGCACGCCGATCATGACCATCGTCGCCATGCCGACGTACCAGGTCATCATCGCCGCTTCCCTCTCCCCCATCCCCCTGGCTTTCATCGCCAGGAAACAGGGCCCCAGGACGACAAGCGCGATGCCGATCGTGGAGGGGGTATCAAGCCCGAGCGGCATCGCGGTCACCTCCCTGTTCCCGGTCTTCTTCGCCAGCCGGAACGCCATCCAGGTGTAGACACAATCGCCGAAGAGGACGCCGAACGCCGTCCCCGGGAACATGCGCGTGTACACGATGTCGGCGGGAAAACCGAACGCGAAGATCAGTATCCCGGCCAGGAAGGAAAGCACAGTCAGGTTGTCGAACATGAGCCCGAAGAACCCGTTGAGGTCTCCGGGGGCGAACCACCGGTAACGCCCGGAAGACTCTTGCGTATTCATGGAGTGGATCCCTGTGTCAGTTGACGAAGAGGCCGGCGATGCACGCCGTCATCCACGTGGCGATGGTGCCTCCCAGGACGGCGGTGAGGCCGAGCCGCGCGATATCGCTCCGCCGGTTCTCGGCCAGCGGACTGATCCCGCCGATCTGTATGGCAATGGACGAGAAGTTCGCGAACCCGCAGAGCGCGTATGTGGCGATGACGATGGACTTTTCCGAGAGCTGGTGGGCGGTGATGGCGTCGGCCATCTTCAGGTATGCGACAAATTCGTTCACCACGAGCTTGATCCCCATGAGGCTTCCGACGTTGAGCGCGTCGGCCCACGGGACGCCGATCCCCCATGCGATGAACTGGAAGACGAGACCGAAGGCCAGCTCCAGTGACACCGGCCTCCCGAAGTGGCTCAGGCAGACGGCGTTCAGACCGGTCACGTCGCCGGCCCAGCCGAGCACGGCATTCAGAAGCGCAATCAGTGCGATAAAGGCAAGGAGCATCCCCGCAACGTTCAGTGCCAGGCGGAGACCGTCTCCGGCCCCGGATGCCGCAGCCTCGATCACGCTGGCATGCTGCTTCTCCACCGCGATGCGCACGGTCCCCATTGTGACAGGATCACCCGTTTCGGGGCGGAGGATCTTCGCGACGATGATCGTGGCGGGGGCCGCCATGATCACGGCGGCCAGGAGATGCCCGGTGAAGTATACCTGCGCCGCCTCGGTCGCGATGCCCGACGTCGCCGCGTAGGCCGCGCCCAGAAGGGCCATGTACGCCGCCATGACTCCCCCCGAGATATGCGCCATCCCGCTCGTCAGGATCGTGAACAGCTCGGACTCCGTCAGCGTCGCAAGGTAGGGACGGATCACCAGCGGGGCCTCGGTCTGCCCCATGAACGTGTTCGCCGCCACGCAGAGGGATTCGGCCCCGCTTGTCTTCATGAGGCGCGCCATCACCCATGCCATGCCCCGCACCACGAGTTGCATGATGCCGAGGAAGTACATGACGGACATGAACGAGGCAAAGAAGATGATCGTCGGAAGGACCTGGAACGCGAATATGAACCCGAGGCTCTCCTTCGCGGGGGGAGAGATCGCCAGGGCGCCGAACACAAACCGTGCCCCGTCACCGGCGAACGCAAAAAACCGGACAAAGAGCCCGCTGATGAAATTAAATACGTCCCTCCCCCAGGAGGTCTTCAGGACGACGAATGCGAAGACAAACTGCAGCGCGTAGCCGATCCCGACGAGTCGCCAGTTGATAGCGCGCCGGTTGCTGGAGAACATGGCCGCCAGCGCCGTGACCACGACGAGGCCCAGGAGGCCGCGGAGGAGCGTGGTAATGTCCATATGCCGAGAGGGTTAGTGTCCGAGATTGCTTCGCGAAAAACGCTCGCAATGACAGGCGGTGTCATGGCTATGACAGCGCACTGTCATTGCGAGGAGCGCTTTTTGCGACGAAGCAATCTCACGCGTTTTGTGATTGTGCAGGAAATTCATGCTCCCAGCGCGCGACGACGACCGTAGCCAGGCAGTTGCCCACCACGTTGATCGTCGTCCGCCCCATGTCGAGTATGCTGTCGACGCCGAGTATGACCGCCACCCCTTCCAGGGGAAGGCCGAAGCTCGAGAGCGCGCCCGCCAGGATAATCAGCGCGCCCCGCGGGACACCTGCCACTCCCTTGCTCGTCAGCATGAGCGTCACCATCATCAGGATCTGCGTCGTGAGCGGCATCTCGATGCCGGCAGCCTGCGCCACGAAGACGGACGTGAGCGACAGGTAGAGCGTGCTCCCGTCCAGGTTGAAACTGTACCCGGTCGGCAATACGAACGCGACGATCCGCCGCGGCACACCCATCTTCTCGAGCCCTTCGAAGGCCTTCGGCAGCGCCGCCTCGGAGCTTGTCGTGGAAAAGGCGATGAGCGCGGGTTCGCGAACCGCCTCGATGAACCTCCTGACCGGCACTCCGGTGATGCGCGCGACCGGGAGGAGCACCCCAGCGGCAAAGACGACGAGCGCTCCGTACAGCGTCAGGATGAGCATCCCGAGATTGACGAGCACCGACATCCCCCGGCTCCCGACGGTGACGGCGATCGCCGCCCCCACGCCGATGGGGGCGTAGAGCATGACGATCCCCGCCACCTTGAACATCGTCTCGGCGACCGCGTCGCAGAAGCCGACCACGGTCATCCTTTTTTGCTCGGGGATCGCGGAAAGCCCGAGGCTGAAGAGGAGTGCGAACACCACAACCTGGAGCACCTCTCCCTGGGCGGCCGCCTCGACGACGCTCTGGGGAAAAATGTGCGTCACGACGTCCGAAAGGGACTGTGTGCGGGTGAGAATCTCCTGCGCCCCCTCCGCGGGGTGGAGCGTGACACCCGCGCCCGGCCTGACAATATTGACTGCGAGGAGGCCGACGACGAGCGCGAGCGTCGTCAGGACCTCGAAATAGACGATCGCCTTGATGCCCAGGCGTCCCACCTGCCGGATATTTCCGTGCCCGGCGACGCCAACGACAAGCGTCGAGAAGATGAGGGGGGCGATGAGGCTCTTGATGAGCCGGATGAAAATCGTGCTGAGGGGCTTCAGGTCGACGGCCACGCCGGGCCAGAGCCAGCCCACGAGGAGGCCAACGGCCATGCCGAGGAATATGAAACGGGTGAGGGAATTGGTGTGGCTCATGGGGTGTGTGAACGTACGAAGAAAAAGGCTGAAATCCATCCTTTTCGGGGATACTTGCACTTTGCGGGGGATATTCGTATTTTCGACTAATTCAGTAAAATAGTCGAACTGCACACTCAACCGGATCCCCATGCACCCGGAGCAGACACAGGCAAAAGAGCATCTCATCCTCGCCGCGGCGCGCAAGAGGTTCGCGTACTACGGTTTCTCCAAGGTCACGATGGATGAAATCGCTTCCGACGTCGGCCTCGCAAAACCTTCGCTCTACTACTACTTCCCGACAAAGGAAGGTCTCTTCCGCGCCGTGATCGCGCACGAGCAGGGAAAGTTCGTGGCCGATATCGAGACCATGCTCAGCAGGGCGGCCGGCTCGGGGGAGAAGCTGAGGGCCCTCATCGACCTGCGGGTGCGGCTCTTCCGCGAGCTGGTCAACCTGAGCGCGCTCGGCGTCGACTCGTGGGCCGAGGTCTCGTCGCTCTTCAAGGACCTGTTCCGGAACCTGGAGGAGCAGGAGCTGAAATTCCTGGGGGCGATTCTCGCCGCCGGGAACGACGCCGGGGAGCTTGACGTCGCGAACCCGCAGCAGACCGCAAAGCTCATTCTCCACGCGCTGCACGGGCTCCGGCTGAGGGCTATACACGCCGACCGCGGCCCGCACGTGACGGACGGCGCGTACGCCGACCTGAAGCGGGATTCCGATCACCTCATCGAACTGCTGTTGAACGGCATGCAACGACCATCATCACACTGAGGATACAATGGCAACAACCGACGAACTGAAAAGGACACCTCCCCGGTCCGCACCGCCCCCGCCGCCCGAGCCGGAGACGGAAGCCGGCGACGAGAGCATCGAGGATGTGCCGATGTACCGGAGGCGCCGCGTGATCGTCCCGCTCGCGATATTCATCGCGGCCGCGCTCGGCGCCGGCTGGTACTGGTACGTCAACCTCCGCGGCTACGTCACGAGCGACGACGCCTATATCGACGCGAATCGCGTGTCGATCAGCTCGAAGATACTTGGCCGGGTCTCCCGGCTGGCCGTCGACGAGGCAGACTCCGTCACGACGGGGGAAGTGCTGGTCACGCTCGACTCCACCGACCTCAGCGCGCAGATGGCGCAGGCGGTCGCCGCGCTGGCGCTCGCCCGCGAAAGCGTTACGCTCGCACGCGTGAACCTCGCGAAGGCGCAGGACGATTTTCACCGGGCCGACCAGCAGTTTAAGACCGCGGTCATCACGAAGGAACAGTACGACCACGCCAGGAGCGCCCTCGACGCGGCGGGGGCGGAGCTGGGGATCGCCGTCTCCCGCATCGGCACGGCACAGGCCCAGGTGGGGGTCGTGCGGGCGCAGCTCGACAACTGCACGATCGTCTCTCCCGTCAACGGGAGGGTCGCCAAGCGCTGGGTGCTCCAGGGGGACGTCGTCCAGCCAGGCCAGCCGGTCTTCTCCGTCTACGACGGGAGCCAGATCTGGGTGACCGCCAACCTCGAGGAGACGAACCTGAACGCGCTCAGGCTCGGCGATGATGTCGGCATCTCGGTCGACAGCTACCCGGACCGGATATTCGGCGGCAAGGTCTTCCAGTTCGGCGGATCGACGGCGGCGCAGTTTTCGCTCATTCCGCCGAACAATGCGTCGGGCAACTTCACCAAGGTGACGCAGCGCGTCCCGATCAAGATCTCGATCGAAGAGCGCACGCCAGGCACGGCGACGCGCGCCCTCCTGCTCCCGGGGATGTCCGTGGAAATCCGCATCAGGACGCTCTAGGCCATGGCTCCCGGAGACAATCAATTCCGCGCCCGCGCGCTGCAGCAGTTTTCGTCGCTGCACCACGAGCACGAGTCATACAAGTGGTGGGTGCTGGCCAACGTCATGATCGGGACGTTCATGGCGGTGCTGGACGCCACCATCGTGAACGTCGCCCTGCCGAAGATCATGGCGGCGTTCGGCATCGGGGTCGACAAGGTCGAGTGGGTCCTCACGGCCTACCTGCTGGTATTCGCGGTCATGCTGCCGAGCTCCGGCTGGGTCGCCGACCACTTCGGCTACAAGCGCACCTACACCCTGGCGCTCTTCCTCTTCACGCTGGGATCGTTCCTGTGCGGGATCGCATGGGATGAAAACGCCCTGATCGTCTTCCGCATCGTCCAGGGGGCCGGGGCGGGATTCATGATGCCCGTCGGCATGGCGATCGTCACCAGGGAGTTTCCGCCGGAACGGCGCGGTATTGCACTCGGGTTCTGGTCGATCGCCGCGGCCGCCTCGGTTTCACTCGGCCCCCTCGTCGGGGGCTACCTGATCGACCAGTTTTCCTGGCACATGATATTCGACGTCAACGTGCCCGTCGGGCTGATGGGCATATTCGCGACGTACGTGATACAGCGGGAGTACCGGACGGAGCACGTCCGCTCGTTCGACTTCGGCGGGTTCATCTCCATGACCGTGTTCCTGACGGCGCTGCTCCTGGCGCTCAGCAACGGCAACTCCGCCTGGAACACCGGAGGGTGGACGTCCCCGTTCATCGTGAGCTGCTTCAGCATCGCGGCGGTGTCCCTGGCGGCGTTCCTCATCATCGAATCGATGACGGAACACCCGGTGATCGACCTCTCCCTCCTGAAGAACTTCAACTTCGGGATGACAAACCTGGTCCTCTTCATATTCGGGCTCGGCATGTTCGGCAGCACGTTCCTCCTTCCCCTCTACATGCAGAACTCGCTCGGCTATACAGCGTTCCAGGCGGGCCTCGTGTTTCTCCCGACGGGGATCCTCCAGGGGCTCTTCTCGCCGGTGGCAGGCATCATGGCCGATCGCGGATATGCGAAGATCCCGGCGTTGATCGGCATCGCCCTCCTTGCGGTGAGCCTCTACCTGAACTACTTTCTCTCGGTCTTTTCCGAACACATACAGATCATGATCCCCCTCTATATCCGGGGGCTCGCCATGGGGATGGTCTTCACGCCGCTGAGCTCGCTGGCCCTCTCGGAGATTCCGCGCCACAAGATGGCACAGGCCTCCGGGCTCTTCAACGTCATACGGCAGGTCGGCGGGAGTTTCGGCGTGGCGCTCCTGGGCGCCATGCTCACGCGGAGGACGATATTCCACATCGCCTCGTTCGGCCAGACCGTCGATCCCTACTCGGCCCCGTTCCGGGCCGCGGTTGCGCGGACGCAGATGTTCGCGCAGGGGGCGATCGGCGGCAACGCGGCGGTCTCCGTCTCGCGCGCACGGGCGCTCCTGACGGAACACCTGGCCGACCAGGCGTTCGTCGCGGCCGTCGCCGATGATTTCATGATCGCTGCAGCGATCACCGCACTCTGCATCATCCCGATCATGTTCCTGCGGGTCCACAAGCGGAAGAACGGACCGGGCGCCGTGGCGATGGACTAAACCTCTCTTTCCTAAGGAAACGTATCATGCGTTCTCACAGGATTCTCATTTCTGTCATTGCGAGCGCTCCCAGGACTGTCATCGCGAGCGCGGCCAGGATTGTCATTGCGAGCGCTCTTTGCGAAGCAATCCTGGCGGCGGTCTCCCCCTGCCCCGCCCAGACCCCGCCGAGCGCTCCACTCACCGCTGCCGACGCGGTCGAGCTGGTTCTCACGAATAACCCGGCGCTCGAAGAGGCGCGTCACACGATCGATGCATCCCGCGCGCGCGCCGACCAGAGCCGGAGCGGGTATCTTCCCGTGGCAGAAGCGGAGGCGTCGTACGTCTATCTCGCGCCTCTCTCCGTCTTTGACCTCCCGGGGGAATCGATCAGGGTATTCCCCAACAGCAACTATGACGGGCATGTCGGCGTGAGGCAGACGCTCTTCGATTTCCAGAAGACCAGCTCACAGGTCTCCCTGGCCGATGCGCGCACAGTGATGGCCGAGGACACGCGCGAAGCGGTGAAAAGGGACCTCGGCGTGCGGGCGGCCGAGACATTTTACGCGATCCTCCTGCTCCGCCGTTCCATCGAGGTACAGAACGAGCAGGTGACTACGCTTCAGGAGCACCTCGACATCACGAGGAAGAAAGCAGCCGCCGGCACCGCCACGCAGCTCGATGAGCTGAGCACGCAGGTGCGCGTCGCGGCGGCGCAGAACGTGAAGATCGGGCTCGAGAACAGGCTGAGAGACGCGGAAACCGCATTCCGGGCGCTCGCGGTCATTCCTCCCGGCACCCCGCTCGAGTTCCAGGGAGATTTCACGGCCAGCGTCCCTTCACTCGGGAGGGACTCGCTCCTCAAGGCGGGACTCGTGGAGAGGATCGAGGCGAAGAGCGCTGACGATGGGCTCGCCGCCGCACGCGCGCAGCAGAATGCCGCGTCCGCAAGCGACGCCCCTTCGCTCAACGCCTCTGTCATGTACGGGTTCAAGAACGGGTACATCCCGAACATCGATGTGATGCGGGGAAACGTGGTGGCCGCGGTCGATCTGCATTTGCCCATATTCGACGGGAACCGCACGCGCGGGATGGAAGAGGAGGCGACAGCAAATTACGAAGCTGCTGCCGCCCGCAAACGCCAGGTTGACCTCATGATCCAGGCCGATATCGACCAGGCGATTGCCGGGCTCAACGCAGCCTCGGACCGGGTAAACATTTCCGAGACCAATATCAACCAGGCCGACCTGGCCGTAAAGAACGCCCGGCTCCGCTACGAGGCGGGGAGCCTTTCAAACCTCGATCTCCTCGACGCGGAAACCGAGCTGGCGCAGGCCCGTCTCACGAACCTCCAGGCGCAATACGATGTTGTAGCAGGCATGATACGTCTCCACCGGGCGACCGGGAGCCCGGTGGTCAGTAGGTAGGTCAATCCACCGTCATTGCGAGGGGCGGCGCCTGCGGCGCCGGAGGCGCCCCGAAGCAATCTTGCGCGAGATCGCCACGCCCAAAAGCGGCGTGGTCCAAAAAACGGACTTCGCAGAAAGCGCTCGCGATGACATTGAGGAGGCTCGCATGAGCATCAAGAGCGGAGAGTATGTTACATTGGGCGTCTCTGATGGCACTGAGATGTCCGCCTACGTCGCACGCCCTTCCTCCCCGGGAAAGCACCCCGGCCTGATGCTCTTTCAGGAAGCATTCGGGGTCAACGCACACATCCGTGACCTCGCCGGGCGATTCGCAAAGGCCGGATACGTCACAATCGCCCCGGAGCTTTTCCACCGTACCGCGCCGGGGTTCGACGGAAGCTACACGGATTTCGATTCCACTCGACCCCACCTGGCAGCCCTCACTCCTGCCGCAGTTGAGTCGGACATCCAGGCCGCGTACAATTGGCTAACCGGAGACAGCGGGACGGATGCGAAGCGGATATTCTCGACCGGCTACTGCATGGGAGGGCGCGTTTCGTTCATCGCAAACTCGATCGTCCCTGTACTGGCCGCTGCGAGCTTCTATGGAGGGGGGATTGCTACAGCAAACCTGGAGAGGGTTCCCCGGCTGCACGCGCCCATGCTCTTCTTCTGGGCGGGCCGCGACCGGAACATCAGTCCCGACGCGATAGCGGCGGTGACCGGCGCACTCCGGGCAGCGGGCAAGGCTTACGTCAACGTCGAAGTTTCCGACGCCGAGCACGGGTTCTTCAACGATGCCCGGACGGCATACAACAAGGCGGCGGCAACGGAGGCGTGGGGGTTGCTCCTGTCGTTCTTTCGGGAAAACGGCGGCGCCTGAGATTGCTTCGGGCGCAAAGAGAGCGCCCTCGCAATGACGGGCGGGGGAGAGATTGCTTCGCTTCGCTCGCAATGACGACTAACGCTTGAAGAGACGGTAGACCAGGGGGAGCCCGAAGAAGAGGAGCATACTCGAAAGCGAGAAGCCCCCGATGACGGCGATTGCGAGCGGCTGCTGCATCTGGGCGCCGGCGCCGATGCCGAACGAGAGGGGAAGCAGTGCGAAGACGGCGGCGAGCGCGGTCATGATGATGGGGCGCGTGCGCATGCGTGTCGCGCGCACGAGCGCTTCGTCGAGCCCTACCCCTTCC
>DATJAS010000018.1:0-9665 GCA_035516035.1 Bacteroidota bacterium | reverse complement strand
CGGTCGCGGCCAGGATCATCGTCTACCCCGACCACGACAGCGTTGCCGTGATCAATTAGCGGGTGCGTCAGCGGTCGCCGCTCGGCGGCGCCCCGCACTCAACCGTGCACGTGTCCGCCGCCACCCGGCCGGCCCGCGTGCCGGTGGCTTCAAGAACGTTCGCACCGGGTTCGAGTCTCACGCCCGTCCACACGGCGCGCCTTCCCGCACAGAAGCGCGCGCCTTCACTCCTCCCGTTGACACTGAGCGTTACTTCGTCGCAGTTCGAATAGACCTTCACATCGCACGGACTCCCCCGCGGCGAGAACCGTCTTCCCGTGATATAGATCATCGGCTCCGGGTTCCAGTTGGCCCTGTACCAGAAATACGAGTCCTTCTTCACCCTCCTGTCATACGTCACGAGTCCCTTGTCGTTTCTCCCCGGCTTCTCCCCCTCGTTCCTTCCGTCGGACGCGAAGTCGAACATGTTCCAGGCGAACGATCCCCAGATCCACGGCCTGGCGGCGATGGCCGTCCACGTCGACTCGTGGACGACGCACTGCCACTCTTCGGGGTGCCAGTGACCGGACGGTGAGGGCTTCGACGGGGGAACTTCATGCTGGTGTATCCCCGCGCCGGCGCCATACTCGCTGATGGCGAGCGGCCTGTCCGGTCGTCCGGCGTGAAGCCCGTCGACGTAGGGACCGAAATCCGCCGGTTCCCCCTCGTACCAACCCTTGTAGACGTTGTAGCCGATCACGTCCGTCACCATGTTCACTGGTGAGGACCAGTCGTACGAACTCCTGCTGGCAAGCGTCGTGAGCCGGCCGGGATCGAGCGTCTTCGCGAGCCCGTTCAGGCTTCTCACGAGCGCCGTGTACGCCTCCTCGTGCCCGTCCGGGATGAGCTCGTTTGCCATGCTCCAGAGGACGATCGAGGGATGGTTGTAGTTCTGGAGTATCAATTCGGAAAGCTGCTCGCGGCACGAGGCGCTGAATGCAGCGGACGTCGAGATCCTGTCGACGTTCGATAGCTCCGCCCAGACGACCAGGCCCCCGCTGTCGCACAGATCGTAGAACTCCGGGGCGTGCTCGTAGTGCGCCAGCCGCACCGCCGTGCACCCCAGGTCCATGATGAGCCGGAAATCTTCCTCGTGCTCGCTCCTGCCGATCGCCCACCCTTTCCCCTCCCTGTCCTGGTGGCGGTTGACGCCGTGGAGGGGGTACGAGCGCCCGTTGAGCATGAACCCGCGGGCAGTGTCGAAGGCGAATGTCCGGATTCCAAAATTCTGGTCCACCCGGTCGAGCGTTTCATTCCCGCGAACGAGCGTGACGCGGGCTGTGTACAGGTACGGGTCCACTCTCCCCTGCCACATGTGAGGGTGTTTCACGACAAGGTTCTCAACGTGCACGGTCGCCGACCCGGGCCCGAGAGCGACGGGCGTCTCCCCCTGCGCCACGGGCACTCCGTGCCGGTCCACGAGCGTGCAGCGGAGCGCGCCACGCGCCGTGGCCTGACCGGCGTTCCGTACCACTGCGTCGACCGCGAGCCTCGCCGCGGATTCACCGACCTGGATCTGGTGCACGTAGACGCCGCTGGACGCCCTGTCGAGCGGCGAAATGGAAAAAGGGCCCGTGACAAGGAGTTGAACACTCCTGTAGAGCCCTCCGAAGACCGTGAAATCGCCGCTCAGCGGGGGGAGCGTCGAATCCGGCGCATTGCTCACGCGGACTGCGACGACGTTCGGCTCACCGAACTTCAGCAGGTCCGTGACGTCCAGGCAGAATGCGCCGAACGCGCCCCGGTGCTCACCGGCCGGGTTCCCGTTGACGAACACGCCAGCCGCAGTGGAAGCCGCGCCAAACCTGAGGAGGACGCGCTTCCCCCGCCAGGCGGCATCAATCGCTATCGTCGTCCTGTACCATCCCGCTCCCCGGTAGTAGTTGTTTCCGCCGTCCTGACCGTCCAGCGCATTCCACGTGTAGGGGAGCGAGACTTCTTCCCAGCGGGAATCGTCGTACGCGGGTGACGCGGCGCCGGGGAGTCCCCCGGGAAACTCGGCAGGTGGATCGCTACGGGTGAACTTCCAGCCGGCATCAATGGATGTGTCGATTCTCGCGGCGCCCCCTTTCATGATGTCACCGGCGAGGGCCGGGAAAGAGAACCCGGAGGCCACGAGGAGTGTACCGAGGAGCATACCGGGCAACGCGGAATTCAGGAGGACCATGCTATTCACGCCACATCGCTCAAGTAATCGGAGCGAATATACGCGTCATTTGGGGAAAATCAAACCGGCCGCGGCCTCTTCTGGAGGGGCATCGCGGCCGGGCGGGAAGCCTGTCGTTGCGCTGCGTCAGTCGTTCCTTTGCCTTCTCTGGAAGCCCTGCGCTCTCTGCTTCTTCAACTCGTCGTATTTCGCCTTCTGCGTGTCGGTGAGGACGGAGTCGATCCTGGCATCCGTGCTCTCCATGACGCTTCTCATCGCCTGCATCCTCGCGTCCCGGTCGTCCCCGGCGGATGACATGGCCTCTTCCCTCTTCTTGTCGCTCTCCGCGAAAATCGTTACGATCTTGCTGACCTGCTCGTCGCTCAGGGCGAGCGAATCCTTCAGTCGGGCAACCCGTTGCTCGGGCGTCAGGCGCATCCTCATCTGGGCGTCCGCCAGCGACAGGGAGCCCAGAACTAGCAGGAAGGCAAAGATAACCGCCGGGAGGGGGATCCTCATGGCCAAATCCTCTCATTAGTTGAATTGTGGTCGACCGCTGCAGTATTAGACCCCCCCCGTCCGGGGAGGTTTAAGCCCGGGAGGCCATGTCACGACTAAACTTGCAGGCCGTCCCGGTGTCAAATGCACATGCCTCCCACGCCGTACAATCCCGCATGACGCGCAGCATTGTGGCGCTCCTCCTGGCCGCCGCCCCGGCTTTTGCACAGCACGCCGTAGTGAAAGGACGCGTGGTCGATTCGGGCTCACGGTCGCCCCTGAAGGGGGCCCACGTGAAGCTGATCAACCCCCGCGACACCACGGAGGCATACCTGACCTCGACGGACGCCTCCGGAGCGTTTTCACTGGATGAGGTCAGGTACCACAGCTTCCGCCTCGAAGCGACGCTGGTCGGGTTCGCCCCGTACGAGTCGACGGTAAACGTCAACAGGCCCGAAGTGGCCGTGGGCGACATCCCGCTGACGCTCCGGCTGATCCCCCTAGGCGAGATCGTCATCAAGCGCGACCCTCCCCCGGCCGTTCAGAAGGCGGACACCACGGAATTCAACGCGCGCGCATTCAAGACGAATCCCGACGCCACCACGGAAGATCTCCTGGCAAAAATGCCGGGAATCACGGTGGACGCGAGCGGCACGGTCACGGCGCAGGGGGAGCAGGTCCAGCAGATCCTCGTTGACGGGAGGCCGTTCTTCGGGAACGACCCCACCGTGGCTATCCGCAATCTCCCGGCCGACGCAATTGAGAAGATACAGGTCTTCGACAAGATGAGCGACCAGGCGGAATTCACGGGGTTCGACGACGGCCAGGCGCAGAAGACGATCAATATCATCACGAGACCCGACAGGCGAAACCGGGGATTCGGGAAGGTGACCGGAGGCTACGGCGACGACACGAAGTACCTGACAGGGGGGGACATCAACATATTCAGCGGCCAGACGCGCCTCTCCGCGATCGGGCTCGCAAACAACGTGAACCAGCAGAACTTCTCCACGCAGGACATACTCGGCGTCATCAACTCCAACAGCCAGCGGCCCGGCGCATTTGCCGGCGGAGGGAGCCTCGGCCGCCGGGGAGGGGGAGGGCCCGGGGGTTTCGGCGGAGGAGGGGGGGGCGGGTTCGCCGGCGGGGGACCCGGGGGAGGCGGGTTCCAGAGCCAGGTGGGCAGTTTCCTCGTCGGACAGCAGAGCGGCATCGCGACGACGAATTCCATCGGTTTGAACTACACCGACAACTGGGCGGAGCGCCTGGAGGTCAACGGGAGCTACTTCTTCAACTACAGCCGCGCGCAGAACGACCAGAAGCTGAACCGGCAGTATTTCGCAGCAGGCGATTCCAACACGCTGTACGATGAGAACGACGACGCGCTCAGCAGGAACTATAACAACCGCCTCGACATGAGGCTCGTGTACACCGCGCCGGATTCGATGAATTCGATCATCGATCTCCCCCGCGTTTATTTCCAGAACAACAACACGACAAGCCAGGTGGGCGCCACGACCTCGATCCCCACGTCGCTCGTGAACGACCAGGCGGGGAACGCGAACCTGGCACACACCACCGGGTACAATTTTTCCAACCACACGATCCTCCGCCACAAGTTCGATCTGCCGGGGCAGACCATCTCCCTGGATATCGGAACGGGCTACAATCACAAGAGCGGGGCGAGCGACCTCGAGTCGACCACCGACTACATGCTCGGAACGCAGACCCAGGCGGACACGCTCAACCAGCACGCCGGACTCCTGACCAACAGCTCTCTCCTCTCCGGCCGGCTCGTCTACACGGAGCCGGTGACGGTCACGAGCCTCCTGCAGCTCAGCTACGCCCCGACGTGGACGCAGAACACGTCCGACAACAGGAAATACCTCTCGGACCCCGTCACCGGGGCGCTCCTGGCGCTTGAGCCGAATCTCTCCAACACGTACGAGGACTGGTACACGACGCACAGGGCCGGCATCGCCTACCGGATCCGGGAGAAGGGATTGAACCTGATGGCGGACGTCGACTACCAGCTTTCGGACCTGAAGGGGAACCAGCAGTTCCCGGTCGCGGGAGGCGTCGCGAAAACATTCGGCAACGTCCTCCCCTCGTTCACGCTCAACGACGTGCTGACCGACCACAGCAACCTGAGGATCTTCTACCGGACCGCGACCTCCCCCCCGTCCGTCACGCAGCTGCAAAATGTGGTCGACAACACGAATCCGCTCCTGCTGACGTCGGGGAATCCCGACCTGCGGCCGTCGTACTCTCACAACTTCGTCACCCGGTACTCCGAGGCGGACCCTGACCACTCGCAGAGTTTTCTTGCGTTCTTCGGGGTCAGCTACACCGCGGAGTACACCGCAAATTCCACGATCACCGCGCGGCGCGACACGGTCCTCGCCGGCGGCGTGCAGATGCCACAGGGGACGCAGCTGACGGTGCCGGTCAACCTGGACGGCGACTGGAGCGTGCGGTCGTTCCTGACGTACAGCCTCCCCTTTGCGCTCGTCTCGAGCACGCTTAACCTCACGTCGGGGATCACGTACACCCGGACCCCCGGGCTCATCCAGGGGGATCTGAGCATCGCGAACAGCTACGCCGTCAGCGCGGGCGCCGTGGTGAGCAGCAACATCAGTCCCGAGGTGGATTTCACCGTCTCCTACACGGGCAACTATACCATCTCCCGCTACTCCCTGCAGCCCCTGTCCAACGCCAACTACTTCAACCATACGGCGGGGGTCAAGCTGAACCTGATATTCTTCGAAGGAGTCGTGTTCGCGAACCAGGTCAACAACACGCTCTACACGGGGCTTGCCGGGGGGTACAACCAGGACATCGTGATCTGGAACGTGGGACTGGGGAAGAAGTTCCTGGCGGATCAGCGGGGGGAGGTGCGGATCGCGGCGAACGACCTTCTCAACCAGAACAAGAACGTGAGCAGGACGATCACCGATTCATACATCGAGGATACGCAGTCGCAGGTGCTCTCGCGCTACTTCCTCCTCTCGTTCACGTATACGCTCAGGTGACCGGCGTGGAGGACCCGCCGCGTACAGCCCAGGCACGGCGCATTGACGCGATTTCCTTGTGTCGGAAGCAGGCCGTCACGTGGTCGTTGACCATGCCCGTGGCCTGCATGAATGCATAGCAGATGGTGGAGCCCACAAACCGGAACCCGCGCTTTTTCAAGTCGGCGCTCATGGCGTCCGATATCCGGGTACGCGCCGGGACGCGCGACGGGGAGGACCGCCGGGCCCCGAGTGGCGTCCCTTTCACGAATCGCCAGATGTACGCGTCGAACGAGCCGAACTCCCCGCACACGGCGAGGAACGACCGGGCATTGGCGATGGCCGACTCGATCTTGAGCCTGTTCCTCACGATGCCCCCGTCTGCCAGCAGCGCACGCACCTCCGGTGGACCGTACGCTGCGATGCGCGCCGCGTCAAAACGGTCGAAGGCTCTCCGGTACCCATCCCGTTTCTTTAAGATCGTCGACCAGCTCAGGCCGGCCTGCGCACCTTCCAGGATGAGAAACTCGAAGAGCCCTCGATCGTCGTGCAGCGGGACGCCCCATTCGGTATCGTGGTACCGCTCCATCAGGGGATCATGTCCCGCCCATACACAGCGCCGCAACGGGCGCGCCACGGAGCTACTTCTTGCCGCGGCGGACGGCTCGCTTCTTCGGCGCAGCCTTTTTCTTCGGGGCAGCCTTCTTCGCGGCGGCTTTTTTCGGAGCGGCCTTTTTCCGCGGCGCGGCCTTCTTCGGGGGCGCCTGCGGGCCCTTGATGATGCCGACGACGTTTCCTTCCGGGTCGGCAAACTGGGCGAACGTCACCATGCCCGGCACCTCGGTGACAGGAACCACAACCCTGCCGCCGAGTGCGACCGCCTTGTCGAGATGCCCCTGGATATCTTCGACCTGCACATAGAACGTCACGCTCGACGGTCCTCCCGCCTGCGTCTGACCGATGCCGCCGTTGATGCCCATCTTCACACCGGTGTCGATCATGCCGTACATCATCTCCGGCGTTTCCCCCATGGAAGTGACTGTCCAGCCGAACAGCCCGCTGTAGAACTGGTGCGCGCGTTTGGAATCCCTGGCGTTGATCTCAAAGTGGGTCACGGGTGCCGCCATGATCGACTCCTTTTGTTGTGGTGGGTGGTTGGCTCACGAGAGGTGGAACGTGGAATCAAGAGATGCGCCGCGAGAGAGTGGGACCGGGGTGAAAAATGACATTCGAATATAGCAACGCACTCTTTCGAATGTCAAGCGCGGGGATAAAATCGCCCCTGAATGTTGAAAAATGGCAAAATTCTTCTAATTTGGGCCTTTTTCAGCCCTGCCAGAATGCGGTGTCGAGGGTCAGGTCCCGTACGCCGTTGACGATGAATTGAATGCCGATGCAGATCAGGAGGAAACCCATCATCCGTGAGAGGCTGTTGACGCCGTTGACACCCAGCAGCCGGCGCAGTGCGCCTGCCCCCCTCAGGACGATCCAGGAGATGATGGCGGTCAGCAGGATTGCGAACACCACGCCCGCAAACGCGAGAATCCGGTCGATTCCCCGGCGCACGTCGATGGATGACGACATGGTAATCACCACGGCGAGCGACCCCGGTCCCGCCAGGCTGGGCATGGCAAGCGGACTGAATGAAAGGTCGAGCTTGCCCTGGGCTTCCTGTTCCCCCTCGCGCGTGATCTGCGACTCGGCGGGGAAGAGCATGCGGAAGCCGAGGACGCCGATGATCAGCCCGCCGGCGATGCGTATGCCGGGGATCGAGATGCCGAATGCGACCATAATGAAATGTCCGCCCAGGAGGAAGATTACGAGAAGCGCGGTCATGTACATACAGGCGCGCGTGATCTGGCGGTTGCGCTCTTCCTGATCCAGGTGCGCGCCGATACTCAGGAGGAGCACGGCGGTGCTGACGGGATTGACGATCGGGAGGAGCGTGACGAGCGCGATCCCGACCCAGGATGCGAATTCGGCTATGGATTTCATGAGAGGTCTGAAAGTGAAGATACTTGAATCAATATACCCCGGCGAAAAGCGCTTGTCAATGGAGACTGTAGAAACCGCCGGGCCGGACGAGAAGCCGCTCTACGGGATGCGCGAGTTGCAGTCCGTGTACAAGCGCTACCTCTTCCGCGGACTGGGGATCGCCGTCGCCATCCACGCGGCGGTCATCGGCGCCTACTACGGCGCGATCGCCTTCGGCGCGGGCGACGCACCCGTCGTCCATGTCCGGCTCCTCAGGTACAGCGAGCTGGGGCCGCCCCCCTCGATCGAGGGGGGAAACATTCCCCCCGCGTTTTCCGTCTCCGCACCGAAGGCGAGGATTGACGCGGGCTCTCCCGTGCCCGTCCCGGATGTGGAGGTGAGCCCCGAGCAGTCGATCGCCACGCAGCACGAGATGAACGAGGGAACAGGTCCCGGCGGGGACGGCAACGGCGCCCCGGGAGGCACGGGCGTGCCCGGAGATATCGCCGTCGATGACGAGGCACCCCCCGCTGATTACGTCGCGGTCGAGAAAGAGCCGGTCATTATTAAAAGCGTCGAGCCGGTCTACCCCGATATGGCCGTCAAGACGGGGCTCGAGGGAAAGGTGTGGGTAAAAATCTGGGTGGACAGGGAAGGAAAGCCGAAGCAGGTGGTTATATTGCAGAGCGACAACGAGATGTTCAACCAGCCGGCCCTGGACGCCGCACGACAGTTCGTCTTCACGCCCGCCTATATGAATGACGGGCCAGTGTCCGTCTGGGTGACGTTCCCGTTCAAGTTCACACTTTCTGGCGACAGATAGGAGGCATCATGACCAGAACGGCCCACGCGCTCGCCGCAATGCTCCGCACAGGAACCCTGCATGTTGTACTGCCTTTAGTCCTCCTGGCCGGCTGTGGCCGGCAGCAGGAACCTCCCCCGAACGTGTATCCCATCCAGGATGGATTCGTGGACGCCCATGGGATGCTCATTTATTATGAGACGCTTGGCACGGGGAACCCGCTTGTTATCGTCCACGGCGGTCCCGGGGCATCGCACGACTATTTCCTCCCCTGGCTCCTCCCCCTTGCACGGACGCACCGGCTCGTGTTCGTGGATGAGAGGGGATCCGGGAAATCCGAAAAGCTCGAGGACCCGTCCGGGTACACCGTGGAGGCGATGGTCGAGGATGTCGAGGCCGTCAGGACTTCGCTCGGCCTCGGGAAGATCGATCTCCTCGGACATTCATACGGCGGCGTTCTTGCGCAGGCCTACGCGCTGAAATACCAGGAGAACCTGAACCACCTCGTCCTCTGCAGCACGTTTCACAGCACGAAAGAGATGAACGCCGTGTTCCGTGACATGATGCAGGCGATGCCGGCCGAGCTGAGAACGCGGATCAGGAAACTGGAGGCCGGGGGGTTGTACGGCCACGGGAAGCCGTACGAACAGAACCGCTACACGGATGACTACATGAACGCGGCATGGGGTGAAGGATACCTCCCGTACCTCTATCAGAACCACCCGGACCCGAACTACAACCCCACGGCAGCTGGAGTCATGTCGTGGGATCTCTACCGTGTCATGTGGGGCTCGAGCGGCGAATTCGTGATCGACGGCAACCTTGCGTCGGTTGAATACGCCGCAAAGCTGCCGACGCTGCATGTCCCCACATTGATCACTGCAGGCGACCATGATGAATGCTCCCCCGAACTGTCGAAGGAAATGCACGGGCTCATACCCGGCTCCGAGCTTGTCATATTTCCAAAGAGCGGCCACATGACATTCGTGGATCAGCCGGGGATCTTCGTGAGCACAATCGACAGGTTTTTGAAATAACCCGTCATTGCGAGGAGTGACGCCGAAGGTGTCACGACGAAGCAATCCTAGCGAAGGGCACATTCAATGGTGCCCTTTTCTTTTTGGAAACTCGACAGAACCAATCGCCCGGCGGGGGTGTTCTTCCCCCCAAACAGAGACTGTGGTATGCAAATCAA
>DATJAS010000017.1:0-32252 GCA_035516035.1 Bacteroidota bacterium | reverse complement strand
TGGCAAGGAGCGCCTGGAAGTCGTCGGGAGTATAGCGGGCCAGCGCGGAGCGGCAGAACGAGGGGTTCGATGAGACGTACTCATCGCCGCGCACGATGCGGTTCGTGAAATTGCACCTGCCTCCCCCGGAGATCCGGACTTTCTCGCCGATCGCGCCGTTTCGCTCCACCACGGCAACAGACCGGCCGCGCTTCCCAGCCTCAATCGCGCACATCATGCCTGCCGCGCCGGCGCCGAGGATAACCACGTCGAATGGAGAGGCGTTGATCATGGCCGGATGAAATTAATCAATTTCCCGCTGAAGTGCGCTGGCGGAGATTGCCACGCCAAATAGCGGCGTGGTCCAAAGAGCGGCTCCCGCCTTTGGCGGGACGCAAAGAATGCGCTTCGCAAAAAGCGCTCGCAATGACGGAAAGATTGCGGTACATTGGATGACCTCTCCCATCGAAGGCTTCTTGTGAACACTCCATCCATCGCACTCCGCCGCGCGGCGCTGTCCGTGGCTGCCGCAGCACTCCTCTCCGGAGCCGGAGGCCATGCGCGCGCGCAGAGCGCCGCCGGCGACCATGCGTATGCGCAGAGCGCCACCGCCCGTGAGTCGCTCTTTGTCTTCCGCACATATCCCTATTCCGATCCGGACCCCGTCGCGCGGATGGGAAACATCTATCCCTACTTCAGATTCCAGGGTTACACAAACGTCCCTGAAGACCGCCCCTGGAGGATCGTGATCCTGGAGAACCCCTATATCCGCGTCCTCATCGCTCCCGAAATGGGGGGAAAGATACTCGGTGCGTTCGAGAAGCGGGACGGTCGGGCGTTCATTTATTTCAACAGGGTGGTCAAATTCCGCCAGATCGCAATGCGGGGACCCTGGACGTCGGGGGGGATTGAATTCAATTTTGGCGACATCGGGCATGCGCCGACCACTGCGAGCCCGGTCGACTATGCGACGCGCACGAACGACGACGGGAGCGTGAGCTGTTTCGTGGGGGCGCTCGACCTTCCCTCGCGGACGGAATGGCGCGTGGAAATCCGGATGCCCCCGGACAGGGCTCTCTTCGAGACCCGATCGACGTGGTGCAACCCGACGGAGGTCAGCACTTCCCGTTATCACTGGATGAATGCTGCGGCGGACGCGGACTCCCTCCTTCGCGTTACGTACCCGGGGAACTGGTTCATCGGCCACGGCGGGGAAGCATCGCCGTGGCCCGCAGGACCCGGCGGCCGCGATCTCTCCTGGTACAGGAACAACGACTTCGGCTCGTACAAGTCCTATCACGTCCTGGGCGTGTACACGGATTTCTTCGGCGCAAGCCGCGGAGACGCGGGCGTCATCCACTGGTCGCGCTACACAGACAAGCCGGGCAAGAAACTTTGGATCTGGGGACTGTCGCGCGAGGGTGAAATCTGGAAGGATCTCCTGACCGATCCGGCGCTGGGGAACACGCAGTACGTCGAGCTGCAATCAGGCATCCATTTCAACCAGGCGGCCCCGCAGAGCAGCCTGACGCCCTTCAAGCATATGGACTTCCTCCCGGGCACGGCGGAACAATTCACAGAATCCTGGTTCCCGTTCAGGGGGATCTCCGAAGTGACGCGCGCGACGCCCTGCGGCGTCCTCGGCGTCAGCAGGAGGGGAAATATCGTCCGGTTCACGTTCTGCCCGACGGGAGAATTCCACGGAGAGATTTCGGTGATGGCCGGTGGGCGCTGCACGTACAGGAGGACATTTCACATCGGTCCGCTCGAGAGCGCCTCGGACTCGGCGGTCGCAGGCGAACGTGATTTCGAGGTGCGCGCCGGTACGCTGGTGCGGTACCGAAGCCGCGACGACTCTGCAATGGTCCTCTCGCGCCCTCATGAATCAGAATTCCCCTTCCCCTGGGGCACCGCGTACGGCCTTGCGCTCGACGGGCAGGAGAATGTCCGGCAACGCAACTATGACGGGGCGATGGCATCGTTCCGCGCCTCGCTCGCCAGGGACCCGGTCTATCTCCCCGGCCTTTCGGGCGCAGCCGAATCGTTCTACAGGCGCGCGCAGTACGACTCCGCATTTGCCTGCGCGCGCCGCGGCCTGGCAGTTGACGCGTACGACCCGGCCTCCAACTACGTGTACGGCCTTGCTGCGAGGAAGCTGGGGAAACCTTACGACGCACGGGACGGGTTCGGGATCGCCTCCCGGTCTCCGGACTACCGGTCCGCTGCGTACGTCCAGCTGGCGGAGATGGCGATCCTGGACAGCGACTGGACGGAGGCCGCGGCTTACGCGCAGAGGGCGTCGGGGGACGCTCCCGCCGGGGCAGAGCAGTGCCGCCTCCAGGCGGTGATCAGCCGGCTCCGGGGAGATACGGTGGAGGCCCGCAGCCTGCTCAAGCGAATGCTCGAGGAGGATCCGCTCTGCCATTTCGCGCGGTGCGAAGCGCATATCCTGCAGCCGACTGTGCCAACGCACCAGGCGTTCGTTTCAGTAGTTCGCTCGGAGCTTGCACACGAGACGTATATCGAGCTGGCATCGTTCTATGCCAGGCTCGGCCTGACGGCCGACGCGCTCACGGCGATTGGACCGGCAGCAGAAAGCCCGCTCGCAGGGCTCTGGAGAGCGTATCTTACATCGCTCGGCGGAGATCACGAAGCCGGCGTCCGGTTGCTCGACACCGCACTCGCGGCGAGCCCCCGCCTGGTCTTCCCCCACCGCCGGGAGGAACTGGACGTCCTCGGCTGGGCAGAACGGGAGAGGCATCACTGGAAGACGGAATACTACCTGGCGCTTCTTAACTGGAGCCTGGGACGAACGGAAGAGGCCGGGCGGTATTTCGACATGTGCGGCCTAAGGCCGGGCTACGCCCCGTTTTACCTCGCCCGCGCAACGTTCCGAAATGACGACACGGGGATCGCGCTTCAAGACTACCGGAGGGCGCTTGAGCTTGACCCGGGTGAATGGCGGACGCATGAAGCAATCGTCTCGTTCCTCAACGCCCGGGGGCGTTCCGCCGAGGCGCTCCCCCTTGCACGCAACGCCGCCACGCGTTTCGCTGGAAGCTACATCCTTCGCTTCCTCCTTGCGCGCACGCTCCTGTTCGGTGGTCATCCGCGCGAGTCGCTTGCCATACTCGATACGCTCACAATACTCCCGTTCGAAGGCGCGCATTACGGGAGGGATGCCTACAGACAGGCATGCTTAGGCACGGCGCTCGGGGCGCTGGCAGCGCGGGACACAGCGCGGGCATTCGCTCTGATTGATCACGCCCGGCTCTGGCCGGAGAGGCTGGGGGCCGGGAAGCCGTATGAAGCGGATGCGCGCGTCGAAGATTACATGGAGGCACGGCTCCTTCGCGCCCGTGGCGCTCACGGGCCTGCCGGCGACCTGCTCGTGAAGATCGCGGCGGAGAGCCGCAGGAGAACCGGACAGGGGAACGCACAGGATGTTGCGGGGGCGTGCGCCATCCGGGATCTCGACGGGCGCCGCCCGGCGGAAGAGTATCTGCGCGGCAGGTTCCAGTCCGATCCGGAGAGCCCCATTCTCGCGTGGTCTCTTGCTCTCCTCGAAGGCAGGCGGGACAATGCTCGCGCCATCGAGCGTGATTTAGCCTCTTCGCTCCTGAATCCGTCCACCGGTGACCAGGATTTTCTCCTGGTGAAAGAGGTGGCCGAAGGAGGGTACATTAGATAGGGCCGATGCGCATGATCCCTTCACACGCTGCCGCCGGACCGTGCGTGCGTTAAACTCCACCCGCACAATCCGTGTCCCAGTCATACAGTCCAGAAATTTGCAATTGTATCGCAAAAGGAGGATATTCAAGCTCGCAGCAGTGCTGACGTGCTGTCCGACCTGTTGACCCGATCCCGGGACGTCTGCAGCAATGGGAGACTTGATGTCCAGAAGGGCTCTTTGCGCCTTAGCGACGCTCTTCGTGGCGGCAGTTGCTCTCGCCGATAACACGGCAACAATCGTGGGAACGGTGAGGGACGCGCAGACCGGGGAGCCGCTCCCCGGCGCGAACGTCGTCCTTGCCGGGACCAGTCTCGGCGCATCGAGCGACATCTTCGGGAAGTACGCAATCCGCAACGTCCCTCCCGGCGTGTACACACTCCGAGCGACCTACGTCGGCTACACCCCCGCCAGCTCGCCCCTCCAGGTGACCGAACCAGGCAACATGCAGCGCGATTTTGCGTTGAAGGCCGTCGCGATCGAGGGTGAGGCGGTCGTGGTCACCGCACAGGCCCTAGGTCAGAACCAGGCCATCAACCAGCAGCTTTCCTCCGACCGGATCGTCAACGTCGTTTCCTCCGCGCGCATCCAGGAACTCCCCGACGCGAACGCCGCGGAGTCCGTCGGGCGGCTCCCCGGCGTCTCCGTGACCCGCGACGGCGGCGAAGGGAACCAGGTGGTGATCCGCGGACTCGCGCCGAAATACAACACGGTCATGGTCGACGGCGTCCCGATGGCTCCCACAGACGCGGGAGACAGGGGTCAGGACCTGAGCATGATCTCCCCGAACATGCTCGAGGGAATCGAGGTGACGAAGGCGATCACGCCGGACATGGACGCGGATGTCCTGGGGGGGACGGTCAACTTCAAGCTGAAGGAGGCCGGCACGGGGGCTTCGGGCGCGCCGGCAGTCAGCCTCCTCACGCAGGGGGCGTACAATGACCTTGCGAAGTTCTACGGAAATTACAAGCTTGTCGGAAGTGTCGAAAACCGGTACCTCGACGACGACCTCGGCCTCTTCGCCGAGGTGGACGTCGAGCGAAAGAACCTGACGTCGAACGAGCTGGGGGGAAGCTATGTACTGGCCACGCACAACCTCGGCGTTCTCAACCCCGTCTATATTACGAACCTCAACCTGAACTACATTTACCGCGACAGGCAGAGGTACGGTGGGACGATCGTGACCGACTACCGCCTCCCCGAAGGAAAGGTGGCGTTCAGCACGCTCCTCAGCTCGGGGGACACGAAAATCCAGAACCGGGGAGAAAGCTACGACCTGACCACGGGGAACAACCACCAGTATTCGACGGCCGTGTCTGAGAACAGGCTGAACGTGATGACGAACCTGCTCGAGCTTCAGCAGACGTTCACCCTGTTCGAGCTGGATGCGCGGGTGTCGCACTCCTACTCCGAGAACCACGACCCCAACGATATCTCGATGAATTTTGTCCAGAACAGCATCGGTATCGCCGGTCCAACCTATCAAAGGCTCGACCCGAAGCTGATCCCTCCGCTCGCGCAGAACGACCTCTCCCTGACGAAGCTGCAGAGCCTCTCCGCGAGCAGCAGCTTCACCAGAGACAGGGCACTGACCGGATCGCTCGACCTCAGCTCGCCGGTGCGCGTCTCCGACGATCTCTCCGGCGAATTCAAGGTGGGGGGAAAACTCAAATACCGCGAGCGTTCATACGATTACGACCAGTCCGACGGTGCGCTCCTCGTGAGCGGCGGGGGACTCAGGCAGGACATCCTGGATGCGTTCCCGTGGATGAAGGCGCTCGTCCCCACGGGGGTCGCCCCGCTCCCCATGACGCTCTTTACGGACGGCGCCTTTTCGTACGGGAAATTCCTCGGCGGGGACTACAGCATGGGAGCGCCGATGAATATCGCGCTCATGCAGCCGGTCATCAATATCGCCCGCGAGTACGGCTCGCTCGAGGCCTGGTCGCACAACAGCGCGGCGTCGATCACGAACGATTACTCCGGGTACGAGCACCAGCAGGCTGTCTACGGGATGCTCACCGTCCACGTCGGGCAGGACCTCACACTCCTGGGAGGTGCCCGGTACCAGAACCTCACGACATCATACCTGGCCCCCCGGGGATACGAGACGAACGGGTCGCACTACAACTACCAGTACCGCGACACCACGCTCGGCGAGTCCCAGGGCCGCTGGCTCCCGATGGCACACGTGATCTACAAGCCGTACGCATGGCTCCAGATCCGGTTCGCATACACGAACACGCTCGCCTATCCCGACTACAACGCAATCACGCCGCGCATCGATCTCGGCTTCAGCTCGGTCTCGTGGAACAACTACGCGTTAAAGATGTCCCACTCAGAGAACTTCGACCTCGTGGCCTCGGTTCTCGACAACGGGATCGGGCTCTTTACCATCGACGGCTTTTCCAAGCGGATCGACAACCTGATCCTCCCGTTCAACGGTTACGTCATCGACTCGACGCTGTACCCCGGGCCTCCCGCCACGCCGGGGGGATACCAGCTCACCACGACGTTCAACGATCCGTTCGTGGTGGACCTCCTGGGCGTCGAGATCGACTGGCAGACGCATTTCTGGTATCTCCCCGACCCCTTCTCGGGGCTCGTCCTGGGAATCAACTTCACGCACATCTTCTCGAAGGCCCAGTACCCCCTGACCGCGGTCGCCACGTCCTACAGCCCCGACCCGCCGTACGTGGTCAAGACATACTCGGAGACGTTTTACCAGGACCGCCTGATCGATCAGCCGGACAACATCGTCAATCTCACGCTGGGCTACGACTACCGCGGGTTCTCCGCCCGCGCCTCGATGCTCTACCAGGCCGATATCTTCCAGGGAAACAACTTCTGGCCGGAGCTGCGCGTGGACACCTACCGGTACCTGCGGTGGGACATCGCCGTGAAGCAAACGCTTCCGTGGGAAGGCATCCAGGTCTTCTTTGATCTGAACAATCTCAACAACGCCCGGGACGTGGACGTCGAGCAGGGCACTGGCTTCCCGACCGCCGAGCAGTACTACGGACTGACGGCGGACCTCGGCTTCCGTCTGCGCTTCTAGGGACACTCAACACCACACATACATAGGAGGAAGGCTGCGTATGAAACAGGCGACAACAGCAGTATGGGCGTGCGGTGCGATCCTCTTCGCCCTCGCGTTCATCGTCGGGCCCGCCGCCCCGAGCGCACTGGCGGCGGCAGGCGACACGGTGACGGTCGCTGCAAGTCCCGCCGGCAACATCAACGTTGTCATCCAGGGGGACACGCTCTCGAACGGCCAGCGCGCCCATCCGGGCCGCGCGTACCGGCTCTACCGCGACTCGATTTACTACTTCAATGCGACGATCAACGTGAACTTCCCCCTCACGATCTTCGCGGATACCGGTTCGCACCGGCCCCCGGTGATCGCGCCGGCGATCCTCCCGGACAACTCGTCGCCCAGCGGGTTCCTCAGCATCTACACCGGGACGAAGAAGCTGAACATCATCAACGTCTACTTCACCGGGGTCAGGCCTGACCAGAAGCTCGTCGGCTACGTCAACTGCATGAACTACGGGAGCGACAGCACGACGTCGATTTACCGGGGCGACGTGTTCGAGGGGTACGGCGGCGCCATCGAGGTCAACAGCGGGAACCACAACAACTTCCACATCAATGACTGCGTGTTCATGAACCTGATGCACACGACCTCCTGGTTCAAGGGAGAGTCGTTCCTCTCCGGAGGCGGGTTCACCACGGACACCGTGGTCATGACGAACAACACGATGTTCAACTGCAACTCGTACGCCAAGGCGAGCGTCGATTACACGCTCTACTCGCGGTTCGACCACAACACGGTGTACCTGAATTGCGTCAACCCGCTCAACGACTTCGTCATGACGAACGCCACGTACAGGAACAACGTCTTCTACGGCACGGAGGCCATGGCGCAGGAGAACTCGGAGATCCAGCAGTACTATTTCGAGAATTCGATCTCTCCGTCGTCGACCATCAGCTTTGATTCGCTCAACACCGCCCCCAGCCATATCCCGGTGGCGGAGTCCGACAGACACATCACCGTGATGAACAACAGCATCTTCTGGCCTTCCAAGCTGAAGACGTTCTGGGCCACCGCGCTCATGGACACGCTGACGCCGCCGGTGGTGCTGAACTACAGGACGGCGGGGATGTTCGCGAACAAGTCGTTCTACCCGTACTTCACGTTCACGGGGAACGACACGACGGACGATCCCGGGTTCTCATCCGCCTTTGCGTCGCAGCTCGACAGCCTGATCAAGTACGTGACGTTCACGAGGTCGAACTCCGAGACGAACTTCCTCTGGTACTACATTCCCAGCGGGCACCTGTTCGCTCCCGCCTGGCCGCTCTCGTTCAACCTCGCCTACACCAACACGGCGATGCAGCACGGCGGAACGGACGGCTTCGCGCTGGGCGACCTCAACTGGTTCCCGAGCCAGAAGACCGCATGGCTCCTTACCGGCGTCACCGCGGCAGCGACGGAACCGGAGACGTATTCGCTCTCGCAGAACTACCCGAACCCGTTCAACCCGACGACGCAGATCGCCTACACCATCCCGAAAGCGTCCCCGGTCCAGCTCAGGGTCTACAACCTGCTGGGCCAGGTGGTCGCAACGCTGGTGAACGGGACGATGGTCGCGGGCACGCACGTGGTCACGTTCAACTCCACGGGCCTCGCGAGCGGCGTCTATTTCTACCGGATCACCGCGGGGGATTTCTCTACCGCGAAGAAGATGATTCTGTTGAAGTAAAGATTACTTCGCCTATGACAACGGGGGGTGGCGCCGCAGGTGCCACCCCTCGTTGCGTTTTTCCCCACCCCGATCCTCGCCCCTCAAAAAAACATAAAAAAGTTCTTGACATTTCGTTTTATTGCCTTATTATATAAGGTATAGTATTTAGTTGCCCTGTTTTATTTAGGTGTTCTTTATATCCCCCCTTACTTGTATGGGGACGCCATGGCTCAGACGACGCCGCGAAGGAGACAGCCGTTACCAGGTGACGTTTCAACAAACCCATACAACCACATCCAACGAGGTGCCTCATGTTATTGAGGGATATCGCACTTGCCCGCCGGGCCGCCGCCGTGTTTGTCGGGGTGGCCGGCATCGTCGGGACGATGGCGGCGCAGTCGAAGGACAGTGCCGCCGCCCCGCTCCCGGTGAGCGTGAGCGGGTTCGTGGACACCTACTTCGACTACAACATGGCCCAGCCGCGGACGCACGTGAACGCCCTCCGGAATTTTGACGTCTCTGCCGATCAGTTCACGGTCTCCATGGCCCAGGTCACCGTCCAGAAAGCCGCCGCCCCCGTCGGCTTCCGTGTGGACCTCGGCCTTGGACAGGGGAACGACATCGTCCAGAGCGGCGTGACGGGCTCCCTGGCAAACGTCCTCCAGGCGTACGCCACGCTTGTCGCCCCGGTGGGATCAGGGCTCACGATCGACGCCGGGAAATTCGTCACACACTGCTGTTACGAGACGATCCCGGCCAAGGACAATTTCAACTACAGCCGCTCGCTCCTCTTTTCCTGGTCCGTCCCCTACTACCACCTGGGCGTGCGGGCGAGCTACCCGGTCTCGGGCACGCTGACGCTGAACGGCTACCTCTACAACGGGTGGAACGGGATCGAGGTGAATTCAGGCAAGACATTCGGCTTTGAGGCCGCCTACGCGCCCTCGAGCGCCTGGTCGTTCGTCGTCAACTGGCTCGGGGGACCGGCCGATCCCGACAGCGTGAGCAACAGTTACAGGAACATCTACGAGGTCATCGCGACGTTCCAGGCGACGGAGAAGCTCACGTTCGCGGCAAACGCGATCTACGGCCAGGATCAGCCCTTCGGCCACGTGGCGCTCTGGAAGGGGGTCGCCGGTTACGCGAAATACGTGCTGACCGACGTCTCGGCATTTGCCGTCCGGGGAGAGACGTTTTCGGACCCGGAGGGGTTCATGACGCTCCTGCGGCAGAACCTCTACGAAACCACGCTCACGTATGAGTTCAAGCCGTTTACGAGCCTGATCCTCAGGACCGAATACCGGTATGACTGGTCGAGCGCGGTAGCATTCGACGGCTCCGGCGGAGCGCAGACGCGCAGGAACCAGGCAACGCTCGGCATGGGCGCGATCGTCGTCTTTTAGCCAGATCGCCGGCCGGGCAGGTGGGACCCGGCCGGGCCGGACGGGAAGAGTCTCAGACATTCACACACTCACGGAGGAAAGCCATATGGCAACCCAAACCAACCCGACCAGCGGGATGAAGAAGACACTCGGCCTCACGGGGGTCACGGTGAACGCGATGGCGCTCATCGCCCCCGGGGCGTTTCTCTGGATCACGTTCCAGATTCAGGCCGCAAACACCGGCGGGGCCTCGGACATGTGGACGGGCATCGTCGCGGCGCTCATCGTCGCGTTCCTGACTGCGATCGCGTTCTCGGAGCTGGCGCGGCGATACCCGGAGGCGGGCGCCGGGGGCTCGTATTACTTCGCAGAAAAAGCGTTTCTCGACAGGGAAAAGGCATCGCACCAGAGGTTCGCGCGGATCGCCAAATTCATGACGGGCTGGGCCGCACATCTCTTCTACTGGGTCTACCCCGGCGTCATGGTGGCGTTCATGGCGACACTCGTGGCCTATATCTTCAGCCAGTTCAACGTGAATCTCTCCATCCCCGTGCAGATACTGGTCGCCTGCATCTTTTCGCTCATGGTGGGATGGATCGCCGTCCGGGGGATCACCGGGTCGACCACGGTCTCGATCGCGATCAACGTCGTGCAGCTCGTCTCCCTCATCGGGTTCAGCATACTGGCGATCATGTTCCGCGTCCAGAACCCGCTCGGCGCAACGCAGTGGGCGCACCCGGCGGCCGTGTCGATCGTCTGGCCGCACAGCCTGGCGGCAATGCTCTTCCAGTCGACGATCGCGATACTGATACTGGTGGGATTTGAGTCTTCGACCTCGCTCGCGGGAGAAGCGATCAATGCGAAGAGGGACATCCCGCGCGGTGTCATACTCTCCCTCGTTATCCAGGGCCTCTTCGCCTACCTCTTCGAGTACTTCGCAGCGAACTACGCGGTGAGCGAGAAGCTGGTCAACGTCGCCGCCGACGGGACAAAGACGTTCGGCATGGACGCGGCGGCCGCCTCCGGCGCGCCCATCGGCGACCTGACGCGCCAGATCGGCGACGCCATGCTCGGCGGTAACGGGTTTGCGCTCATGATCGTCGTCGCGATCACCGTGGGCCTCGCCGTGGTGGGGACTACGCTCGCGGCAATGAACACGGCTGTCCGGATCAGCTTTGCCATGGCGCAGGACAAAGAGATGCCGGGTCTCCTGGGCGCCCTGCACGGCCGACACGCCACACCCCATATCGGCGTCTGGATACTGGTGGCGGTCTCGGCGATCATCGGCTCCGTCGGCGTACTGAACATCACCGCGCTCACCGGCATCACGCTCGCCTCCAATATCGGGACGTTTGTCCTCTACGCCCTGATCTGCGGGCTGACGTTCGTCACGTTCGTCGGGAGGAGTGAGTTCCACTCCATCAAGCACGCGGCGATCCCGATGCTCGGATTCCTCGGGAACATCGGCCTGCTGGTGGGGGTCGTGGTCATCGGCCTCACGACGCCGGGTGTGTCGGCGGACGCGACGCAGATGGCGATCTGGATGACGGTCGGCTGGGGCGTGATCAGCGCCGTCTACCTCGTGTGGAACAGCCGGAAGCAGGAGAAGCGGATCATCCCCTCGGTCACGGTCATGAGCGAACAGCCCGCGCCGGGGAAGTAGCAAACCGGTCGGCGGAGAGTCGACGTGCCCGGCCATTCGAGCGCGATCCAGGGATTGAAGGCAGCGATCGACGACGTCGACGTGCGATTGCTGGAGATCCTCCAGCGGCAGGGACGCACGAAACGAAGTGACATGGCGGCTTCCGTGGGGCTCTCGCTCCCCGCAGTGAGCGAGCGCCTCCGGAAGCTGGAGGAGAGGGGCTACATCACGGGCTACCACGCCGTCGTCGATCCCCGGATGTTCAGGAAGGATATCTGCGCGTTCGTCTCGGTCACCGTGGACTCTTCGAGGCACTACCAGCAGTTTCTCGAACACGCGCACGCCGCGGACGAGATCGCGGAATGCCACGCCATCACCGGCGAAGGGTCACACCTGCTGAAGGTGCGCACGGAAAACACGGCGTCGCTGGAACGGCTCCTTGCCCGGATCCAGTCGTGGGCGGGGGTTTCCTCGACGCGCACGCACCTCGTGCTCTCAACGTCGAAGGAAACCACCCACATCAGGATCGAGCCGACGAAATAACCAACTGTTCTTCACCCAACGTCATAAAGGACAACTCATGGCTGAGACTACCGGTTCTGCCGCCGCGCGCGTGATGAAGCTGATCAAGGACGAGCACGCGGTGATGGTGGACTTCAAATTTATCGACCTGCCCGGCCAGTGGCAGCACTTCTCGGTCCCGGCGGACCAGCTCGAGGAAACTTCGTTCGCGGAAGGGTTCGGGTTTGACGGCTCGAGCATCCGCGGGTGGAAGGCGATCAACGAAAGCGACATGCTCATCATCCCGGACTCGTCCACGGCGTTCGTGGACCCGTTCATCCAGGTCAAGACGGTCAGCCTGATCTGCGACGTCCACGACCCCCTGACGAAGGAGCACTACGAACGCTGCCCGCGGGGTCTCGCGCAGAAGGCTGAGGCGTACCTGGCGTCGACAGGCCTGGCGGACACCGCATACTTCGGCGCGGAAGCGGAGTTTTTCATATTCGACGACGTCAGGTTCGACACCGACGAGCACTCGAGCTACTACTACGTCGACTCCGTCGAGGGGAGGTGGAACAGCGGACGGGAAGAGGGACCGAACCTGGGCTACAAACCCCGCTACAAGGAGGGGTATTTCCCGGTCCCGCCGACGGACCACATGCAGGACGTGCGGAATGAGATGACGGTGAACCTGATGTCTGTCGGGCTCAGCGTGGAGGCGCAGCACCACGAGGTCGCGACCGCGGGGCAGTCGGAGATCGACCTCAAGTTCGCTCCGCTCCTGAAGAGCGCCGACGCGATGCTCCTTTTCAAGTATGTCCTCAAGAACACCGCCCGGCGGCGCGGCAAGACCGTTACGTTTATGCCCAAGCCGGTCTTTGCGGACAACGGGTCCGGCATGCACGTTCACCAGAGCCTCTGGAAGGGAGGGAAACCCCTCTTCCACGGGAACGGGTACGCGGACCTGAGCGCCATGGCGCTCAATTACGTGGGGGGGCTGCTGAAACACGCTCCCGCGCTCTGCGCGATCACCAACCCGACGACCAATTCCTACAAGCGCCTGGTCCCGGGTTTTGAGGCGCCGGTCAACCTCGCGTATTCGCAGCGCAACAGGAGCGCCTCCATCCGGATCCCGATGTACTCCACGAGCCCGAAGGCGAAGCGCCTCGAGTTCCGCTGCCCCGACGCCGCCTGCAATCCCTACCTGGCCTTTTCGGCGATGATGATGGCCGGGATCGACGGGATACTCAACAAGCTCGACCCGGGAGAGCCCCTGGACAAGGATATCTACGACCTTGAGCCCGAGGAGCTGAAGCACGTCCCGTCGACGCCCGGGTCGCTCGAGGAGGCTCTCCGCGCGCTCGAACGGGACCACGAGTTTCTCCTCCGGGGGGGCGTCTTCACCGAGAGCATCATCGACACCTGGATCGGCTACAAGATGGACAAGGAAGTGAAGCCGATGGCGCTCCGGCCCCATCCGTACGAGTTCGGCCTGTACTATGACGTGTGAGAGATCCTGATCGATCGCGCCTGTTGATGACACCACAGGAACCTGCCGATATCGCCTCGTTCGGGTGCACCGGCGTGGGGAATGTCCGGCAGGACAACCAGGACGCCATGCGCTTCTGCAGGGAGGACGACCTAACCGCCGCCCATGGGCACCTCTACGGGATCGCCGACGGGATGGGAGGGTACGCGCACGGGGCCGTGGCAAGCTCGCTCGCGCTCGAGCTCTTCTTCGAGACGTTCTACAAGAGCAACGGCGTGGCGATGCCCCAGAAGCTCAAGACGGCCGTCCAGAATGCGAACGTGGGGGTCTACCAGGCCGGGCAGCGAATCGGCGCGGGGAAAATGGGGAGCACGCTGACCGCCGTCAACCTGACCGGCGAGAGGCTGAGCATCGCGCACGTAGGCGACAGCCGCGCATACCTAGTCCGGGACGGAAAGGCGAGCTGCCTGACGAAAGACCACACGCGCGTCGGCGAAATGGTCCGGCTCGGACTCCTCCCCGCCGGGAAGCTCCGCGGACACCACCAGCGTTCCGTGCTGAGCCGGTGCCTGGGCGTCGAGCTCTTCGTCACACCCGACGTCGAACAGGTCACCGTGCGCAACGGCGACGTGATCATCCTCTGCACGGACGGCGTCTGGTCGGTCATCGAAGACCACGAGTTTGCCGCCATGGCCTCCCGGGGGAGCGACCCGGAGGAGCTCGCCAGGAGGATATTCGACGCAGCGCTGGCGCGGGAAAGCGACGACAACCTCTCCGTTCTTGCCATCCAGATCCGAAAGCTCGGACCCGGCTCCGGCGACGACGCCGGGCGGCGCAGGTTCTCGCTTGCGGGGCTCCTGGGGCGCCTCCCGGGCTTCCTGCAGGGAGGCGCGAAGTCCTGACCACCTCGCTTTTCAACAGGGAGTTTACTATACTTGCGGGCGGAAACGATGAGCGTTGAAGCGTCAACCACACCGAACGGCCAGATGCTGCAGATCGGGGACCAATTCGACCACTTCCAGATCCGGGCCCATATTGCGCAGGGAGGGATGAGCCACATCTACAAGGCCTACGACCTCCTTGCCGGCAGGGAGGTGGCGCTCAAGATCCCCGACAGGACGATGATCGGCGACCCTGCCCAGTACGAGCGATTCCAGAGGGAGCTTGAGGTGATGCGCACGCTGCATCACCCGGCGATCCAGCGGGGCCTCTCATCGGGACAGTACAACAACACGCCCTACCTGGTCACCGAGCTTGTCAGCGGCGAGTCGCTCCGCGACGTCGTCCAGCGCACCGCCCCGATGCCGCCGGAAGCGGCGACGGCGCTGATCCGGAAAGTGGCCGACGGGCTCGCGCACTGTCACGACAACGACATCATCCACAGGGACCTCAAGCCGGAGAACATACTGATCACGGAGGGGGGGCAGCCCGTCATCCTGGATTTCGGCCTCGCGCTGACCAAGGGGTCGCACCGAGTCACGTACGCCAACCTGAGCGCGACCGCCGGCACCCCCGAGTACATGGCGCCGGAGCAGATCGAGGGGGCCCGGGGGGACAGGAGGACGGACCTCTACGCCCTCGGCATCATGTTCTACGAGATGCTCGCCGGGAAAACGCCGTTCAGCGGCGACAATCCGCTCGCGATCATGGCGCAGCACCTGAACGCCGCCCCCCCCCGCCTTGACGCCCAGGGCGTCCCCACGGCGCTCGCCGCCGTGGTCGCACGGTGCCTCGCGCGCGACCCCGACGACCGGTACGCGGATATGCACGCGCTCATCCGCGATCTCGACAACCCCGCCGGCGTGGACACGTCGATACTCGACCGCGTCCCGGAAAAGAGGAAGAAGCCGGCCTTCTGGCGCTCACCCATTATGACACCGATCGCCGTCGCAGTGGTCCTGCTGCTCGCCATCATCGCCATTGCCTTCGGCCTCCAGGCCCTACGCTGATGCCCCCTCAACAGTCCCATCCGTCCGCCGGCGACCTCCTGGCGCTCGTGGAAGCCCACAAGGTCCGGTTCATCGATCTCCAGTTCACGGACGTCGGCGGCGCGGTCAAGAACGTGACGATCCCGACGAACGAACTTGCCGCCACCCTCAACCACGGCATCTGGTTCGACGGCTCGTCGATCGAGGGGTTCGCGCGCATCGCCGAGAACGACATGTACCTCGTCCCCGACACGTCCACGTTTGCGCTCCTGCCGTGGCGGGAGGGACACGAGGCCACCGCGCGCCTGATCTGCAACGTCTATACGCCGGACGGGCATCCGTTCATCGGCGATCCCCGCGCCGTGCTCTCGCGGGTGTTGGCCGAGGCGGAATCGATGGGTTTTGTCTACAACACGGGGCCGGAGCTGGAGTACTTTCTCCTGAAGCCGGGGCCGGACGGGGAGGTCGCCCCTCCCAGGCCGCAGGACAGCGCAGGCTACTTCGACCAGCCCACGGACATGGTCGCCACAGGGCTCTGGCGCCAGGTGGCCGAGACGCTCGCGTCGATGGGGATCGAGGCCGAGGCGATGCATCACGAAGTGGCCACCGGCCAGCACGAAATCGACCTCAGGTACGCGAACGCGCTGCGGACGGCGGACAGCGCGGTGACGCTCCGCGTGGTCCTGAAGATCCTTGCGGAGCAGAAGGGCCTCTATGCCACGTTCATGCCGAAACCGATCCGCGGGATCAGCGGGAGCGGCATGCACGTGCACCAGGGTCTCAGCTTCAAGGCGAACGGCGCCAACGCCTTCTGCGATCCCGGCGATCCCCACGGGCTGTCGAAGATCGCCAAGCAGTTTATCGCCGGGCAGCTTGCGCACGCACGGGGCATGTGCGCGGTGCTGGCGCCGCTCGTCAATTCGTACAAGCGGCTGGCGGCGGGCTACGAGGCTCCCATCCAGGTGAGCTGGGGGAGAATCAACCGCTCGGCGCTGATCCGCATTCCCCGGGCACACACGCTGGAGTCGACCCGCGTGGAGCTGCGCTGCCCGGACCCGAGCTGTAACCCCTATCTGGCATTCGCAGTGATGCTCGGGGCGGGGCTCGACGGGATCCGCCGCGAGCTGAACGTCCCTGAGGCCACGGAAGAGAACATCTATCTCGAGGCGGACGACAGGCGGCCGGAGGACGTGCGCGTGCTCCCCGGTTCCCTGGAGGAAGCGATCGCGGAGATGGAGAAGGACACGGTGGTGAGAGACTCGCTCGGCGCGCACATCTGCGAGCGATTCATCAGCGCAAAACGCCTGGAGTGCGAAGACTACCGGCTTGAAGTGACGCCCTGGGAACTGAAGAAGTACCTGCCAAACTACTGAGTACCTGTCGAACTACTTAGTACCAGCCGAATTACAGAACCCCGGCCGACTACAGAGCCCCTGCCGGCGAACCTGTGGGCTCCGGCCGGGCGCCCTGCGCGGCCTCCCCGGCGTTGCTGAATCCCGGGACGATCTTTCTCAGAATCCCCCGCACCGCGTGCGCGTCGCCTGACTGGGCGACTGAGACAAGCGCGGCCACGTCCGAACGGAGGTCCGGCGATGAGCCCGCGCCCCGGGGGACCCGGCTGACGAGGATCTTTGCGTGTGCCGAGCGTTCGACGTGCTCGGTGTCGTAGAAGAGCTCTTCGTGCAGTTTCTCCCCCGGCCGCAGCCCGGTGTACGCGATCGCGATATCCCTCCCCTCCTCGAACCCGCTCAGGCGTATCAGCTCCCTGGCAAGTTCCGCGATCTTCACGGGCTCGCCCATGTCCAGGATGAAGACCTCTCCCCCGGTCCCCATGCTGGCCGCCTGCAGCACGAGCTGCACCGCCTCGGGGATGGTCATGAAGTACCGCGTCGCCTCGGGGTCGGTCACCGTGACCGGTCCCCCCATCGCGATCTGGTTTTTGAATATCGGGACGACGCTCCCGCGGCTCCCCAGGACGTTCCCGAAACGGACGGTCACGAATGCCCTTCCCGCGCCGAGAGCCGCCTCGCGCACCAGGAGCTCGGCGACCCGCTTGGTCGCCCCCATCACGCTCGTCGGATTCACCGCCTTGTCGGAGGAGATCATCACGAACCTGTCGAGCCCGTGCTCCAGGGCGAGATCGACAAGCGTCCGCGTGCCCAGCACGTTGTTGGTCACCGCCTCCGCGGTGTTCTCCTCCATGAGTCCCACGTGCTTGTGGGCCGCGGCATGGTAGAGAATCCGGGGGGCATATTCGCGAAAGACTTCCCCCATGCGGACTCGGTCGCGGATATCGGCCACGACGGGACGGACCGCCGTCGGTCCCCCTGTGTCCGCGCAGATCTTGCGCAGCTCCGACTCGATTGCCAGCAGGGGGTTCTCCCCCATTTCCAGGACGACCAGCTCCGCCGGTGCGCAGCGCACAATCTGCCGGCAAAGCTCCGATCCGATCGAGCCTCCCGCTCCGGTGACGAGTATACGCGTCCCTTTCAACTGGCCGCGCACGTCCTCGATATCCGTTTGCACGACCCCCCTCCGCAGGAGATCGTCGATCTCGATATCCCTGATTGCCGCAACCCCGGCGCTGCCGGAGAGGATTTCAAGAAGACCCGGGGTCGTCTTCACCGGAACTCCCGCAGCCACGCAGGCTTCCCTGACGTTCCTGATGACTTTTCCCGGCGCGCTCGGCATGGCCACCACCACCTCGTCGATCCTGCTGTCCCGGACGACCCTCGCGATATCGGCGAGCGTGCCGCGCACCGGCACCCCGACGATCGAGTGTCCCTGCTTTCCCGGATCGTCGTCGACGAACGCCACCGGATCGAAGCCGAGGTCTGCCCTTCCCCGGAGCTCCCGGACTCCTTTCATCCCCGCCGCGCCGGCACCGGCGATGAGTATCCGCTTCACCTTCCCCCCTTCCCTGCGCGGGAGGGAGAAATCCGACATCATCCGGAGGGCGAGGCGGCTCATCCCGACGCCGAGGAGCGTGAACGCCCCGTCGATCACGGGGATCGACCGGGGGAAACCCGGCGAGACAAGGCCGAAAGGTTCCAGGATGACGAAGAACGCGATGATCCCCGCCACCCAGCCCTTGATCGCCGCGGATGCCAGGGCCACCACTTCGTCGACGCTCGCGTAGCGCCAGTACCTGGCGTAGAGCCCCGAGAGTTGGAATATGAGGAGATACCAGGTGAGCCTGAGGGCCGCGAGGGAGAGGGCCGTGTTGAGGTAGAGGCGGAACTCGCCCGTATTCTCGACCCTCAGCGCGAGCGCCGCGACGGGCGAGAGGAGGATGACGACGACATCAATCGCCAGGAGGTGGATGTTACCCACCCTGAGCGTGAGCCTGCCGAGCGGCCTGGTCATGAAAGGAGTGCCCCCTGGAGTTATTCTCTGAAAAGGACCTGGTACTGGTACGTGACCACCTGCTCTTCACCCGGCTCCAGTGAAACGACCCATGTGAGGACGTGCCTCGAATTGACCTGCTTCAAGCCCCGCGCCGTCTTCACGTCTTTCGCAGCGGGAGTGCTCTCCAGGACGTCGCCCGAGCACTCCTTCGTGATCTCGACGCTGACCGCATGATCGACCCTGCTCCTCAGCTTCAGCTCGCCCCGCAGCTTCACCAGGTCGTAGTGAAAACCGTGGACGAGCGTGGCGTCGCGTTTCCTCTCCAGCTCGACCTCCGCCTGTTCGGCGATGATGTTGAGCGCCTTGTTGATGCGGATTGTCGTCTCGGTCCCCGCCGGCGTGTAATAACAGATATCCTGGCCGGTGAACGTCCCCCCTGTCATGAACTCGGCCGAGGCTGTCGTGAGCGGCATCTTGAGCGTGTTCGTCAGGCGGCACGCGTGCCATACCTCTTCCGGGTTCTTCTCCCCCTGCGCATCCGCCGGCGCCCTGTAGTGCTCCTGCTCGTCGATATAGTCGCCGATCCTCCACGTGTACACGTGCTTGTATGGCATCTCCGCGGTGAATAGAGGCACCCACGCGGTTTCGTCCTTCTTCAGCGTGAAGTTCTTCACGGGATAAAAGAAGAGGTCTTCAGCAACGCTCCCCTCCCCCGCAGTCGCGTACTCAGGGGAGACTTGCGCGGAGGTGACGGAAAATCTCCCCAGCGAGTTGCTTGTCAGCATCTGGCTTGTGACGCCCCCGATCCTCGCCCCCGGCGCGCCGACGCCGGCGAGCGAGCTCAGGAACCCTCCCAGGTCCTGCGTCATCGCCACAGGACTGTGGAGATCGCTGAATCGCGCGTTCGGGAAACCCGTCACGAGCTGGAGCGTCACGTCGTTGAAATCCGAAAGCTCGTTGATGATCTCGGCGTGCGCGCTCACCCGCGCATTCTTCGAATCCGTGAGGTCGATGAGGTAGCCCGGCACCCACGTGACACCGTGCACGAGGCAACTCACGGTCACCGTTTCCCCGGGGGCCGGTTCCCCGAGCTGGATCCGCAGCGAGGGGGACTTGTACCTGTACGGGACGGTACCGGCGATGTCATGATCGGCAAATTCTGCCCGCATCACCTGGCCCGCATTGAGCGTGGTAACCCCCCGGTCCGTCCTGATCATCAGGACGTCGCTTCCCGGGGGGAGAGGCGGCGTGATTCTCGGACTCATCACGTAGGGACTCTGGACAAACGGGGGATCGTCACCGGAAGCCTGGGGGAGTATCGTCCCTTCGATATCCCGGTCAGACGTGTGGACGAGCACCTTCCGGCCCGGATTCGCCAGGAGGAGCTGGGCGATGGAAAATGCGGGCACACGCCGCTCAACCTCCGTCATCGATGAGACAAGCTCCTTCACATGCACGTCCGCGGGATACGAAACCCAGAACGTCCCATACGACGGGACGGGAAGCTGCCCCATGCTGACGGTTTTCGAGTCGGACGGGAGCGTGGCCGATGAGACCACGAAGGCGAGGCCGTTCTTGAAGAGCGAGACGCTCCGGATAGCGACGGTGGTCGTCCCGTCACCGGCCAGCGCGGGGAGAATGCCAAGGCAGATGGAGGCAAGCGGCGCAATAAACAGGGGGAGGTGCTGTCGCGCGAATTTGCGGATCATGACGGCTCGTCCTTTCCGGACTGGAAATGAACATCCTCGGCGGGGAAACCTTTGAATCGTTGGGATTTCAGGGGAAAAAATCAAGCCCAAAATTCTTCTTGCATCGATTCCTGAATTCTTCTACATTCGCAACACCCGCGTGTGGCAGGCGCACTGCCCGCCACGGGTTTCCCATCGGCGACCCGTTTCATTTTCCACTTTATTATCTGTCAAGCGAGGAGGTACGCATGATCTCCCTCATATCGCTGTGGGCTCCCGTGCTCCTTTCCGCGGTAGTCGTCTTCATCATCAGCTCCCTCATCCACACCGTCCTGCAGTACCACAACACGGACATGCACAAGCTGCCGGGCGAGGAGAAGGTGGCCGATGCGCTCCGCGGCCTGGATGCCCCCGATGGCGTCTACGTCCTCCCGCACGCGGGAAGCATGGCGGAGATGAGGTCGCCTGAGTTCAAAGAGAAATTTGAGAAGGGACCCCTCGCAATCATCACGCTCGCGAAGCGGGGGGGATCGATGTCGATGACGCCGCACATGCTCAAGTGGTTCGCCTACTGCCTTGTCGTGAGCGTCTTTGCCGCCTACATCGCGAGCCGGGCCGTCGCGCCGGGGGCGCCTTACCTGACGGTCTTCAGGTTCGCAGGGGCGACGGCGTTCTTCTGCTACGGCGTCGGCTCATGGCAGGAGTCCATCTGGATGCGCCGGCCCTGGTCGACGACGGTGAAGAACACGATCGACGCGCTCGTCTACGGGTTGTTCACTGCAGGGGTATTCGGTTGGCTCTGGCCGCAGGGCTGACCGGGGGGAATGACGAGCTCCAGGTGTGAACGGGTTCCAGAGAACACTACCACCAGCCCTGGGGGGGGGGCACACGATCTACGATTCAGAGGCCCCAATGACCGCACCAATCGCCATCGGTTTCCTCGCGCTCGTCGGAATTCTCTTCGTCGCCTACATCCTCTTCCTTGTGGAGCAGCACAAGCTCCAGGATGAGCTCGCGCGCCATTACCATGAAGAGGAAGAAGACCGCTGGCGTCCCAAGGAGAGGCCTCTGCCCCAGGGGTAGCCGGGGAGCGGTTTGGCAGCCCACACCCGCCGTTCGTTCAGTCTTCCGCGAAGCCTCACACGCGCGCAAATGAACGCGCGTCGCTGCTCCACTCAGGAGCGGCCGTGATCGCGGGAATCACGTCGTCAACGTTCGCCACCGCTTTCCACATCCCCGCGTGCTGCGCATCCATGAATCGCTCGCTCACGCATCGGCCCAGCTGTTCGAGGAGCGGATTGAAGAATCCCCCGGTGTTCACGATAACGATCGGCTTCAGGTAGATACCGAGCCGCTTCAGCGTCATCGCCTCGAAGAGCTCCTCCAGCGTCCCGCTCCCCCCGGGGAGGGCCACCACCGCGTCGCTCCCCGAGAGCATCATCTCTTTCCGCGTCCGCATGTCGTCGACCACCCGGAGCTCGGTCAGTCCTCCGTGCGCCCACTCCAGCTCCTTCATGAAGTGGGGGATCACCCCCGTCACGCGCCCGCCGGCCGCAAGCGCGCCGTCAGCCAGCGCCCCCATCGACCCGTCCCCTCCCCCGCCGTAGACGATCGACCACGAGCGGCGGGCGATGAGCATGCCGAGACGCCGGGCGGCGTCGTGATACGACCTGTCGCAGCTCCTGCTCGACGCGCAGTAGACGCATATGCGGAGGTTGCTTGCTGTCACGGTAATTCCCCTGTCAGAGATTGCTTCGCCTGAGGAACGGCTCGCAATGACGGAAAGCGTCATTTCACGAGATCGATCTTGAGCGTCCGGACGAATCCCGGCGTCTGAATCCTGCAAAAGTAGACGCCGCTGGCGAGCGCAGAGGCGTCAAACCTGGCGTCGTGGATCCCCGCGTCCTGCTGGCCGTTGATGAGCGTCGCCACACGCTGGCCAAGCGCATTATACACGGAGAGCGTGACATTTGTCCGCACAGGAAGCCCGTAGCGGATCGTTGTGGACGGGTTGAAGGGATTCGGAAAATTCTGATCAATGTGAAAGGCCGAGGGGACATTCGGCGCGGCGCCGCCGGCGACGGTGACCCCCGCGGGATCAGTGTAGTGGACCGCCCCGTCCAGGTCGGTCTGCTTGAGCCTGTAATACGAAATGCCCGCCGGCGCACCCGGGTCATCAAATGAATACGACTGGGGAACGATCGTCGTTCCGTGCCCAGGGATGAAGCTCCCCGACACAGTCGTAAACTCACCTTCCGCCTCTGCGCTCCTCTGCACCTCAAAGCCGTAGTTATTGATTTCGCTCTTCGTGGTCCAGGTGAGAAGGACCCCCTTCCCGCCGGCGGCAGCGACGGCGTTGAACGAGGCTATCTGTATCGGAAGGGCGATCACATTGAGGTTCCAGGAGACTGAAACCGGGACCACCCCGATCGATCCGGTGTCCGGACCCGTGGGATTCGCCGACGTGGCCTGCACTGTGGCCCCGTCCTTTGCCAGGAAAATGTAGCTCACGGACCCCGACACCGCATCGGATTTCTTGAGCCGGAGCGCGCTGTGGACGGACCCCCCGGGGAGCGTCATGGGGCCGTAGGCGTCTATCACGAATGAGTTTCTGTGTCTTGAGCTCGGCTCTGCGAGCAGGAATGTGCCGCTCAGGAGGACGTCGGTGGTGTCCAGGTACGTGCTCCCCCAGGTAGTCCCGTAGGTTGACGGGAGGGCGTAAAATGTGTCCGCCGGCGCGTTCCATGAATGGGCGGTTGCCAAAGTCCCGGTCACAGTTGCCCCGATACCCAGGTTGAGCACGTTGCCGGAGAGCTGAAAGTAGATATACGCCACAGCCGGCAACGTGGACGAGCCGAGGTTGACTGACACGTTTGTCTGGAAGACGTGCGTCGCCCCGGTAAACCAGCTGTTGAACGGGGCGGTTCCCAGCGCCACGCTCGTCAGCGTCTGCGACGAGTCGTTCCGCAGCGCGCTGAAGTCCCAGGATGTCGATCCGTGGTGGCCGACGTTGAGCGTCGACGTCACCTTGTCGATCTTGTTCGCCAGCGAGTGACCGACCGCGAAAATCGAATCCAGGTCAGTGCTGGTGATCGTGATCTGTCCCGGCGCGGTGGCTGCCAGGCAGGCAAGCAAACCGGACACAGCAAACACTCGCGTCTGCATCCTCATAATTCCCTCCCTGTGTTTGGATATGCCGGTTCGCCGGCCCGCACTCAATTCTGCAAAGAACTTTTTTCCGGATGGTGAACGATCGGTCGGTCCGATCCGTTACTTCTTCATCAACTCCTTCACCGCCGCCTCGATCTGCTCGTCGCGACCCCCCGACATGACATCCGGCTCGTTGCGCACCTTGATGTCGGGCTCGAGCTGGTTGTTCTCGCAGAACTTCCCGTCCGGGGTGCGCCACCCTCCCATCGGGATGCCGAACACCAGCGTCGGATCAATCTGCGTCTCCCACCAGACGAACGTCCCGGTCCCCGGCACGGGCATGCCGAGCGTCTTTCCGTCCCCCTTCAGCTTGTAGGCGACGGGGAACAGGTGCGCATCGGAGTAGTTGCTTTCCCCGATCAGGACGATCGAGGGCTTCACCCACTTGTCATACGGTTCAGAGCCGACGTACTGTCCGTGGGGAACGATGTCGAAATATTTCTTGCCGCTCAGGAAATCGGAGAGCTGTTCGTGGATGTTGCCGCCGCCGTTGAAGCGCGTGTCCACGATGATCGCTTGCTTCTCGAAGTCCCTCCCCAGCGCTTCTTCGAACACCGTGCGCATGCTCTCGTCGTTCATCGCACGCACGTGGATGTACCCGATCTTCCCCCCGGAAAGCTCGTCCACCTCGTGCCGCCGCTGCTTCACCCAGCGATGGTAGAGAAGCTCGTTCTCTTCCCCGGCGCCGATCGGCTTCACGCTTTCCTCCCACCGTTCGTCGTTCGAGGGATCCAGGACGGAGAGGAGCGTGAGTTTCCCGGCCTTCCGGTCGAGCTGATCGTAGAAGTCCATCGCCGCAGTGAGCGGGACGCCGTCGATCTTCTCAATGACGTCGCCGGCCTTGATTTTCGACGCCGCCCGATCGACCGGGCCCCCTTCCACCACCTCGGCCACGCGCACGCCGGGCCCCGCGAAATCGAAGTCATACAGGAGCCCCAGCTCGGCGGTCTGGTCGCCGCTCCCGGCGGGCTTGTAGTACCGGCACCCGGTGTGGGAGGCATTGACCTCGCCGAGCATCTCGGAGAGCATCTCTGCGAAATCGTAGTTGTTGTTGATATACGGGAGGAACTTCCTGTACACTCCGTAATAATAATTCCAGTCGACCCCCTGCAGGTCGGCTACGTAGAACTTCTCCTTGAACTGTCTCCAGGCGTGTGTGAAGATGTAGTCACGCTCCTCGTCCTGCCTTAGGACCATCTCCCCCCCCGTCTTGATCTGGTCTTCTTTGCCCGTCTCGGCGTCGATCTTCACGGGCTTCCCGTCCAGGAGGAGGAATATGAACTTGCCGTCGGGGGAAAGCTCCATGCTGGCCCGCCTGGCGCCGAGCTTCGTGAAGAGCTTCGTCTCCTTCGTCCTGAGCTCTGTCATCCAGAGATCGTTCCCCTTGTCAAAGACGGTGAGGTAGTAGAGCTTCTCGCCGTCCTTCGACAGGAGCCAGTCGTTCGCCTCTGACGTGTGTATCGTCAGGCGCGCCTTCCGTTCGTCGAGCCCCTGCCAGTCGATCTTCACCTCGACCTTCGCAGAGTCCTTCGCCTCCTTTGCTTCCTTCCCCTTCGTCTTCCCCTCCGCTTCTTTCTTCTCTTTCTCCTCCTGTTCCTTGACGAGCGCGAATTCCTCCTTCGTCAGGCGGAACCTGTCGAACGCCGCTTTCGTGAGGAACATGCCGTAGACGTCTGCCGTGATGAGATCTCCCCCCTCCTGCCGCGCCCCCCGCCGGTCAGAGCCCCAGATGAACATTTTGCCGTCCATCGACCACCGGGGCTCCGAGTTGTCATACCCGCTCTCTGTGAGGTCATGCACCTCCCCCTTCCCGTCGGCGGAGACGAGGCCGACCTCGGGCACCTGGACCCGCCCCAGCAGGCCGAACTGGACAAGGAACCACTTCCCGTCGGGCGACCACTGGTAGTACTGGTCGCCGTCGGCGTACGAGTAGTTCAAGTCTGCAGGGAGGATCGTCCGGGTCTTCCCCGATGCCAGGTTGATCACCTTCAGCGTGACGCGGTTTTCCAGGTATGCCACCTCTTTTCCGTCGGGGGAGAACTCCGGCTGGTATTCCTCGGCGGGCGTCGCTACGACGGGCTCAGTTTTCAGGACCGTCGAAGCGTAAAAGTAGGGCTCCTCTTTCCGTTCGATCGACACCCGGTACACGTCCCAGCTCGAATCCTTCTCCACGGCGTAGACGAGCGATCGCCCGTCGGGGCTGAAGCTGACGCTCCTCTCCTGGTACGGCGTGCTCGTGATTCTCTTGGTGATCCCCCCTTCCATGCTCGTGACGAAGATCTCGCCCCGGAAGATGTACGCGAATTCCTTCCCGTTGGGGGAGAGGCGAGCCTCCGTGAAATTCTCGTTCACGGGCACGTTCCTGTCGAGCGTCTCGCGCCCGTCTTCCGCAATCCGCACCTGGAGCCTTTCCGGCTCGCCGCCGGGTTTCATCGTATACACCTCGCCGTCGAAGCCGAAGCAGAGCGTGTTGTCGTTCGCCCGCGTGAGGAACCGGACGGGATTCTTCGTGAAATGCGTGATCGGAACGTTCTTCGAGGGGTCGGTCAGGGAACTCCTGTGGACGTTGAACGATCCCGTCTCCTCGCTCAGGTAGTAGAACGTGTCGCCGTCGGCGTCGAAGACCGGGTTCCGGTCCTCGCCGGGAAACTGCGTGAGCTGGCGGTATTTGTGCGTCTTGAAATCGTACACCCAGATGTCGCGTGTGACCGACGACGTGTGGTGTTTCCGCCAGTCGCTTTCGTACCCCTTGATGTCGTGATAGATGAGCTTGTCTCCCGCCGCGTTCAGCGTCGCGTCGAGCGCGGGGACAGGAAGAACCATGGAGACGCGCCCGCCCGCCACGGGCACGCTGTAGAGCTGCGTCATGAGGTAGACGGGGAACTGCGCGTTCGTGGCCAGCTCCTGCCTGTATGCGGAGAAGAGCACGGCCTTGTCGTCCGCCGTGAACGTGCTCGGGACCTCGCGCGCGGAATGGAACGTGAGCCTGCGCGATTCTCCTCCGCCGGAGGGCATGACGAAAACGTCGAAACTGCCGTACCGGTCGGACGCGAATGCGATCATCTTTCCGTCATGGCTCCAGACCGGGGCGAACTCATATGATTCGCTCATCGTCAGAGGCTTCGCAGTCCCCCCGGTCGAGGGGACGGCGTAGATATCCCCCTTGTAGCAGAAAAGGATAGTCCTGCCGTCGGGGGAGATGGCGGGATAACGGAGCCACAGTGGGTGGTCCTGTGCCGCTGCCAGCGCACAGAGGAGCACGGCGCAACCGAGTGCGAGGATTTTGTTCATGGGGGACCTTGTAAGTTAATTACAGGAATCTGTTCTGAATGTCGGTGATGTCGTCCTCACCTATAGGGACCAGGCCGCCAATGGAAAGGGCGTCAATCAGCGATCTGGCCGTGCTTTCGGCCACTTCCAGCCGGTCAAACGCTTCCAGGACGCCCGGAGCGACTGCCAGGAGGCAGTCGTTCTGGATGAGCACCACGGGGACGGTTTCCGAAACCCTCTGGGCAATCGCTTCAGGTTCGGCATATTGCGAGCCGAAGGTGATGACGGGCACATCCCGCAGAAGGATGTACGACTCGGGGATCGTCCTGGTTTCAAATTTGCGGGACGCGACCGCGAACGCCGCCACGCCGGGCGACTGGCCGGTGATGATGCTTCCAACACCTGCGTGATGCCTGTAAATCTCGCCGTGGAGTTGCACGGAACGGCTTGGTTGTTTCCCCCTCTCCCGCCTGCCACGGTTCACCAGCACGATGTCCCCGATCTCGAGGCTCCGCCGGTCTTTGCCCGTAGGCGTAATGAGGAACGTCTCCTCATCCACGCGCGCGGAGACGACTCCCTCTGTCCCGATCATCAGGAACCTGTCGCAGGCGCGGTGCACGATATCGACGATCTGCCCCCGCAGCTCACGCTCGCGGCTTGAATGCGCCGGGGGATCAAACTCGGGCAGCGGGCTGCGCCTCCCCCGGTAAAATGCGATCTGCTCAGGCGTGAGCGCGGTAACGCCGCCCAGGCGTTTCGCCTGGATGACCGTCCGTGCGCAGAATTCGAGCGTTTCCAGCCGGTGAAACGCGTTCAGGAGATCGGTCCCCCCGGTGACGGCGCCGTGATTTTCCAGGAGCACGACGTTGTAGCCCTGCCTGAACGTTTCGGCGATGTTCGTGCCGAGGCGGTCGCTTCCCGGGAGCGCATATGGCGCGTACCCGACGCTCCCGCACACGTCTGTCGCCTGCGGAATGATGGCGGTATTGGGCACGACCCTGACGATGCTGAATGCGACGAGCGCCGACGGGTGCGCGTGGACCACCGCCCGGATATCGGGGCGCGCATCGTAAATCCACGTGTGGAACGGAAGCTCCGTCGAGGGCGTGTGCGGCCCTTCGGTAATGCCGTCGGCCCTGACGCACATGATGTCCTCGGGGCCGAGGTTCCCCTTGTCGATCCCCGCGGGGGTGATCCAGATGTCCCCGTTGTCGTCCCTGACGGAGAGGTTGCCTCCCGAGAGCGTCGTCAGGCGGCTGCGGTAGAGCCGGTCCATCACGCGCGTGATCTGCTCGCGTGGGTGAAGAAGAGAAAAATCCATGCTATCGGAATTCGAGGAGTTGTCGGACGGGTTGCCGGGGAGAGAAGGCCTCCCCGGCGCAGTATAAGGAAGGGAACTCCGGGAAGAGAATCAAACTGCCGAGATTGCTTCGCCTGGGAAGCGGCTTGCAATGACATCCCGTTGTCATTGCGAGCGCTGTTTGCGAAGCAATCCGGGCCGTGACGGAATGCGTCAACCGGGAAGATAGAATATCCCGGTCGAAGCCTCCCGGCGGATTCTCCCTCTGTTCGCAGCCCACCACCTCTTCAAACGCGCGGGGGTCTCCATTCCGGACGGAAGCCTGACGCTTCCCTTGATTGCGTCCAGCGCATCCGCGGCGAATACGCCCCCGTCGGCCACCACGCCGATCAGCTCCGGGATGGCGGCGGGATCTCCCATCCGGAGCGCCGCCCTCAGAAACTCGGTTTTCATCTCCCGGTCGTCGATCTTCCCCGCCCTCGCCACCAGCGTCGAGGCATCGGAGCTGTCGCCGATCGGCTGTACGGCATGGAGCACCGCGAGCACGACCTCGTCGGAACCGTCGTCCAGCAGTCCCATGAGCGGCTGCACGGCGGATTTCGACTTCAGGTCGCCCAGGACGTTCACAGCGCCGATACGGACGGCGGCATCCTGGTCATGCAGCAGGCGGATGACCGACGGCAACCAGAGCGAATCCCGGTTGCGGTACGACTTCAGGTCCGAGAGCCCGGCCTGCCTGTCGGTGCTCAGGGGGCTTGCCAGGAGGTGCAGCGTGTGCGTGAGCGCATCCTCTTCGGGATTCCGAAAGAAGAAAACCCCGCCGAGGAAAATGCCGACCACCAGGACCGCGCCAGCCATGTTCCTCACGGCCACGACCTTCCTCTGTGCGCTCCTCATATAGCGGAATATCCCGGTGAGGAGCAGCGCGCCTGCGAACAGCACGACGATCAGCGGGCTCGTCGGGAGTCCCGTGATCCAGGAGAGCTTGACCCCGATGAAGCTGATGATGGCGCTCCCCGTCCAGCCGAGCGCAAGGCGCGTGCTGATCCGTTCCGCCACGAGCATCGCGGCCACGGAGGGGATGACCAGGTAGCTGAAGACGAGGAACACGCCCGCGATCGCCACCGAGCTCGTGATCACGAACCCGAACGACATATAAAAGAGGAGATCCCAGAGCCGGACGTTGACCCCGTTTGAGGAGGCGTCGTGTGCGTCGAACGAGATCGCCAGGAACTTCTTCCGGAATATGAAATGGAACAGCCCCACCGCGGCGTAGATGAGCGCGGTCTTGATCACGACGTGCGATTGCACCCAGAGGAGATCCCCCTTGATGATGTGATCGAGCTCCTGCGGTCCCAGGGCGCTCTTGGAGAGCACGAGGATCGTGGCTGCGAACGTGACGGCGTAGACGATCCCGATGATGGCCTCGTGGGGGACTTTCTCCCCCCGCATCCGCGTGACGGAGAAAATGAAGGCTCCGAAGAACGTGAATGCGAGCGAGTAAATGTAGAGCGCGGTGACGTCCTTGCCCGCCTCGTAGCCGAGGAGGACGCCGGTCACCGTGCCGAGCGCCGCGATCTGGGCGAGCGCAAGGTCGACGAAGATGACTTTCCGCGCGATGACGTGGACGCCGAGATAGACGTGGATGCCGGTCAGGACGAGGCAGGCCGCGAGCGGCCAGAGCATCGTGGACGGGAAGGAGAAGATCTCCTCGATCATCGGGCGGCCTGCGCAATGCTCTGGATGAGGAACGTGATCAGCTTTTCGTACGTGTCGACCTCGGGCGTCGCCCCGACGTCAAGGTACGTCACCACGACTTTGGCGCCCGTTTTGCCGGCGATGTAGTCGGCCGCATCGCGCGAGTAGAAATTGTCGTTGAGGATCACCCGGATACCGTCGCGCTTCACCTGCTCCACCACGGCGTCGCGGTGCTGGGGGGGCGGCGGGATGCCGGGCTTTTCCTCCAGCTCACCCGCCAGCTGCAGCCCGAAACGGTCCGCGAAGTAGACGTACGTCTTGTGGTAGGAAATCACCTTCATGCCGTTGAGGGGAGCAGCTTCCTTCATCCAGCCCCCCAGCTTTCCGTCCAGGCCGCGCAGCTTCAGCCAGTCGGTGAGCTCGCCGTTAACCGCCTTGCGGACAAGCACGTCGCCGCCGGATTTACCAAGCGCCTTCACGAGCTCCTCCCCGAAGAGCGCGGCGTCCAGCCTGTTGCGGTACTGCTCATAGCGCGACTGGTAGTACTGCGCGTGTTCCGGGTCCAGTTTCGCCAGCCTCTCGGCGATGTTCTTTGCCACGATGCGGACGTTCAGGGGATCGAGCCAGATGTGGGGGTTGCCCTGCGGATGGATATCCCCCCAGGCCCGGGAGACTTCCGTGGGAAGCTCCTTGACCGGGACGTTCACCGTGGCGATGAGGTGACCCGGGTTCCCCGGCTGGATCGCGGGATTGCCTGACGCATCGAGCACGTTCTTCGCCCAGATATCGAGCGAGAGCCCGTTCTCGATAAAGAGATCGGCATCCGACGTGAGCTGGTTCATCGCCGGAGTCGGCGTGACGTAGTGGGGATCCTGTTTCGGGTTCGCCAGCGCCTCCGCGGTGACCCGGTCGCCGCCGATTTCCTGCGCGACGTACCGGAGATAATTGAGCGTCGTAACGACCTTGAGCTTCCCCTCCCCCGCCTGCGCGGCCGTTGCGGCGCAGAGCGCGGCGAGCGGCAAGAGCACGAGCAGCGAGCGTATACGCATTATCGGTTCCTTTCGAAAGAGATTACTTGTTCACCCAGTACGGTTCCGTCGGGTGCGAGCCGAAGACGAGGTTCACCTCGAACAGCACCGTGTTCAGGTTATCCTGCGCCGGGATGTCGCTCCACCTGTGCTCATAGCCCAGGCGAAGCCTGAGAAACTCCGTGGTATAGTAGCTGACATATTCCCCCAGCGAGCGTGTGGTGAGGCGGTCGTTTGAAGGTTCCTGTACCGCGTCGTACCGGACGCCGAGGTAGACCCAGTACGAGGTCTGGTACTGTACGTACGCGTACCAGCCGGCGGGAGAATTGCTCACGGGGAGGCTGGTCACGTCCGTGTAGACGTTCCTCCCCGCAAAGACCTCACCTCCGGCGACGAACGAGTGTGATTCCCTCTGCTCCAGCGGCGCCCATTTATACGTGACGTCCGCCCCGTACAGCCGGGTGATGGCGGGCCCGTGTTCCTCGTACGCGCTCAGACCGACGGTCAGCAGGTGCCTGTTCGACCAGTCACGCGAGAGGTTCAGGTGCCCGATATACGCCGGCTGTGCGCCGGGATGCCCCTGGGAGAGCGCCAGCTCCCCGCCCCGGACAACGTCGAGGTTCATCTCGAGCGTCGTAGCGGGGATCGGGTTCGGGACATAGAAATCCATGTCCATCCCCGTGGGGTTGTACCCCGATTCGAAGAAGTCGCCGTGCTCCGTCCCGAGGTATTTCGCCACGGCCAGGGGGCGCGTGGTCCAGGGGAGATCGTGCATATGGATCTTGTTGCTCACCCCGAAGGGTGCCCGGTATTTTCCGATTTTCACCTTCAATCCCAGCGGCGCGTCCTCAAGGATCGGGAGCCGCTTCAGCAGCCCGTATGCCTCCTCCGCGTCGATCCCGAAGTCCTTTCCCGCCTGGTTCTCCACGGAGATGACCGCAAGCGCGGACGCGTAGGGGTCGACCGCGCCCAGAAGCTCCATTTCCACTGTGCGGAGAAACGGCCGGTTACTGATTTCATTTGTCGGATCCGCCAGGTCGTACACCTTCTTGCTGTCGCCGCGGGCGGCGAAATTAATGAACGCCGTCATCCCGGGATTGAACGCGACCGGTGCGGTCGCGCGGGAGACCGCGTCGATCTTGTTTTCGAGGTACGTCAGGCGGTTCTCGATCGTCTCCTCGAGCTTGTCCACCATATCGGACTGTGTGATCAGGTCCGCCCGGCGGAGCGTCTTCAAGCTGTCCAGCTCGTGGCGGAGCTGCGCGATTTCCGCGCGGAGACCTTCGATAGTACTGGCGTTCGCACCCCCCC
>DATJAS010000016.1:0-21385 GCA_035516035.1 Bacteroidota bacterium | reverse complement strand
GAGCGGCGGGGAGCGCTGACGGCAACGGGCGCAACGAACAACCGACTCACATGCACACACGAACACTACTGATCGTCGAAGATGAGGCGATTATCGCAGCGGCGGAATCCCTCCTCTTCAGGAACAACGGGTACGACGTCGTGACCGCGCTCAGCGCCGAAGAGGCGCTCGCGGCGGTCCGGTCACGGGCGGCGAAGCCCGATCTCGTGCTGATGGACATCGACCTCGGGAGGGGGAAGGACGGGACGGAGGCGGCGCGGGAGATGCTCCGCGAGGGGGAAATGCCGATCCTGTTTATCTCGTCGCTCGCGGAGCAGGAAATCCTCGTGAAGACCCGGGATATCCCCTCCTGCGGCTACGTCCTCAAGAACGCGGGGGAGGCCGCTCTCCTCGCGGCGGTCCGCTCGGCGCTGGCTTCCCGCGTCGAGCCCGAACGGGTGGGAGCGGAATTCGCCCGCTGATCCGACCGGGACCTCAGGGTCCCTCGTGTGCGCCGTTGCCGGGTGCGTGCCGGCCGGCGATGACCAGGTAGATCGACGGGAGGCAGGGGAGCGTCAGGAAGAGCGCGGAAAACAACCCTCCCACGATGACCGTGGCGAGCGGGCGCTGGACGTCCGAGCCGATCCCGCTCGCAAGCGCCGCGGGGATGAGCCCCAGGAGCGCGAGCAGCATCGTCATCAGGTTTGGACGAAGCTGTATGAGCGCGGCGTTGTGCACGGCGTCCTCCACGCTCATGCCCCGGTCTTCGATAAGCCGGTTGGTGCGCGAGACGAAGAGCACGCCTGCGATGATCGACACGCCGAACAGGGAGATGAACCCCACGCCCGCCGAGACGTTGAAGCTGTAGCCGCGCGCCAGGAGCGCGCCCAGCCCCCCCAGGAGCGCGAACGGGATGCTCGACATCGCCACCGCCACGTGGCGGATGTTCCTGTAGAGCGCGAAGAGGATCAGGAAAATGATCCCGATCGTCAGCGGGATGACGACCGCAAGGCGGGCTGCCGCGCGCTCCAGGTTTTCGAACTGCCCCCCCCACGAGAGCGTGTAGCCGCGGGGGAGCCTGATCGCGGCGTCCACGCGGCGCTGCGCCTCCGCGACGAAGCTCCCCTGGTCGCGCCCCCGGATGTTGGTCCTGACGGAGATCTGCCGCTTCCCCTCCTCCCGCTGGATGATCGTCGCCCCGTCCACCAGGCGAATGGAGGCGAGCTGCGAGAGGGGGACGCGGCCGCCGACCGGCGTCGGCACGAGCAGCGACCGGATGGCGTCCACGGAAGAGCGGTACTCGGGCGTGTACCGGACCACGATGTCGAACCGCCTCTCCCCGTCATAGAGCTTGCTGACGCTCCTCCCCCCGATCGCCGCTTCGATCATCCGCTGCACGTCCCCCACGTTCACGCCGAAGCGTGCCGTGGCATCCAGGTCGATCGTGATCGAGACCTGCGCCTGGTTCCCTTCCTGCTCGATCCCCGACTCCGCCGCGCCCGGGACGCTGCGGATGACGGCGAGGATGGTGTCGGCCTCGCGCCGCATGAGGTCCAGGCTGTCCCCGTTGACCAGCACGGCCAGGTCCGCCACGCTCCCCGTCACCGCCTCGGTGACGTTGTCCAGGATCGGCTGGGAGAACGAGAAGAGCGCCCCGGGGACGGCCTCCTCGAGTTCCGAGCGGATCTGCGTCAGCAGCTCCTTTTTCGTCTCGCGCACTTTCCAGGAAGAATAGTCCTTCAGCCCGACGAAGATCTCGAGCCTGTTCGGCCCGTACGGATCGGTGCCGTCGTCGTTGCGGCCGAGCTGCGTCAGGACCACGTTCACCGGTTCGTGCGCGCTGATGATCCGCCTGATCACGGGGCAGTACTCCTTTGCTGCGCCGAGGGAGATCCCGACCGGGAAGAAGCACCGGATGTTGAATGACCCCTCGTCCAGCTCGGGCAGGAACTCCGTCCCGATCGCGCGGAACCCGGCAAAGAGCGCGACCGCCGTGAAGAGGAACGCGGCCACCACCGTCAGGGCGGCCCTGCGCGTCACGAAGGCCACCGTCCGCTCGTAGCGCGCCGCAACCCACGCGTAGACGGGATTGTGCCATTCCAGCATGGCGGGCGCATCCGCAGAGAGCCGCCGCCCGAACATGAGCGACATCAGCACGGGGATGACGGTCAGGGCCAGCATCAGCGAGCCGGTGATCGCGTAGGCCAGCGTGTACGCCATGGGGGAGAAGAGCTTCCCTTCGACCCGCTGGAACGAGAAAATGGGGAGGTAGGCGAGAATGATGATCGCGATGCAGAAAAAGATCTCGCGGCCCACCTCCTGCGCGGCGCTGAGCGTCAGACGGTTGATGCCCATCGCCCGTTCCGCCGGGGAGACGTCGCGGTACCTCCGCATGATGTTCTCGACCATCACCACCGCGCCGTCGACGATGATCCCGAAGTCCACCGCCCCGAGCGACAGCAGGCTCGCCGGGATCCCCGTCAGCTTCATCAGGCAGAACGCGAAGAGCATGGAGACGGGGATCGTGGTGGCGACCACGAGCGCCGCGCGGTAGCTCCCGATGAAGAAGATCAGGACGACGAGCACGATCGCGATGCCTTCCAGAAGCGTGTGGCTCACCGTATGGATCGTGTAGTCGACGAGCTGGCTCCTGTCGTACGTGATGTGCAGCCGGACCCCCTCCGGGAGGTCGCTGGCGTTGATTTCCTCCACGCGGGCCTTCAGGGCTTCGACGACCTTCGAGGGATCCTCCCCCCTGCGCATCGCCACAAGTCCCTGGATGCTCGAGTTTACGTCCTGCACGGTCGAGTCGTTCACCCGGATCGAGTACCCCAGCACGCCTGCCGGGGGAAGGGGCGATTCCTCGACCGTCGCGATGTTCCCGATCTGTACCGGCACGCCGCTGGCCACCGTCACCACGATCTTCCGCAGTCCCTCGATCGACCGGATCGCCCCGATGCTGCGCACGGCGAAGCCCTGCTCACCCCGCGTAACGATGTTCCCCCCGGTGTTCAGGTTGTTCGCCGTAATGGCGTCGATGACGTTCTGCAGCGTCAGGTTGTAGCGGAGGAGCCTGTTGGGGTCCGTGATCACGTGGTACTGTTTGACAAGGCCGCCGAAGTTGATCACGTCCGCGACGCCGGGCACCTGCAGGAGCCGCGGGACAACCACCCAGTCCTGCAGCGTCCTGAGGTCCATCGGCGTGTGCTCGTCCCCCGCCTCGATGACGTAACGGAAGACTTCGTCGACCGGTCCGGTCAGCGGCCCCAGCGACGGCTGCACCCCGTCCGGGAGCACCGCGTCATTGAGCTTCTCGAGCACGCGCTGGCGAGCGAAGTAGTCGTCCACGCCGTCCTCGAACGTGAGCATGATGACGGAGAGGCCGAAAATGGTCTTGGAACGGCGGGAGATGACCCGGGGGACCGCGTTGAGGGCCCGCTCAAGAGGGAGCGTGATCTGCTGCTCGATCTCCTCGGGCGCGCGGCCCGGAAACGTGGTGATGATGGTCACCTGCGTGTCCCCGACGTCGGGATAGGCGACCTTCATCAGCTCGGTCCATGAATAGATCCCCCCGGCGATGATGCAGCACGCCGCCACCAGCGTGATGAGCGGCTGGGCGAGGGAGAAGTCGAGGAGCCGGCGGATCACAGCGGTTCAGTGCGGTGCGCAACGATCAGGCCGCTCGCGAGCACCTCCTTCAGGTGCGGAAGGACGTGCTGGACCTTCTCCTCCTCGTCGATGAACATGATCATGACGGGGAGGGCGTCGGTCGCGCCCAGTTTGCCGGGGGCGTTCAGGTGGCGGTGCGCCCCGAACCCCATGTGGGCCTTGAACAGCGTCGCCCCGAGGATCTTGTGGTGGAGCAGGTACCTCAATATATGTTCGGAGGACGAGTGACCCTGGAACGTGTCTTCCTCGTCCAGGAAAAGCTGGACCTGGAGCATGGCCGCGGACCTGGCTGAAGTGGATGCCGGGAAGCGTGTGAGCATCACCTGATATTAGGATGGTATAAAAATCCCTCCTCAAATGCCCCGGGGATGGAACTTCCGGCATCGGAGAGGCCGTTGCGTACTTGACATTGCTCACCTGCTGAATTATATTTGCGGTTCGAAAGAGGCTTTCACTCTGTCGTCATCGATGAATCGATTCGCCAAAAGCGGCACCCGGTTCTTCCTCACGTTTGCCTGGTTCGTCGTCGCCACGCTCTTTGCCGACAGCGCGAACCTGGACGATCTCTTCACCTCGAATTACGTCGTCCACGACGACGACGAGGTGGCGTCGGCCGACCAGCAACCCCAGAGCATCCCCCCCGACTCTCAGCAGCATCCGGATAAGGCCCCGGCGCACCCGGTCCGCGTCATCGTCGACCAGGACAGCCCGTCGCTCGCGGCGGACACCGATGCGTTCACGCTTGTCGCCGGCACGCTCTTCAGCGAACAGATCACCGTCGCGTACGAGACCGTGCGCACGGGCGACTGCCTCTACATCAAGTACCGCACACTCCTCATTTAGCCCGCAGTATCACCACACCTGCGACGCGCGTGCCGAACCCCGGGGAACCCGCCCGGTTGCGCGTACGTTCGTCGTCAGGAACACTCCGAACGGCTGCCCCGGTTCCGGGGCTGCAGGGCCGTTCGCTTCTATAAAAATTCCATAAACAAAACTCATGAACCGCTACGGCCGGTTGATGGCCGTTCTGGCGATTGCATGGCCGTGCGCCATGTCCGCCCAGACCGACACCATCCGCATTTCGACCGGGGAGGCGGAAGAGCGCTTCCTCAGGGGCAACGCCCAGTTGCTGGCGGCGAAGTACAACATCGATGCCGCGCAGGCGGCGGTTGTGCAGGCCCGGCTCTGGTCCAATCCCAACATCCAGGTCGAACAGAATGTCTACAACCAGTTCACGAAGCGCTACTTCGATTTCACGAAGGACGGGAACACGGAGGTACAGCTCCAGCAGCTTTTCCTCCTTGCCGGGAAGCGCGACAAGCAGGTCCGCCTCGCGGAGATCTCCGCCGAGATGGCCGCACACGGCTATTACGACACGATGCGCGCCCTCCGCCTCGAGCTGCGGAGCGACATGTATGACCTCTATTTCCTGCAGCAATCGATGGCCTTTTACGACGAGAGCAGCAGGGTCATCCGCAATACCGTTGCCTCCGTCGAGCGGGTGTACGAGCGGCGCTCCGTGCTCCTGGCCGACGTCCTGCGGCTGAAGGCGCTCCTCCTCTCGCTGGAGAGCGATCGGCTCGGCGTGCAGAACCAGATCGCCGGGATCGAAGGGGACATGCGCGTCCTGCTGAGGGACACCACGCGTCCCGCCGCGTACTACGTCCCCGCGATCAGCCCGGGAGCGCTCGACAGCATGACGGTCGACTCGCTGGCCCTCGACACGCTGATCGCCTTCGCAAAGGCGCGGCGCCCCGACTACCTTGCGGCGGACGCCGCCGTCCGGTTCGAGGAGACGAACCTCGCCCTGCAGCGTGCGCTTGCCGTCCCCGACGTGACGCTGGGAGGGCGATGGTCGCGCGCGGGGAGCTACGTCCCCGACTACTTCGCCCTCACCGTCGCGGTGGACCTCCCCCTGTTCAACAGGAACCAGGGGAACATCCTGGTGTCCGAAAAGACGCTCGAAGCCGACAGGGCTCTCCGCGCCAGCGCGGCGCAGGGGGTCGAGCGGGACGTCAGCGTGTCGTTCCGCAGGGCGCTCGACGCCGACCGGCTCTACCGGAGGCTGGACCGGAAGTTCCCGGCCGACTATGCGACGCTCGTCAGGGGCATGGTGCAGACATACCTGAACAGGAACATGACGATCATCGAATTCACGGATTTCTACGAGTCGTACCGGTCCGCGATGCTCCAGCTCAACCAGATCCAGGACGACCGCGCGGACGCGTTCGAAGCGCTGAACTTCGCCACGGGCGCGGACCTGTACGCCACGGATCACTGACAGGGAGCATATGCCATGAAACTCTTGACACCCATCGCCCTCGCGCTCCTGCTCGGCAGTGCCGGCTGCAGCGAGCACCAGACGTCCGGATCCGCAGAAGCCGAGCCCGGCCGCGCGGCGGTCACGGACAACGGGAGAACGATCTCGTTCCCCGCGGGAAGCCCGGGCCTCCTGCAGATCGGCACCTCCGCGGTCAGGCTGGGAAAAGCGACGCTCTCCGTCGTCGCCCCGGCGCGCATCGTCGCCAGCATCCCGCCGGTCGCCGCCGGGCGGGATACGATCATACTGTTCGAATCCCCGGACGTCACCTCTCTCTACTCGTCGTACAGGCAGAGCCGTGCGAATGCGAACCGCGCGTCCGCCAACCTGGCCCGGATCAGGGACATGTTCGACAACCAGGCGGCCACGGGCAAGGACCTCAACGAAGCGGAAAACGACGCCGCAACCTCTCGCGCATCTGCCGCCGAGATGGAAGGCAGGCTCCGGGCGGTCGGCTTCAGTCCCGATGAGCTGTCGAAGGCCTCCCCGGGGAGCGTCTGGGTGATCGCCGACGTCCCGGAAACCGAGATGAACCACCTCCGGCGCGGGGAGGCTGCCACGATCACGTTCAACTCGTTCCCCGACGAGGAGTTTCACGGTCACGCGGAGGCGCTCGGCGACATCGTCGACCCGGTGACCCGCACTGTGAAGGTGAGGATCGCCGTGCGGAACGAAGCGGGGAAGCTTCTCCCGGGCATGTTCGCCCGCGCGGCATTCGGCGAGGAGGAGCCCTCCGCCATCATACTCCCCCTCTCCGCAGTCGTTACCGTGGAAGGGAGGGACCACGTGTTTATCGAGACGTCGGCCGGCGTCTTCCGCCGCAGGGAGGTGACGCTGGTGAACTCGACGCGGACAGACGCCGTCGTGCTGAACGGCATCGCCGACAGCGAACAGGTGGTGACGCGTGGGACGATGCTCCTGAAAGGGCTGAGCTTTGGGTACTGAGGGGAAACGACGCTGCCGCGCGACGGCAATCCTGGCGCTGATGACGTCCGTGGCGATACTCCACGGCGTCGCTGCGTCGCAGGATTCACTCGCGACGGGTCCGGGCCAACCGGCGCCGCAGGATTCGCTCGCGACGGGTCCGGGCGAACCGGCGCCGGGAGCCACGTGGGTCGCGCTCGGCGGGGGATTCGGCACGCCCGCCGGGGTCACGGCAATCGGCGGCGTCTACGTTGCCCCCTTCGCCGTGCGGGTCTCCGGGGGGTACTGGAAGACCCGCTGGAACGGGTTCCAGGGGGACATCGGCGTCCTGCTCAACAGCTCGCCGGAGTTCGCCCACGGGATCTCGATCGTGGGGGGCGTCTTCCGCGTGAACCCGCTCATCCCCGACAACGCGGGGGTCTCCCGCGAGACCTCGAAAATGGTCCACTACGTCGGCGCCGCTTACGACGCGTACCTGGGGGGACTCTTCATCCAGATAGGCCTGGCGCACGGGCGCGGGGATTACCCGGACCCGCAGCTCCTCGTGCAGTGCGCGTACCTGTTCACGTTCTGACGCTCATTCGTCGCTGAGATGCCATGATACGAAGGCTCGTCGCATTCGCCCTCAGCCAGCGCCTGGCGACGCTCTCCCTGCTCGCCTGCGCCATCGCGGCCGGCGTCTGGTCGTGGATCAACCTGAAGAAGACCGCATACCCGGACGTCGGCGACACGCAGGTGGTGGTCATCACGACGTTCCCCGGGCGCGCGGCGCTCGAGGTGGAACAGCAGATCACGCTCCCGATCGAGCGGGCGCTCAACGCCGTCCCCCGCGTCATCATCGTCCTCGCACCGCGCACCCCCCATGACGGCGGAGGCCCGCATGCGTGAGAGATTGGTCTTTCGCGTAGCGGTGCTCATGGCACTCGGGGCAGCTTTTCATTCGGGGGCCGACGGGCAGACCAGGGAGGACAGCCTCGCAGGTCACCCACTCGTCCCCTGGAGCGAGTTCACGTGGTCCTGTTCGTCCCGGTTCACGATGGACGGCATGCAGCCGAACGTGTCGACGCAGATCCGCCCGGTTCCCGCGGCCGTGGTCGGCGGCCTTTATTTCGGGAGCCTCACATGGCTTCACTTCTACCAGAAAAGGACGATCTGGGCAGACGGATCATCGTTCAGGATCGTCGACAACTTCGACGAATCACTGAGCGCAAACTACGGGGGGCACTTCACCGGAGGGTACTTCCTCTCTTACCTGTCGACCGAGATGCTTTTGACGTCCGGCTTCGGGCTGAACATGGCATCCATTTGCGGGACGATCATGGGAGCCCTGTACCAGTTCTACGTGGAAGTGCTCGACGGGTACGGAAAGGACTACGGGTTCTCGCCCTACGAAGTGTACTCCCAGACGCTCGGCGCGGTGTACTACATTGTTACCGTCTATTCCCCGTTTCTGCAGAATTTTACGCCAAAGGCCGATTACTACCCGGCACCCTGGTTCGGTGAGAAGAAAAAGTACCTCGCAAAGACGCCGATCGACGACTACAGTGCCTGGACGTTCTGGATGTCAGCCAATGTCCACAACCTCATACCGGAAGGGGCTGCGCGCTCATATCCGGACTGGCTCAACGTCGCACTCGGGTATTCCGCGCGCAACCTGGGCTACCCGGACAGGTACCGCGTCCTGGTGATTGCGCTCGATTTCAACCTGGCGAAGATACTCCCCGGGGGAGGCGCCATATGGAACTGGTGGCGGCAGACGCTCTCGTTTGTGAAGATCCCCGGTCCCGCGCTCGAGTTCGAGCAGCGAGGACCCACGAGGCTCTATCTCGTGTACCCCTTCAAGGTGAACCTTTGAGACACTCCGCGGGACGCGTCCTTTTCAGGTCAGCTCTGCCTATCCTCTTCTCTCTCCTGCTTGCAGCCGCGGCGCCGGCGCAGGAGAAGGTGACGTTTGGCCTGGGTGTGGCGTTCAACCCGGCCGCCGTCGCGGGGGACACGAGCGCCCATTTTCAAACGGCGGGACTCGCCGACTTCCAGTTTCTCATGCAGGTCGGCCCCCATTTTCGTTCGGATCTCACGGTGGGTCTCTATCATCACACATCGGATGAGACGCTTTCGGATACTTCGGGATTATTCGACATGCACGTGACGGGAACTGTGTTCAGGATAGGGTTGGGCGTTTACTACACGTGGAGTCCCGACACCGGCTTCGCACTCTACGCGGGGCCGCGCGTGGGGATACTCTATTCCAGCCTCGAGGCGGATTACTCGGGGTCGAACAACGCGCCGGGGAACCAGGTCATCTGGGGGGCGTTCTTCTGGGGGCTCTCATTCGGCGCGGAGTACGCCCTGTCGCCGCACCTGAGCCTGGGGGCGGAGCTGCGGACGACGAGCACGGGATTCGGCGTCCCCAACGAGCTCTATCCCGCAAACACATACCCGCGCGACTTCAAACAGAATGTCTTTTCAACCGACGCGCTGATCCTGGCGCGGCTGTATTTCTGACACCGTGGAGGAAGGATGGATACGAGGAGCATCGAAGGCGTCGAGATCCCGTACGATCTCGCGCACATCAGGGGCATCGACCCCGAGCTGGTGGGACACGCGACGTTGTTCCGCCGGGCAGGGCAGCCCTGGGAGGTTGTCTCGCACGTCGACGGACCCCTGCGCGAGCTGCTCGTCGCGGATTACGAACGGCGCTCGCCGGAAAAATTCCCAGACATCATCATGTACAGCGGCTGCAGGACCGCCTAGCGGACGGGAGGCGCGGCACGATCGCGTGGCGCGACACTGTCGGGCTGCGCGGCATGATCCCACGGCGCGACACGACCTGCATATGCGGCGCTCAGCGTTGAAATGCGACCGCGATCCTGCTCCCGCCCGTCCCCGTCACGGCCAGGTCACCGCCGATCTGTTCGCAGAGGATTTTCACGAGCATGAATCCCATACTGCCCGGAGCGTTCAGGTCGAACCCCTCCGGGAGTCCCACGCCGTCGTCGGCAATCGACAGGGTAATGCGCCCCTCCCCTTCCCCGAGCGTGATGCGGATCGTGCCGCTCTTCCCTTCGGGGAAAGCGTACTTCACGGCATTGGTCAGGGCCTCGTTCAAAATGAGCCCGAGGGGCACCGCACGCTTGACGTCGAGATGAACCGCACCGAGGTCCGTGACCAGGGCAATGCGCCTCCCCCCGACGTCGTACGTGTGGAGTATTGTGCGGGCGAGGCCGTCAATGTACTGCCCGAGATCAACGTCGCGCGGATCGCCGCTCCCGTAGAGCTGGTCGTACAGGGAGGCCATGGCCGAGATGCGCGTCTGCGCTTCCCGGAACACCTGTCGGGCGGTTTCGTCACCGAGCCGCCGCATCTCCAGTCCCAGCAGGCTGGAAATGATCGCCAGGTTGTTCTTCACCCGGTGCTGGAGTTCCTTGAGCAGGACTTCCTTTTCGCTGATCGTCTGCTGCAGGGCCCCTTCCACACTTTTTCGTTGCGTGATGTCGCGCGCCGTGGTGTGCATGTATGTCACCCCGTCGATCACCACGCGCCGGTTGCTGAACTCCGTGTCGACCCTCGTCCCGTCCTTGCGCCTGGTTTTCGCCTCCGTCAGCGCGTCCTCCCCCTCCATGATCCTTCCGAAGTGGGCCGCGTAGGCATCCCTGTCCTCCTCGTTGTGCAGGTCCGGGATCCGCATCGCGAGCAGTTCCTCCCGGCGGTATCCGGTGAGGGCCGTCGCAGCCGAATTGGCGTCGATGAACCGCGCGTCGGTCCCGGTGATAAAGACGGCGTCCCGCGAGCCTTCAAAAATCGCTTCCCGCCATTCGAGCGACCGTTCCAGGTGCTTCGTACGGTCCTGGACGCGCGACTCCAGCTCGTCGTTTGTCCGCCGCACGGTCTCCTTCTCCTCCTCCAGCTTTCGCCGCAGGTAGTAGTCCCGCCGGGCATGCAGCTCAATCCGGTGCGACGCCATCATGCCGATGACCGTCGCGGACACCAGGAAACAGAGATTGCTCACGAGGATCATCTCGGGGGTACCCCGCGAGACGATCTCCGCGACAACGTACGCCAGGATCGTGCACCAGGCGATCAGCGTTCCCGTGACAAACCGGAGCCTGAACACGGTGAAGCCGAACAGGATGATCAGGACCAGTCCGCTGTAGTAGAGGTGATTCGCCGGCGGAGTCGCGCGGAGGATCATGGCGATGCACCCGACTCCGGTGACCAGGAGCATGACCGCCTTCAGCGTTGAGAAATAGGGGGCGAAACGCTTCACCCAGGAGAGGAGGAGCACGACGATTGCTCCAGGCAAGAGGATGCCGTAACGCACCGTCCACATGAAGTACTTTTCCGTCGGGAGAAGGTACGCATCCAGAAAACCGAAGAGCGCGATTATCAGCATCCCGGCGATCACGGCGACCCGTTCCTGAGCGGGTGACTGCTGGTTGTATTCGCGGATGAACTCCGCTTCAATCGCCGCGTCTTCGCCCTTAAACGCGAGCGTGAACGCGTGGACTCCCATCGGGGTCCCGGAAATGCGGTCAGTGCTGTCAGAAGCGGTGAATGACGGGCGGGAAACAAAACTCATGCATGAATCCGGATGTGTGTCACGGCGCGCGGGATTTCTTGAGGGATGAATATAGGTGAGCGAACGAACAATAGCGAGGACGGCGCGCACAAAACCGGTTTTTTTTATCGTCAGGATTTCGCAATTTACTTTGAGACCTCTCTGTGTTCGTCACCCGTCACTTCGTGACGATCTGCGCTTGAGAGTCAATCATTCGCGACAGTGTCGCTGCATGAGAACACTGCTGATCGGGATATCGCAGGCACATTCCCGCCCGGCGAATTCATCGATGCGGGAATGTTGATCACAGAGGCGTGCGTCCTCCTTGCCCTCAAATAGAAGTTCACAACGCAACGGTTCGGCTGCAACGTGAATTTCTGAAGTTCACGGCCCTGTATTCTTCTCCCCCCAGTCATTATATTGGGTGAACCCGTCACCGCAGGATACATGCCCCCGATTCCCGAAAAGCCGCCGGCTCACATGACACCCCGTGAACGGGTCCGGGCTGCGCTCCTGTTCACCATCCCGGACCGCGTGCCGAGAGACCTCTGGACGCTCCCCTGGGCGGAAAAACACTTCCCCGCGGATATCGCAGCTCTCCTCAAGCGTTATCCCCCGGACATTGTCACCGCCCCTTCGCCGATGCTCCGCTCTCCCAGGCTCTCCGGAGACCAGTATACCCCCGGGACATATACCGATGAATGGGGATGCGTGTTCCGGAATATCCAGGAGGGCGCGATCGGCGAGGTCAAGGATCCGATCATCCCCGGGATCGACATGTGGCGCACCGTCGCCCCCCCGTACGAGACGTTCCCGCCTGACAGGGAAAGGGCGATCGCCTCGGTCAATGCATTTTGCATGGCGACTGACGCATTCGTTTTGTCTGAAGCATGCCCGCGCCCCTGGGAACGCTATCAATTTCTCCGGGGATCCGTCAACGCGCTGATGGATGTGGCGACGATGGAGCCGGGGACGGCGGAGTTGCTCGCCGCGATTCATCGATATTATATGGATGAGCTTGATTTCTGGACATCCACGCTCGTTGACGGCGTAAAATTCATGGATGACTGGGGCTCGCAGCGCCAGCTCCTCATCTCCCCAGCGACGTGGCGCAGCGTGTTCAAACCGCTTTACAGGGAGTACGCCGAACTGGCGCACGAGCGTGGGAAGTTCATATTCATGCACTCCGACGGCAATATCGAGGAGATTCTCCCCGACCTCGCGGAGATCGGCATCGACGCGGTGAATTCACAGCTCTTCTGCATGGACCTCGAGCGCGTCGCGCGCGAGGTCAAGGGGAGAATCACATTCTGGGGAGAAATCGACAGGCAGCACGTCCTCCCCGCCGCCGATCCGGATGCCGGCAGGAAAGCCGTGCGCGACGTCGCCGCCCGGCTGTACGACTCCAGCGGAGGCGTGATCGCACAGCTTGAATTCGGACTTGCGGCGAACCCTGCAGTGGTGGCCGCAATCTATGACGAGTGGGAGCGCGTCGGCGCACCCGGGACCCGTTATGTTGCCCGGGGCGATCCCGCCACTGTATAGTTGTACTGACCATATCCCGGGAGGAAGACAATGAACCCAAGACACATCATCGTGCAGGCGCTCCTCCTTGCGATCCTCGTCCCGTGCGGCGCGGCGCAAACGCGTCTCGGCGTCATTTGCGGCCTCAGCGTGCCGAACCTCAGCGGCGGGTCGAACGAGATCACGCAGGATTACCGCTCTCGTCTCGCCCCCCACTTCGGGATTACGGTTGAACGTGATATTGGCGGGCACTTTTCACTTCAGCCGGCGCTCGTCTTCGACGGGCAGGGAGGACAGCGGACGGGGCTTCAGCCCATCACTTCGACTTCCCTTCCCCCCCTGCCTTCAGGCGGGTACTATTATGCGGACTTCAAGAATACGTCGGTCCTGAACTACATCGAGCTCCCCGTGCTCGTCCGCTACCGGATCGGAGCCGGGGCGTTACACTTCCAGGTAAACGCCGGCCCGTACGTCGGCTACCTCGTGGGCGCCACGCAGAAGACGAGCGGCACGAGCGCGATCTATGTTGACCGGAATCGCACGCCGCTCGAGATACCGGTGCCGCCGGACTACACGCAGATGGCGCCGGTACCGCCCCAGTCCTTTGACGCCAGCACCGACGTCATGGACAGCATTCACCGGATGAACGCAGGGATCGAAGGGGGCGTCGGAATGGACCTGGACCTCACGGCGGCGCACACGCTCTCGCTGGAGGTACACGGGCTTTACGGCGTGACAAATATTCAGCGCTACGCGGAAGACGGGACGAACCACACGGGGAATCTCCTCGTGTCGCTTGCCTATACGATCGTCGTTCCGTGGATGTGATCACGAAACAAAGGAGAATGCGATGAAACGGCTCATCATTCCGTTCATGCTCTTGCTGGCTGCCACGGCATTCGGCGACGACTGGCCGCGGGAGATCTCGAGCCCCGAAGGCCTCATCACCATCTATCAGCCCCAGATCACCTCATTCGACGGGAACGCCATGTCGGCGCGGGCAGCCATTTCCGTGACACCCGCGGGCGAGACCGCGCCCATCTTCGGCGCCGTCTGGATGGACTGTCATGTCCTCACCGACCGCCCCACGCGCACGGTGAAGATACTCGATCTGACAGTGAAACAGATCAGGTTCCCCAACCGGAGCGCGGACGAGACCGCCGCGATCACCGCGTCCATGGAGCAGGAAATCCCCCGCTGGGATCTTCCCTTCTCACTCGACGAGCTGCTGGAGAGCCTGGACTCGGCACAGAAAGAAAAGGAGAACGCGAAGGACATAGACCTCAGCCCGCCGAAGATCATCGTCATGGACCGCCCCGCGGTGCTCGTGCTGATCGACGGTGATCCCATTTTCACCGATGTCGAAGGTGCGAACCTGCGGCGCGTGGCCAACACCCCCTATTTCATCGCACAGGATGTCTCATCCGGAGATCTCTATTTAAAGGGGGGAGACAGCTGGTACACTGCGAGGGAGCTGACCGGACACTGGCAAGTCACGGACCAGGTGCCCGACGAGGTGGCGAACCTGGCGACGCAGTCCGCATCAGACGATCCTTCGGCGCAGGCGGCTCAACCCTCGACCCCCGCACCGGGCACGGCGAAGATCCCCGAGATCGTCGTGAGCACCGTCCCCACGGAGTTGATCGCAAGCGACGGGCCTCTCCAGCTTTCACCGATCGAGGGAACGGGACTCCTCTATGCGAGCAACACGCAGAGCAAGCTTTTCCTTGAAATCGATTCCCGCGCCTATTTCATCCTGATCTCGGGTCGATGGTATTCATCGGCGCGGCTGGAGGGTCCATGGGCATACGTCGCGTCCGACAAGCTCCCGGCAGATTTCGCGAAGATCCCCCCGGGCTCGGACCGCGACGCGGTCCTGGCCAGCGTTGCGGGGACGCTCCCTGCGAAGGAAGCCATACTTGACTCGCAGATCCCGCAGACAGCGGAAGTGGACAGGATGGAGACCACCGAGCAGGTGGACTACGACGGTGACCCGCAGTTCGAGCCGGTCGAGACCACGGACATGGAATACGCGGTCAACACGGCGACGCCGGTGATTCTCGCGGGGGGAAGGTATTACGCGTGCGATCGCGGGATCTGGTTTGAATCCGCCCGGGCGCGCGGGCCATGGGCCGTGTCTGTCGCCATACCGCCGGGAATATACAGAATCCCGCCGCGGTGCCCGGTCTACTACGTCCGGTACGTCCGGATTTACAGCTACACTCCGGGCGTCGTTTACGTCGGCTACACATCCGGCTACACAGGCTGCTACATTTACAATCACACGGTCGTCTACGGCACCGGGTACAGGTATCATCCCTGGTATCGCCACAACTATTATCCGCGTCCCTGGACGTGGGGATTCGGCGTCCACTACGAGCCCTGGACCGGATGGTCCATGGGATACTCGACAGGGTGGTGGAAGCCGCGCGGGTGGTTTGCGTATAACTGGAAAGTCGTCCACCCCGGCTGGTGGGGGCCCGTAGGATACCGCCCCGCTTACCATCCCGTCAGGGGCCCGGTCTACCAGAGGGGATATCAGCCTGTTTACCGGCCGCTCCCCGCGCCGAAAACCCGGACACTCGTCGGTGAGACCCGGACGCCCGCCGGGCCGGGAGGCCGAACGCTCTATGACCGCTGGACGACCGGCGTACGGAGACCCACTACAGGCACAATGCCGCGGACGCCCGCAGACGTGATACGAACGGCTCCTGTCACACGCACGCCTGTCCAGCCGATCAGGACCCCCGAAACCGGCCGCGGAACACAACCCGGGAAACTTCCGGAGGTCAGTCGACCCCCTCAGCCGATCAAGGCCCCGGATGTTGCTCCCCGCCCGGCGCCGGCAATCGAGCCGATCCGTGTCGCCCCGAACGTGATGCCTGCCCCGAGGCCGGTCACGCGCGACAACAACGTTTATGCGACACCCGAGGGGGATATCGTCCGCAAGACTCCCCAGGGGTGGCAGCAGCGCGCGCCCGGGGCCTGGCAGCCCCCGGTGCAGGCTCCCCCTTCAGGCGGAGTCGATCGCGATGCCGAAATCCGCCAGCGGGCGGCGGAACGGGCGAACAGCTTCAGGGCGCCCGCTCCCCCGCCGCAGCGAACATTCACAGCCCCTGCCCCTGCGCCGAGGCCTCAACCGGCCCCGCAGATCCAGAGGCAGCCGCCGCCTCCTCCTCCGCCGCAGAAAGATAAAGGGCGTCGGTAGCCAGCTTGAACTCTGATATGATGCACCGAAGCTCGGCCAGAATATCAGCGACGTATCTCGGCGCGGGCCTGATCGCCCTCGCCTTCGTCTGGACTGCGTCCGCCCGGACCACGGGGGAGAGCCGCGACACGTCGGGGCGCGTCGATTTTCGCTATTCCCCGCTTCAGTGGCAGACGGCGATTTGCCTCCCGGATGACCCGCACAAGTCGCTCGTTGACAAGAGCGGCGAGATCCTGTATGATTTCAACCGGGGCGGACGTGAGTTCGGCACGAGGATCTCGCTGAATGCGGCAGAGAACCTGAACTGGGAGAAGCAGCAGCTCTACTCGCCCCGTGTCCCCATCGTGCAGACGTTCCTTTCGGGGGGCGGAGTGCAGGTCCTCCAGGAGGCGTTCACTGCCACGGGGCTGGATGACAGCACCGTGCATACTGACGTCATTCTCGTCCACGTCACGAATACCGGTGCGAATGACCGGACACTCCATCCGCAGCTCATCGTCAACACCACGCTCGGCGCGCGGCTTCTCGGTCAGCGCGTGGTCGTTGACAACCGCGAGGTCATCACCTCTTCTCTGAGAATATCCGGACCGGACACAGGGACGGTATTCAGCCTCGATCCGCTTCCGGTCGGACCAGGCAGGACAGCCGAAATCTCCATCTACTGCAGTGCCGGGAGTGCGGCCTCGGTCCATCCAGGCACTGTTGAAGACGCCGGGCGATTGCGCGCCGCGGCGATCAGTTACTGGGAGGCGGTCCGGCTGCCGTTCGGACGGATCACTGTCCCGGACCCGGGTATCCAGGCGCTGATCAACTCCTCCATCCGGAACATCTGGCAGGCCCGCGAAATCAAGAAAGGCCTGCCGGCGTTCCAGGTTGGACCGACATACTACCGGGACCTTTTCATCGTTGACGGTGCGTTCCTGCTCGAGGCAGCGGCAATCCTCGGCGCAGGAGCAGAGGCGCGAAACGGCGTGGCGTACGAGCTGACATATCAGAAGCCGGACGGCCGGATCGAGGTCACGCCGAACTATACAAAAGAGAACGGGATCGTCCTCTGGACATGCCTCAGGCACGCACAGCTCACGCAGGACAAATCATGGCTCCTCTCCGTGTGGCCGCGGCTGGAACGGATCGTTTCGTACATTCAATTGCTGCGGAGACACTCCTCTGACAGCACGAACTGGCTCTGCCAGGGTCTCGTGCCCCCCGGGATCATCGATGGCGGGATACATCATTCCGACAGGGGAGATTACTCCAATGTCTACTGGAATCTCGTCGGATTGAAGGCGGCCTGCGATGCCTGCCGCTGGCTCGGGAAGAACGACGAGGCGTCAGCGTGGCAAAAGGAATACGACGATTTCTTCCGCGCATTCAGGAGGGCAGCGCAGAGGGACATGCGGTCGGATCCGCACGGAAACAGGTACCTCCCCACGATGATGGGCAACGTCGGAGATCATCTCCCCCAGAGGGCCCAGTGGGCGTTCTGTCACGCCGTCTACCCGGGCCAGATTTTCTCAAAGGACGACCCGCTCGTGGCGGGAAACATGGCGATGCTCGAGGCGACGGAACGGGAAGGACTGGTATATGGTACCGGGTGGGATGCCACGGGTATCTGGAACTACTTTGCGTCGTTCTACGCACACGCGTGGCTCTGGCAGGGAAACGGGAGGAAGGCGTCGGAGGTACTCTACGCGTATGCAAACCACGCCGCACCGGTGCTCGACTGGCGCGAGGAGCAGTCCCTCGTAGGGGCGCCGCAGAGCAAGACCGGCGACAAGCCGCATAACTGGGCGAGCGCAGAGTTCATTCGCCTCACCACGCACCTGCTCGCTCTTGACCGGGGGGACGAGATGCACCTGCTGGAGGGAATGCCGCGGGCCTGGCTCGGCCCGGGCATGGTCACACGGCTTGACAGCATAGCCACTCCGTTCGGACCTCTTTCCATGACTGTCCAGGTGGATCCGCGCGGCACGACTGCCGAGCTTGATGTATCCCCTCTTGCGGCCAATTGCAGCAGGATCGTCGTCCACGTTCCCGACGGGTCAACAAGGCTGGTCCAGCCGGGGGAAGGCGGGCGTGCGCATTTCTCAGTGACTGGCGGTGCCGCGCGGTAGGCTGAACCCTGGCAGGAGATTTCCCCGGGGCCCCTACGCCCGCTTCGTGAAAACCACATGGACCGCGTTTGGCGAGACAACGTACTCGGATTTCTGGTAGCCGAGTGTCAACAGGTTTATGCCTGACAGCAGATGTTCCCCTTCGCCGAGCAGCACCGGCGATATGGCAATATGCATCTCGTCGATCAGACCTTCGCGCAGGTATTGTCTGATCGTCGAGACGCCGCCACCCAGCCGTACATCCTTGCCCTGCGCCGCTTCTTTTGCCAGGTCGAGTGCCCTGCGAATGCCTCCGGTCACAAAATGAAAGACCGTCCCCCCTTCCATCGCGATTGATTCCCGCTCGAAGTGTGTCAGGACGAACACCGGCGTGTGGTACGGCGGGTTATCTCCCCACCATCCTTTCCACTGGTCATCCCTCCAGGGTCCGCGAGAATGAGCAAACATGTTCCGGCCCAGTATCCATGCGCCCACACCCCGGAAGCCCCGGGCGGCAAAATCCTCATCGATGCCGGATGCACCGCCTCCCGTTCCATGCATCGCCTGGAATGTCTTCGTGGTGAACGCCCATTCATGCAGGGCCATCCCTCCGACACCGAGCGGATTCTCGAGACTCTGACTTGGGCCTGCGCCGTACCCGTCAAGTGAAATGGAAAAACTCCCGACACGCAATTTGGACAAGTGCATCTCCTTTCAGTGTGAACGCTCGTAAGGGCGAGGCCTGTAAGCGGCCTTTACTATCTCATGCCGGCTCAGTCATGCCGGGGCGAGAGAGGTGTGAGTGGTCTCTGAAATTCTTCGGCCGGCTGGAAGCGGGGGTGCGCCTTTTTGCTCCACTGGACCTGGTGGGCTTCGTTCGTATTCCCCGTCTTCCCATCGGGAGGGAGGAACACCGCAGCGGAGTAGTAGAACCCGCCCAGCCCAATGGAGTGTACGAGCACGGGTCGCCGAGGAAACTCGGAAGCCCTGACCACCACCCGGATGTTTCCGCATGAGGGATCCGGGTCTTCATGGTTGATCGTGGGGGGCGCGGCTTCGCATTGAATCGAAAGACAGGCTGTCACAGCCTGGAGCGCAGAGGAGCCCGCACCGTGCTGGCCGAGCATCGACTTGATGGAGTGAATGGGGATATCTGGCAGGCTTTCGCCGAATACTTCCGCGAAGGCCTGGGCTTCCAGCCTGTCATATATAACGGAGGACGATCCGTTCGCGTTCACGAGGCCTATCATTTCCGGAAGCAGCCCCGATTCCCCGATCGCGATGCCGATTGCCCTCACTGCGGGACGCGTATCGATTTCAGGCCTGTCGTGACTGTACTGGCGGTTCTGCCCCGCGGAGCAGATTTGGTACCCACCCAGGCGTGCATAGATCCGGGCACCGCGGGCAAGGGCGTGTGACTCGGACTCCAGGAGAAGTGCTGCCGCACCTTCACCAATGACATTCCCGTCTCTTCCCAGGTCGAACGGACGTGACGCGCGTTCTGGCGCATCATTATATCTGGTCGTCAGCGAATTCGAAGCATTAAGAGCGGCTATCACTTCTGGCACCACCTCGCAGTCCGTGCCAACGACCAACATTGCATCGGCTGCCCCCGCCTGTATCATGCGCAGGGACTGACCAAGTGCGTCTATTCCTGAATTGCACCCCGAAGTCGTGGTATGGATCGGCCCCCGGATATTGAAAAACGAGGAGAGCAGGCACGCTGCGGAGTGATTGAAAGCGTGGAACGATGTGTACGGCGGCGCCGATCCGGTCTGCTGATATCGGCTGTTGAGCTGCAAAATCGTTTCCAGATTACCGACCGATGTCCCCACATGGACACCGAGTCGGTCGGGATCGCAGTCGTCAAGGTCAATCCCGGAATCGTGAAGGGCAAGCACGGCGGCGGCAAGCGCGAGCTGGACGGGCCGGGGTGTCCGCCTGGCCATCAGATCGCCTTCTGTGACAAATCTCTCCAACCGGAAGTCGGGTATCTCCGCCGCGATCTTCGAAGGGGAACGGGAAGCGTCGCAGAGCGAGATGCGACGAAATCCATGCCGCCCCGCCACAAGTGCTTCCCAGAACTCGTTCCGGCCAATCCCTATGGCGCTCACCGGACCGACCCCCGTCACCACCACTTCATTCCTACCCATTCCTCGCCTTCAAGGTAATGTGTTCGGAAAGCCTTAACGACCGGCTACCTCAAAAACGGGCCGTACCGGGCTAACATGCTGGCAACCAGAAAGGTTTCTGAACGGGAGGTCGGGAATGTGGTATATCGCGCTGTTGTGTTGGGGTGTCGCAGATTGGCGGGAGGAATTCATCGAGGAAGGAGAGCACGGAGCAAGATTGCGGAGAGCGAGGGATTCGGGCCCGACTTTTTCTGGAGGTGGGGAATCTTGCTGGAATTAGAAATCGCCAGCAATTTCAGGCAAATTCTCCTCGCCCTAGTCCCCCACCTTCCCCCGTTTTCCCCGCTTGTCCCTGTGAAGTGGACACTTTTTGGACACAAAGTGTGGAGCAGTGTTTCCCGAGCGAATCCAATATACCCCGAGACATTCTTCCTGTCAAGCCTTCTTCTTTGCTTTCTTCGCCTTCGCGGTAGTCGAGGAGCGCCCTCCCAATGTACCCGCTTTCAACGCAGCGTCAATCTCTCCCTTCAAGTACCGAGGGCTGCCTCCGACCTTTCTATAAGGAATAGTTCCTTCAGAAGTCCAGTTCCGTATTGTCTTCTCCTCAAATCCCAGGTATTCAGCCAGCTGCTGCGCGTTCATAATTTCCGGAACAGCGATCTCGGGTGAACTCCAATCTGGCAATTCATACTTCACCATCGCACGGCGAATGAAATATTGTCGCCACGATAGGTCATCAGGGTAACTCGAAATCTTCCGATACACTCCGTCGATATCCTCGACGATCTGACCCGTCACCAGAATCGCTTCCCTATTGGTCGGGTTGAAGAAGCTGTAGACCAGGGATTCAGTTTCATTGCAGAGCAAATCGACGATCACACTTTCCGGGTTTACCATCAGCTTGGCAAGTCTATATCGAGGCCTCACGTAGAGGAGGTATACGCCGTTCTTGGGGATGTTGGCGGCGATATTGCAGAA
>DATJAS010000015.1:0-15395 GCA_035516035.1 Bacteroidota bacterium | reverse complement strand
CCGCTCGGTGTCCGTGTGGACCACCATCCCCTCGCGGGGACGCGTCGTGCAGGCGGGGAAGAGCTTCGGCGATCCCTCGATCTCGACCAGGCAGAGCCGGCAGGCGCCGACGTCGGAAAGGCCTTCGAGGTGACAGAGCGTGGGGATATTGATGCCGTGCTGCCGGGCGAGCGAAAGGAGCGTCTCGTCGTCCTTCCCGCTGATCTGCTCGCCGTTAATTGTCAGTGTGAGTATGGCCATGTGTGTTGTCCGCTACTTCGTCTGCTGCGCGAACGCCGCGCCCGTCGGCACGTACCCGGTCGACGGCTGCACGAGCGATGTGTATTCCTCCCGGAAAAACCGGAGCGTCGAGAGGACGGGGTTGGGGGCCGACTGGCCGAGCCCGCAGAGGCTGGTGTCCTTCACCATCGCGCACAGCTCCTCCAGGAGCGCCAGGTCGTCCGTCGTCGCCTTCCCCTGCGAGATCTTCTCCAGGAGCCCGTGGATGTGGACGGTGCCGACGCGGCAGGGGACGCACTTGCCGCACGACTCGTCCATGCAGAACTCCATGAAGTACCTCGCGACGTCCACCATGTTGGACGTCGAATCCATCACGATGAGCCCGCCGCTCCCCATGATCGAGCCGACCGTGGCGAGCGACTCGTAATCGACCGGCAGGTCGAGCGAATCCGCCGGGATGCACCCGCCGGACGGGCCCCCGGTTTGCGCGGCCTTGAACGTCGTCCCCTCGGGCGTCCCTCCGCCGATATCGAATATGATCTGCCGGAGCGGGATGCCCATCGGGACTTCGATCAGGCCGGTGTTCCGGATCTTCCCGGCGAGCGCAAAGACTTTCGTCCCCGTGCTCTTCGGCGTCCCGATCGCGGCGAACCACGCACTCCCCTTTCTGATGATGGGCGCGATGTTCGCGTACGTCTCGACATTGTTGATCAGCGTCGGGGCGCCCCAGAGTCCCTTTTCCGCGGGGTAGGGGGGACGCGGGCGCGGGCGGCCCCTCTTTCCCTCGATCGAGCGGACGAGCGCGGTTTCCTCGCCGCAGACGAACGCGCCGGCCCCGATGCGCAGGTCGATGCGGAAGTTGAACTGCGATTCGAATATCCTGTTCCCCAGGAGGCCCGCCCGCTCCGCCTGCTTGATGGCAAGATTCAGCCGCTCGATCGCGAGGGGGTATTCCGCCCTGACGTATATGTACCCTTGTGAAGCCCCGACTGCGTACCCGGCGATCGCCATCCCCTCGAGGATCCTGTGCGGGTCACCCTCCAGGACGCTCCTGTCCATGAACGCGCCTGGATCTCCCTCGTCGGCGTTGCAGACCACGTACTTGACCTCTCCGGCCGCCTTCCGGACGATCCCCCATTTGAGGCCCGTCGGGTACCCGGCGCCGCCCCGTCCGCGGACGCCGCTCTTGCGGATTTCCTCGACAACTTCCGTGGGCTGCATTTCCGTCACGGCCTTTGCGAGCGCCTCGTATCCCGACGCCGCGATGTAGTCGTCGATCTTCTCTGAGTCTGTCGTGCCGCAATTCTCGAGCACGATCTTCATCTGCGAGGCGAAGAAGGGGGCGGAGGTGTCGACCAGGTTTTCCTCTACCTTCTTCCCGTGTACGATGTGATCCTCGATGATCCGCACGGCGACGGCCGCGTCCACGTGCTGGTAGAGCGTGCCGTCGTTCGTGATCCGCACGAGCGGTCCCTCGCCGCAGAGGCCCATGCACCCCGTGCCGGCGATCTCGACCTCGGCTTCCAGCTTCCGTTCACGGATCGCCTTCGTGAGCGCCTCGCGGACCACGGTTGCGCCGCACGAGGCGCACCCGGCTGCGGAGCAGTACGCGATGCGGTGTTTGAACTTCTTTTGCCGCTCGACTTCTTTCTCCGCCTGTTCGCGGAGTTCTTCGACCGTCATGCCGCCGCCTCCCGGGGCGCGGCGGACCACTCCCCGATCTTCCTGACCGCTGTCTCGGGCGTGAGTTTGCCCGCCACCGCGTTGTCCATCACCGCCACGGGCGCGAGGCCGCACGAGCCGACGCAGCGGGCCGAAACGAGCGAGATTTCACCGTCGGGCGTCGTCTCCCCGAACTTGCATCCGCAGTGGTGCTCGACCGCCTTCTGGATACCCGCGGCGCCCTTGACGTAGCACGCGGTCCCCGTGCAGAGGACGAACGTGTGCTTCCCCTTCGGCTTGAGTGTGAAGAAGTGATAGAATGTCGCCACGCCGTACACGCGGCTCAGGGGGAGCTTCAGTGCGCGAGAAACGTAGATCAGCAGGTCGTTGTCCAGGAACCCGAATATGCCCTGCGCGGCGTGCAGGACCTCGATAAGCGCATCTCCCCGCGACTGGTGCTTCGTGATCGCCCTGTCGAGGAGTTTGAACCTGTTGTCGCCGCTGGGATGATTCTTCTGTGGAGTAATAGGAGCCATGATCGTGTGTTGAGAATATTTACAAGCTCGAGGAAAATGTAATATTCCCCGGCACGCATATAATCGCAATGGGCGTGCCACAGGGCAAAAGGCGTGAATCGCGATAGTTTGGGGGAAGCCGGAGTGGGTCGGATTTTCAGAATTGCGAAGGAATTGACTCCGATTCCCGATGCCGGAAAATTAGGAAGCCGGGGGGAACTAACTCAAAAGAAGGTGGAAACGCCTGGTGGAAGCGGAAGGGGAGCGGCGAAGTTCGACTTCAGGAATGCGCGGTGCCCCCAACGTTCGACTTCTGCTCAAGCCAATCGCACCAGGCGGGGATCCCGGCTCCTGTGGTGCAGGAGGTTTCAAACACAGTCAGTGCGGGATTGATCTGGAGCGCGTTTTTCCTGAGCGTCTCGAGCTTGCAGTTGACGTAGGGGACCAGGTCGATTTTGTTGATGATGAGGACGGACGAATTCCGGAACATGGCGGGGTACTTCAGCGGCTTGTCGTCCCCTTCGGTGGTACTCGCCACAACTACTTTCAGCGCTTCGCCAAGATCGTAATTGGAAGGGCAGACGAGGTTGCCGACGTTTTCGATGACGAGGAGACGTATTCCCTTGAGATCGATGTTCCCGAGCGCGTCCCTGACGAGGTTTGCCTCGAGATGGCATCCGCCGGCCGTGACGATCTGCACCGCCGGGACATTGTATTTCGCGACCCTGCGCGCGTCGATGTCGGTCTGCACGTCTCCCTCGATCACGGCAACGGGAAGCCGGCCTTTCAGATGCTCCAGCGTCCGCTCAAGTATGCTCGTCTTTCCCGCTCCCGGCGAGCTTACCACGTTGATGGCGAATATGCCGTGCTTCCTGAGAAGCTCCCTGTTCTCCGCCGCAACCTGGTCGTTCTTTTCGAGGACCTTCCGCTCGATCGTAATGACGCTCATGTGACGCCCTTCGGCTCATCCACCTCAATGTCCCGCACCTGCATCTCCCTCCCCGTGAGTATCGTCAGCCGGTTGCTGCCGCACGAAGGGCAGGCAAAAAGCGTGGGCTCGATTTCTCCCTCGCGACCGCAGTTTCCGCACCGTGCGGTAAGCGGCATGCGCTCGATCTCCAGCACCGCTCCCTCAATCTGCGTCCCCTGCGTTATCGCCCCGAAACAGAACTCGAGCGAGTCCGGCACCACTCCCGCCATCGCCCCGAGCGTCAGCCGCACTTTCGTGACATGAATACCATCCGAAGGGGGGAGATGCTGCAGGACGATATCGACGATGCTCTGCGCTATGGAGAGTTCGTGCATGAACTCAATGTACGCCTTCGGTCCCCAACCCGCAAGCATTGACCCGTCATAGCGACCCGTCATTGCGAGCGAAGCGCGCTTTTTGCGTCCCGCCGCAGGCGGGACAATCTCACGCTTTCTCTTTCTTCCTTCTCTTCCTTGTGAACGCGATGCTCCCAAATCCTCCCACGACCGCGATGTAGAATCCGAAATCGTACCACCATCCCGTATTCAACGGCTCGTAAATCCTGATGTCCGGCCTGAATATGTGGACGATAAGAGAGACCGGCGCGATCCAGCCGTGCCAGAGCCCCGAAAAGAACCCGGCCCGGTCGTCGGGGGAGTACGTGCTCGTCCCGGGGAAGCACCCGGCGATCGTGAGGGCGATAAGGGCGGCAAGGATTATGAGGAGCGTGGTTTTCATCGTTGTTCCAGTCAGTTGTTATGTTCGACGTGCAATGAGGAACGGCATCCCGGGTCCTGCAAACAGGGGCATGTGCTCGGCGGGGATGCCCGATTCGCGCGCATACTGCTCGAGCGATCGGCGGACGACGCGGGCATCGGTGAAACCGGCCCGGCGGCCCAGGAGTTCGAACTCGGCATCCTCGTAGAAATGTATGCGCGATGCCATCGGCTCGGGAGCTGCGGGTGTCCCCTTCATCGACGGCTCAGTCCCCATGATCATGATTCTCCCCCCGGGCCTGAGGACCCGCCGGATTTCGCGGAGCGCGCCTGCCGGATCGGCAATGAACCCGAACACGCCCGACATTGTGGCGCACGTAAATCGCCCATCCGGGAATGGAAGCTTCTCCGCGCTCCCCTCGAGGATCTCCAGCCGCCCCGCGTCAACTGCGGCCTGGTTCATCCCCGTCGCAAGTCGGACCATCTCCGGGCTGTGGTCAATCGCCGCAGCGCGGCATCCGCTTTCGAGCGCCTGGTGCAGCAGGACCCCGCCCCCGCATCCGACCTCCAGGAGAAAGTCCTCGCGCGAGAGCCTGAGCTCGGCCAGTATGGCACGAAATCCCGGGTAATGGTAGAGCGGATCCCTGTACACGGAGAGGGCCGCCGCGCCTCCCGGTTTGCGGGCCCTTCTGTCCGTGATCCAGTCACCGAGCGCATCTCCCGCCATCGCGCGCATGAGTGGGGCGATCGCTGCTCCTGCAAACCACCCGGCTGCTTCCGCGTCCCCCCCGAACAAGCGCCCCCAGCCCCGGTGCTCGAGCCCGATGCGTGTCCCTCCGGGCGTGCTCTCGAATCGTATCTCCAGCTCCGTCACCTCGTCCGGCTGCCAGGGGGCCTGATGCCAGCGGAAGAGGATTCGCTTCCCCGGTTCCCATGAGACGACGGTTCCGATGACGCTCTCCCCCTCGACCAGTCGGCCGCCGGGCCCGGGCGTGAACGTCATGCCGCTCCTTCCGAACGCGTCGCGCAGTTCTTCCACGATGGTGTCAAATGCGGCGCCGTGCTCCATCCCCAGATCGAGGCCGGCGTGCAACGTGTGCCCGCTCTCGCCCTCTTGTGCATTCATGTCATTCTGCTCCCACCCTGCGTTATCAACAGCCGTACGCTGCAAGTATCTCCTTCACTGACGAAACGACGCGTGGGATCGCGGCGCTCACGCCCGGGGAAAGGTCCGTCGTCATTTCGTTGAGTTCCCCGATGGAGATGGTCACGAGATGGGTCTCGGGAAGTTTCCCTGTGAGCACGGCCGATTCGATCAGGTCTCTGAGGCCGATATCGTGCGCGCTGAGCGCCCGGGGAAAGTCGCTCGCAAAGCGGGGGCGCGTGATGCGGACGGTTCCGGGCGTCGCGCCGTCCATCGTCGCGTCGATCAGGACGACGACAGGGTAATTCTGGAGGTACTCCAGGAGGTGGAACCCTCCGGTCCCACCGTCGACGATTGTCACGCGCTGCGAAACGGGCTCCGCGGAGAGCGCGCGGGCCGCGTGAACGCCGATCCCCTCATCTCCCAGGAGGTAGTTGCCTACGCCGAGGACCAGTATGGATGGGGGAGGGGGCATAGCGGGGGGAATGATACGGAACGCCGGGCTGAAAACAAAAAGGGCGGCCCGTTGCCGGACCGCCCCTGTGGGTGCTCAGGTGCTACGCGCGTCTCTTCTCAACGAACTTCCAGCCGCCTGCCATCGAGGAGATGACGCCCCGCCCCTCGACGTAGTCGTGGTAGAACACCAGGTAGACGTGGACGATCGTGAAGAGTATGAAGAACCACATCATCATATGGTGCCACTGGCGCACCGCGAAATCCCCCCCCATCAGGGGGACGATCCATGCGAACGAGCGGGGCAGCCACGAGTCGCTCATGGCGGCGTACATGCCGAACCCGGTGACGGACTGGAAGAGAAATGCAAGGAACGTGAGGAAATACGTGAACCCTGCAAGCGAGTTGTGCCCGATGGAATCGAGCGGCTCGGGCGTCGCCTGCAGTATGTCCACCTTCAGAACGTCAACAGCTTCGCGAATCTGCGCCCTGCGGAACGGAAGAAAGTTGTGCCAGCGGGCGAACGCGTTCCCGACGAATCCCCAGTAGATGCGGAAGAGGAAATTGAAGAAGAACACGAACGCCGCCAGGAAGTGGATGAACCTGGCGGTCCCGAACCAGTAGCTGTACGATGCTTCGGAGGCGTTGGCGACCGCGAGCGGGCTCCCGATGAGGTACCCCGTGACGGCCAGCGCCAGCACGACGAGGGCATTGACCCAGTGATAGACGCGCACCGGGAGCTGCCACACGTAGACGCGGCGGATGGATGGATTGTCCATTGCGTCCTCCTAGAACGTGTCGATCTGGTGGACGTACGTTCCCCGCTCGTCGTACAGGTGCACTGCGCATGCCAGGCAGGGATCGAACGAATGGATCGTCCGGAGCACCTCCAGGGGTTTCTCCGGGTCATTGACGGGGGTGCCGATCAGCGACGCTTCGTACGCCGAGCGCTCGCCGTTGGGATCGCGCGGCGAGGCGTTCCACGTGCTCGGCACCACGAGCTGGTAGTTGTCGATCTTCTTTTCTTTGATAACGATCCAGTGGGCGAGCGCGCCGCGCGGGGCTTCCGACATGCCGACCCCCCTTGCCTCCTTCGGCCACGTCTCCGGGTCCCAGTGCGTGCTGTCTGACGTCCTGGTGTCGCCGTTCTTGATATTCGTCAGGAGCTGTCCGTAGAACTCCTTCGACCAGCGGGCGATGAGCTGCGTCTCGATGCCCCGGGCGGCCGTCCTTCCCAGCGTCGAGAAGAGCGCGGCCACGGGGACGTTGAGCGCTTTGAGCGCGCCGTCCACAGCTTCCCTCACCTCCTGGCGCCCCGACGCGTAGGCCACGAGCAGCCTGGCCAGCGGGCCCACTTCCATCGGGTGCCCCTTCCAGCGCGGGGTCTTGAGCCAGCTGTACTTCTTCGTGACGTCGAGGTAGTCGTACGGGGGGGTGGGACCCGTGTATTTCAGGTTCGTTTCGCCGGCCCACGGATGGAGCCCGGTGCGATCCCCTCCGGCATACTCGTACCACGAGCTGGCAATGAACTCCTGTATCTGGTCGGCGCTTCTCCCGTCGACGGGAACCACCTCGGCGAGGTTTCTCTTGAGTATGATCCCGCGGGGAAACTTGAATTGCGACGGGTCGCCGAATCCGTTCACCGGCAGGTCGCCGTAGGCCATGTAGTTCTCGAGCCCTCCGCCGATCGCGCCCCAGTCCTTGTAGAATCCCGCCACGGCGAGCAGGTCGGGGATGTAGACCTTGTTGACGAACTCGCCGGCTTCGTCGAACAGGCGCCCCACGTACGCCAGCCGCTCTGCGTTCAGGGCGTTGGCATCGTCGACGTTGATGGCACAGGGGACCCCGCCCACCAGGTAGTTCGGGTGGGGGTTCTTGCCGCCGAATATCGTATGGACCTTGACGATCTCCTTCTGCCACTCGAGCGCTTCGAGGTAGTGCGCCACGCCCAGCAGGTTGACCTCCGCCGGGAGCTTGTAGGCCGCGTGTCCCCAGTAGCCGTTGGCGAAAATGCCGAGCTGCCCGCTCTGCACGAACGCGGCGATGCGCCGCTGGACGTCGGCAAAGTACTTGGGGGAGCTTTTCGGCCAGCTGGAGATCGACTGGGCGATCCCCGACGTCGCGGTCGGATCGGCCTTGAGCGCGCTCACCACGTCCACCCAGTCCAGCGCGTGGAGGTGGTAGAAATGCACAACGTGATCCTGCAGGTACTGTGCGCAGAACATCAGGTTGCGGATAAGCTCCGCGTTCGGGGGAACCGTGATCCCGAGCGCGTCCTCGACGGTCCTGACGGATGCCAGCGCGTGCACGGTCGTGCAGACGCCGCATGCCCGTTCGGTGAAGGCCCACGCGTCGCGCGGGTCGCGTCCCTTGAGGATCTTCTCAAAGCCCCTGACCATCGTGCCGGAGCTGAACGCGTCCACGACCTTCCCGTCTTTCACCTCGATTTCGACGCGGAGATGTCCTTCGATGCGCGTGATCGGGTCGATGACGATGCGATTCGACATCACGCACCTCCTTTCTTCGTGTCAGGGCTCTGTTCGCTGCTCCGGATTTCTTCCTGGATCACTTTCCGTTTCCTGATGTTGGTCGAGACGGCGTGCGCCGCGATCCCGGCCGCCGTCGCCACGCCGAGGACCACGCCGACCTTGTCCGCGGTGGTCTCGATGCCGAAGCCGGGGAAGGACGCCAGGTGCTGGTAGAACGGCCCGTTGTCCCAGAAGTTCGCTTCGCTGCAGCCGATGCAGCCGTGACCTGACTGGATCGGGTAGCTCGTGCCGTTGTTCCAGCGGATGACGCCGCACGAGTTGTACGTGACGGGTCCGCGGCATCCCATCTTGTAGAGGCAGTAGCCTCTCCTGGCGTTTTCGTCGTCGAACGACTCGACGAACAACCCGGCATCGTAGTTAGGCCGCCTGTAGCACGTGTCGTGGACGCGGCGGGAATAGAAGGCCTTTGGCCTCCCCAGCCCGTCGAGCTGCGGGATGCGGTCGAAGGCCAGCAGGTGGACGATCGTTCCCGCCATGACCTCCGCGATGGGAGGGCATCCCGGGACGTTGATGACCGGCTTGCCGGTGATGATCCTGTGTATCGGCGTTGCGCCCGTGGGGTTTGGCCGTGAGGCCTGTATGCACCCGTTGGAGGCACAGCTCCCCCAGGCAATGATCGCCTTGGCCCCTTCGGCCGCCTCTTTCACGATCGAGAGCGCCGTCCTCCCGCCGATGCAGCAGTAGATCCCCCCCTGTTCCGTCGGGACGGAGCCTTCCACGAGCATCAGGTACTCTCCCCTGTACTTCCGCATCGTCTCCTGGAGCGCCTCTTCCGCCTGTTTGCCCGCGGCCGCCTGGAGCGTTTCCGTGTAGTCGAGCGAGATCTTATCCAGGACGATGTCGGAAACGATCGGGTGGGAGGAACGGATGAACGACTCGCTGCAGCACGTGCACTCCTGGAAGTGGAACCAGACGACGGGGAGGCGCGGCTTCGTATCGAGCGACTTGACGACCTGTGCCATGCTCGTCGATTGAATCCCCGTCGCGGCGGCAATCCAGCCGCAGAATTTGATGAAGTCCCTGCGGGAATAGCCCTGGAGCTGCGCGTGCTCCCAGATGCTGAGAGGTGTTTCGCTCATAGATACCTCCGGATGATGAGGAACAGCGTGTTCTGTCAGGCGGAAGAGTGTGAGGGTTGTGCCGGCCGGGAGAACGCAAAAGGGATGCCAGCGGCAAAATGACGTGCAGGCCCCCGTTTCCGAATGTGGCCTTCAGTGAAGCGGCGAAAATCCGCCGGCGGCTGACGGAATTCCGCCGGCGGCGGACCGGGTTCCTTCAGGAGAGGAAGTCGGCGTCGAGCAGGTTTGGATGGATTTCCTCGTCAAGGGCGTGCCGCACGCAGCGCGGATGGAATTCTCCGTCCAGGATCAGCGTGTCACCGAGGTGGAACGTTTCCCCCGGGTCCGCGACGAAATCGATGGATCCCCCGGTCAGCGCGACACGGAGTATGGAGCGGCCTTCGATCTCAATGGCCTCGACGATGCTCCCTCTGATCTGGCAGGTCTCTGTTTTCGGTGTCATGGCAGTCTTTTCCAGCGTTATCCCGGTATGTGCATGTTTCATGCCACCCCGGGAGGGCTTGATTGTAAGGTAATTGGAGGAGAAAGAGCGGTACGTCCGGGGCGCCCGGCGGAAAATCGCGCCTGCGGGGCGGGAATCCGTCAGGGCTGGTCGGGGATGTTGTATTTCTTCAGCTTGTCGCGAAGCGTGGAGATGTTGAGGCCGAGGAGCCGCGCGGCGTGCGTCCTGTTCCCGTTCGACTGCTTCAGCGCGCCGCGAATCATGTTCGTTTCCAGGCATGCGACCACCTCGTCGAACGTCATCTGCCCTTCGGCGAAGCACCTGTCGCACGCCTTGATCATCGTCTCGACGGGATTCTCTTCACGGACCTCCGGGGGGAGGCTCGCCAGCGTGATTGTTCCCTTCGTGAAGAGCGTGATGCGCTGTATCGTGTTCCTCAGCTCCCGTATGTTCCCCGGCCAGGAGTAGCGCACGAGCGCTCCCATCGCGTCGTTGTCGATCGCGGGAGCGCCGTCGGGCGAGAAACGCTTCAGGAAATGGTTCACCAGGAGCGGCACGTCGCCGGGCCTGTCGCGGAGGGGCGGAATGACGAGGGGAACGACGTTGATTCTATAGTAGAGGTCCGCCCTGAAGAGTCCCTTGTTCACGAGTTCCTTCAGGTCCACCTTCGAGGCAGTGATCAGCCGGAAGTCGACGGGAATCGCGGTCGTTCCTCCGACGCGCATCAGCTCGCGCGACTCGAGCACGCGGAGGAGCTTCGCCTGGAGCGCGATGGGGAAGTCGTCGATATCGTCCAGGAAAATGCTCCCCGTGTCTGCAAGCTCGAAGAGTCCCTTCTTCTCCCCCTGCGCGCTCGTGTACGCCCCGCGCGCATGGCCGAACAGCTCTGTCTCAAGGAGCTCGGGGGGAAGTGCGGCAAGCCCGACCTTGATCAGCGGGTTCGGCGCGCGGACGCTCGTGTGGTGGATGTACTCGGCGACAAGCTCCTTTCCGACGCCGGTTTCGCCAATCAGCAGGACGGAGGAATCAGAACCCGAAATCGAGTCGATGTGCGAAATAATTGCACGCATCGGCTCGCTCTCTGTAATAAGCGATATGGAGTGGAGTGCCGGCACGGTTTCGTTTGGCTACCCCGTATAGTACATATTCGGCAAGGCCAAATCAACAACGGGGCGTTCTACTCCAGGACCCAGCTATCCAGGATCGACGATGTGCGCTTGATGAACTCCGGCAGTGCACCCGCCGCAACAGGTCCGAGTCCTTCATGGAGGCGGTCCATTTCGTCGATCTCCATGCCGAGGATGCGGATTTCACACGGGAGGGAAATGTCGAGCGTCCTGCCCAGGGCGAGGACATCGGGAAGCCCTGCGTAGTGGGGGGAGGCGGTGGCGTCAGGGCTGAAGTCGGAAGGGGTGAATTCGCGTATTGTGCCCGGGGGGACTCTCCCCGTCCGGGAGGCGTCGATGATCAGCGCCCTGCGATAGGAGGTGAGGAGGTCGAGCAACGCGAAGCCGGCCACGGGCGATTCGCAGATGTCGACGTTCTCCCTGTATCGTCTCCGGAGGGCGCGCGCGGCAACGAGTGCGACGCCGTCGTCCCCCATGAGGGGATTGCCGAGTGCGAGGAGGAGCGTCTCCCCCCGCCGGGCCGGGGCGTCCGTCACCGCTCGATCACCTTCTCCACGTCGCCCGCCGCATTGCGCAGGCGGATCGTGAGCGGCATCTGGCCGGGCAGTGCGTGCGTCGAGCAGGCATTGCACGGGTCGTAGGCGCGGAACGCCATCTCGATCTTGTTCAACAGACCGTCGTCCACCTTCCCTCCGTGGATCAGGGCGCGGGCCGCCTTTTCGACGCTCATCGAGATCCGTCCGGCGTTGTTTTGCGTGGCGACTATCAGGTTCGCCTTCGTGATCAGCCCCTTCTCGTCCGTCTCGTAGTGGTGCATGAGCGTTCCACGGGGCGCCTCCACGATGCCGATGCCGCGCGTCGGTTTCTCTGTGGGGAGCGTCCGCAGTTCCTTCCCGGTGAGCAGCGGGTCGGCCGCCAGCTCGCGGATCTTCTCCGCGGCCTGTATCATCTCGATAACGCGCGCCCAGTGGTTCGCGAGCGTGTGGTGCACCGGTTTCCCGCCGAGCGTGGCAACATACTCCTCGTATGCCTTCTGGGCTTCGGGCGTTGCCATGCCGTCGGCAACGTTGAGCCGGGCAAGGGGGGCGACCGAGTAGATGCCGCTGTCCGGGCCGTCCGTGAATCCCTTCCAGCCGACCTTCTTCAGGAACGGGAATTTCACGTAGCTCCAGGGCTCCACGTGCTCGGCGACGGTGTCGAGGTACTCGCCCGGGGCAAACCGCGTAAACTCCTTCCCCGACGGGTCCGTGACGCGGACGGTGCCGTCGTAGAAATTCACCTTGTTGGCGGCGTCGACGAGCCCCATCGAGTAGGTATGGTGCGTGAAGGCGTCGGACGTGATGAGCGCAACGTACTTGTCGTTGGCAAGAACGATCTTCCTGAACACCTCGAGCGTGAAGAGCGCGAACGCCACCGCGTCGTCGGCCAGCGACTTCAGGGCGGGAATTTCATCCGGCGAGACGCCCCTGGCGACGCCGCCCGGGAGCCCGAAGACCGGATGGATGACCTTCCCTCCCAGGTGGGCGATCAGCTCGCGGAGGCGTCTTCGCATGGTGATCACGCGTTTCCCGGTCTCGATCCCGACCGTCTCGATGACGCCGAGGACGTTCCGCTTCGCCTTCGGGGCATCGGGCCCGACGATGAAATCCGGCCCCCCCAGGATGTAGACGTGAAGGGCGTGGTCTTCGAGCATGAACGTATTGTAAATCAGCTCCCTGACCTTCTTCGCCGTCGGAGGGGGATCGACGCGGTAGAGGTCGTCCAGCGCTTTCGTGGCGGCCATGTGGTGGGCGGTGGGGCAGACGCCGCAGATACGGCTCGTAATCTGCGGCATGTCTTCCGCGGGCCTGCCGAGCGAAAAGACTTCGAACCCCCGGAGCTCCGGGATCTGGTAAAACGCCTTTTCAACCTCTCCCTTTGCGTCAAGGAATATGTCGATCTTCCCGTGGCCTTCAAGCCGCGTGATGGGGTCGATGGTGATCCTGCGCGGGAGCGTCTGTTGTGCGCCGGTGGGCATGGCACAAGTCCTTCGCTAGTTGTGGTCTGCGATCTTCCGGCGGAGCAGCGAGCCGGGGAGTCCGTACCTGTAAAACGTCCCGACCGGGTCGGGAATGGTCGCGAGCGTCCGGTCGATGCCTTCGGTGTCCTTCGCTGCGACGGACGAGGCGATCGCCGAGAGGATCTTCGCTCCCTGGTCTCTCACGCGGGAGGTCGGGCCGAAGCACCCAGTGCACGGCATGTTGCCCGCAATGCACTGCGCGCCGCATCCGCCGCGCGTCGCCGGGCCCATGCAGACGACGCCCTGGGCCAGGAGGCACTTCTCCTCCTTGATAGTGACCTCGTGGGGGCGGTGGAACGCGGTGTACGACAGGTCAGCCGGCTTCGTCTCTTTCCGCGGGCACTCCTCGCAGAGCCCGGTGTCAGGCCCGAGGACGGTACCCTTCGGGGGGAGTTTGCCTGAAAGGAGCGTCCCGATCGCCGCCTTGAGCATCCGGGGAACGGGGGGACATCCGGGGAGATAATAGTCGACGTCGATCACCTGGTCGAGCGCGCGGACCATGGAGCGGAAGGCGGGGAGCGTGGGGCCGCCGTTTCCCGTCGCCGGCACGGGCCGGGCGTGATCGGCATTGACCGTCGAGGGGGAGTCCTCGTAGACGTACTTCATGATCTGCTCGCGGTCGAACTGGTTCGCCAGGCCGGGGATTCCTCCCATGTGCGCGCAGGAGCCGTAGGCCACGACGAGCGTGCTCTTCCGCCGCAGGAGCTTCGCCATTTCCTCCTGCTCCGACGTGCGCACCGCGCCGTTGATCATCGCAACGAGGAGCCCGCCGTCCGCGATCGTTTCGACGTCGCTCTTCTTGAAGTCCATCGCGACCGGCCAGAACATGATGTCCACCGCGGCCACGACGCCCAGGATGTCCTCGGCAAGGTCGACGATCGACTCCTCGCACCCGCCGCACGAGGCACACCAGTAAAATGCGACTTTCGGCTTGTCAGGCATGGACGTCCTCCGTTTGGGCGGCGACCGCGTGCTCCAGCTCGTCCATCTCCCTGTCCCAGTCCGCGAACTTCGCCGGGAGCGCAAGCGGCCCCAGCGCGCGGACGCGCGCCACCATGTCGTTGATCGTGGTTTTCACCTTCTCTCCCTCCGAAGCCGAGATCCACTCCAGGCGGAACCGGTCGCGGTGGATCCCCATGCCGTCCAGCATCCGCTCCAGGAGGCGGACGCGGCGGAGCGCCTTATAGTTCCCCTCCATGTAGTGGCAGTCGCCCGGGTGGCAGCCGCCGACCAGGACCCCGTCCGCTCCCCGCGCGAACGCGTCGAGGACGAACTGCGGATCGAGCCGCCCCGAGCACATGACCCGGATGATCCGGGCGTTCGGGGCGTGGCGCAACCTGGAGACCCCCGCGAGGTCGGCCGCCGTGTACGTGCACCAGTTGCAGAAGAACGCGACGATGCGCGGCTCCCAGCCGTTTGCCTGCTCGGCCGTGGTCGTCATGCCTCACCTCCCGTGAGAATAGGTTCGTCCGCCTCGAGGAGCCCCCGGATTTCGCTGAAGATCTGCTCGTCCTCGAAGAGGTTCTGCCTGATCGCCCCGGAGGGACATGTGGCCACGCACGTACCGCATCCCTTGCAGAGCGCCTCGTTGATGACCGCCTTCTGTTTCGCCTCGTCGCGGCTGATCGCCGAGTAGGGGCAGATTGCCAGGCACGACTTGCACCCCGAGCAGTCTTCCTCGACGACGTAGGCGGTGTTCGGCTCCAGCTCGACTTCCCCCGCGTCGATGAGCGAGAGCGCCTGCGCCGCGGCCGCGCCGGCCTGCGCCACGGAGTCAGGGATGTCCTTGGGTCCCTGGCAGGCCCCGGCGATGTAGATGCCGTCCGTGAACGTGTCCACGGGCGCCAGCTTCGGGTGGCGCTCCAGGAAGAACCCCTCGGTGGAGCAGGAGATGTTGAACATGCGCCGCACGTCCTGCGCGTCGGCGTTGGGCTCCATCCCCACGGCCAGCACCACCATGTCCACCGGCACCCGCCGGACGACGCCGATCATCGTGTCCTCGACGCGGATGATCAGTTTCCCCTTCTCCTCGGGCCGCGCACACCAGTCCGTCACCTCGGCCACGCGCCCCCGGATGAAGTGGATGTTTTCCTCCAGGAGCTTGTCGTAAAACTCTTCGTACGCCTTCCCCGCGGCCCGGATGTCGATATAGAAGTTGTACACCTCCGCGTGGGAATGTTCCTTCAGGAGATGGGCGAGCTTGAGGGAATACATGCAGCAGGTGCGGGAGCACCAGCGGTTCGTGTTCTTGTCGCGCGAGCCCACGCAATGGATGATGCCGACCGTCTTCGGCCTTCTCCCGTCTCTCAGGATCAGCTCGCCGGATGTGGGCCCGGAAGCGTTCACCAGGCGCTCCACCTCGATCGACGAGTAGACGTTCGGGAACTTCCCGTACCCGTAGTACGGGATGCGCTTCGCGTCGAACGTTTTGAACCCGGTCGACAGGATGATCGCCCCCAC
>DATJAS010000014.1:0-15240 GCA_035516035.1 Bacteroidota bacterium | reverse complement strand
CGTATGATCTCCTGATCGTCGACGTGATGCTCCCGCGGATGAACGGTCTTCAGCTCACCACCTCCTACCGCAGGTCCGGCGGATCGACGCCCATACTGATGCTGACCGCCAAGACCAGCACGGAGGACAAGGTGTCGGGGCTCGACAGCGGGGCGGACGACTACCTGACGAAGCCGTTTGCGTTCGCGGAATTGCTCGCCCGCATCCGGTCGCTGCTCCGCCGGGGCGCGCTGGAGAAAAGCACGGTCCTGACGATTGCGGACCTGGAGCTGGACACGATCACGCACAAGGCGAAGCGCGCGGGGAGGACGATCGATCTCACCGCGAAGGAGTACGCGCTGCTGGAGTTCTTTCTGCGGAACAAGGAGCGCGTGCTGAGCCGGTCGATCATCTCGGAGCACATCTGGGAGTACAACTTCGACACGGGGACGAACCTGATCGACGTGTACATCAATCATCTCCGGTCGAAGATCGAGTCGGGGTTTGACGGGAAGCTGATACACACCGTGCGGGGGGTCGGCTACGCCCTCCGCGAGGAATGAGTCGTGAAACTGCGTATACCATCCATCCGGGCGCGGCTCACCGTCTGGTACACGCTCCTCGTGTTCTCGACGATGCTCCTGTTCGGCGTCCTGTCATACTATTACACGAGCAACACGCTCTCCGAGAACCTCGACCTCTCACTGAAGAACGAGGTTCGCTGGGTCCGGGAGTTCATCCAGCCGCAGGAATCCAAGGTGAAGCCGGGCCGCCGGGCCATCGACACGATGATCCGCAGAAAGGCCGGCCAGATTGCGGCAGGCCACGAAGCCGCGGGAAAGGACACCACCGAGGAGGCGGATGAGATCTGGAACCAGATCTTCAAGCACACGCTCCAGAGCCCGAAGAAGATCTACATCCAGTTCACGGACAACACGGGGACGATCATCTACCGGTCGTACAACCTGGGGACCGACAGCCTGGTGTTCGCCGATACCGTCGGGGTGAACGCATCGGTGCTCACCACGGGCTGGCTGAACGGAGAGCCGGTGCGCATCGCGCTCGCGCGCGACAACGCCTACACCTACCTGGTCGGCTACCCGCTCTCGGAGGTGCGGGACCTGCTGCAGAGCCTCTACGCAATATTCCTCGTGCTCTTCCCCATCGCGCTCGCGGTCTCTATCTTCGGCGGATTCGCGCTCGCCAAGAAATCGCTTGCGCCGGTGGACGACATAACCAGGCGCACGCGCCGCATCACGGCCGAGAGCCTCGACAAGTCGCTCCCCCTCACGGGGAGCGACGACGAGATCGAGCGGCTCACGCACACCATCAACGACATGATCCGCCGCCTGCACGAGTCGTTCCTCAAGGTCAGGCAGTTCTCCGCAGACGCATCGCACGAGCTGCGGACGCCGCTGACGATCGTCCGCGGCGAGATCGAGCTGGCACTCAGGAGCCCGAAGACGCCCGAAGGCTACCGTCGCGTGCTGGAAAGCACGCTCGAGGAGATCATGCGGCTCACCTCGATCATCGACAACCTCCTGACGCTCGCCAAGGCGGACCGGGGGCTCTACCGCCCGGATTTCTCCGAAATCAACATGAAGGCCCTCCTGGAGGAGCTTTTCGAAGACAGCACTGTGCTCGCCTCGGAGAAACATATCGCCGTCAGCCTCGATGCGGCGACGCCGATCATGATCGTGGGCGATCGCCTGCGGCTCCGCCAGCTCTTCCTGAATTTGATCGACAACGCGATCAAGTACACACCGGCGGGAGGAAAGGTCTCACTCGTGCTGGAGAGGGAAAACGGGTCGGCGGTCTTCCGCGTGAGGGACACCGGCATCGGGATCCCCCCGACGGATATCTCGAGGATTTTCGACAGGTTCTACAGGGTGGACAAGGCGCGCTCGCGCGAGATGGGGGGAACCGGACTCGGGCTCTCAATCGCCAAGTGGATCGCGGAACTGCACCGGGGGACGATCACCGTGGATAGCGAGGTGCAGAAGGGGTCGGTGTTTACGGTGACGCTGCCGCTAAATTGAGGAGCGCTCGTGGCGCCGGAGAACGGCGCGTAAGATTGCTTCGTCGCGAGGGACGCAATGACAGCGCGGCCTCGCGATGACACGGAGGGCACCCGGGGGTGCCCTTTTTCGTTAGAAGTCCGTGCCGAGCGAGAAGTAGTACTTGGGCGCTGAGAAGGCGTGGACGTCCCAGGCCCAGGCGATGTCGAAGCGGACCAGGAACGCGAGGAAGAAGATCCGCGCGCCGGTGCCCATGCCCATCAACAGGTCGCGCGAGACGAGGTTGCCCTGGTCGTCGTGCGTGAACGCCACGTAGTCACGCCCCCTGTCCCACGCCGAGCCCATGTCGAAGAACATCACACCCGCGATGCTCTGCAACCCGATGGGGAGCGGACCCGCCTGCAGGAACGCGAAGAGGGGGTAGCGGAACTCGAAGTTGAACAGCCCGTACTTCGAGCCGATTTCTGCGTTGTAGTCGTAGCCGCGCAGCGGCACTCCCGCCTCCAGGAAGATGTAGTCGGAGGCCCGGGTCAGCGGGATGAAATCGTTCGTGAACGTCCTGTTGATCCAGTTGGAAGTCCCGCCGACGATGAACGTCTGGGGATCCCCCCCGAAGCTCCCGCCGCCTGCAAAGCGGAAGGCGAGGCTGTAGTTCCGGCCAAGCCGCACGTACGTCCTGTAGTCCCCCGTCACGTTGACGAAGCTGATCCCGCTCGCGCCGAATTTCGGAGTCCCGAAGAGTGAGAACTTGTAGCGGGAGCCAAGCATCGGCGCGGTGTAGCCCCAGAGCGAGGTATCGTGGATGTACGAGAGCTGGGGAACCACGACGGTCAGGTTCTCTGCAGGCGCGTCGGTCACCTCCATGTTCTCCTTGGAGATCGAGAACCAGTTCATCCCCATCTCCAAGCGGTCGAACCGGTTGATCGGGTACATCGCCGAGACCGTCGCCCCGTATGTCTGGAAGCGGTAGATGCTCCCCCCGTACTGGTCGTCGAGCGCGATAAAGCGGGCGCTGTGGAACCCGCCGAATCCCCAGTCGATCCGGTTCGGGAGGTAGTAGTACTGCAGCGCGAAGTCGCTGTTCTTGAGGTCGAGCAGCAGGTTCGTCGAGAAGATGATCTGGTGATCCCCCATCAGGTCGCTGAACGCCATGATGGTCGAGCCCGTCACGCCGTAGAACGTGTCGTACCCGGCGTTGCCGTAGACGATGTCGGGGGTGAAGTTGAGCTTGTACTTGTTGACCTTGTAGTGCCCTTCTTTATCGACGTTGTCGGTGATCCGGGGGAGCTTCTGGATCGTGGAGTCCTTCGGGACCACGTCGGCATACGAGTTATTGAAGACGTAGTTGCTGAAATCGATCTGCACGTCCTTCCCGTACATCGCGGTATCTGCCGCGGCAGACTTGCCACCGGCGGTCGCCACGCGCGTGGTATCGGCTGCGCCTTTCGCAGAGGAGACGCGCGTCGTGTCCGCGGCGGCTGTCCCCTTCGCGGCAAGCGCGCGCGACGTATCGGCGATCCCTGCACCTGCGTGCGCGGACGTGTCACGAAGGAACGCGAGGGCCTGCGCGTGCTGCGAGGTGTCCGGCCCCTTCACGGCCACGGGCTTCTCCTCCTTTGACGGAGGATAAAGCGCCTTGAAGAATTCCGTCGGCTCCAGCTCCGCGATCTTGATGTCGCGGTCGAACGGGCTCCGCATCAGGAAGAGGTTGAATCCCCCGTTGATCAGCGAGGAGAAGACGAGCTTGTTCCCGTCGTGCGAGAGGGAGAGCTGGTAGACGCCGCTCAGCGAATTGGTGATGGGGCGCCACTTTCCGCTCTCGAGATCCATCGCGTAGATGTTGTTGATGCCGTTCCTGTCCGATACGAAGAGGATCTTCTTCCCGTCGGGTGAGACGACCGGCGAACCCTGGTTGCTCCGGTTCCAGTCGGTGAGCCGCTCGATGTCGCGCGTGGCCACGTCGATCGAGTAGAGGTCGTAGCTGTTGTAGTAGTGGAAGCGGATGTCCGTCGAATCGTGCGACAGCACGTCGCCGCGGTCGGAGGAGAAGTAGATCTTCTTCCCGTCGGGCGACCAGGCGGGCTGCTGGTCGCTGTAGATGTCGTCCGTCAGGTTGACGAGCTCCTTCGTCTTGAGATTGTAGACGTAGACGTCGGACTCGCTCGCCGTGTTGCCGACGAACGCGATCTCGTCCCCTTTCGGGGACCATTCGACCGAGAAGACGCCGTCCAGGTCGAACGACAGCTCCTCCTGGGCGCCGGTAGCCACGTCGATCAGGAATATGGCGTCGTGCTCACCGGCCTTGCTCGCGAGCGCGATGCGCCTGCCGTCGGGCGACCAGCTCATGCCCGGCGTCAGCAGGTGGAGCTCCTCGAAATTGTTCGTCGTCTGCCCGTCCACCAGTTTCTGGAGGACGGTCCCGTCCGTCGCGTTCATGATGAAGACGTCGAAATACTCGTCCCTGTTCGAGATGTACGCGACCTTGTCGCCTTGGGGGGAGATGGCGGGGCTCGTATTGTAGAACGAACCGTCCTTCCGCGTGTCCGTCAGGCGGCGGGCGTAGTCCACGGGCTCCTCCCGCTTGGCGATGTCGGGCCAGTAGATGACCTTCATCTCCTTCTGGAACCTGTCGTTCAGCTCTTCCATCGTGAGGCCGAGCGAGCCGCGGAAGCCCGCCTCGACGCTCCGCGTGCTCTTGATCCGGTTGAGAATCTCGCCGACTTTCTGGTCACCGTACTTGCCCGCGATGTACCACCAGAGCGCCTGCCCGCCGCGGTAGGCCATGTACCCGTCCATGCGGCTGATGGGAGGGAGATACTCGTGCACCGTGGCGTCGAGCATGAACATGTCGGAGTCCGTGTTCCATTTCAGCGACTCGTACTCGGCAAGCCCCTCGTTAAACCAGAGGGGGAGCTGGAGCGTGATGTTGTTCGAGATGATCGACTGGATCGAGCCCCCGTAGAACATGTCGTTGACCACGGCATGGGTCAGCTCGTGGTGGATCACGTGGCGGAACTTGCTGTACTCCCCCTCGAAGGGGAGGATGACCCGGTTCTTGAAGAGCTCCGTGACGCCGCCGATCCCCTCTTCCAGGTACTCGCTCACCACGTTTGTCTGCTGGAAGTCGTTGTGGGAGTTGTACACGATGATGGGAACGCGGTTGACGAGCTGGTAGCGGAACGACTTGCTGATCGAGGTGTAGGCGGATTCCGCCGCCGTGGCGGTGAACTCCGCGAGGTACTGGCCGCCGTCGGAGAAGTAGATGTCGAAGTGATCGGTCTGGATGTAGGACCAGTGGAAATGCGTGTACTGGACCTTGTTCCTCCCGAAGATCTCATCCTGCGCCCGTGCGGCCACGGTGGCGACGGCGCACAGCAGGAGAGCCGCCGCCCAGCGGGCGGCAACCCTGTCGAACGCTTTCATATCCCCCTCGCTGAATGAAGTGACGCCGGCACCGGTGAGGCACGCCGGACGCTCGTTACCAATGTACAGAACCCCCTGCTACCGGGCAATCGCGATACGTCCTTTGACGCCAAAACAGGCCCCTCCCCCGCGCCCGGGAGGGCGCATGCGACCATTTAATTAAACACACAAGCGCCCGGTTTGGTTTAAAAGCCCCCCGGTGCGGGCCCCGGGGGCTCAGCCGGCGATCTGAAAATCGATCTTCCGGGAGCCGGGATCGACTGAAAGAACCTGGACCCGAAGGGGATCCCCCAAGCGGTAGACCTTGCCCCGGGAGCGCCCCCGTATCGAGTACTTCTTTTCGTCGAATATATAGTAGTCGTCCGTCAGGTCCCTCAGGGGGATCATCCCCTCGACCAGGAGATCGTTGATCTCCACAAAAAGGCCGAAATTGGTGACACCGGTGATGACCCCTGCAAACTCGTCGCCGACGTGCCTTTTCATGTACTCGACCTGCATCACCTTGACGCTGGCCCGCTCGGCCTCCGCGGCCAGTCGCTCCCGTTCCGAGGACTGACGGGCCACGTCGGGGAGGGTTTTGCGGATCTCTTCGAGGCGCCCCCCCTGCACGGGGCGGTCGTACTCCTCCAGGAGCCGGTGGACGACGAGGTCGGGGTAGCGCCTGATGGGAGAGGTGAAATGGGTATAGTGGGTGAACGCCAGCCCGTAGTGGCCTATGTTTTTCGTTGCGTAGACCGCCTTGGCCATGGACCGGAGAGCGACCTCGTTGATCACGTTCTCCACCTCCGAGCCCTCGACACGGTCGAGCAGCTTCTGCAGCTCGCGCGAGGAGACGCCGTTCTTCGCATCGAGTGAAAAGCCGAACTGTTTGACGAACCCGGCGAGCTCCTGGAGCTTGACCGGATCCGGGAGGTCGTGCACGCGGTAGATGAAGGGCCTGACCTCGGTCTCCTTTTTCCGGGCGCCGATATGGCGCGCCACGGTCTGGTTGGCCAGGAGCATGCATTCCTCGATGAGCCGGTGCGCGTCCAGGCGGATCTTCTTGATGATCCGGGAGGGAAGACCCTCCGCGTCGAACTGGAATTTCGCCTCCCCGGTGTCGAAGTCCAGGCTCCCATTTTTCCTGCGCCGCTTGAGGAGCACCTTCGAGAGCTGGAAGAGGGGGAGGATGATCGCCGCGTGGTCTCCCTTCCCGGTTTCGATCACGCGCTGGACCTCTTCGTACGTGAATCGCCGGGCGCTGTGGATGACGCTCTTGCCGATCCTGTAATCCGTCACTGTCCCCGCCGGGTCGACGTCCATGAACACGCTGTACGTGAGGCGGTCGACGTCGGGCTTCAGGCTGCAGAGGTCGTTCGAGAGACGCTCCGGGAGCATCGGCACGACCTCGTTCACCATGTAGACGCTCGTGCCCCGCGCGTACGCCTCACGGTCGAGCGCCGTGCCGGGGCGGACATAATGGCTGACGTCAGCGATGTGCACGCCGAGGCGCCACCCGCCCCCGTGAAGGGGTTCATACGAGACGGCGTCGTCAAAATCCTTCGCGTCCTCGGGATCGATCGTGACAGTGGTGATGGCACGGCAGTCGATCCGCCCTGCGATATCCGTGCGGCCGATTGCGGCACTGAACGCGGCGGCCTCGTTCTCCGCCTCCGGGGGAAAGTGCTCCGGAAGGCCGAACGTACGCGCGACGCTCAGCACCTCCACCCGTGCATCGCCCGAGGGGCCGAGCACCTCGGTCACTGTGCCCTCGGGGTTGAGATGCTCGTCGGTCCATTCCATGAGGCGGACCACGACCTTATCGCCGGGCTTTGCGCCCAGCGTATCCTCGCGGGCAACGTAGATGTCGCGCGCGATCCGCTCGTCGTCGGGGACGACGAACGAGGACGAGCGTCCCGCCTCGAGCCGGCCGGTCACCGTCACAAGCGTCCGCTCGACGATGGCGACGACCTCCCCCTCGGGCCGCTCGTCATCGCGCGCCCGCCCCCTGCCGGCCCGCCCGGCGAACCGGACGACTTCCACGACGTCGCCGTGGAGCGCGGTGTGGAGGTTTTTCGGGGCAATGTAGATGTCCTCTTCTTCCCCCTCCACTGCCACGAAACCGAATCCGCGGCGGTTCATCGAGAGCGTCCCGGTGATGCGGCCCGAGGCACGGGCCGATTTTCCCCCGGCGGGCTTCCCGCCTGAGGCGTGTTTCTCCTTTTTCCGGGCGTATGTGAACCGGCCGCGATCGTCGGCGTCGACGACGCCCCTCCGCTCGAGGTCGTCCATGAGATCGCGCAGGGCGCGAAATTCGTCTTTGCCTTTGACCCGGACGTGCGACGCCAGGTCCTTCACTGTGACGGCGGTTTTGTGCGCCGCGAGGTACGCAAGTACGCGTTGCTTAAGCTGTGCGATAACTGTCTCCGTTCAGAATGAAAAGCGATAGTAGACCCGCGCGGAGTTGATCCGCCTGAGGTCGTTGGCGTTGCCGAGTGTGCCGGGCTCCACGCGTCGCTCGAGCTCGAGCATCAGGTTCTGGAGCGTGGGCGCGTCGAATATCGTGCCGAGCGAGTAGAGGATGCTGATGTTGGCGTTTGCCAGCGGGTCGTTGAGGATCGTCCCGCCGAAATGGAGGTAGCCGTTGAGCACGGTGCCGCTCAGCCGCAGCTCGGTGGCCTCCTTCCCCGCGACGTTCAAATCGACGTTCATGTCCAGCCCCTGCGCCCGGAGAAGTTCCGTGAGCCGGCCGGTGAGCACCGACGACGCTCCGCTAAGGAGCGAATTCGATGCGGTCGACTGGACCTGTCCCGGCAGGCTGGTGCGCTGGCTCATCGGGAAATTCCCCGCCACGATGAACGCGATGGCGTCCGACTGGATGTCGTTGGACTTCGGGCCCGTGTAGTTCATGTAGTCGATGTCGTTGATCGTCATCGCAAAATCGACCTTCGGCGCTTTGCGGGTCCCCGTGATCTTGACCGTGACGACGACCTTTTCCGACGCGCCCGGCGCGCCGGTGGCCGACGTGTCGAGCGCGCGCGTCCCCTGGTAGGTCGCGACGATGTTCATTTCCGGGTTGAGAAAATCGCCGGTGTACCGGATGCTCCCCGTGGCGTCAAACCGTTTGAAGAAGTTGTAGTAGGCCCGCGCGATGGTCAGGTCGCCCGTCCATATCCTGCCGTCACCGGTGATCGTGAACTTCCCATCAAGGGCGGCAACCAGCTCTTCGTTCGTGATCGGGTTGAAGATCATCCGGATCTCGGTATTCCCACCGCTCGCGCCGATGTTGAGATCGTACCTGAGGCCGTCCATGAACGACTTCGAGCGGATGCGTTCGGCCGCCCTGGCCGCGGCGGTGTCCGAGGGCTCCGCGAAGTACTTCGCGATCAGCGCCCGCTCAGGCTTTTTTTCGGCCTTCAGGGTATCGTCCACGAAGAGGAGCCGGACGGATTGCGGAGACTCTTCGGCCACCTGCGCCTGCGTGGGTGGAAAGATCAGCGAGGAATTCCGGATCGACACGGACCCTTTCAAGAGGGAGCTCTCGATTTCCCCGGTGAAATGAAGCGGACCGGGACCGATCTCAACAAAGAGGTCGCCATAGACCGCGAGGGAGGATTTCTCCGTCGTCTCCTTCACCACCAGGAGCCGCCCGTCGGCCGTCAGGTTGAAATCACCCGGCCGCAGGTTGCGCAGGGAGAAGTCACCGCCCAGGTGGACCACGCCTTCCCGTCCCGCGCGGACGTCCTCGGGAACGTTCCTGATGACGCAATCGACCACCCTGATGCGTTCCCCCTCCGGGGCGAACGTTCCGTCGAGCGTGTACCGGATGTTGTTCGGGAGGAAGATGAACGAGCATTTTGAAATTCCCAGCGTCCCCGCATACGCGGGATCGCTCAGCGTGCCGCTCAGCGTGAGATCGCAGGACATGACCCCCGTCAGCTCTTTGAACGTGTGCAGGAGCGGCTCCAGGATGCTCATCTGCACGCCGTGCGAGAGGACGCGGAGGTTCATGGGGGGTTCGGCGGTGTCCTCGCCGGTTTTCTCCATGCGGAGATCGAGCGGGAGCGTCCCGTCCACCGTCATGACGGGGGGCGCGTCCGCCGGCTTGCCCGGCTCGACAAGCCGCACGTGTCCCTCGACCACGCGGTCCCGGTACTTCAGATCGGCCGAAAGCCGTCCGAAGGGGAGCGAGCGGAACGTGACGCTGTCGGCATCGACCGTCGCGGTCATGACGGGGTCGGCGAGCGTGCCCGAACCCTTCAGCGTGACCTGCGCGTTCCCGGTAAACGCTTTCGGCTCACCCGGGGCCTCGGCGCCGCCGATCAGGTGCTTGAGTCCCTCGAGGTCGATGTTCTTTCCCGTGACCGCCGCGTCGAACGAACGCCCCTGGCCGAGCGATCCGTTGAGGGCCACCTCCTGCGAGTCGCGCCGGAAGACGAGGCCGGTCAGCTCCGCGCCGACATGGTTCACGCGGAACGACGCCCCTGGATCGGCGCGCCACATGTAGTCCTTGTAGGCCACGTCAAGCGTCGCCGGCGTCACGGTGACGCTGGATTCGTCCACGCGCGCAGATCCGGTCGAGCCCAGGCGGTAGTCGCCGTTCACGATTGTGCTCGCGGCGTACGACGCGCGTTCCCGGCCGTAGCTCAGGCCGATATCGAGGCTATCGAGCGTGTTCCTGTTAATGTGGACCCTCCCCGCAGCCGCCTGCAGGCGAACCACCGCTCCTTCCAGCGGGGCATCGGGCGTGAGCGAGCTGACGTCGAGCCTCACCTTGCCGTCCTCGACGAGCACGCCGGCGTCGGCCCTGCCGTAGAAGAAGTCGTCGAGCGTCATGTCGCAGCTCAACGCGAGGTCGGCGTATCCCCCCCGGATCGATCCGGTGAGGAGGCCGGTGCCGTCGAAGCTTTTCGTCCCCGCCGCCGCGGAGAGAGGCTCCAGGTCCTTCAGCCGGATCTCGTACTTCGCGTCGATGCGGCGGGGCAAGGCGGCGAGCGTGCGCGAGCGCGCGGCGATAACGCCCCGGTCGAACCCGCTGGCAAGCGAGGGATCGATTAGCGCGATCCGATCGACGATCGCCCCCTTCACGCTCGCCGCCTCGAACGATGCGAGGTTCAGGAGGTACTTCAGGTCAAAGGCGCCGGTGAGCGTCAGGTCGGCAATGTTCGAGCGGAATTCCAGCCGCTTCTGGAGTGTGTCTTTCTGGTCCAGCACCACGTGGAACGCCCCTTCGTCCAGCGTGTAATCGCGGAAGCGCGACGAGGAGAGATCAAGCGTCGCTTCTCCGTTGACCGTGCTCCAGGAGAGCCCCGATCCCCGGGCGTCGAGCTTCATCGTGATGTCGCTGTTGTCGCTCGTGTCGTGGAAAATGTCCTCCAGGTTCAGCGAGGAGACGTTCCCCTCCACGTGGAACGCCGGTGGGCTCCCCTGCGACTGGACGAGCTCGCCCCCGAGCCTTGCCCGCATGTCGCCCAGCGAGACATCAACGCGCCCGCTGATCGTCCCTTCCGACCCGTGGATAGTGGCCCGGGTGGCGGTGAGGGGGAGACCACGGAAGGAGGAGGAGTCGATCGCCAGGCCGAACGTCGACTCGAGGCGCCGGGCGTTCACTCCGCTGCCGCTGAAGATCACGGTACCGTTCAGGCTGCTCCGGAGCCCGTCGTCATCGAGCGCGCGGGCGAGGTCCAGCTTCCTGAACCCCACCTCTCCATCGTACGCGAGCGTGGCGGGCCCTCCAATGGTCAGCCTGAGGCCGGAGGACTGGACGCTCCCCAGGGCTGTCTCAACGAGGAATTTCGTCCTGAAGTCGAGTGGAGTTCCCTCGTACTCCACGTTGAGCGTGCTCGTGCCCAGCGGCGACAGGTCCGGCAGGTCCAGACCCGGGAGGAGCGCCTGCACGTCAGTGGCCTCCGCCGTGCTCTCGGTGATCTTGACGTTCATCGCAAGCCGGCGTGGATCATGGAGGTTCGTGATCCCCCCTTTCAGCGCGAGCGAGGAGCGGCCGAACCGGACGTCGAGTCGTTTCACCGCGACGTCGCCAAACGTTCCCGACGCCTGCAGCGTGATCTCGGGGGCGCCGTCGAGAAAATCCAGCGGCGGGAGGAACATCCGGAGCTCCCGGATGTCCACCGGCCGCGCGCGCAACGACAGCTCCACGGGCGCCCACTGCAGCGTGCGGAGCGAGAGCCCGCGGCGAACGTCGATGTCCCTGAGCGCCGCGTCGATCGCCAGGTTCGTCTTCGCGGTGATGATCCGCATGCTGTCCACCCTCGCCTCCGTCGGGGAGACGGTGAACACGCCGCAGAGCATCCTGAGCCGGAAATCCGGGGAGGCCGACGAAAACGAACAGGAGGCGATCACGGCACGCTGCGTCTCCTGCCGGATGTTTGCGGCCATCACCAGGTAGAGTTCCCTGAGCGTGAAGGCGTGGTACTCCACCGGCCCCGCCACCACCGCCGGGTGCTCCTCGTCCGCCAGCGACGCAGAGTCCAGGAGCGCAACGGTGCCGTCCAGGATCTCAAAGCGTTCGACGTCGATGGACCAGGTGAAGGGGTGGGACGCCGTGGTGTCGCGCGGCGCTTCGCGGAGAAACTCCGCAAGGTTCCACTCCCCACCGCGCGGCCGGTAGAGCGTTATCGCGGGATGCGAGAGGGTCAGTCGCCGTATCGAGATGCGTTTTGCCGGCAGAGCAAAGATGTTGTACGCGATCTCCAGCCGGGGAATCCTGAGGAAGGGACCGCCGGCAACGTCGATCGCGACGCTGTCGAGCGTGAAGCCGGTGATGAGGTCTCCCTGGAGCGTCCCGATCGAGACGGTGCCGTTGACGACGGAGTCCAGCTCAGCCAGGGCGGCCGCGCGGAGCCTGTTGCGGAACGTCTGCGTCTGCGTGATCGCGACCAGGACCCCGACGAGGACCGGGATCCCGATCAGCAGATAGAGCGCTATGGTACGGAGCTTCTTCACGGTCCTCCCCCGGCGGACGCTGCAGCTGTCAGCGTTCCCCGCCGGCGTACGCGTGCAGGACGCGTTCGATCACGTTCGTCGTGGAGCGGCCAGGCGTGAGCCTGACGGTCCTGACAACGCCTCCTGCCCCCTCGACTACGTCGCTCCCGACGATTCCCTTGTGTTTCCAGTCGGCGCCTTTCACGAGGACGTCGGGAACGAGCCGCCGGATCAGCGCGTACGGCGTGTCGGCCCCGAAAACGCAGACGTAGTCCACGCTCGAGAGGGACGAGAGCACCGCGGCGCGGTCCGCGAGCCTGTTGATCGGGCGCTTCGGTCCCTTGATACGCCGGATCGATGCGTCACTGTTGAGTCCCACGATCAGGACATCGCCCATCCTCCGCGCGGCGGCCAGGTACTCAACGTGCCCCCTGTGGATGATGTCGAACGTCCCGTTCGTAAACACCACACGCTTCCCCTCCCTGCGCAGGCGCGCGCGAGCACGGGCAAGCGATGAGACCGACATGAGCTTCCCCATCAGAGCGGATCCTCCCGCCCGTCCATCCATCGGAGGGCGCTCTCAAGGAGCTGCTCCGGGAGGACAGGGACGATGCCCACGGAGCCGACCACCACGCCCCCGGCGCAGTTCGCCAGGATGCACGATTCGGCGATCTTTCCCCCCGACACGAGGGCGAGCGTGAGCGTGGCAATGACCGTGTCGCCGGCGCCCGAGACGTCCTGGACCACCTCGGCGGTAGTGGGAAGGTGCCTGACGGCGCCGTCCGCCGAGTAGAGCGACATCCCCTCCTCCCCCTGCGTCAGGAGAACGTTCTGCGCCCCGAGTTTCTCCAGGAGATGCTTCCCTGCGCGGTCGACGTCCTCGACGGTCCGGAGTTTTCCGCCCAGGGCTTCCTCCACTTCCCGCCGGTTGGGTTTGAAGACGGTGACCCCCCGGTATTCGAAGAAGTTGTTGAACTTGGGGTCGACCGTGACGGGCCTGCCATGCTCGGCGGCGATCGCAATGACCGAGCGGATCACATCGCGGGTGATCGTCCCCTTGTTGTAATCTTCGATGATGATGCCGTCGAGAGAGGCGATCTTCGACCTGACGGCGTCGACCAGGCGGGCCTGGAGGGGGGCGGGACAGTCCTGCTTCGACTCATTATCGATCCGCACCACGTGCTGGCCGGCGGCAATGACGCGTGTCTTGATGGTGGTCGGCCGGGAGGAGTCGGTGACGATGCCCGACGTATCGAGTCCCTGCTCCTGCATCATCTTCGTGAAGAGGGCTGCCGGGTGGTCGTCGCCCACCAGGCCTACGACGAAGGGTTGTCCTCCCAGGGCGAGAATGTTGTTCGCCACGTTGGCCGCGCCACCGAAGCGGACGGACTCGGTATCCACTTCGACGACGGGGACGGGCGCTTCGGGGGAGACCCGGTGGACGGATCCCCAGTAGTAGCGGTCGAGCATGACGTCGCCCACGACCGCGACCTTCTTCCCCTTGAATTTTCCAAGAATCGCGCGGAGGCGCTCTTCGTGTTTTGCTGGCATTGTAAATCCTGCTAAGAAGAAAATGTACCGATTAACTGATTGAAGTGCAAGGAGTTGCGAGATTGCTTCGCTACGCTCGCAATGACGTGAGGATTGAGGTTACCGTGGCTTCGGGGGTGAGTGAAGTGCCGTCAACTACGATATCCGCACTTTTGTACAGGGGCTCGCGTTCCGCGAAGAGCGACTTGATTCTCTCCCGCAGCGCGTCGTCGGAGAGCGGTCTCCCCGATGCATCCGAGATCATCGGCCGGCCGCGCACGCCGCGGAGCCTCTTGAAGAGCGTCTCCTGATCCACGTTCAGGTAGAGGAGTGTGCCCGAGCGGCGCACAACATCGAGCGTCGAAGGATTAGTCAGCGCCCCCCCTCCTGTCGCGACCACGATTCTCTCCCGGACCTCGAGCAGGGCGAGCTCCCTCTGCTCGATTGCGCGGAATTCACTCTCGCCCCGCGCGTCGAATAACTCCGGGATCGATCTCCCCTCTTTCTCCTCGATCACCGCGTCCAGGTCGATGAACTGATAGCCGAGCCCGCGGGCGAGGAGCGGCCCCACAGTGCTCTTCCCGCTCCCCATGAACCCGGTGATATAGATCCGCTCCGGCACGGCGGGACCTGCGGCACCCTTGCGTGCCCCGGTACGCTTGCGGCCACTAGCACCCTTGCGGCTCCTGGCACCCTTGCGGCCCCCGGCACCTGTATGGCCGCCCGCGCTCATGCAGCTTCCCCGTATGTGAGATCGGCCAGCGTGACCCGCAGATCTCTTCCCCGATGGTTCACGGCTACGGCGCGCTCACTCACGCGGAATCCCTCGCCTGCCGCCATGCGCATGAAGTCCCTCCCGATCGTCCTGTCCGGGTCCGCGATGGAGAGCGAACCGCCGGGACGCAGATGTCGTCGCACGCACTCCAGGATCGTCCCGAAGTTCTGCCTGTCATAAACGATATCCGCGCCGATCACCATGTCGAACGATCCTGTCTCCCCGGCGTTGCGCCAGTCGAGCAGCCGGAACGAGACGCGTGTGAGCTCTTCAGGCGAGAGGTTCCGTGCGGCATTGAACCGGGCAAACTCCAGCGCATCGGGCTCGTAATCGGTCATGCAAACCACGGCGCCGGCCTGGGCCGCCGCGATCCCGGCAAGTCCCAGACCGCAGCCGAGCTCGAGCACGCTCTTGCCGGAGAGCCCCACGCCCTCCCGCAGGGCGCACGCCAGGGCGATCGACGATGCCCAGAGGTCCGCCCAGTAGGGGAGCCGTTCGTCTTCCTCGAATTGCGCGGGGGTGATGGCATCGACGAGGGAGTTGCTGTCGCGGACTGCAAGGAGCGACCAGGCGATGGAGCCGGCGCGGATCTGT
>DATJAS010000013.1:0-4009 GCA_035516035.1 Bacteroidota bacterium | reverse complement strand
GTCCTCTATTCGGTCTATCTCGGCGTCCTCGCCCGCTAAAGACGTAACTCCGATCTATAGGGAGCCTGCATGAAGAAGCTGTTGTCCATCGTTTCGGCCTCGCTGCGCATCGCGTCGCTTTCGATTACAGTACTCACGGGGATTCTCGCATTTCTTTCGCTTCTGGCCCACGACGGTGTGTTCGCGCCGGATTCCCCGTTCTTCATTCTGGACTTCATCTCGCCCCTCTGGCTCTGCGTTCCTCTCATTGCGGCGTCTGTGATTGCGCTGGCGGGGAGAGCCAGGCTCTTCTGGGTCCCCGCCGTGGGCGCGGCGCTGTTTTTCCTCATTTACGGTGATGTCTCACTGGGGGCGCTGGGGGGAGTCTTCTCCCAGCAGGCGATCGCCTCCCGGCACGCGATCAGGGCGGTGACGCTGAATGTAGAGTACTATGCCATGGGCGTCGACAACGTCATGGACGCGATTGACCGTCTGGATGCCGACGTGATCTTCCTGGGCGAGCATGTTCTCAATCCCGCGCAGGCAGGGGCGATGAGCAGGCGGCTCGGCGGCCGGACGCTTATCGCGGGCCACCCCAACAGCACGGCGCTCATCTCCCGCCTCCCTGTGGTCTGGTGGAGGGAGGTCGAGCTCCCGAGCCATGAGGCGTCGCTCTCAGGTGGGAATGATCCCGATGAGGTCGTGACGCACCCTCACCGGACATTCATCCACGCGGTGGTGCGGAGCGACTCCCAGTACGTCCACGTGATCTCCGTGAGATTTGTCGCGGGGCGCCCGAAGGATCACTCTCTGCGGGAGACGTTGCGGTGGAGCGCGTTCATGTTCAGTGAGCAGACGAAGGAATCGGAGTTCTTTGCGCACTACCTGAGCACGCTGCGCGGGCCGGTGATTTTTGGCGGTGACCTGAACGCCTGCCCGGAGGCACGCACCGTCTCCCGGCTCAGGGCGATTGCCACGGACGCGTACATGGCGAACAACGTCTTCGGAGATTTCACGTTTCGGGTGGAATCCCCGACAATGCGCATTGATTATCTCTTCTGCATGAACGGGGTTGCAGCCGTCGCGGCCTCGCGCCCGAGCGTCATCGTGTCGGACCACTTCCCCGTTCTCGCGACGTTCGCGCTCACGCCGGCCTCCGGCGGGCGCCCCTCGGCGATAATTCCCGGTTCAGGCGGCACGACGGCGATGAATGAGTGACCGGCGGCTCCAGTGATCCGCCGGGGTCCGGTCCGCCCAGCGCCGGAACGCCGCTGACGTCCCGAAACCCACCAGGAATCCCAGCAGACTCCCGCCGCATGCGTCCTGGAGAAAGTGCTCGGAAAGATATACGCGTGAAAACGCCACGAGCACTGCGAGGACCCAGAACCCCGCCTGGTTTCGCGTAGACCCCCAGAGAAACGACATCACCGTACACGTGGTGAACACGGTCGCCGAGTGACCCGATGGGAAGCTCTGGTACCCGTAGAGCTGGACGCCCGCCACCGTGTGCAGGTCGGCGAGATTGCCGAAGTATTTCGACGGGCGGACGACGTCGGAGAAAAACGTCCGCTTGAGGAGCTGCGAGCTGATTCCCGTGATGATATTCGCCGCCGCCATTTCAATCGAGGCGCGGTATGACACGAAGAGGAGCAGGAGGACGAGCGCGACGATCGACCATCCGTCGCCGAGATTTGTAATCACCGCGAAAAAGAAATCCGCCGCGGGGGTGTGGAACTGATTGATGAAGAGGTGGATTGCCCCCTTCTGCCAGATGAGGATGGGGAGCGCGCTGACGACGATCCACGCGCCGGTCAGCCCGGAAAACAGGACGGGCAGATGCGATCTCTGGTCAGGCTCCATGTCGTCGTGCACTCCCTCAGTCATTACGAGCGTTTTCTGCGAAGCGCGTTCTTTGCGTCACGGCGCCTGCGGCGCCGCAGGCGCCGCCCCTTGGCGTGACAATCTCGATTTTCCGCCACCCAATGTAGCTCCTGATTCCATCTTTTGCTATACTGAGGCGTCATACAACCCCACACCACGACGCCCATCCCCATGACTGATCCTGACGACAAACAGCACAGAGCCATACTCCGCCGCATTGCCCGCAGGGTAATGCTCGAGAGAGGCCTTCAGCCCGATTTTCCGCCCAGAGCGCTCAACGAGCTTGCCCGTATCACGGGTCCGGCGCAGTCGTCGGACGCTTCTGTGCGAGATCTCCGCAGCCTCCTCTGGTGCTCGATCGACAACGACGATTCCCGCGACCTGGACCAGCTCAGCGTGGCGGAGGCACTGAGCGGGGAGAGCACGCGCGTGCTGGTGGCGATCGCGGACGTGGACGCTCTTGTTGGGAAAAGCTCTGCGCTCGACGAGCACGCGAAGTACAATACCACTTCGGTCTACACGGCGGGAGAAATCTTCCCGATGCTCCCCGAGCGGCTCTCGACGGACCTGACCTCGCTCAACGAGGATGGCGACCGACTGGCGATCGTGATTGATTTCACGGTCGGTACGGACGGGTCCCCGGGCGCCTCCGATATCTACCGGGCGAACGTGCGGAACAAGGCGAAGCTCGCCTACAATTCCGTCGCGGCCTGGCTGGAAGGGACGGGTCCCATGCCCGGGGGGATAGGCAAGATTCCCGGCCTCGACGCAAATCTCCGCCTGCAGGACGCGGTGGCGCAGAAGCTGAAAACGAACCGCCACCAGCACGGCGCACTCAACCTGGAGACGATCGAGGCGCGTCCCGTGTTCGAGGCGGACACGCTGACCGATCTCGCGCTCGACACGACGAACAGGGCGAAGGACATCATCCAGGACTTCATGATCGCCGCCAACGGCGTCGGCGCGCGCTTCCTCGCTTCAAAGAAGGTGGCCTCGCTGCGGCGGATCGTCCGCACGCCGAAACGGTGGGACAGGATCGTAGAAATCGCGGCGGGGAAGGGGTTCACTCTTCCGCCGGTTCCCGATCCCCGGGCGCTCGAAGAGTTCCTGGTGAAATCGCGCGATGCTGACCCCGTGAGGTTCCCGGACCTCTCGCTCAGCGTGATCAAGCTCCTGGGCCCGGGAGAATACGTGGTCGAGCCCCCGGGCGGAATATCCCCCGGGCATTTCGGGCTGGCGGTGAAGGACTACACGCACTCGACCGCCCCCAACAGGAGGTTCCCCGACCTGATCACACAGAGGCTCATCAAGGCGGCGCTCGCCGGGAAAGGCACGGCCTACGGAGAGGACGAGCTCCAGTCGCTTGCCGTCCACTGCACCGAGGAGGAAGACGCGGCCAAGAAAGTGGAACGCCAGGTCGGGAAGTCCGCCGCTGCGATGCTGCTCGAGTCGCGGATCGGCCAGGTGTTCGACGGCATCGTCACCGGCGCCTCGGAGAAAGGGACGTGGGTGCGGATTTTCACCCCCCCCGTCGAGGGACGGCTGGTGAGCGACGCGGGCCACGTGGACGTCGGTCATACGATGAAGGTCCGGCTCGTCGATACCGACGTGGAGCGCGGGTACATCGACTTCAAGGGAGCCTGACCCCTACCCCTCCAGCTTCGCCTCGAGCGTGATGTCGGCCTTCAGCAGGCGCGACACGGGGCAGTTCGCCTTGGCCTCGGCGGCGATCTGTGCAAACTGTTCGCGCGAGATGCGGGCGACCTTCCCGGTCAGGTTCAGGTGCACGCCGGTGATCGTCCAGTTTCCGTTCACCTGCTCCAGCGTGACCGCGGCGCTCGTGGAGAGCTTCTCGGGCGTGAACCCGGCGCGGCTCAGACCCCCCGAGAATGCCATCGTGAAACACCCGGCGTGCGCGGCGCCGATCAGCTCCTCGGGGTTCGTCCCCGGCGCGTTCTCAAACCTTGTGAGGAACGAATAGGGGGTGTCGCGGAGCACGCCGCTCGAGGTCGACATCATTCCCTGTCCGCTCTTGAGGTCCCCTGTCCACACTGCAGATGCCGTCCGTTTCATGCCGCGTCTCCTTTCGGGTATGTGATGGTTGATCCGTGTTTGAGCGTCCCTGCCGCTACCGGTAGCCCTGCGCCTG
>DATJAS010000012.1:0-2209 GCA_035516035.1 Bacteroidota bacterium | reverse complement strand
CTCCTGGGGAAGCGCAGGGACGGGGTGCCTGAGGGAGCCGGCCGGGAGGCCTCCGCGGTGGCCCCCGGCAACCCTTCGCTCGGCATCATGCTCCCCTCGAGCCCCATGCACCACCTCCTCCTGGAGGCGCTCGCCCGGACTGTCGTCGCCACGTCGGGAAATCTCTCGGACGAGCCGATCTGCATCGACGACGAGGAAGCGCTCGCGCGGCTCGGCCCCATTGCGGACGCATTCCTCGTTCACAACAGGCCGATTGTCCGCCATGCCGACGACTCGATCGTGCGCGTCATGCTCGGGCGCGAGCTGGTTATGCGCAGGGCGAGGGGATTCGCCCCCCTGCCGATCGCGCTCCAGGCGCCCGCGGAGGAGATGCTCGCGGTCGGCGCACACTTGAAAAACACGGTGGCGGTATCCCGTGAAACGAACGTCTTCATCAGCCAGCACCTGGGGGACCTCGAGACGGAACAGTCGCTCGCGGCGTTCCACAGGAGCATCGCCGATCTCACGGCCATGTTCGACGTTTCCCCGATGCGAGTTGTGTCTGACATGCATCCCGACTATCTTTCCTCCGGGTTCGCGCGCACGTCGGGCCTCCCTGCCGTCGCCGTCCAGCACCACCACGCGCATATTGCCGCCTGCATGGCCGATAACAACCTGCGGGGAGAAGTCCTGGGCATTTCATGGGACGGCACGGGATACGGTCCCGACGGGTCCGTCTGGGGAGGGGAATTCCTCCTCACCGACGGCCCGACCTTCGAGCGCGCAGCATCGTTCAGGCAGTTCCGGCTGCCGGGGGGTGAGAGTGCGATCAGGGAGCCGCGGCGGCAGGCAATCGGGCTCCTGTTCGCCCACCTGGGTGTGGAGGCGTTCTCGCTCCGCTCGCTTCCCCCTTTCCGGTCGTTCGGCCCCGGAGAGATCACAACGCTCCGCACGATGCTCACCCGGGGGATCAACTCCCCTCTCACGTCGAGTGCCGGGCGTCTCTTTGACGCCGTCGCCTCGCTCGCGGGGCTGCGCCAGGTGAGCTCGTACGAAGGTGAAGCGGCAATGGCGCTGGAGTTTGCGGTCGCGCCTCACGTCAATGAAGGATACGCGTGTACGATCACGGCGCCCGGGATCGCGGGCGAGACGGCGGAAGACCCGCGCCTCATCGTGGACTGGTCAGCGATGCTCTCTGCGCTTCTTGAGGATATCGACGGGGGCGCCGGGACACCGCTCATCGCCGCGCGGTTTCACAACGGGCTCGTGGAAGCGGCCGTCGCGGTGGCGCGCCGGGTGGCCCGCGAGCGGGTGGTGCTGAGCGGCGGTTGTTTCCAGAACCGTTACCTGCTGGAACGGCTGGTCCGGCGCCTCACGGAAGAAGGGTTCCGCCCCTACTGGCACCAGCGTGTCCCCCCCAACGACGGGGGCATCGCGCTCGGTCAGATCACGGTTGCAGCGGCTGTCACGAAGTCATAGAAGGAGGAGGTATGTGCCTGGCAATTCCGGGGAAAGTGCTGGAGATCGACCGTTCGGTCTCCCCTGTCATGGGGAACGTCAGCTTCGCCGGCGTCCAGAAGAACGTGTGCCTGGAGTGGCTCCCGGATGTCCGGGTCGGCCAGTACGTGATCGTGCACGTCGGTTTTGCGCTCAGCACGGTGGATGAAGAGGAGGCGCTTGAAACGCTGAAGATGCTCAGGGAAATGGGGGAACTGGGAGAGGAGTAAGAGATGAAATACGTCGACGAGTACCGTGACAGCGACGGGGCGAAGAAGTTCGCCCGGCTGATCGGGAGCGTGACCAGGCGCCCCTGGACGCTGATGGAGATCTGCGGGGGGCAGACGCACACGATCGTCAAGTACGGGATCGAGGCGCTCCTGCCTCCCGGCCTGACGCTCGTGCACGGTCCCGGTTGTCCCGTGTGCGTCACGCCGCTCGAGATCATCGACCGGGCGATCGCGATCGCATCGCGCGGCGACGTCATCTTCACCTCGTTCGGCGACATGTTGCGCGTCCCCGGGTCGCGCAAGGACCTCCTCACGGTGAAGGCGGAGGGGGGCGACGTCCGGATGGTCTATTCTCCCCTGGACGCCGTGAAGATCGCCCGCGAGAATCCAGGCCGGAACGTGGTGTTCTTCGGCGTCGGATTCGAGACCACGGCTCCGGCGAACGCCATGGCGGTGTTCCAGGCCAGGAAGGAGGGGCTGAAGAACTTCTCGCTCCTCTGCTC
>DATJAS010000011.1:0-12799 GCA_035516035.1 Bacteroidota bacterium | reverse complement strand
GACGTTCCTCCTCTACGACTACATTTTCTGGTACACGGACCAGTACCCGAGCCTTGCCACGGCACAGCTCTCTCTCTTCACGTACATGCAGAACGGGGGGAAGGTCCTCTTCTCGACGACGTTCCAGAGCGGGCTCGATCCGCGCGCGGCGTTCAAGGACTTCGCGCCGATCGACAGCATCGATAGCTCCCCCCTCCCGGCGCCCGTCCACCCGTCGGTCTCCGACACCCGGATACCGGTCAACTACAGGCTCTATGCCGACAGCTCCGGCGGGGGAGTCCCGTATCCGAGGCTTGCGTTCATCCTGAACGGGTCCGCGCCGTACCACATCGTCTTCATGCGGCCGATCTACAGGCGGTCTGACGCGCGCTACATCTACCACCTGCAGCCCGATACCGCCAACACGCCGCCGCGCTACATCGGCATGCCGAACCTGGCCGCCGTCGACGGCCAGCGGACGATCGTCTTCATCGGCCTCCCGCTCCACCTGCTGGACAACACGGTCTACGGCAACCCGGAGGGGCTCCAGGCCTTCTTCAACAGGGTGTTCCTGCAGGAGTTCAACCCGCTCCACAAGGTCAACAGGATGAGATTCTGATGCGCACGAGTGCACACATCGCGTGCGCCCTCGCGGCGCTCCTCCTGGTCTCCCGCGCGGGTGCGCAGGACGTCCCGGCGGCGGACAGGGGGCGCATCCAGGGGAAGGTCGTCGACGCGAAGACGGGGGAGGGGCTCCCGGGGGCCAACGTGACGGTGAAGGGGACGTACTACGGCGGCTCGAGCGATTTCGACGGGAACGTCAGAGTCGAACATGTGAACCCGGGCGTCTACGTGCTCGAGGTGTCGCTCCTGGGCTTCAAGACCGTGCAGTTCACGGACGTGGACGTGGAGGCGGGGAAGACGTACACGTTCCGCGCGAAGATGGAGGAGACCGTCCTGGCGGTGGGACAGGAGGTCGTCGTGGTGGGGGAGAAGCCGCTCTTCGACATCGAGGAGACGTCGAGCCGCAGGAACGTCGGGCAGTCCGACATCAGGGCCGCCGCGATCCAGGACGTCCAGGGCCTCGTGGCCCTGCAGCCCGGCGTCGTGCTCGCCGACAACGCGATCCATATCCGGGGGGGGCGGGGCTCCGAAAACGCCTACCTGGTCGACGGCATCTCCGTACAGGATCCGCTCGCCGGCACGGGGTTCGGCCTCCAGCTCAGCCCGGAGTCGATCCAGGACGCGGAGGTGATCACGGGGGGCTACAACGCGGAGTACGGGCAGGCGACGTCCGGCATCGTGAGCATCACCACGCGCGACGGGGCGGAGACGTACAACGGGTCGTTTTCGTACAAGACGGACCACCCCGGCAACCCCGCGTACCGGGGGAACTGGAACACGGATATCTACACGGGCACGCTCAGCGGGCCGGAGCCGATCACCGCGAAGGTGCTGCCGGCGCTGGGGATTACCATCCCGGGGCAGCTGACGTTCTTTGCGACGTTCAACGCGAACCTGACCGACGGCTATACGCGGTGGGTGGAAACGGTGGGCGCGGACAACCGCCCGGTCGGCTGGCAGGTGGAAGCCCCCGGGGGGCTCACCTCCTCCATATTCGGCGGGACCTCGATGGCGCCCCGGCGGAGCAACAACTGGGCGTGGATGGGGAAGCTGACGTACAAACCCGAGAGCACGACCAAGATCACGTACATGTACAACCAGTCTGTGGTGATCGACCAGAACACGCAGACGATCGAGGCCACGCTCGAGCACGTCGAGCCCAACCCCGGGTACCAGTACCTCTTCCAGTACATCCCCGACAGCGCCAACACGTTCACGCAGGTTAACATCAACCACACCATCACCTGGGTGCAGACGCTCAACAAGCAGACGTTTTTTGAGCTCCGGCTGAGCAAGTACACGGCCCACGTGCGCGGCGACGCCAACGGCAAGCCCTTCAGCGAGTACATCCAGCCGGTGGACATCGTCACCTATCCGATCCGCTACTTCAACGTGGGCCGCGACACCGTGGGCGTCGTGCCGGGAGACGGCTTCTACGACGTCGGCTCCCCCACGGTCTGGACGGACCACTTCATGGACGAATACACGGTCAAGTTCGACCTCACCCACTTCTTCACGGAACGGAACAAGTTCAAGACCGGCTTCGAGGTACGCTACGAGCACATGCAGATGGCCGACCTGCTGGATCCGTGGGTGAAGCCGCTCGGCTACGACAACGACATTTACACCGTGTACACGTCGCAGGGGGCCTTCTACGCGCAGGACAACATCTCGATGAGCGGGATGATCCTGAATTTCGGCGCGCGGCTCGACTACTGGATGCCGGGGAAATACGTCGACGACATTGCCAGCGACACCTCCGCGAACGTCATCATCAGCCAGGGGCTCCGGGAGCAGTACCTCCACGACACGTTCTCCCTGTTCGGCCGGAGGTTCAAGGCGCGCCTGAGCCCGCGCCTTGGAATCTCCCACCCGATCTCCGACAACCAGTCGCTCTTTTTCTCCTACGGGCATTTCTCGAAATTCCCCCGCCCGCAGTTCGTCTACGCCAAGCTGAACCGGACGAGCGTCCGGTCGTCGCTCCCCGTGGGGAACCCGGACCTCAACCCGGAGACGGCCGTGCAGTACGAGCTGGGGATCCGCAACCAGCTCTCCCCCGACGACGTCCTCACCGTGACCGCGTACTACCACGACATCTTCGATTACGCCACCGAGGCGAACGTCCTGCGGATCTCGCCCGTCGGGGGGGCCCAGTACTACACCACGTACCTGAACTCCGACTACGGGCGCACGCGCGGGATCGAGGCGGAGTACATCCGTCGCATCGGCGACTGGTTCCGCGGGACGTTCTCCGGGACGTATTCGATCGCCACGGGCAAGAGCTCGACGCCGGACGAGTCGATCTTCCGCCTCCAGCAGGGTCAGCCGGAAAACATCAAGGAGCTTTACCTGGACTGGGACAGGCCCGTCCAGGCGACGGTCACGCTGAATTTCACGGTCCCGAAGGACCAGCCCCTCTTCGGCGTCGACGCGCTGAGAGACATGAACCTCTTCGTGCGCATCTTCTACGAGTCCGGCAAGCGGTACACCCCGGAGGACTTCACCGGGCTCGACCCGATTTCCGGGCGCCCGCTCTACGTGAGCGACCTGAACAACGTCAACGCGTCGGTGGGGGACTACTGGTTCTGGATCGACCTGAACTTCGACAAGATGTTCGACCTGGGGTTCGGGCAGCTCGTGGCCTCCGTCGAGGTCCAGAACCTGCTTGACCGGAAGAACTCGCAGATCATCAACCCGGCGACGGGACGGGCCTACGAGTACGGCGACCCGACCCCGAACAGCTACAACGACCCGCTTTACCCGCAGCTCACCGGGACCGTCTCCCCCTTCCCGTACGATCCTTCGCGCTATCTGAACCCGCGCACCGTGCGCGTCAGCCTGGCCTACCGGTTCTGAGATGCGAACGGCCGCCGTCCATATCGCCGCCGCAGTGCTCCTGGCCGCCGCGCTCCCGGCGCGTGCGCAGCTCGTGCCGAACCTGGGGGGGCAGCGCGCCGGCATCTCGGCGTACCAGTTCCTCAAGATCGGCGCCGGCGCGCGCGGCGTCGCCATGGGCGAGTCGTTTGTCGCCTCCGCGACGGATGCCTCCGCGCTCTACTGGAACCCGGCGGCGCTGGTCCAGTTCACCGACGACCAGGCGATCGCGGCCCACACCGAGTACCTGGTCGACATCAAGCACGAATTCTTCGGCCTGGCGTACCACATGGGCGCCCAGGATGCGCTGGGCGCCTCGTTCACGTCGCTCCACATGACCGACATGGAGATCACGACCGAGACGCAGCCCTTCGGGACGGGAAGGTACTTTTCGTTCGGCGACGTCGCCTTCGGCCTCTCGTACAGCAGGCGCATGACGGACCAGTTCAGCTTCGGCGCGACCGTGAAGTACGTGCAGGAGACGCTCGACGTTCTCAGGATGCGCTCCGTCCTGGTCGACGTCGGCACGTGGTACTGGACCGGACTCGGCAGCACGCGGTTCGCGGTGGTGATCGCGAACTTCGGCGCCGACGTCGCGCCGAAGGGGACGGTGACCGACTTCAACGGGACGCAGGTCTCCGGCTTTCAGTCGTTTTCCGTGCCGACGGAGTTCCGGCTGGGCGTGGCGATGGATCCGGTCCAGACCGAGGACAACATGCTGACCACGTCGATCCAGCTCAACCACCCGAACGACAATTCCGAGAACGTCCGGTTCGGCCTGGAGTACTCGTTCCGCAAGACGTTTTTCCTCCGCGCGGGGGTCAAGCGGACGATCGGCCAGCAGTTCCTCGGAGAGGACCTCACCTCCGAGGAAAACGTCGCGCTGGGGGCCGGCGTGCTCGTCCCCATGGGCCTCAGCGTGGTGGGCGCGGACTATGCATGGACCAACTTCAGCCGGCTGGGCTCCGTCCACCGGTTCAACCTCACGTTCACGCTCTGACCGATGCGCCCGGGATACGTCACGGTTGCTCTCCTCGTCTCGGCGGCCCTCTTTGCCGCGTGCGAGAAGGAGTTTGACCTCTCGACGCTGCCGCAGCAGGGAGCGCCGTCGCTGGACACCGCGTACGTCGAGCTCTTTCCCCCGTTTGCCGGGTACGCGGGTGCCGCCGATGTCGCGGTGGGGAACGACCAGTTGATCTACGTGGCGGACACGCGGGCGAACCGGCTCGTGATGATGAACACGGCGGGGCAGATCCTGAGCACCCGCACGATGCTCCACCCCCAGGTCGTCGCGCAGGACGAGCGCCTCGACCTGCTCGTGGGGGGGGAGGTGGCGGGAGCGAACGGGGACACGATGGGGGCGATCTTCCGGCTCCACCTGGTATCGAACAACCCCGACACGGCGCACCACCTGGACAGGTCCCCGATCGACACGGTCTGGCGCGAGACGGCGCACCCGGCGCGCCGCTTCGCGGGTATTGCCACGTTCTACGACAACACGTACATCGCCGCGCGCAACGGGCCGGATAACTCGAGCTTCATCGATCCCGACGGGCGCGTGCTCCTGTTCGATGCCGGCGACAACTTCATCACGCCCGTCCCGGCGCTGACGACGGGGGCGGGGAGCGGGATCACCTACATCTACGTGCCGACGGGCCTCGCGGTCTTCCCGGGGGTGAAGGATTTCATCCTGGTGCAGACGTCGCAGGGGGTCTCCTACGGCGCGATCTGGCTCACGTACCAGGTGACCTCGGATTTCATCGGGTGGGTTCCGGAATTCGATCCCGCCAATCCCGATCAGCGGAGCATCGACTTCATACGCCCGAACAGGTTCCTCACCCCCCTGTCGGTGGCGATCGACAACGTGCGGCGCGACATCTTTATCGCGGACGCCGGTCTCGACAGCGTCTTCAAGTTCAACAGCCGCGGCGCGTACAAGCAGGAATCGTTCGGGTTCTACCGCACCGGCGGTGCCATGAAGCAGCCTGTGGCGGTCGCCTACTTTGCCACGGTCCTCTACGTGCTGGACGCCTCGACGGGGAACATACTCCGCTTCCGCCTCACGGCGGACATCCCGCATTGATTTTCCCCCCCGAAACACATATGTTGCTTCACCTGTTCGATCCCGTCCAACCGGACCTGCATGCGGCACCGACGTACCATCCTTCCCCTTCTCCTGCTCCTCCTGCTGGCCGGAGGGGGGGCGCTGCGTGCGCAGGGGAATGATCCGCTCGTCATCAGGCCGCATTTCGCCGACGCCTCCACAGAGAATCCCGCGTTCATCGCGCGCCGCCACCTGCGGCGCCCGCGCATCGCGCTCGTCCTGAGCGGAGGCGGGGCCCGGGGCGCCGCCCAGATCGGCGTCCTCCGCGTGCTGGAAGAGTATCACATCCCCGTCGACTTTATCGCCGCGACGAGCATGGGGGCGATTGTCGGCGGGCTCTATGCCTCCGGGTATACGGTGTCGGAGATCGAGTCGCTCGCCGTTCACTCCCCCTGGGAGGAGATCCTCTCGCTCGGCGGCGAGACGAAGCGGTCCGAGCTGTTTGTCGACCAGAAGATCGCGGGCGACAGGAGCTTCCTCGCCGTCCGGTTCCAGGGACTCCAGCCGGTCATCCCCTCGGCGGTTTCCAGCGGGCAGCGCCTGACCGATTTCCTGAGCGCGCGCACGCTCCAGGCGCTCTACCACCCGGTGCCCGACTTCGACCACCTCAAGATCCCCTTCCGCGCGGTCGCGACCGACCTGGTGTCCGGCAAACGGGTGATCCTCAGGGACGGCTCCCTGGCGGAGGCCCTCCGGGCGAGCGCCACGTTCCCGCTCCTCTTCCAGCCCATCGAAAAAAACGGGATGCAGCTCGTGGACGGCGGGCTCCTCTCCAATATCCCCGTTGACGTGGCGCGCAGCCGGGGCTACGACATCGTCATCGTCGTCAATTCGACGAGCAGCCTCCGTCCCCCGAACGCGATCTTCGGGGCGCCATGGCAGACCGCCGACCAGATCATCAGCATCATGATGAACCAGGCGAACATGAGCCAGCTCCCCGGGGCCGACATCGTGATCACGCCCGACGTCGGCAAGCATCTCTCGTCCGACTTCCACGGCCTCGACACGCTGATCAGGGCGGGGGAGGCGGCGACGGAACGGAACATCCCGGCGATCCTTGCACTCTATGACAGGAAGCTCGCCGCCATGCGGGCCGAAGGGGACTCCAGCCGCGCGATGTTCGGGGAGGCGACCGTGGCGTTCGCCGGGGCGCTCCCCCCGCCGGGGCTCCGCGAGCGGATCGCCGCGGAAGCCGGCTCGGGCGTCGTCACCAGGGGAGAGCTGCAGGCGGACGTGGAAGACATCTACGCGACGGGCACCTACGGCGACGTGGAGGCCGACGTCGCCTCCGACAGCGGCGGCGCGCGCATCACATTCAGGCTGACGCAGAACCCCGACGTCCGGGGGGTGGACGTTGAGGGAAACTCCCTTCTCTCCCGGGCCGCGCTGGCTCCCGCCCTGACGGGCCTGGTCGGCCGGCCGCTGGACGCCGACTCGGTGCGGGGAGCGATCGAGGACCTCCTCCGCCGCTACCGCGCGGCGGGGTATTCGCTCGCGCGGGTCGACACTTCCTGGTTTGACGCCTCTTTGGCCCGCCTCCACATCCGCATCAACGAGGGGGTGATCCACGCGCTGGACGTGCAGGGGGGCGTGCGGACGCGCGATGCGTTCGTCCTGAGTGAATTCCCGCTCCGCGCGGGGGACGTGTTCCAGATCGACAGGGCCAGGAAGGGCATCACGAACATCGCCAGCACCACGCTGTTCGAGTTCGTGTACCTCGAGGTCTCCTACGACGCCGGGCAGCCGGTGATCACGATCCGTCTCCAGGAACGTCCCTCGCAGCTTGTCCGGCTCGGCACGCGGGCCGACAACGAGCGGTACCTCCAGGGCCTGCTCGACATCCGCGACGAGAACTTCCAGGGCTCGGGGATGGACCTCGGCATGACGGTCGCCGGGGGACAGAGAAACCTCGACGCGGTGCTGGAATACAGGGCGCGGCGGCTGTTCGACTCGTACATGACGTTCGGCGTGGGGGGATTCGTCCGCACGCTCGACAGCTACCTCTACACCGACGGCCCCCAGACCGACCAGTACCACTGGACGCGCGACGTGGCGGGGGAATACCGGGAGATCCGCGACGGAGTGGACCTCACGTTCGGCACGCAGCTCGAGCGGCTGGGGAACGCGACGCTCGACTTCCTCCTGGAGAACGTGCGGGTCAAGAGCCTGGACCGCGCCGCCGCGCTGGAGGACCAGGAGCGCCTGGCGCTGATCCGCATGGGGACGATCGTGGACACGAAGGACCGCTCCCCCTTTCCCTTGACGGGGGTGGGATTGAACATTTCATACGAGTTTGCCCTGGACGCGCTGGGAAGCACGGTGAGCTACAACTCGCTCCACGTCATGTACGAGACGTACACCACCTGGGGGGGACGGCACACGTTCCACCCCCGCTTCACGATGGGGTTCGCCGACAGGACGATGCCGTTCGCGCAGGAGTTCCGGCTGGGAGGGTTCGACAGTTTCTACGGGACGCACGAAGACGACCGGCGCGGCCGCGAGCTGCTCCTGATGAACCTGGAGTACAGGTATTTCCTGCCGGTCCGGATACTCTTCGACACGTACCTGAGCGTCCGGTACGACCTGGGGACGATCAACGAGGTGCCGGAGGAGATCAAGTTCAGCACGCTCAGGCACGGCCTGGGCGCGCAGCTCGCCTTCGACACGCCGATCGGGCAGGCGGCCGTCGGCGCGGGGAAGAGCTTCTTCTTCAACCGGGATCTGCCGAACGACCCGGTCCTGCAGGGCCCGCTCCTCTGGTATTTCGAGATCGGCTACCAGTTCTGAGCCGCTTTTCAGTCACGCCCCGATTCCGTATATTGCATCCCCGAACGAACGAGGAGGTGACACACCATGACCACCAAAGCCCCGTCGACCGTCAGTGCGGCGGACGACGCGTCGCTTGAGCGGACCGCGTACGCAAGCGTCAGCGACATTCCCGTGGCGGAGCCGCACGACCGCGACCGGCTCGGGTACAACGTCTGGCGCTTCCTCACGCTCAGGAAGGACTCGCTCGAGCTGGCGGTGCGCAGCGCCGGCGCGCGCATGACGATCAGCGAGGAGGAGGCGGTGGGGAAGATCCGCGCCGCCCTGCGCGAGCGCGGCGTGACGGTCTGAGGAGAGACGCCCGGCGGCTGCGCCGTTTCACATCACACCGGAGAATCCATGGAACTGGGACTGCGGGAGAGGGTTGCCGTCGTCTGCGCCGCGAGCCAGGGGCTCGGGCGGGCGGCCGCGGCCGGATTTGCGCGCGAAGGTGCCCACGTGGTCATCTGCTCGCGCGACGCGAAGAAACTCGGCGCCGCGGCGCGCGAGATCGGCGGGAGCGCTCCCGGGGCCCGCGTGCTCCCCGTGACCGCCGACGTGACGAAGCCGGCGGACATCCGGAGGCTCGTGCGGAAGACGCTCGCGGAGTTCGGCCGCATCGACGTCCTGGTGACCAACGCGGGGGGGCCGCCGGTGGCGGCGTTCCCCGATCTGGACGACCGGACATGGCAGAGGGGGTTTGAGCTCAATCTCATGAGCACGATCCGCCTGATCCGGGAGGTCCTTCCCGCGATGCAGAAGCGGAAGTGGGGGCGGATCATCAACATCACGTCGTTCGTCGCCCGGCAGCCGGTAGACGACCTGATCATCTCCTCGACGGTCCGGCCCGGCATATTCGGCCTGTCGAAGATCCTGGCCAACCAGCATTCGCGCGACGGCATACTCATCAATTCCGTCGTCCCCGGTTTTATCCTGACCGCCCGCCAGCAGGAGATCAGCGGCGCGCGCGCGAAGGCGAGGGGCATCACCCCGGAAGCGTATATCGCGGAAGTGGCGAAGGCCGTCCCCTCCGGCCGCATGGGACGTCCGGAAGAGCTGGCCGACGTGATCGTTTTCCTCGGCTCCGAGCGCGCGAGCTATATCAGCGGGACGACAATCACAGTCGACGGGGGGCTGGTGAAGGGTATCCTCTGATGGGCATGGTGACCGAGATGCGGATCCCCGGCGCGGATGCGCCGGCGAAAGAGCGCTTCAATTACCGGGGTATGCACCGGTACCTGATCACGCTCCTGCCTCACCCGGGTGCCGGGACGCTCCCTGAGCGCGAGACGGTCCTCTCCACGCTCGACGCGCTCCGTGGCGCCTGCCGCACGCACGGATTCGAGGTGTACGCCTATTGCTTCATGCCGGACCGGCTCGTGCTGCTCGTACGGGGGCGGGAGGAATCGTCGGATATGAAGCTCTTTCTTGCGGGATTTCGCGCGGCATCGGCTTCGGCCCATGAAGAGCGGACGGGAAAACGGCTCTGGTCGCGCAGGTACAGGGAGCGCGTCCTGAGGAAGACCGAAGTCACGCGAACGGTCGCGGAGGAGATTTTTCGCGCGCCCGTGACTGCCCGCCTCGCCTCCGCGCCCGGGACGTACGCATACCAGGGATCGTTCGTCCTGGCGGGTGTCCCCCCTCCCCGGAGAAGGCCGCCCGCGCACCGCCCGGCGGGAAAACGCCCCCGCCCCCTTCGCCGGCACTGACGGGGGATTGCCCCCCCGGCTCACGCGTGCGGCTTCAGCGCTTCCCTGATCGCCCGCGCTACGTCATCGGGGAGGTACGGTTTCTGGATGAACCCGCACGCCCCGAGGTTCAGCAGTTCGGAACGGGTCTCGGGATCGAGATAGCCCGTGGCGATGATCACCCGCGCGTCATTGCGGATTGAGCGGATCTTCTGGAAGAGCTCCGCCCCGCTCATCCCCGGGAGGCCGAGGTCGCTGATGACAATGTCGATTTCCTCCCCCACCGATTCATACATCCCCAGCGCCTGGTCCCCGTTCGCCGCAACCACCACCGTGTAGCCGAGCGCTTCGAGCGAGGCCTTGAGCAGCTCGGAGAGCATTTCCTCGTCCTCCACCACCATGAGCGTCTCGGTTCCCCCGTGGCGCGCCAGGTCCGCCTCCCGGGCGGCGATCTCATCCGCCGCGGCGGAATCGGGTATGGGGATATCGAGCACGAATTTCGTTCCCTTGCCCGGGGCCGTCTCGACGGCGATGAGTCCCCTATGGCTCTGCACGATGCCGTAGACGACCGAAAGCCCCAGCCCGGTTCCCCGTCCCGGCTCCTTCGTCGTGAAGAACGGCTCGAAGATCCTCCGCTTTGTCTCCTCGTCCATGCCGGACCCGGTGTCCGCCACCGTCAGCCGGGCGTACCAGCCAGGGTCGCTTCCCTCCCGGCGGATGCGCCCGGTGGTGATGGTGAGGGAGCCGCCCGAGGGCATCGCGTCCCGCGCGTTGACGCAGAGGTTGAGCAGCGTCTGGTGAAGCTGCGTCCTGTCCCCTTTCACGGTCGGGAGGTCGGCCTCGAGCGCGAGCGCAATGGCGATGGAGCGCGGGAACGTCTCCTCGATCATGCGGCCCAGCTCGGTGGCGATGTCGTTGAGATTGACGGATTCGAACGAGACGTTCGCCTTCCGGGCGAACGTGAGGATCTGCCGCACGAGCGATGCTCCCCGCTTCGCCGCCTTCTCGATCGCCCCCGCGCTCCTGGCGAGCTTCGGCGGATCGGCCGCCACCTCGCCCAGCAGGGAGGCGTGTCCCATGATGATGCCCAGGATGTTGTTGAAATCGTGCGCGATGCCGCCGGCCAGCGTCCCGAGCGATTCGAGCTTCTGCGACTGCAGGAGCTGCTGCTCGAGGTTCTTCCGGTCGGTGATGTCCATGTTCATGCCCATGATCCCGCGCACGACGCCGTCCTGCCTGATCGGGGTCACGACGTTGTAAATGTGGACCGTCCTGTCCCCCTCGCGGTACTGCCGCTCTCCCGTCACGATCTCGCCGGCGAATGCGCGGCGGTTGTTCTCCTCCCAGAACCGGACCACGGAGGGGTCGATGCCCGTGTCGGAAGGCCGCTTCCCGATCTGGTAGCCCCAGTGGGCGATCGAAATCGGGTTCTGCATAAGGTAACGGCCGTCGGTGCCGCAGACCCAGAGTTCGAACGGGAGGCTTTCAAAGACCGTCTGGAGCAGCGCCTCGCTCTCCCTCACCGCTTCGATCGACCGCTTGCGCTCGATCGCCATCGCGATCTGCGTCGAGACGAAGGCGAGTATGTCGTAGTGCTCCCGCCGGAACCGGACCCCTTCGGAGTAGCTCTGGACGACCAGGGCCCCGCGCGTGACGCCGGAGGTCGACAGGGGGACGCCGAGCCAGTCGAGCGACGGGGGCTCCTGCGCCTCCACGAATTGTTCCTCGACCATCTCCCGGAATACCTCCGGGGAAGCCAGGAGCGGCTCCCCGGTCCTGATGACGTATTCGGTTAATCCCTTGCCCGCGGGGCGGGGCGCCGGGGGCTGCTCCCGCTCGTTCACGAAATAGGGGAAGGAGAGCGTCCCCGTCTGCTCGTCGAGCACGGCGATATAGAAATTCTCCGCGGGCATCAGCTCGCCGACGATCTCGTGGATCGCCCTGTAGAGCTCGTGGAGGTTGTCGGTGGTGCTGACGGCGGCGGCGATCCGGTACGTCGCCGTCTGCACGCGCTCAGCGCGCTTCCGTTCCGTAAGATCGCGCGCCACTGCGACGAAGGCCGTGGGTTCCCCTTCGTCGTTCCTTAAGGGGGAGAGCCACACGTCCATCGGGAACTCGCCCGCTCCCTCTTTCCTGATCGTCCACTCCCCGTGCCAGCTCTCTTCCACCGCGTCGCGCACGATCTGTTCGCGCACGGGGGACCCCGGGGGAGGGGCGCCGATGAGCGACACGTCGCCGCCGATGAGCTCGTGCGGCTCGCGGTCGAGGAGTACCTGCACGGAGTCGTTGACGAAGAGGATCTTCCCCTTGTTGTCGATGAGCGCCACGGCATCCCGCGTGGAGGCGACCGTCTGGGCGAGAAGCCGTATCTCCCTGTCGGCAAGCCTCCGGTCGGTCACTTCCATCGCCATGCCGCTGACGCCCGTACAGTTGCCCCGCTCGTCGTGAATCGGCTCCAGCGTCAGCTCGAAGTGCCTCTCTCCCTCGTCACCTTCGCGGGAGATCTCCTGCCTGCAACCGCGTCCCGACTGGAGGACCCGCCGCTTGATCTCCGTCAGGCGCCTGGCGTTTTCGCTCGTGAAGAGGTCGTCGTCCGTCTTCCCCTCGAAGCACGAGGAGTGGAGGCGGCCCGGGTCGCGGGGGTCAAAAAACCAGGTGTAGCGGAGGGACGCGTCCTGCGTGAAGAGAATTGCGGGGGAGCGTTTCAGGATGTCGTAGATCGTCT
>DATJAS010000010.1:0-2861 GCA_035516035.1 Bacteroidota bacterium | reverse complement strand
GATCCTCCCCATCGATACGCACAATCAGCAGGCGGAGGCGGAGCCGGGCGTCATCACCGAGAAGCTGCAGGAGGCGGTCGAGGCCGAGGGGCTCTATTATCCCCCCGACCCGGCCTCACGCGGGAGCTGCACGCTGGGGGGGAACCTGGCGGAGTGCGCCGGCGGGCCGCGCGCGGTGAAGTACGGCGTGACGAAGGACTACGTCCTGGCGCTTGAGGCCGTGCTCCCCACGGGCGCCATCATCCGCGCGGGGGGAGGCGTGCTCAAGAACGTCACCGGCTACAACCTCGCCCAGCTCCTCATCGGGAGCGAGGGGACGCTCGCCGTGATCACGAAGATACTCCTCCGCCTCATCCCGCTCCCCCGCCACCGTCGTGTCCTCCTCGTGCCGTTCGACTCGCTGGAGGCGGCCGCGCAGGCCGTGGCCGAAATATTCCGGGCGGGGATCACCCCTTCCGCGCTCGAGTTCATGGAGCGCGCCGCCGTGGCGGCGGCCGAGGAGCGGCAGGGGAAACGCTTCCCCTCCCACGAGGCCGAAGCGCAGCTCCTGGTGGAGGTGGACGGCGGCCACGAAGCATCGCTGGACGCGGACGCCGCGCTGATTGCCGATGTCGTGTCGTCCTGCGGCGCCCGCGATGTGCTCCTGGCCGACGACGCGAGGAAGGTTGCGGACGTGTGGGCCCTCCGCCGCGGGATCGGCGAGGCGGTCAAATCGATCTCCCCCTACCGGGAGGAAGACACCGTCGTCCCCCGCGCGCGCCTCCCGGAGCTGGTCAGGGGGGTGAAGGAGATCTGCCTCCGGTACGGCATCACGTCCGTCTGCTACGGCCACGCCGGCGACGGCAACGTCCACGTCAATCTCCTGAAGGGGGCGATGGCCGACGCCGCCTGGTCGGGGAGCATCGACGCGGCGGTCGGCGAGATATTCCGCCTGACCGTGTCGCTGGGGGGAATGATCTCCGGGGAACACGGCATCGGCTATTCCCAGAAGGCGTACCTCCCCATCGCCCTGGGACCCGGTGAAATCTCGCTGATGAAGGCGATCAAGAATACGTTCGACCCGGCGGGGATTCTCAACCCCGGGAAGATATTCCCCTGATTGTCATTTGCCCTCCTTGTCCCTATATTCAGGAAACCAGTCCCCCCACGCTCCCCATGAACCGCGCAACGATTGAACGCATCGTCGAGGAGATCCTCCGCGAGCAGTCCCCCGCGCCCGGACGAACCGGGGGGACATGCACGGGGGACGGGGCGTGCACGGACGGGCTCTGCGTCGTCCACAACGCCGAGGGAGTGCGGAACATCGTCTCCTGCGGGGCGGAGCGGGTCTCCGCGGGAAGGGGGGTCGCCCTGGCGGGGAGGATCGAACCGGATCTCGCGCGGCTGATCGACCACACGCTCCTCAGGCCGGAGGCGACATCGGGCGAGATCGAGCAGCTCTGCGCGGAAGCGCTCCAGTACTCATTCGCCAGCGTCTGCGTCAACCCCACGTGGGTCCCTCTCTGCGCGCGCCTCTGCCGCGGGAGCAGCGTCCGCGTCTGCACGGTCATCGGCTTTCCCCTCGGGGCGACGTCGAGCGCCTCCAAGGCGTCCGAGAGCGAGCAGGCGCTGCGCGATGGCGCGCGGGAGCTGGACATGGTGATCAACATCGGGCTCCTCAAATCGGGGGAGTACGCCGCGGTGCAGGCCGATATCGCTGCGGTGGTGCGCGCGGCGAGGCGCGCCGGCGCACTGACGAAGGTGATCATCGAGACGGCGCTCCTGGAGGACGACGAGAAAATAAAGGCATGCGTGCTTGCCTCCCGCGCGGGGGCCGACTTCGTCAAGACGTCGACGGGGTTCTCGAAGGGGGGGGCCACCGCGGGAGACGTCGCGCTGATGAGGCGCGTGGTCGGGAGCGCGATGGGCGTGAAGGCCTCGGGGGGCGTGCGGAGCCGTGAAGACGCGCTGGCCATGGTCCGCTCCGGGGCCGACCGGATCGGGGCGAGCGCAAGCGTGAAGATCGTCTCTGCCAGCGGCGGCACGGCAGGCGGGGGCATGCCGTGAAGGTCTCCCCCGTCGTCATGATGGCGTCGGCGCTGGCGGTGCTGCTCCCCGGCTGCACCTCGAGCGAGGAGCCGGCGGCGAAGCCCGGCCCTCCCCTGCCGGCGCCGCGAGCGGAGGGACCCGCGGACGTTTCACTCCGCACGAGCGCCGACACGGTGCGCGCGCTCCACGGCGCCTCGCACGGCACTGTCGGGGGGGAGGAGAAATCTGCAGGCGTCCGCTACACCGTGCAGATCGGCGCGTTCAAGACGGCGCCCCGCGCGAGCGCCGTGCAGGCCGAGGCCCGCGCCCGGTTCCATCTCCCCGTCCTCAACGACTACCACGCAGGCACGGGTCTCTACCAGATACGGATCGGGTTCTTCGCCACGCGCGAGGAGGCCCGCGCATTCCTCACCCGGATGCAGCACGATTTTCCTGCCGAGTACCGCGATTCCTGGATCGTCCACCTCAGGCGCTGATACCATGAAACGTACCGCCGCGTGCGCGCTTGCCTGCGCGCTCATCGCAGGCTGCTCCACTTCACCCGAGACCGTCCGCACCGGCGCCCCGCCGGCGCCGAACGACGGCCTGGCGCGCTGGGAGGCCGACTTCCGCCCGTCGGACCACGATACGCTCTCCGCGGCCGCGCCGCGCGCCGGAGCGGCGAGCACGGGGAGCGGGCGCGATACGTCGTCCGGCGCCCCGTCCGAAACGGCGAGCGAGCTCGTCCCCGGCTTCCGCGTCCAGATTTTTTCAACGACGGATATCGATGAGGCGAACCAGAAGAAAGCGGAGGCCGAGGCGGACTTCCCCACGGAGTGGTTCTATATCCAGTA
>DATJAS010000009.1:0-5496 GCA_035516035.1 Bacteroidota bacterium | reverse complement strand
GATATGAGCGCCGGGACGGGGCGGGGGAATCAGGAGCGAATCGGCAAAGCGGAGCCGGCCTCCGGCGAAGTCGTACACGTTGACGCGGTCATCGTTCCCCCCCGAGACCAGGAGCCGACGCCCGCCGTCGAAGAGCTTCAGGCCGACCCACGTCTTTGCCACGGGGAGCTTCTGGACGACGGTCCACGTGGCCACGTCGACGACGGAGAGGTCCTGCACGGCGGTGCCGTCGTCGGTGGTGATCACGTAGCGCCCGTCGGGACTCACCGCCATCGTGAGCGGCAGCTCGCCAACTTCCACCTGCTCGCCGGCGGGGGAGAGGATCCACCCGTTCGGCAGCAGGACCCTGCCGTCCGGGAGCTTCCCCGGGAGTTGCGTGCGGAGCGGCGCTCCGCATGCCGAAAGCAGAAACGGGAGGAGGAGAGGGAACAGGCGTCGCATGATCGTGTTCATCGGGACTCCGCGTGCTGGTGAGTGTCGGGCACGTCCAATATAGCCAGTGGTTGCGAACATCACAATATTTCTTTATCGTAGCGGAGGCCGCACCTCGGACACCTCAGAGGACCTCACCATGGAACAGCTGCAGCGCCAGTACGCAGGCTTCTGGATGCGCTTCATCGCTTCGATCATCGACGGCGTCCTGCTCGGCATCGTCAACATCATCATCCTCGTCCCCTTCCTCGGGCTCGTGGGCCTGACAGCGGCGGCCCGGGCCTCCGACGTCGACGTGGAAGGGGATGGAGGCGGACTCATGATCGCGCTGCTCAGCACGTACTTCATCAGCATGATCGCCGTCGTGATCGCCGGCTGGCTCTACTTCGCGCTGATGGAATCCTCCGCGCGGGGAGCGACGCTGGGGAAGATGGCGCTCGGTCTGCGCGTCACCACGCTGGCCGGCGACCGGGTCGGCTTCGGCCGCGCCACCGGGCGCTACTTCGGGAAGATCGTCTCCTCGATCCTTTTCATCGGGTACATCATGGCGGCATTCACCGCGCAGAAGCAGGCGCTGCACGACATGATGGCCGGGTGCCTGGTGACCAGGACCTGAAGGGGCGCCGCGTCAGGGGAGCGTGCGCGCGTCAACGATCCTGTCTCCGACGCGCAGGGCATCCACCACATCCATGCCGCGGAGCACGCGTCCCACCACCGTGTACCTGCCGTCGAGATGCGGCTGCGGGGAGTGCGTGATGAAGAACTGCGAGCCTTCGGTGTCCTTCCCGGCGCTCGCCATTCCGACCGTCCCTCTTCCGTAGCGAACCGTCGAGAACTCCGAGCGGAGCGTGTACCCGGGGCCCCCCCAGCCGTCCCCCGCGGATCGCCTCCCTGCACCACGAAATTCGGCACAACGCGGTGAAACGTGAGTCCCCGGTAGAACCCCCCCCCGCACCAGCCGGAGTATGCTCATCACGGTAAAGGGGGCGCCGTCCTCGTCGAGCGCGTCGTCGCACGGCCGGGTCGGCGTCTTTCAGAAACGCCGCCATCGCAGGTCCGAACGGGGCACGTGCATCCTGCAGGCGGAGGATTTCGATAATCTTCTGTGACCGGGCCGGCGGCTGCGCCGGGGACTGGGGAGGGACGAGGAGGGCGAGGAGGAGGAGAGATTCAGGGAGATTGCCACGCCCAAAAACGGCGTGGTCCAAGAGAGGACTTCGCATAAGGCGCTCGCAATGAAAGGAGTCGTGGCTCGGCGAGTGAACAATGTATGGAGGAGGGGGCGGATCGTCAAGCCCCTGTTTTGATACTCCGACATTTTTTCGCTATCATGCATAGATACGATTCACGGGACAAACAGGAGCTGACGTGGCGTCATTTGCCAGGCGTACGCACACGTGCGGGCAGATCCGCACAGACGACATCGGCAAGGTTGTCACACTCAACGGATGGGTCGACGTGCGCCGCGATCTCGGCGGCGTGATCTTCATCGATCTGCGGGACAGGTACGGGAAGACGCAGGTGGTGTTCAACCCGCAGCATAACGCCGATGCGCACGCCGCGGCCGGCAAGCTCAGGAGCGAGTTTGTCGTTGCGGTCACCGGCGTGGTGGAACGCCGCCCCGCCGGGACTGAAAACCCCGACCTGGCGACGGGGGAGCTGGACCTGCTGGCGCGTGAGCTTGTGATCCTGAACGAGTCCGACGTGCCTCCGTTCCCGGTGAACAGCGAGACGGAAGCAGGCGAAGATCTCCGGCTGAAATACAGGTTCATCGATCTCCGGCGCCCCGCGCTCCAGAATTCGCTGATGTTCCGGCACAGGATGTACCAGATCACGCACGAGTACTTCAACGGCCGCGGCTTCATCGAGATCGAGACCCCGGTCCTGATGAAAAGCACGCCGGAGGGGGCGCGGGACTACCTGGTGCCGAGCCGCCTGCACAGGGGAAAATTCTACGCGCTCCCGCAGTCCCCCCAGACGTACAAGCAGATCCTGATGGTCGCGGGGTTTGACCGGTACGTGCAGATTGTGAAGTGCTTCCGGGACGAGGACCTCCGCGCGGACAGGCAGCCGGAATTCACGCAGATCGACGTGGAGATGTCGTTTGTCGCCGAGGAAGACGTCCAGGAGGTGGCCGAAGGGCTGGTGGCACGCATGTTCCAGGACCTGCGGGGGATCGCGCTGCCGCGACCGTTCCCCCGGATGACATACCGGGAGGCGATGGAGCGGTACGGGAGCGACAAGCCCGATACCCGCTTCGGGCTCTCGTTCACGTGCGTGAACGAGATCGTGGCGGACGCTCCCTTCCGCGTCTTCGCCGAGGCGGTGAAAAACGGCGGATCGGTCGCGGGGTTCGTCGTGCCGGGCGGGGCCGCGTACACGCGCAACCAGATGGACAATCTCGTGGACTTCGCCAAATCCCTCGGCGCAGGAGGGCTCGTCTATTTCAAGTGGACCGAGGCCGGGATCGAGACGGCCGTGGAAAAATTCCTGGGGAAAGACCGGGTGGAGCGGATCGCGCTGGCCATGGGCGCGGCCAGGGGAGACCTGGTGCTCCTTGTCGCGGATGCCTGGAAGAAGGCGTACACGGTCCTGGGGGCTCTCCGCCTGGAGATGGGGCGGCGGCTCGGGCTGATCGACGAGTCGAAATTCGCGATCCTCTGGGTCACCGAGTTCCCGATGCTCGAATTCAGCGAGGAGGAGCGCAGGTACGTGGCGGTGCACCATCCGTTCACCGCGCCGCACCCGGACGACCTCCCGCTGCTCGAATCGTCCCCGGGGGAAGCGCGTGCACGGGCATACGACATGGTGCTGAACGGGACGGAAATCGGGGGAGGGAGCATCCGCATACACGACCGCGCGATGCAGCAGCGGGTCTTCGCGCTCATGGGGATCACACCGGAAGAGGCGCAGGCGAAATTCGGATTCCTCCTCGATGCGTTCAGGTACGGTGCGCCTCCCCACGGGGGGATCGCGTTCGGGTTTGACAGGATGGTCATGCTGATGACGGGGATGAAGTCGATCCGGGAAGTCATCGCGTTTCCCAAGACCGCGAGCGCGGTCTCGCTCATGGACGAGGCCCCGGGAACAGTCGACGAGAAGCAGCTCCGCGAGCTGCACATCAGGGTCGTCTGATGAAAGGCTGCGTCCGGATCGCAAGCGGGCAGGGATTCTGGGGCGATCTGCTGAGCGCGCCGCGCGACCAGGTCCGCCGCGGTCCGATCGATTACCTGGTGATGGACTACCTCGCAGAGGTGACGATGTCCATCCTCCAGAAGCAGAAGCGGAAGGACCCGTCGCTCGGGTACGCGCGCGACCTGGTCCCCCTCATGGACGAGCTGCTCCCCCTCCTTGTGGAGAAAGGGATCCGGGTCATCACCAACGGGGGGGGCGTGAATCCCGCCGCCTGCCGCGATGCGATCTTCGCCAGCGCGGCGCGCCACGGCATCCGTGGCCTTGCAATCGGCGTCGTGACGGGAGATGACATCCTCCCGCGGCTGCGCGACATCCGCAGCCAGGGCGCGCCGCTTGCCAACATGGAGACGGGAGAAGACCTCTCCGGCGTCATGGACCGCGTGCTGAGCGCCAACGTCTATTTCGGCGCCGCCCCCATCGTCCGGGCGCTCCGGGAAGGGGCGCAGATCGTGATCACGGGCCGGACGACGGATACGGGGCTCACGCTTGCGCCGATGATGTTCGAGTTCGGATGGCGCGAGACGGACTGGGACCTCCTGGCTGCGGGGACGATCGCGGGCCACATACTCGAGTGCGGCGCGCAGTCGAGCGGAGGGAATTTTTCCGCCGACTGGCGCTCTGTGCCCGACCTGGCGCACGTCGGGTTCCCGATCGCCGAGGCCACGGCCGGCGGCGACGTCGTGATCACGAAACACGAGGGAAGCGGCGGGCTGGTGTCCGTCCAGACGGTCAAGGAACAGCTCCTGTACGAGATCGGCAACCCGGCGGAATACATCACGCCGGACTGCATCGCGGATTTCACGACGATACGGCTCGACGCGGAGGGGCCGGACCGCGTACGGGTTTCCGGCGTCCGCGGACGCCCTGCGACCACGTCGTACAAGGTCTCGATGTCGTACCTCGACGGCTACACGGCCATCGGCACGCTCACGTACGCGTGGCCCGACGCGCTCGACAAGGCGCGCGCCGCGGACGGGATACTCCGGCGGCGGCTCAGCGACCTGGGGCTCGCCTTCGAGGAGATCCGCACCGAGTTCGTCGGGTACGACTCCTGTCACGGGCCCCTGGCGGTCCCGCCGGACGAGATCAACGAGGTCGTTCTCCGGATCGGGGTGCGCGGGAAGGAGATGGACGCGGTCGAGCGGTTCGGACGGGAGATCGCGCCGCTTATCCTCACGGGGCCCCCGTCCGTCACCGGGTTCGCCGGCGGCAGGCCCCGCCCGAGCGAGGTGATCGCCTACTGGCCCGCGCTCATCCCCAGGACCGCCGTGACGCCGGAGGTCGCCGTCCGCACGACATGAAAATCCGCCTGCTGGATATTGCGCACGCCCGCTCCGGGGACAAGGGGGATACCGCCAACGTGGGGGTAATCGCGCGACGGGACGAGTACTACCCTCTCCTGGCGAAGTACCTCACCGCGGAGAGGGTGCGGGCCCACTTCGCGGGGCTGGTGCTGGGCCGCGTGGAACGGTACGAGCTGCCGAATCTCGGGGCGCTGAACTTCCTCCTCCACGAGGCGCTCGGCGGGGGGGGGACGCGCTCGCTCAAAAACGACGCGCAGGGGAAAACGCTTGCCAGCGCGATGCTCCGCATGGAACTGGATATCGACGACAACGACTCACCGGGAAGGGAACGCCATGTTTGACGCGCAGAAGCTGAGGATCAAGGGATTGAAGGACCGGCTCCACGCCCTCCGGGGGTATCTTTGACATCGACGGCAAGGAAAAGGAAGTCGCCGAGCTGCAGAAGAAATCCGAGGCCCCCGATTTCTGGAACGACAACGTCGCCGCGCAGAAAGTGATGCAGGTGATCAGCGCGCGGAAAGAATGGATCGACGGCTTCGACGCGATCCGCCGCACGCTGGAGGAC
>DATJAS010000008.1:0-5206 GCA_035516035.1 Bacteroidota bacterium | reverse complement strand
CAAGTGTCTTCATATGGCCCCCCGAGGCAACCAGTAACTGATTCTTGCCTCGATCAGGGTAGAGATATTCGCAATAAATGTCAATAAAATTAAGTCGTAATTTATTGCGATGATGACAAGAGGGTCTCTTTTCTGTCTACTCTGTTCCCTAATGCATTATAACTAAGTAAGATGAACGGAGACACTAGAGAGAATGACCGAAAAGCATCTGGTAAAAACTACACTGAATCGGTTCGCTTGATCTTCCCCCCCTGTGTCTTGGGGAGCGAAGCGACAAACGCCACATGCTGAGGGACCTTGAAATCCTCCAGGAAACGCCGGCAATGAGCCTTGACCTCCTGCTGCTCAAGCGTCCGTCCCTCTTTCAGGACGATTTCCGCACGTATCGCCTGCCCGAGAACTGCGTCAGGTACGCCGATGACACGAACTTCCTGCACCCCCTCGAGCGTGTAGATCACGTCCTCGACCTCGATCGGGCTCACCTTTTCTCCCCGGCTCTTGATCAGCTCGTCGGACCTGGCGACAAAATGGAAATACCCATCCTCGTCCATCTTGAACAGGTCCTTCGTCCTGAGGACTCTCTCCCACGGATATCGCCCGGGGATAAGCGCCTTGGCCGTCCCTTCCGGGTCGTTCCAGTATCCCTGCATGACGGTCGAGCCCCGCACGATCATCTCCCCCACGTGTCCGGGAGGAAGTCTCCGGCCGTCGGCGTCCTCCACCCAGAGCTCGACATTTGGCATGCCGCATCCCACGGATGTGCTGCGCGTTTCGAGCTCGTCCGGCGGGAGGTATGTCGTGCGAAGGCACTCGGTGAGGCCGTGCATGAGAAAGATCTTCGTGGTGGGGAACACGTTGCGAAGCCGCGGGACGAAGCTCGCCGGCATCGCGGCCGCGGCGTTCGTGATGTAACGGAGCGATGAGAAGTCTTCCTTCTCGAGTCCGTCGAGCCGGAGCAGTATCGCCCACATCGTGGGCGCCCCCGCGAGCCCGGTGACCTTCTCATCCTTCATCTTCTTCACGATCTCGTAGGGATACCCCCATCCCTTCTCCAGGACCACCCTTCCCCCAGTGCGGAACGTCACGAGCACCTGGAGCAGCCCGTAGCTGGAGGAAAGGGGGAGGACGCCGAGTATCACGTCCTCGCTGTTGTTCTCCAGGTACGAGGCGATCGATTCCGCAGCCGTGTCGATGTTCCGGTGGAGGAGCGTCACCCCCTTCGGCCGGCCCGTGGAGCCGGACGTGTAGATGATGGCAGCCAGGTCTGCGTCAATCAGCCGGATCTCCGGCGGGGCGATGCGCATCCCGAGTATCCCCTCGAAGCTCTCCCCCTGCTCCTCCTGCTCCCCCTTCCCCGTCCAGATCACTCCCGGGGGACGCGTGCAGCCGGCCAGGGCCTGCGTCACGACGGCCTTGCGGTCGGTCGACGAGACGAGGAACGAGGCGCCGCAGTTCTGAAGGATGTACCCGAGCCGTTCGGCCTGCGTCACCGGGTTCACGACCACGATGCATCCCCCCGCCTCCAGCACCCCGAATATGGCCACCACGGTCTCCGGGCTGCTGTCGATGTAGATGGCGACCCTGTCCCCCTTGCCGAGTCCGTGCATGCAGAGGTAGCCGGCAAAGGCGCCGGCGCGCGAGGCGAGGTCCGCGTACGTCACGCGGGTCGTGCCGCACGTGAGCGCCGGCTTGTCCGGGAATGTCCGCGCCGATCGGCGCAGGTACTCGTGGAGCATCATAGGTCAGGCTTTCGGTTGCGCGAGTTTATGCGTAACGAACGCGGCGATCCGGTCGACGGTGTCAAAATTGTCGGCGACAAGCTCGTTGTCGGCGAACTTCACGTGGCTCGTCTCCTCGAGATAGGTGATCAGCTCAAGGATGCCCGTGGAATCGACGACCCCGGAGCCGAGGAGCGACTGATCATTCCCGAGCGGGGTCGCCGCATCGAAAAGGAAGTTCTTGCGAATGAATTCGCGGACCGCGGTCCGCAGCTCGTCTTCGGTCATGCTGTTTCCGGATGTTGTTGGGGCACCACGCGATCGACGCGCGTGGTATACGTGATGCGACCGTCCGGCGACGGATCTCTCCGGCGCACAAGGTCATGGTACACGAGCTGCGTCGAGAGAATCCCCACGAAGCTCATGTTGTCGGCATTGCTGAAGACTCCCCCGGCAGCGCCCTGCGCGGCGCACTTACTGTAGAGGGCCTGCACGGCCGATGGTTCGAATATTCCCGCCTCCCGGACGGCGCTCTCCGACAGCAGTCCGGCAACGTAGGAAGGAGCGTCAGGACCGGTAAAGCTTGCGGCGTCCGGAGCCCTGTAGGGCTGCTTCGGCCTCCGGATGATCGTCTCCGGTATATGCCCCGCCGCCACCCGTTTCAGTATGAACTTCTCGTTCAGTCCGGCCAGCTTGTACTCCGGCGGGAGGCCGTTGCAGAACTCCATGACGTCCGCGTCGAGGAACGGGAAACGTCCTTCCACCGAGTGCGCCATCAGCATCCTGTCGCCCTGCGACGAGATCAGGTAGCCCGACAGGAGCGTCACCACCTCGAGGTACTGCGCCTGCGAGAGCGAATCCCACGCCCCGAAATCCGCGGGGAGGCCTTCGAGCACGTCCGGCGCGGGTGCGGCGGCGATCTCCGCCTGGAACGCCCGCGTGAAGAACCGTTTCACCTGCGAGGTCGTGCGCCACCGCGGCTCGTGGGAGAATCCCGGCTCCCCTGCGCGTTCCAGCCCCTGCCTCCAGAACTGGAGCGCCATCCCCTTCGTCTGCTGGGGCGAGCGCGCAAGGTAGGGATAGAGCCTGTTGAAGAGGGCCGGGCGGGCGGTGGACCCGGGCTCTCGCGACCAGAAGCGCCTGATCTCCGCCTCGCGGAAGATGTCATATCCCGCCAGCATCTCGTCGGCGCCTTCGCCCGTGAGGACCGCCTTGATCCCCGAATCCCGCACCAATTTCGACAGGAGGTAGAGCGGGGCAGGCGCCGTGCGCAGCACCGGCCTCTCCGTATGGTGAATCACGTCAGGGAAGACGCGCGCGATGTCGCCCCGGCGGACGACCAGCTCCTGGTGCGAGCTATCGATCGTGGCGGCCATTGCCCGCTGGTATTCCGTCTCGTCGTATTCGGCGTCCTCGAATCTCATCGAGTAGGTGCGGAAGACTCCCTCCTTGGCCTTCCGCCCCATCCAGGCCGTGACGGAGCTGTCCAGTCCCCCGGAGAGGTAGCTCCCGACCGGAACATCCGCACGCAGGATCCGGAGGCGCGTCGCCGTTTCCAGCTTCTCAGCGAGCGCTTCCGTCGCTTCGCCGAACGTCAGGGGGTAGCGCTGCGTGCGCGCGGGGTACGATGGCGTCCAGTAGATCGTCTCCTCGCTCGTACCGTCGGCGGCGTATGTCCGGACGGAACCGGGTCGAAGCTCTTCGATTCCCCGGAAGAGCGACACAGGCGCAACGGATGTCCAGTACGTGAACGTCTGGTCCATCCCCCGGGGATCGATTTCACGGGGGACCGCAGGATCTGCGAAGAGCGCCTTGACTTCGCTCGCAAACCGTATCCTTCCCTCCCGGGCACAGACGAAGAGGGGGCGGACCCCGATCCGGTCGCGGGAGAGGACGAGCGTCCCCTTCCGCGTGTCCCAGAGGGCGAGGGCCCACTGACCGTTAAACCTCCTGAAGGCATCGTTCCCCCATGCCTCCCATGCGTGGACGATGACTTCCGTATCCGACTGCGTTCGGAATCTGTGCCCGAGAGCCAGAAGCTCCTTCCGCAGCTCGATATAATTAAAGATCTCGCCGTTGAACACGATCCAGAGCGTCCCGTCTTCGTTCGCAAGCGGCTGCTGTCCGCTGGCGAGATCGATGAGCGAAAGCCGTGCATGGACGAGCCCGGCACGCCGGTCGCGGTACACGCCGTACTCATCCGGGCCCCTGTAGCGAATCGCACTGACCATCGCCGTGAGCAATTCCAGCGACGGGGGCTCGTGCCGCTCCGCAACGTTCAGTATGCCGGCTATTCCGCACATGGGGATCAGCCCCGCCCCGCGGTATTTGCGGCGCCGTGCGGGTGTGCGATCTCGGGGACATCCGCCATCAGCACCGGGGAGAGATGGAGGGGAAGCGTCGTGCGGCGCTTGTGGTCGATGTCGGCGTAAACGCGCTCCACCTGCTCCGCCGTAAGCCCGATGACGGGCGCCGCCTCGGCCGCGGGGACGCCGTGGTTCCGGGCCCAGAGAGAGAGGTCCATCCTGTCGTACGGCAGCGCAAAATAGAACTCCTCCTGCGTCTGCGGCAGCGAGAACGTGTCCGTCGTCGGCGTCCGGTTGCAGATGGCGTCAGGAACGCCAAGCGTGCGGGCGACCTCGTAGACCTGCGATTTGTAAAGATGGGCTATCGGTTTGAAATCGGCGAGCCCGTCCCCCCCCTTGACGAAAAAGCCCTGATCGTATTCGAGCCGGTTCGGCGTGCCGCACACCGCGTAGTTCAACCTGTCGGCGTGGAAGTAATCGAGCATCTTCCGCGTCCGCTGTTTGAAGTTCGTCGCAGCGACAAGCTGGAGATAGGACGCGGGGGACATCCGCTCGGAGCGGCGTTCCCCGTCGGGCGTCTGTACGGTCAGGCGGGAGAGGTTGAGCCGATTGCTTTCGAGAATGGAAGGTAGCGAGATCTTGAATTTCCATTCGTCGCGGTAGTCCGGGAATACCATCCGGATGGCTTCCCGCTGGCGCTCGTAGCAGCCGGCCGCCTCGAGGATCGGCGCGATCTCAACAGTGAGCGCCGCGATGCCGAGTTTCTGCGCGAGCTGCTTTCCCAGGTTCAGCGAATCAGGCGAGGAATCCCGTTCCGGGAGCAGCAGGGCCAGGACGTGCTCCTTGCCGAGCGCGTGCGCGCAGAGCGCGGCGCAGGCTGCGCTGTCGATCCCGCCTGATACGGAAACGACCGCCCCCTTGCGGTGGAGCGTCCGGTACACGGCATCGCGGATGCCGCCGGCAATCGATTCGATCTCCGTTTTCGTGTCGATCCGGAGAACATCCCTGGAGAATCTCATTCGGCGCCTGGTCGTCTGTGATCTGTTCGCCCCCCGTGCCCGGGGGGCGACAAAAAACCTCGGCCATCCGGCCCCGTGTACGGGCCGTACAGAGGAGGTTCTCCCCGGCAAAGGGTCGGCTCATGTCTCCCGGTGAGGCGGGATGGCTTCGGGGTGGCGCCTG
>DATJAS010000007.1:0-28972 GCA_035516035.1 Bacteroidota bacterium | reverse complement strand
CGTGCCGGGCCGGACGCGCTCGGGTTCAAACCACACCATGAATTTTGCGCCGGTCGCATGAACCGCGTCGGCGACAGGCCTCAGGCCGCGCGGGAAACGTTCCTTGTCGGCCGTCCAGTTGCCGACGTTATCCCACCAGCTTCCCTTTTCCCTGTCCAATCCGCATCCCTCGTACCAGCCTGCATCGAGCCAGAACACTTCCGGCAGGATGTCGAACATCTTGTACCGGCTGACCAGCGCGATGGCGTAGTCCTCTGTCAGACATTCATACTCGCCGCACGGAAGGGGATCACCATAGTTGAACCCCTCCGAGAGGGGATACTCGGCGAACTTTCCGTTGAGCTTCCTGGAATGATGTGCCAGGATAAACCGCCTGAACTGGTTATGACCCGCCATCCTATCATCGCCTTCCCAGAATAGAAGGCATATTCTGGGGGTTCGTATCTCCTCATGCGGGAGCAGTACAGTGTGCATTCGCTCCATACCCGATTGCAGGCGGACCGTCTGTTCATTGATCCTTGTGATATTGGCGAACCATTTGCCCGTCCATCCGACGGCAACAATCGTACCCTTGTGCCCGGGGAGCTCAATATTGAAGAATGGGAATGCGGTAATGTCCGAAGACTTTGCTCCGTGCGGTGTGAGATAGATATTCTGACCGACGGACATCGTGTCGTCAAAATCCTGGAAATCCGATCTCTTCGCATTACTGCCATTGGAATGATGCAGAACGACGCTCCCGGGAAACTCGTTGCGGAACGTATCATCGATCACCGCCGCTTTTTCGATCAGCGGCGTGGAAATTCCGGATGCGTTCGAGAATCTGAGCAACCACTCTACTGCCGGGAAGTCTGCGAAGCAGGTGACGAAACAGCGCACGGTCAGGCCGGTGTTGCTGTCTGAGTACGTGTACACGGATTCATGGACCAGAGGATCAGATGATTCCAGATCTTCGCGGCTGTATTTCCAGGTCTGAATGAATTCTTCCGACTTGTGCCCGCCGTACGTGAACGAGAATGGAGGTGCTTCCCCTGGAGCGAAGCGCTCTTCAATCCATTGTTTCACCCGGGCTGATGCGTTTGCGCTGCTCATCGGGGTTTGCGTTAGAAGCGGACGCGGACAAAAGAGGAACAAGAGAACCAAGATCAGGAGGATGGGCGAACGATCTCTTCTCGGTGCAGTCCCGGCGGGTGTTTTCATTATGGAATCCGTTTGGTGTGACTGTGGCGGTCCGTGAGGTGTGTCCAGTGTCAAGATACAGAACTTTAGCTAACAGTGTTATCCATATCCGTGGCGTTTCGAGAACCCTGCGCCGGTCTTGTCGAAATGAGACATGCTCTGACTTGCTAGTAGTCGATTGGAATCGTAGGTTCATCTGCGATTGAGGGGTTACGCAGCGATCGATCCTGACTTTCTCGCACGGAGGTTTGCATGGTTCGCCCACAATTTCGAAATGCCGTCCCTGGAACCCTGACAGCAAAGGCGGTCACGGCAATTGTCTGTCGTTCTTTGGTCCGTTGCGGATGTGTCATAGCGCTTATTGAGGGGATGATCTGTTCGACACCGGTGATTGCGCAACCTGCGGGAGGGCTCAATGTCGTAGAGTATGGTGCAAGGGCAGACGCGACGACCGATAACACGAGAGCATTTCAGAAGGCTCTGGATGCCGCTCAACAACAGGGAGGAATCGTGTTTGTCCCGGCGGGCACTTATCGTGTTGCCGGTCCGTTGAATGTTCCACAATGCGTCACCCTGCGAGGGGCCTGGGACGCACCGCATTCTGAGAAAGGATCAGCGATCTACGCAACCGGGGGAGCAGGAGACGAGAACGGGCCTCCGCTTATCACGCTGAACCCCAACAGTTGCGTCGAAGGTCTTACCATTTTTTACCCGGAACAGGATGCCGACAGGTTGACGCCGTACCCCTGGACGATCCAGGGGAGGGGGATTCACTGTAGCGTCATAGACGTCACACTGGTCAATCCGTATAAGGGCATTGACTTCGGCACGTACCAGAATCAACTGCATTACATCCGGAATGTCTACGCTTGCCCACTGAAAGTCGGAATCTTCGTGGACAAAACGACCGATATAGGACGGATAGAGAATGTTCACCTCACTCCCGGCGCCTGGGATAATGCCGCGGCATACCCCAATGCACCGACAGGAGAGAAGATGGAGCGGCTGGTCAGCTGGCTCCATCAGAATCTCGTCGGTTACCTCATTGGCAGGACCGACTGGGAGTATATGAATAACTGTTTCGTGATTTTCCCGAAAATCGGATTCCATTTTGTGGAGACAGACAGTGCAGCCGACACAGGGCTACCCAATGCAGAACTGACACAGTGCGGCTCGGATATCTGCGAGATTGCCGTTCAGGTCGATGCATCCCAGGAACACGCGGGGATTACTTTCTTGAACAGCCAGTTCATGGCGCAGGCAATTGTCGGTCCGACGAACAAGGGGCCGGTGAAGTTTTCCAATTGCGGCTTCTGGGCCAGGGGTGCCACCGCCAGCCAGTCAGTCATCGAGGGGAGCGGCACCGTCACGTTTACCGCATGCCATTTCGCCAGTTGGGCACGGAAGCCGGGTGCAGAAGAGGCCGCATGCATTCTGGTCAAAGGCGGTTCGGTCATCGTAAACGGCTGTGAGTTCTTCGCCGATAGGGGAAAGCGTCACGACATACACGAGCTTGGCGACGGCGGAAAGAGGCAAATCGAACTGGGACCCGGTACCCAATCGGCAGCGATATTCGGCAACCGGTTCCGGGGCGGCGAGACAATTGTGAACAACGCATCGCCGGGCGCCAGCATCCAGATCGGATTGAACGTGCATTAACAGAGTCACGTTGGTTTTTCAGGCGTAACTGAAGCCCGTCAGGCCTCTCAGAAGCCTGGCGGGGCTGCCTTTGCCCCGAATTCTTGACAATTCCCCCCCAACCCGATATATTTTCTCTACAGGGGTGACCCCGCCCCGGGGCCTCATGAGGGGCGCGCTCACCCATTCGTTCTCATCCAGCCATGACAAACGTCAAGTACAAAAAGAAGCTGGAGGATCTCCTGCTCATCTGTCAGAAGAACCTCCCGAAGATGGATGAGACGCTGATCCGGCGTGCCTTCGAATTCGGCTTCAACGCCCACCGCCACGACCTCCGGGCATCCGGGGAACCGTTTTTCGACCATCCTTACGAAGTCGCCAAGATCGTCGCCAAGGAGATTCCGCTGGACGACGTCTCCGTGGCCGCCGCCCTCATGCACGACGTCGCGGAAGACACCGAGTACACCATCACCGACATCAGGGAGGAATTCGGCGACACGATCGCGGAGATCGTCGACGGCGCGACGAAGATCTCGGACATCTTCAAAAGCCACGACGTCACGCAGGCGGAGAACTACCGGAAGATGCTGCTCTCGATGGTGAACGACATCCGCGTGATGCTCGTGAAATTCGCCGATCGCCTGCACAACATGCGGACGCTCGAGTACCTCCCCCCCGAGAAACAGAAGCGCCTGGCGAAGGAAACGCTCGATATCTACGCTCCCTTTGCCCACCGGTTCGGTCTTGCCAACATCAAGTGGGAGCTGGAGGACCTGGCATTCAAGTACCTGTACCGCGAGTCGTACGACGCGGTGGCCCGCGATCTCAAGTCCCGACGCCGGGAGCGCGAGCACTATATCAGGAAGTTCTCACTCCCCATCGAGCAGAGGCTCAAGGAGTCCGGGATCAAGTTCGAGATCAGCGGCCGTCCAAAGCACCTCTACTCGATCTACAACAAGATGATCAAGCGGAACAAGCCCCTCGAAGAGATCTACGACCTCTTCGCGGTCCGCCTGATCCTCGATACCGAAGACAACAACGACTGTTTCAAGGTCTACGGGATCATCTCCGACATCTATATCCCGAACCCCGAGCGGTTCAAGAACTACATCTCCGTCCCGAAGAAAAACGGCTACCAGTCGATCCACACCACCGTGGTGGGTCCCGACGGCAAGATGGTCGAGGTCCAGATCCGCACGCGCGGGATGCACGAGGTCGCCGAAAAGGGGGTGGCGGCGCACTGGATGTACAAGGAGAGCTCCCCCGCGGTCGACCAGGAGCTGCAGAACTGGGTGAACTGGGTGCGGGAGATCTTCGAGAACGCCGCCGAGGGGCAGGTGCCGGCGCAGCAGCTCATGGAGAGCTTCAAGCTCAACCTCTACCAGGATGAGATCTACGTATTCACCCCGAAGGGGGAGCTGAAGATCCTCCCGACGGGCTCCACGCCCGTGGACTTTGCCTACGAGATTCACTCCAAGGTCGGTGACCACTGCCTGGCGGCGAAGGTGAACGGCCGGATCGTCCCGCTCGACACGCAGCTCAGAAGCGGCGACCAGGTCGAGATCCTGACCTCGAAGAACCAGACGCCGAATCCCGACTGGGAGAAGTTCGCGGTCACGCACAAGGCGAAAGCCCACATCCGCCGCTGGGTCAAGGAGGAACAGCGAAAGGCGGTCGAGGAGGGAAAGGAGATGTGGGAGAAGCGCGTGCGGAAGGCGAAGCTCGCCATCAGCGACGACGACCTGGAGCACTTCCTCCACGAGAAGAAAATGGAGAATACGGCCACATTCTTCCTGGGGATCAGGCAGGGAAAGATCGACCCCGACGAGATTATCGCCCTCATCCTGGACGAACAGAAACACCCGGCCGCCGTGGTGACGGAAGAGGGGAAGATCGACGGGCTCTTCAACCGGTTTATCACGACGGCCCGGGGCATCGCCACCGGCATCGTCCTGGGCGAGACCCAGGACAATTTCCTCCACAGCTACGCCAAGTGTTGCCACCCCATCCCCGGGGACGAGGTGGTCGGGTTCGTAACGACGGGGGAGGGGATCAAGATCCACCGGCGGAGCTGCCGGAACATCCGCCTCATGCTCCAGATCCAGAGCAACAGGATCGTGGACGTGCGGTGGCCCGCAGACGACGGGACGCTGTTCGTCGCGGGGATCCGCACGTCGGGCGACGACCGCCCGGGCATGCTGAACGACCTGACGCACGCGATTTCCACGACGATGAACACGAACATCCGCAGCGTGAACATCGACTCGCACGATTCGTTTTTCGAAGGGACGTTCATCCTGCAGGTGAAAAACACCGATCACCTCGAGCAGGTCCTGGACAAGGTCCGGCGAGTCAAGGGGATGAAGCGCGCGGAGAGGTTCGAGGAATGACCGGCGTTCCCGGGAGGGTGATGGGGATCGATTACGGGAGCCGCCGCGTGGGGATCGCGGTGAGCGATCCGCTGCGCATCGCGACGCGGGGACTCGGCGTGCTGGAGAACGGACCCGACCTCACGGCGGCGATCGCCGAGCAGGCGCGGGGGGAGGAGGTTGTCCTGATCGTGGTTGGCATGCCGTACGCCCCCGACGGCGGCCAGGGCGCCAAGGGTGAGGAGGTCGCCCGGTTTATCGCGGCACTCCGCGCGCAGGTGCCCGTTCCCGTGGAAACGTGGGACGAGAGCTTCACCTCCGGGCTGGCGCGACAGGCGCTCATCGACGGCGGCATGAAGCAGAAACAGAGGAGGGAGAAGGGGAGGGTCGACGAGATGGCCGCCCGTCTTCTCCTCCAGGAATTTCTGGAGAGCACGCATCATCACTGAGCAGACGCCGGGCGGCGGCCCGGCAGATGGCACACGCTCCGCCGGCTCATCGTCACCTCAAGGGTCATCAGCGTCGCTTCCCGTGCGCGCCTTCAGGTGGATCCGCGCCCACCGGGTGAAGAGCGTCCTGCTCGTGCTCCTCTTCCTGGTCGCTGCAGAGCTGGCGACGATCCCCTGGTTCGACATCGCCCGGCTCGGCAGGGACAACCCTGTGACGACGGCGCTCATGCGCCAGCGGATGGCCGAGGCGCGCGCCGCCGGGAAGCCGTACCGGATCACACAGCGGTGGATTCCCCTGGAGCGGATACCGCGGCACGTCATCGATGCGGTGATCGTCGCGGAGGACGGTACGTTCTTCACGCACGGGGGCGTGGACTGGTTCGAGGTCCGGGAGTCGATCGCGAAGGACATCCATGAGCGCCGCGCCGCGCGAGGGGCGAGCACGATCACGCAGCAGGTGGCGAAGAATCTATTCCTCTCGACATCCAAGGACCCGGTGCGGAAGCTCAAGGAGCTGATCATCACGGAGCTGCTGGAGCACGAGCTGTCGAAGGAGCGGATTCTCGAGATCTACATGAACATCGTCGAATGGGGGCCGGGGATCTTCGGCATCGACGCCGCGGCGGAGACCTATTTCGGGAAAACCGCCTCCGCCCTCACGCTGGACGAGGGAGCCCGGCTTGCGGCGGTGATCCCGAGCCCGCTCCGCCACAGGCCGGACGGGGACGGGCGGTACGTGAGCCGGCGCACCGGGATCGTCCTGGACCGGATGGAAGCCCGCAGCATGGTACCGCGCGCCGACTCCGCCGCCGCGGCGCCTTCGCCCGCTGCCGTCGACAGCGCGGCATTCGACCTTACGCCGCTGCCTGAGACGGACACGGCGGACACCGATGAAGGGGGAGCGCATGGACTATAAGGACGTCACCAGGCTCATTGATGAGGGGGAGGGATTCGAGATCGAGTTCAAGCGGAAGGTGACGACCCCCGAGAAAATCGCCCGCGCGCTCATCGCCTTCGCCAACACCAAGGGGGGGCACATCCTCTTCGGCGTCGACGACGACGGGTCCGTGGTCGGCGTTGAGAGCGAGAAGAGCGAGGTGGACCTCATACGCCAGGCTGCAAGCGAGTTCTGCTTTCCAGGCATCGAGCCCAATATCGACATCGTGGCGTTTGACGGGAAGGACGTGATCGTAGTCTACGTCGAGGAGAGCCGCGACAAGCCGCACTTCTTTACCGGCAACAGCAACGGGAACACGCAGAGCGAGGACGAGACCAAGGTCTTCATCCGCGTCAACGACAAGACGATGATGGCGAGCAAGGAGGTGGTCAAAATCCTGCGCGACGAGCGTCCGGACTCCCCTCCCATGCACATCGAGATCGGCGAGAACGAAAAGCGGCTCTTCCAGTATCTCGACCAGCACGAGCGGATCACCGCCAGGGAGTTCGCCGCGCTGGTGAACATTTCCGAACAGCGCTCCTCGCGCATCCTCGTGTCGCTGGTCAGGGCCGGCGTCGTGCGGATCCACACGCTGGAGCGGAACGACTTCTTCACGCTGGCCTACGACGTCCTCAAGTAGTCCCGCGCAGGACGCGCATCAGCTCGAACAGGGCAACGCCGTACGCCACGGCCGCGTTGAGCGACTGCTTGACGCCGTGCATGGGGATCTCGACGGCCATGTCGGCCGCCTCGATCACGGCGCCCGAGACGCCTGTCAGCTCGTTCCCCACCACCAGGCAGAGCGGAAACGCCTCGCGCGTAAGCTCGTACACGGACGCGCTGCGGTTGGTGTGTTCCAGCACGCAGATCTTCATCCCGTCGGCGCGCGCGTGCGCCACAGCCTCCAGCGGATTGCGGAAGTGGAGCCAGGGGACCGTGCGTGTCGCCCCGAGCGCGGTCTTGTCGATTTCTCCCCTGGGAGGGACGGGCGTGTACCCGCAGAGATAGAGCCGGCGGATGAACGCCCCGTCCGACGAGCGGAACATCGACCCGACGTTGTAGAGGCTCCTGATGTTGTCGAGCATCCCGGCCACGGGGCTCCGGGGCCTTGTGGAAGCCTCACCGGGCGGCACGCTCCTGGCGAGAAGCTCCTCGTGGGTCAGTTTTCTCACAAATCTCCCCAGTTTGCGCTGAAAAACGCTGCAATATATGCAGGGGATGGCGTTTTTGCCACCCCTTGCGCGCTCATCGCTAATTGCGTATATTTCTGTTCCATTTTTGCGATTGGTTCTTGAGCCGAAGGAATCTGGTCATCGCCATCGACGGCCCCGCGGCCTCGGGGAAGAGCACCACGGCCAGGCTCGTCGCGGAGAAGCTGGGATATCTGCACGTAGACACGGGGGCGATGTACCGGGCGGTAACGCTGAAGGTCCTCCGCACGGGTCTGTCTCCTGCTGACGCCGCCCGCATCGGTCACCTGCTGGAATCCACACACGTTGCGTTGCGGCGGGACGGGCCGGCGATCCGCGTGCTGCTCGACGGCGAAGATGTCACCGCCGAGATCCGGACTCCCGAAGTCACCCGCGCGGTGAGCGCGGTGAGCAGGCACCGGGCCGTGCGCGAGGCGATGGTCCGCGAGCAGAGGACGATGGGCGCCGCGGGCGGAATCGTGCTCGAGGGGAGGGACATCGGGACCGTCGTCTTCCCCGATGCGGACGTGAAGTTCTTTATGACGGCGGGCATCGAAGCCCGCGCCCGTCGCCGGCGCGAGGAGCTCCGCGCACGGGGAGATTCGCCGGAGTTCGGCGAGCTGATGGCCGAGATCCGGGAACGGGACAGGCTCGACTCCACGCGGGAGGAGAGCCCGTTGAGGAAGGCCGAGGACGCGATCGAGATCGACACCTCGGACATGACGATCGACGACCAGGTGCGCGCGGTCGTCGAGAGAGTGCGGGGCGAACTGGAGGGAACGGGGGCGTGATCAGGGTGACGGTGGATAAGCACTCCGGCTTCTGCTGGGGCGTGGTGCGGACGATCGACATTGCGGAAGACGAGCTGAAGAGTTCGGGGCCGCTCTACTCGCTCGGCCCGGTGATCCACAATCCCCGGGAGACCGGGCGGCTCGAGGCGGAAGGCCTCACGACGGTAACGCGCGACCAGATCCCCGCGCTGGCGGGAAAGCGGGTCCTGATCCGCGCACACGGCGAGCCCCCGTCGACGTACGCGCTGGCCCGGCAGCACGGGGTCACGCTCATCGACGCGACCTGTCCCGTCGTCACGAAGGTCCAGGAGCGGATCCGGAAATTTCACGACCAGGGGTACCAGGTCGTCATCTTCGGCAAGAAAGACCACGCCGAGGTGATCGGGCTCCTGGGACAGACCAACGGCGAAGCCGTCGTCGTCCGGAGCGTCGCGGAGGCGGAGCAGGTCGACGCCTCGCGGAAGACGGTGCTCTTTTCCCAGACGACGATGGACAAGCCGACGTTTTACGCGATCGCGGACGCCCTCAGGCGGCGGATCGCGGAGTTCGTGGTCGGCACGTTCGAAGAGTCGGCGATCGACTTTCACGCCAAGGACACGATCTGCGGCCAGGTCTCCGGGCGCGATCAGAAGCTGCGGGAGTTCGCCCGCGCGAACGACGTGGTGGTGTTCGTGGCGGGAAAAGAATCGTCCAACGGGAAGGTGCTCCTGGGAGTGTGCCGCGAGGCCAACCCGAAGACATATTTCACCGAAGACGAAGGGGGGCTCGACCCGGCCTGGTTCGCCGGCGCAGCCACCGTCGGCGTGAGCGGTGCGACGTCCACACCGCAGTGGCTCATGGAAGACGTCGCCCGGGCGATTGAACGCATGCACGAAAGTTCCGTCATCACTAAATAACCATACCCGTCCAACAACAAGAGGTTTCTTCCGCGGCGAGGATCGCACCGCACCGATGACGGCGGCGGCGGCCGGCGCGGCGGGGGAAGGCAAAGTCCCGGATCAGACCGGGACGGTATGTCACACAGCAGGAGGATGAATGGCTGAAGCAACCCACGCGACGAAAGAGGCACCGAAGGCGATGAGCGGTCTGACACGGCGGATGGCGATCGGTGACCACGAATACGGCGACACCGAGCGCAAGGACATGACGAAGATGTACGAAGGGACGCTCGGCAAGATCAGCGAAGGGGAAATCGTCAAGGGACGCATCGTCTACATCGGCGAGACCGAGGTGACGGTCGATATCGGGTTCAAGTCCGAGGGCAACGTACCGCTCGGTGAGTTCAAGAACCGGGACGAGCTGAAGGTTGGCGACGAGATCGAGGTCTTCCTCGAGGCCGTCGAAAACAAGGAGGGCCAGCTGGTCCTTTCCCGAAAGCGCGCCGATTTCATGCGCATCTGGGAAAGGGTCACAAAGTCGTTCGAAACCGGGGAAGTGCTCCAGGGCCGCTGCGTGCGCCGGATCAAGGGCGGGATCGTGGTGGACCTGCTCGGCATCGACGCCTTCCTCCCGGGGTCGCAGATCGACGTGCGCCCGGTGCGCGACTTCGACGCCTTCATCGGCAAGACGATGGATTTCCGCGTCGTGAAGATCAATCACCCCTCCGAAAACGTCGTGGTCAGCCACAAGATCCTCGTCGAAGAGGAGATGTCGGGCCAGCGCAAGGCGATCATCGAGAGCCTGGAGAAAGGGCAGATCCTCGAAGGGACGGTCAAGGCCATCACCGACTTCGGCGTCTTCGTCGACCTGGGGGGCGTGGACGGCCTCGTTCACATCACGGACCTCTCCTGGGGGAGGATCAACCATCCGTCAGAGATCGTCAAGCTGGACCAGACGATCAACGTCGTCGTGCTCGACTTCGACCAGGAGAAGAAGAGGATCTCGCTGGGCTACAAGCAGCTTCAGCCGCACCCGTGGGAGAACATCCAGGACAAGTACCCCGTCGGCACGAAGGTCGTGGGCAAGGTCGTGTCGCTTGCCGATTACGGCGCGTTCGTGGAGATCGAGAAGGGGATCGAGGGGCTCATCCACATTTCGGAGATGAGCTGGACGCAGCACATCAAGCATCCCTCGCAGGTGGTGTCGATGGGACAGATGGTCGACGCCATCATCCTGAGCCTCGACAAGGACGCGAAGAAGCTCTCGCTCGGGATCAAGCAGCTTGAGCCCGATCCCTGGCTCACGCTCATGCAGAAGTACCCGGAAGGGTCGCGGCACAGGGGCATCGTGCGCAACCTGACCAACTTCGGCGTCTTCGTGGAGCTGGAGCAGGGGGTGGACGGGCTGGTGCACATCTCGGACCTCTCGTGGACGAAGAAAGTCCGCCACCCGGGCGAAATCGTGAAGAAGGGGGACGAGCTGGAGGTGGTGATCCTGGGCGTGGACGTCGCGCAGCGGCGCATTTCCCTGGGGCACAAGCAGATCGAGGAGAACCCGTGGGACCGGTTCGGCGACCAGTACCGGGTCGGGACCGAGGTGGAAGGGAAGATCGTCCGGATCATCGAGAAGGGCGTCATCGTAGAGCTGCCGCTGGGTGTGGACGGATTCGTGCCCGTCTCGCAGCTCTCCACCACGCAGGTCAAGAACATCCCGGACAAGTTCAAGGTCGGGGACGCGCTGCCGCTGAAGGTGGTGGAGTTCGACAAAGACACCAAGAAGATCGTGCTCTCGGCCGTCGAGTTCCTGAAAGGGAAGGAGTCGAAGATCCTGGAGGACTACATGGCGCAGCACCGCCTGGCTCCCTCGACGATCGGCGACGCGGCGACGATCACGGGCGTGGCGCCCGCCGGAGATACGTCGATCCCGACGGAGAACTGACGCACCGCACAGGCGGAGAACGGGAAAAGAGCTGCCCGCTGCAGGGCAGCTCTTTTCATATATGGCGGGGACGATGCCAACGATCGCGCTGACGACGCTCGGCTGCAAGCTGAACTTCGCGGAGACCTCTTCCCTGGGGAAGCAGTTCTTCGAGCGCGGTTTCACGCCCGTGGAGTTCGGTGCGCCGGCCGATCTCACGCTGATCAACACGTGCAGCGTCACCGCCCACGCGGACAGGGAGTGCCGGCAGCTCATCCGGCGTTCGCTCCGCGCGTCGCCCGGCTCCGTCGTCGTGGTGACGGGATGCTACGCGCAGCTTCGCCCCGAAGAGGTGGCGTCGATCGAGGGGGTCGATTTCGTCGTGGGGACGCGGGAGAAACATGGAATCGCCTCCCTCGTTGCTGGTTTCCCGGCAAAGCAACCCAACCCGCAGGTACATGTCGGCGCAATCGACTGTGCCACGGAGTTCGCCCCCGCCTGGACGACGGAGGCCGGGGGACGGACCAGGGCGTTCCTGAAAGTGCAGGACGGGTGTGACTACTCATGCACATTTTGCACCATCCCGGCTGCGCGAGGCCCCTCGAGGAGCCAGCCGATCCCTGAGACCGTCCGGCAGGCCGAGGCGCTCGTCGCCGGCGGCTACAGGGAGATCGTGCTCACGGGCGTCAACGTGGGCGACTACGGGAAGGCCCCGGGAGGGGGGCTCCTGAGCCTCCTGGAGGCACTGGCCGCTATCAGCGGACTCGAGCGGCTCCGCGTCAGCTCGATCGAGCCCAACCTCCTCACGGACGACATCATCCGGTTCATCGCCTCGCGTGAGACGATGTGCCGGCACCTCCACATCCCGCTGCAGAGCGGCTCCAACGAGACGCTCCGCGCCATGCGGCGCCGGTACACGACAGAGCGCTACGCGGAGCGCATCCACGCGGTGCTCGACCATATTCCCGAATGCGGCATCGGCGCCGACGTCATCGTCGGGTTCCCGGGGGAATCCGACGCGCATTTCCGCGAGACATGTGCCTTCCTGGCCGACCTTCCCGTTTCCTATCTCCACGTCTTTGCCTACTCAGAGCGACCAGGGACGCCCGCCGCGGGCTCAGGCGCGCACGTGCCGCCGGGAGTGCGCGCAGAGCGGAGCGCGATACTCCGGGGCATCGGCCTCCGGAAGAAGGCGGAATTCCACCGGCGCATGGTCGGGAAGACCGTCCCCGTTCTGCTGGAAGCGGACGAGGAGGACGGGTGCCGGTGCGGGTTTACCGGAAACTACGTCCGCGTGGCCGTCGGTGCGGAGGAGGCCCCGGCCAATGCGATCGTCGACGTGGCCATCGATGCGAGCGATGGGGAACGGTGTACGGGGCGTGTAGCGCCCGGGAGCGCGCGATGAAGATCACGGCCGTTGAGCCGTCCGGCATCGCCGGAGAGCTCGGGATCCGGGAGGGGGACGAGCTGCTGGAGATCAACGGACACCGCGTCCTCGACAGTATTGATTACAGGTTCCACGAGTCCGACGCCAGTGTCACGCTCAAGGTTGCCCGTGACGGCGATGTGACGATCTTCGACATCGAGAAGGAGGACGGGGAAGGCCTCGGGCTCGAGTTTGAGGAGATGCGGGTTCTCTCCTGCGGGAACGACTGCATATTCTGTTTTGTCGACCAGAATCCCAGGGGGCTGCGGACGGGGCTCTATTTCCGCGACGGCGACTACCGTCTCTCGTTCATGTACGGCAACTACACGACGATGACGAACGCCGGGCCGGCGATCCTGCAGCGGATTATTGACCAGCGGCTCTCCCCGCAGTATATCTCGGTGCACGTCACGGACCCCGGCGTCCGCGCGCGGCTGATGGGCCTGAAGAAGGACGACAGGATCCTGGAGAAGATCGCTCTCCTGCACGACGGCGGGATCGACATGCATACGCAGATCGTCCTCTGTCCGGGAATCAACGACGGCGATGTGCTCGAGCGGACTGTGCGGGACCTCTACCGTTTCCGCGAGCATGTGGTCTCGCTGGCGATCGTCCCCGTGGGCCTCACAGACCACAGGTTCGGGCTTACAGGGCTCGCCAGGGTTGACGGTGCGTACGCGTCCCGCCTCCTTGACGCCGTCCAGGTGTGGCAGAAGGAGTTCCGCCGGTCGATCCGGCGTGCTTTCGTCTATCCCTCCGATGAATTCTACCTCCTGGCCAGTCGCCCTCTACCGGCCGCGGCCGCGTATGACGGTTTTCCGCAGATCGAAAACGGCGTGGGGCTCGTCCGGAAGTTCCTCGCAGACTTTCGCGCACAATCAGCGTCATTCCCTGTCCGGCTGCGCGCCCGGAAGCGGCTGACGCTTGTCACGGGTGAGCTTGCCGCGCCGTTCATCACCAGGACGGTGGCCGGGAGACTGGGACGCGTGGGGAACCTGGATGTCCGAACGCGCGTCGTGCCCAACGTGCTCTTCGGCCGGAGCGTCACCGTTGCTGGACTTCTTTCCGGGAAATGTCTATATTCTGCGCTGGAAGAGGAGGATTGCGGTGACCTCCTGCTTCTCCCCCCCGATATCGTGAACGCGGACGGGCTGCTCCTCGACGATGTCACGCTCCCCCAGGTTGAAGAGCGTCTCCGCGTCCCCGTCATGATGTTTGACGGCGACTGGGGCGCGGTCTTTACAGCCCTGAAGGCATCACAACGGAGACACGACTCCCGGCATTTGTTACCATCGTCCACGACTTGAGCTCTCCGATCCACACCTGGAAGGTCTGACAATGGCGACAGTGCAATGGTTGATCGCGGGCTGCATGCTCGTTGTGCTCCCCCTGCGCGCAGGAACACCCGACGCTCCCCACCGATCACTGACCGAACTCCGCTGCGAGATGTTCTCAGCTTCCGTGCCCGTTCCCGGAGACAGCGGCGTCGGCGCCGCGGTGCGCGATGCCGACCGGGAAGGGCGGAAGGCTCCCGGGCTCGCCGCAGTCTATTCCCTCATCCTCCCCGGCATGGGAGAGCTGTACGCCGGGGACTTCTCATCCGGTAAGTATTTCCTGATCAGCGAAGGCGTCCTCTGGCTGACGTATGCCGCGTTCGAAGTCTATGGCGACGCCGTGCGCGACGATGCGCGGCTCTACGCGGTGACCTATGCGGGGGTGAACCCGGCGGGGAAGAGCGACCAGTTCTACGTCGACGTCGGGAATTTTACCAACACGGCGGAGTACAACGACAAGAAGCTGCGCGACCGGACGCCCGACCTGGTGTACGATCCCGCCGCGGGATACGGCTGGCAGTGGGGAACGGACGCCGAGCGCTCCACGTTTCGCGGCCTCCGCGTGCAGAGCGAGAACCTGTTTAACAACAAGAAATTCGTCGGGGCGGCGATCCTGGTCAACCACGTCGCCAGCGCGATCAATGCCGCGCGGGCGGCGATCGCCCGCAATGCGGCGCTCAAGGATCTCCTCGGCGACCTGACCGTCAGCGCGTCGGTCGGCGGCGGCCCGGCGGGCCCCGGCGGCTTTGCGATCACACTCACCCGGGGATTCTGAAGGCATGCGCGACATCAAACTCCTCATCGAGTACGACGGGACGAACTTCGTTGGGTGGCAGTCCCAGATCAACGGCAGGAGCGTCCAGGATGAAATCACGAAGGTGCTGGACCAGATCCTTCAGGAGCCGATCAACCTGATCGGGGCGGGGCGCACGGACGCGGGGGTGCACGCGAGGGGGCAGGTGGCGAGCTTCAGGACGAATTCTCACCTGGGCGTCGGGTCGATCATGAGCGGCCTGAACGGGATACTCCCCGAAGACGTCTACATCCATGCGGTGGAGGAGGTTGCCGAGGGGTTCAACGCGCGGTACGACGCGCGGGAGCGCGTGTACCGGTATTACTGCTCGATGAAGCCGACCTCCATCGGCCGGCACTACCAGTGGTTCGTCAAGTACGATCTCAACCTCGCCGCCATGAACGCCGTCGCCTCACAGCTCATCGGCGAGCACGATTTTGAGTCCTTCTGCAAGTACGAGGCGGAGGTGCGCCACTACCGCTGCGTCGTGAGCCGCTCCGCCTGGAAGGAAACCCCCGGGATGTACGTCTACGAGATCTGCGCCAACCGGTTCCTCCATGGCATGGTGCGGGCCCTGGTCGGGACGATGATCGACGTGGGGCGCGGGTTCATCCCCGTGTCGGCGTTCCGGGAGATCATGGAGGCGAAGGACCGCCGCAAAGCGGGCATGGCGGCCCCGCCGCAGGGACTCTTCCTGGAAGAAGTCGTCTACTGACGCCGTCCGTGGGACGCCTGACGAAAATATTCGGCAACCTGCTCGGAGATGAGGAGCGCGATGACCTGCACCCCGGCACCTCTACCACCAGGCTCCCCGGCGGGACGGTCATCCGGATCAAGGCCGATCATCCGGGGGCGGTCTACAAGAAAGGGGATCTGATCGGCGCCACATACAGGGTGCTCGGCGTCCTGGGCCTGGGCGGGTTCAGCGTCGTGTACCTGGTCTACTCGCGGGATACGCGCTCGGTCTACGCGCTCAAGACGCTGCGCGACGAGTACCTGGAAGACCGGGAGACGCGCGACCAGTTCCGCAAGGAAGCCAAGGTCTGGGTGGACCTGGAGCGGGACCCGTACGTCGTGCGCGCGTATTTCATCGAGGAGCTTGCCGGGCGCCTCTACATCGGGATGGAGTACATAGAGCCCGACGAGGAAGGACTGAACTCGCTGGAAGGATGCCTCGCCCGACGGCCCCCTGACCTGCTCCAGACGCTCCGGTGGTCGGTCCAGTTCTGTCACGGGATGGAGCACGCGCAGGCCTGCGGGATCCGCTGTCACAGGGACGTGAAGCCCGCGAACATCATGCTGACGAAAGACGGGATCGTGAAGATCACGGACTTCGGGTTTGCCGATGTGATCGACCACTCCCGTGCCCGCGCGGCGACGGATCCCCTCATGCGCCGCCGGCGGTCCCTCCCGGAGTTCTCCGGGTTCGGGACGCCGATGTACATGCCTCCGGAGCAATTCCAGAACGCCGCCCGGTGCGACCAGCGGAGCGACATTTACAGCTTCGGCGTGGTCCTCTACCAGATGGCCTCCCGCGGGAGGTTCCCGTACGAGACGAAGCTGAACGCGCGCGACATGCAGAAAAGCGCGGCCACCGTGTGGAGGGAAATGCACCGGCTCCATACGGAGGCATTCGTTGTGCACCTTGCGTCTCCGCTCTTTCCGCTGATCCAGCGCTGCCTCCAGAAGGACCCGAGCGCGCGGTACCAGACGTTCGCCGATCTCCGCCTCGACCTGGAGCCGCTCCTGAAGAAGCAGGGAGGGGAGGCGGTTGAAACCTCGCGGCGAGACAACCTGGAGGCATGGGAGCTGTACAACAAGGCGTACAGCCTCTCGAGCCTCGGCCACCTGGACGAGGCGATCGCCTGCTACGACAGGGTGCTCTCGCTCGAGCCGGAAAATTCCGACGCGTGGAACAACAAGGGGGTGTGTCTCCGGAAGCAGGGGAAGCTGGACAAGGCGCTCGTCTGCTATGATAAGGCCACGGAAGCCGACCGCCGGAACGCTTCCGCCTGGAGCAACCGGGGGAACTGCCTCTACACGCTCGGGCGCTACGCAGAAGCGCTGGAAGCCCTCGAGAAAGCGGTCGATCTGGATCCACGGAACGAATCAGCCTTCCTCAACAAGGGGCTTGTCGAGGAGCGCCTCGGACGCCCTTCCGATGCGGCACATTCCTACCGCGCATTTATCGACCTGAACCCCGTCCAGTACCAGGCCCACGTCCCGTTTGCGCGAAAACGGCTCGCGGAACTCGAGCGGCGCTGAGCCTCACGTCGATGCATGTTCCCGACGGATTTCTTGATCTGAAGACGGCCGCCGCGACCGGCGTCCTCTCGGCTGCGGCGCTCGCGGTGTCACTGAGGCGCCTGAACCGCTCCCTGCCGCGGAAGGACGTCCCGCTGATGGGACTCTCCGGCGCCTTCGTGTTCGCGGCGCAGATGGTGAACTTCCCCGTGGCAGGGGGGACATCCGGCCACCTGATCGGCGGCGTGCTGGTTGCCGTCCTGCTCGGCCCAGCCGCAGGCGTGGTCGTCATGGCCTCGGTCCTCATCGTGCAGTGCCTGCTCTTTGCCGACGGAGGCATACTTGCCCTCGGGGCAAACATCTTCAACATGGGGGTCATTGGCGCCGCCGGCGGGTACGCGGTTTACCGGGGCGTCTGCCTCCTTGTGAAGGGGGACAGGGGGAAATACCTGGGGATCGTGCTTGCCTCCTGGTGTTCGACGGTGATCGCCGCGGTCTGCTGTGCGGGGGAGCTGGCCTGGTCGGGCACGGTGTCGTGGAACGCGGCATTTCCCGCAATGACAAACGTGCACATGCTGATCGCGCTCGGAGAGGCGGCCATCACCGTGCTTGTCTATTCGGCGATCGCCGCCGTCCGCCCGGAAATCACATCAGGGATGTCGCCGGCGACGAGGTCGGGAAAGGACCTTATCCTCTTCGGTGGCCTGATCGCAATCGGACTCGTGCTCTTTATCTCCCCCTTTGCGTCGAAGTGGCCTGACGGACTTGAAGCGGTCGCATCGCGGCTCGGATTCCATGCCTCTTCGCTCGCCAATGCACCCCTTGCGTCACCGCTCGAAGGGTACACGATCCCGGGAATCGGCTCCCCGGCGGTCGCCACGGTACTTGCCGGGCTCGCCGGGACGTGCGTCGTGTTCGCCGGGGGATTCGTGATTGCCGGGGTCCTCGCAAGGAGGCGAAGGCATGAGGCATGACTACATCGACCGGTACGCGCGCCTCGATACCCCGGTCCACCGCCTTCCTTCCTGGTGTAAACTCCTTGCCGCGGTGATCATGCTCGTGTGGACTGTCGTGACGCCCCCTTCCGAGACCTGGTACTTCGGGGGGTGCGCCCTCTTCCTCATCCTGGCGGTGATCGTGGCGCGTCTCCCGATCGGCTTCGTCGCGCTCCGTCTCCTCACGCTCGAGCCTCTTGTAATCGGGGTGGCCGTTCTTGCCCTCCTCCAGCCGGGAGGCGTCGCCGTGATGCTCCGGATTCTCCTCAAGAGCAATCTCTGCCTGCTCACTGTCGTCCTCCTCTCAAACACGACTCCGTTTGCAGACATACTCCGCGTGCTTCGCTCCCTGCGCGTCCCCTCGCTGCTCGTGACGATACTGGCGCTCATGTACAGGTACGTCTTCCTCCTGATCGACCAGGCCGAGCGGATGTCGCGTGCCAGGGAGAGCAGGACGTTCACGCTCCGCCGGGCCGGGCGCTGGCGCGTCGCCGCGGGCGTCGTCAGCCAGCTTTTCGTCCGATCGACAGAACGGGCGGAGAGGATTTACGCCGCCATGACGGCCAGGGGGTGGGAGTCGTGAAGGCGCTGGAGGTCTCGTCTCTTTCATACTCGTATCCCGACGGTAAGCCTGCGCTGCGCGACGTGTCGCTCTACGCGGACGAGGGAGAATGCGTCGGCATCATCGGGCCCAACGGCGCGGGGAAATCCACGCTCCTTCTTCATTTGAACGGGATACTCCCTGAGGACGAACGCCCCCGCGGGGAAGTGCGCGTGTGCGGATCGCCCGTCACGCCGGGTTCTCTCCGCGAAGTGCACAGGCTTGTCGGGCTCCTCTTTCAGGACCCCGACGACCAGCTCTTCTGTCCGACCGTGTACGAAGACGTCGCATTCGGGCCCTCGCAGTTCGGGCTCCCGCAGGGGGAGATACCACGGATCGTCGCGGAGGCTCTGCGCCAGGTGGGTCTGGAAGGGTTCGAGCGACGCTCGCCGCACCACCTGAGCGGGGGGGAAAAGCAGCGCGTATGCCTGGCGGGGATACTTGCGTGCCAGCCGCGCGTCCTCGTCCTGGACGAGCCCACGAGCGATCTCGATCCCCGGGGCCGGAGGGAGCTTGCCTCGTTGATCAGGAATCTTGGCGCGACGCGCATCATCGCCTCGCACGACCTGGAGCTCGTGGTCGATCTCTGCAGCCGCGTCTATCTCCTGGACGGGGGAGAAGTGATCACGTCGGGTCCCTCTGCCGAAATCCTCTCCAACGAGCCCCTGATGCTCGCGCACGGGCTCGAAAAGCCCCACAGCCTGCAACACCGTCACCCCCATTCGTAAAACCCTCTCCCCGGGTGTAGGTAGTATCGTGGGGGCGTGCCCCCCAGTTTCGCCGGCATCCCGGGACATACGTGCTCGCCAGGGTTTTGAGCGGAGCCACGTACGGCGTCAGTGCGTACGTCGTGGAAGTCGAAACGCGACTGGAGTTGATTTTCTCAATCAGCATGCGTATATATTCTTTACCACACTGGTAAAGGAAAATGATGCATTTCCGGATGCCGGCGTGTTTCCATGAACATGGTTTTCGACAACCCGAAGCATGAAGCCCTCGTAAACGATTTCAAAGCTCTGAGCAAACGATACAATAAGAAGAGCGCCGACTCAGCATCTGACATCCTGAAAGCTCTGAGCGTATTGCTGGCAGCCGATACGTTAGCGGAGGTTCCGCACAGCTTTCGCCCCCACCCGCTGAAGGGAGAGTTCAAAGGATGTTTCGCGGTCGACGTCGATGACGTCCACCGGGTGATATTCAGGCCAAACCATGACGGTGATCCGAATTACAGGATCGACAACCACAGAACAATAAAGAAGATTGTCGTACTCGACATCTTCTACAACTATCACTGAATCATGGCCTACATCCCGAACAGAGCAATTCATCCCGGGCACATCGTCGCCGAAGCTCTTGAGCGCGATGGCATGACTCAGAAGAGCCTCAGCGAGCGGACCGGCATCAGCGAAAAGCATCTGAGTCAAATCATCAACGGAGAGGCGTCTATCACGGTGGAGACGGCCCTTGCCCTGGAAAACGCGCTGGGCGGTTCCGCTTCTTTCTGGAATAACCTTGAGAAGAACTATCAAGAAACGAAAGCGCGCCTTGAACGAGCGGCGTCGCTCACCGAGGAGATGAGCATACTACACAAATTTCCGTATCTCGAGCTGGCGAAGAGAGGATACGTCGAGCAAACGACCAATAAGGAGAAGAGGATAGAAAATCTGTGGAAGTTCTTCGGCGTGAATTCGCTGGGATATGTCTTAAAGACTGAGGCGGCCGCTTTTCGCAGGAAGAAAGGGTTAAAAGTCAAAGGGGAGGTCATTGCGGCATGGTTGCGGTGTGGTGAGCTTGAATTGAGGAAGCAGAGCCTCTCGGAATATTCAGAAGCGAGCCTGCGGGAGATCCTCCCCAAATTAAAGACGCTGTCGGTCGAGAGGCCGGAAAAGTACTCAGAAGAGCTCGTGAAAACGCTCAACGGGGCGGGGGTCGCGCTCGTCTACATAGCGCATTTCCCGGGATCAGGAGTAAGCGGCGCGGTCAGGTGGATTAACAAAACCCCCGTGATACAACTCAGCTTGTACAATTCCTGGGCAGATGTTTTCTGGTTCAATCTTTATCATGAATTGGGGCATCTCTTATTGCATGGCAGGAAAGGAAGATTCATTGAGTTCGAAAAGAAGGAGCTCATGGCAGCACAGCGTGAAGAAAAAGAGGCTGACGAGTTTGCCAGCAAAGGACTGATTCCATCCAAAAGGTATGAGGAATTCCTCAAGACTCCTCTGTCGCGGAAGGCTATCATAGACTTTGCGGCCAGTCTGGAAATTCATGCCGGGATCGTTGCCGGCAGATTGTGTCATGATACACATGACACTAAGGTGGACTGGCGATCTGTGTCAAGTCTCCGCTCACGACTGACATTGACAGCAGAGTAAGACCCGACTTCGACAAATTGAAGTAAGATAGTACATGGCTTCGTAAAACCGCCGCCTGCGGTGTAGGTAGTTTCGTGGGGGCGTGCCCTCCCGTTTTGCCGGCATCCCGGGACATACGTGCTCTCCAAGGTTCTGAGCGGAGCCACGTACGGCGTCAGCGCGTACGTCGTGGAAGTCGAAACTCATCTGGAACGGGCGCTCCCGGGGTTTGATATCGTCGGTCTTCCCGGTAGCACTGTTCGCGAAAGCCGGGGACGCATCATTGCCGCAATTCGCAACAGCGGCTTCACATTTCCGCCCCGCAAACTCACCGTCAACCTGGCTCCGGCTGATATCCGGAAAGAGGGCTCTGCTTTCGATCTGCCGATGGCGGTGGGAATCCTCGCTGCCAGCAGTCAAATCCCACCGCAGCCGCGCGGCTTGTATGTCGTTATCGGTGAACTCGCTCTGGATGGCACGCTCAGGACTGTCCATGGGATTCTCTCCATAGCGGTTGAGGTCAGACGCAGGAAACTCAGCGGTCTGATACTCCCTGCCGGCAATGGCAGGGAAGCCGCGATGGTCGATGGCGTTGACGTCTATCCTATGGTGTCCCTCCGGGAGGTGGCGGCGTTCTTCATGGGATCGGCTCCACGACGAACACCCATGCGTGTGAATCCGGCGGATTTCGCGTGCGACGAGTGTCTTCCCGCGGTCGATTATGCAGAGGTGAAGGGACAGGAGACAGTCAAGCGTGCGCTTGAAGTCGCCGCAGCCGGCGCGCACAACGTCATAATGATCGGCCCGCCGGGATCGGGAAAAACGATGATTGCGAAACGAATTCCAACGATCCTCCCGCCGATGACATTCGATGAGGCGATAGAAACGACAAAGATTCACTCCGTTGCAGGCGTGCTCCCCCCCGGCGAAGCGCTCGTCTCCCGACGCCCGTTTCGGTCGCCTCATCACACGATTTCTGATGCTGCACTCGTGGGGGGAGGGATAACGCCCCGGGCAGGCGAGATATCCCTGGCGCACAACGGTGTCCTCTTCCTGGATGAACTCCCTGAATTTGCGCGAAACGTGCTCGAAGTTCTCCGGCAACCCCTCGAAGAAGGTCGTGTCACGATTAACCGGACGAGGGGAACTGTGGTGTTTCCAGCAAGTTTCATGCTCGTCTGCGCGATGAACCCGTGTCCATGCGGTTATCTAACCGATCCTTCAAAAGAGTGCACGTGTACTCCATTGCAGATTCAGCGCCACATGGCGAGGGTGTCCGGGCCATTGTTGGATAGAATTGACCTGCACATAGAGGTTGCAGCAGTCAAGTATCAGGATCTTTCCAGCAGCGAGGGCGGGGAACCCTCCGGATTAATTCGCGCACGTGTAGTAAGGGCACGCGAGATCCAGGCGAGGAGGTTCAACGGTCGCAAAGGGATTTACGCGAACGCCGATATGCCATTGCGCGACATCCATGTCCTTTGCAGACTCGACGCGGAAGGTGAAGAACTGCTCAAGATGGCGATCACGCGGCTGGGTCTGTCGGCGAGGGGCTACGACCGGATTCTCAAAGTTGCCCGAACGATTGCGGACCTGGCAGGAAGTGCTCCCATCCGACCCGAACACGTGGGGGAGGCCATTCAATACAGAAGCCTTGACAGATCCCTTCTTGTGTGAAGTATTTGTGACGAGTCGAGAATTCGAAACTCCCTCGGGAGAACCCCGGAATCCCGTCATCGCACGTCCCGGTATCGCCCCTCCTCACGGAGTTCCGGCTCGATAGGTCGTATCTCGATGCTCCCGAAGCGCGCCGAGGGCCACCTCGCAGCCACCTGGATCGCTTCGTTCAAGTCCCGCGCCTGTATCAGGAAAAAGCCTCCAAGAGACTCCCTCGTTTCGGCGAACGGTCCGCCGGACGATCAGGCCGGTTCCCTTCGTTTTGGACGGGTTTTCAGCATGGAATCGATGCTGAGTCCACCGGCGCCAGCGGCTGAGAAATAGAGCCAGAGGAAGCAATAGAGCACGGCAGGCTGCCCGCCGTTGAGCGTGGGCCACACCCCCTTGGGAAAATGGGCCTGGAAGTAGGCGACCGCCATTTCGCCGGAGAGTATGAATGCCACCGGGCGCGTAAAGAGCCCGATGAGAATCAGCGCTCCGCCGAACACCTCGAGCGTGCCGGCAAGACCGAGTTCTGAGATAAGGGGGATCCCTCCCTTCATCGGCGTGGTGGGGATTCCGAAGAGCTTCATTGTGCCTGCGCTCATGAACATGAGCGCGGCCACGATCCTGAGGAGCCCCCTGATATGCGGGGACCATGATTGCCACCGGGAAAACGGGTTTCCGCTCCCAGCGGGTGTTGCGGTCGATCCGGAATTGTCAGACATGCAAACTACCTCCACAAATGACAGTTATGCGGCTGAAACGATCCGTATCCTCTAACGATATGATCGCCGGTTCAGTTTCTCCGCGTGCCCTCCGGGTAATTATTTCCATCGGATAGATGAAGAACTGAACAAGGTGTTGACAATGTGGCTCCAATATGCTAGGTTAAATCCATGACGCCAACCCGTATGCACGGTGGTTCGCACCCGCTTCCTACCACGACGCCCGAGGTCACGCCCGGGGACAGTTGAGGTTGGCTCATCCATAAGTATCCGCACGGAAAACCGACTTCAGCACTCTGAAGCCGGTTTTTTCATTCTCAGGGAGTCCACATGCATGTCATGAAGTTCGGCGGCTCCTCGCTCGGGACGCCGGAGAGAATCCGCGGCGTCGTCGGCATCGTCCGCCAGGCCCGCAGGCGCCACAGGAACGTCCTCGTCGTCTGCTCGGCGTTCGAGGGCATCACCGATCAACTCATCGCCACGAGCCGGCAGGCGTCGCGGGGAGACAGGAAGTACCTCGCCTCGCTCAGGAAGATCCGCGACCGCCACACGCGCGCCCTCGCGGAGCTTGTCCCGGCGCGCCTCCGCACCCGGGGGGAGCGGTTCGTCCGGGAGCAGCTCGCCGACCTTTCCGGCGTCCTGCACGGGGTCCTGTTTACGGAAGAGCTGACCGATCGCACGCTCGACTACACGATGAGCTTCGGGGAACTCCTCTCGACGTACATCGTTGCCGAGGCGCTGAGCGCGGCCGGACTTCGCGCCGGGTTCGTGGACAGCCGCCTCCTGATCAAGACGGACGATACGTTCGGCGCCGCGCGCGTCCGCGCCGATCTGACGACGCACCTCATCCGGCAGTTCTTCCACAAACACGGCGGGGTCCAGTGCGCCTGCGGGTTCATCGCCTCCACGGCGGACAACGACACCACCACGATCGGCAGGGGAGGGTCCGATCTCAGCGCCTCGGTGTACGGCGCCGCCCTGGGCGCGCGGGAGATCGAGATCTGGACCGACGTCGACGGCGTCATGACCGCCGACCCGCGGAAGGTCGAGAAGGCGTTCTCCATTCCCCGGATGACGTACGAGGAGGCGATGGAGATGTCGCACTTCGGCGCGAAAGTCATCCATCCCCCGACGATGCAGCCGGCGCTTGATAACAAGATCCCGATCCGGATCAGGAATACGTTCAACCCGGCGTTCCCCGGGACGCTCATCGGGAAACGGGACGCTATGTCCCCCTTCCTCATCAAGGGGATCTCCTCCATCGACGAGGTCGCTCTCCTGAGGATCCAGGGAAGCGGCATGGTGGGTATCGCCGGGATAGGCCGCAGGGTTTTCAGCGCGCTGGCAAAGGAAGACATTAACGTCCTGATGGTCACGCAGGCTTCCTCCGAGTACTCCCTCTGCCTGGCCGTGGCGCCCTCCGCGGCGGGGGCGGCAAAGCGGCTGGTGGAGGAAGAGCTGAAGTTCGAGATCCGGGACCGCCAGATCGAGAGCGTGGTCATCGAAGGGAACCTCTCGGCAGTGGCGGTGGTGGGGGCGAACATGCGCCGCAAGGCCGGCATTTCCGGGAAACTCTTCCGCGCGCTCGGGAGGAACGGCATCAACGTTGCGGCGATCGCGCAGGGATCCTCCGAGCTGAATATCTCCACGATCGTCGACCGTGCGGACGAGGCGAAGGCCCTCAATGCGCTGCACGACGCGTTTTTCCTCTCCGGCACGAAGTCGCTTCACCTGTTCCTTGTCGGCACCGGGCTGATCGGCGGAGCGCTCCTCAGGCAGATCGCGGCGCAGCGCGAGGTGCTCCGAAAATCGCAATCACTCGACCTGCGCGTGGTCGCGGTGGCCAACAGCCGGAGGATGGTGTTCGACGGGAGCGCCTCGCTCCCCGGGGAGTGGCGGAGGCGCATGGGGGACGGCGCGCCGGCGATGCACCTGGAGACGTTCGTCCGCAGGATGCGGGAGATGAACCTGCCGAACAGCGTCTTCGTGGATTGCACCGCAAGCGACGCCATCGTGGCGCAGTACCGGCGCATCCTCGAATCGAGCATCTCGATCGTCACGCCGAACAAAAAGGCGAACGCGGGGGCATTTGCACTCTACGAGCGGCTGCACCGCACTGCGCTTCGTCACAACGTCCGGTTCCTCTATGAGACGAATGTCGGGGCGGGGCTCCCCATCATCAACACGATCAACGACCTGATCGCGGGGGGGGACAGGATACTCAAAATCGAAGGGGTACTCTCCGGCACGCTGAGCTACCTCTTCAACTCGTTTACGGCCGGGAAGTCGTTCGCCTCCGTGGTTGCCGAAGCGCGCAAGCGGGGATACACGGAGCCCGATCCCCGGGACGATCTCGAAGGGACGGATGTCGGCAGGAAACTGCTCATCCTGGCCCGCGAGGCGGGGCACCCGCTCGAGCTGCGTGAGATCAAAGTGAAGCCACTCATCCCGCGCCGTTTCCGCGGCGGAAGCGTCGAGCGCTTCCTGGCAGCGCTCCCCCGGGTGGACGCCGCATACGCCAGGGAGCAGGCCGCGGCCGCGTCAGAAGGGAACGTGCTCCGCTATCTCGCGTCGTTTGCGGCGGGGAAGGCGGTCGTGGGCCTCAGCCGCGTCCCCCCCGGGCATCCCTGCTTCGCGCTCTCGGGGAGCGAGATTTCGATCGCGCTCACGACCGCAAACTGCCGCGACCAGCCGGTCGTGATACGGGGTCCCGGTGCCGGGGCGGACGTCACCGCGACGGGCGTCCTGGCGGATATCATCCGGATCTCCTACCAGGAGGCCTGACATGAAGAGAGAAGTCCGCGCGTTCGCGCCGGCATCGGTATCGAACGTCTCGTGCGGTTTTGACATCATGGGTTTTGCACTGAGGGGTGCAGGGGACACCGTGACCGCCCGCCTGAGCGGTAAGGGGGGGGTGAGCATCAGGAGCATATCCGGGAGCTCTTCCGCGCTCCCCCTCGATCCCGCGGCAAACACCGCGTGTCCGCCGGTGGCGGCGCTCCTTGCCAGGTGTCCCGGTGCAGGCGGTATCGAGCTGGAGATCTGCAAGGGGATCCCCGTGGGGGGCGGCATCGGCTCAAGCGCGGCGAGCGCGGTGGCGGCGGTGGTTGCGGCCGACGCGCTCCTGGAGACGCACCTCCCGGCGGGAGAGCTCCTTGAGCTTGCAATCGAAGGCGAGAAAATCGCGAGCGGCGCGATACACGCGGATAACCTGGCCCCCTCGCTCATGGGAGGGTTCATACTCGTTCGCGGCTACAACCCCCTCGATGTCGTGCGCCTCCCTGTCGCCTCCGGCTTCTGGTGCGCCGTGGTGTCGGCTGACGTCGAGATCAAGACCGAAGAAGCACGGAAGATCCTGCCGCGCCAGGTCCCGCTCCACGACGTGGTGACGCAGACCGGGAACGCCGCGGGGCTCGTCACCGGGCTCCTCACGGGGGACGGGGCGCTCGTGGGACGCTCGCTTGTCGATGTTATCGCCGAGCCGGCGCGGCGGCACCTGATCCCTTCGTACGACGCCATGAGAGAGGCCGCCCTCGCGTGCGGCGCGCTCGGGTACGGGATCTCCGGGTCCGGCCCATCGGTGTTCGCGCTCGGCTCTTCAGAGGAAACGGCGGGAGAGGCCGCGCGCGCGATGTCGCGCGTCCTGCGCGACGAGGGACACGATTCGACGTGGCTCATCTCCCCGATCGGCGTCCCGGGGGCGAGCGTAATCGCATGAGGAGCGCATGAGATTCTGCAGCACACAGGAGAGGAGACTCTCCGTTTCATTTGCGGATGCCGTCAGGCGCGGCGTGCCGGATGACGGCGGGCTTTTCATGCCGGCGGATATCCCCGCCGTGCCGCGCAACGTCCTGGATTCGATGGCGCGTCTCACGTTCCGTGAGATCGCGCTGGAAATATGCCGGCTCTTCCTGGGCGGGGAACTTCCCCCGGCGGCTATAGATGAGATCGTGACCGGCGCGTTCACGTTTGACGCCCCCGTGCGGCGGCTCGACCGGCAGACGGCGGTCCTTGAGCTTTTCCACGGGCCGACGTTTGCGTTCAAGGATTTCGGGGCGCGCTTCATGGCCCGCACGGTATCCCGCATCCGGAGCGGCGCGGAGGAGCATACGGTGCTTGTGGCGACGTCGGGGGACACGGGGAGCGCAGTGGCGAGCGGGTTCCACGGCCTCGCGGGAGTCTCCGTGGTGCTCCTCTACCCGTCAGGGCGGGTGAGCCCGCTGCAGGAGCGACAGCTTACCGCTCTCCGGGGGAATGTCGTCGCGCTGGAGATCGGGGGGACGTTTGACGATTGCCAGCGGCTTGTGCGACAGGCCTTCCGCGACAGAGAGCTTTCTTCCCGCAGGCAGCTCACGTCGGCGAATTCCATCAACGTGGCGCGACTCCTTCCGCAGACGCTCTATTATTTCAACGCCGTGGCGCGGCTGAAGGACGAGGGGCGCGACATCGTGTTTTCCGTACCGAGTGGCAACCTGGGAAACCTGACCGGGGGACTGATCGCGTGGAAAATGGGGCTGCGCGCGGCACATTTCATCGCGGCGGCGAATGCCAACGACGTCTTCACGCGGTATCTTGCCAGCGGGACATATCAACCGGGAGAGGCCCGGCGGACGCTCTCGAACGCCATGGACGTCGGCGACCCGGGAAACCTGCCGAGGATCCGGGCACTCTTCGGCGACGACCTGGCTGCGCTCCGCTCGACCGTCAGCTCAACCTCGTGGAGCGACGAGGAAACGCTGCGGGCGATCGGCGAGGCGTACCGGCGCTTTGGATATGTGCTGGATCCCCACGGGGCGGTTGCGTTCGCCGCGCTGGAGCAATACCAATCGGGGCGCAGGGGCGGGGGTACAGGCGTCGTACTCGCGACGGCACACCCGGCCAAATTCCTCGAGGCATATGACGAGACGCTTCGGGCCGCGATCGAGGTTCCTCCCCGGCTCAGGGAGATCATGGAATCAGAGATACACTCAGTCAGGCTTCCCGCGGATTTCTCCGCGCTGAAATCGTACCTGATGGAATCGTAAACCACCGGAGGAGAAGACATGGCAGAGCAGTCAGGCAAACGGATCGCCATACTGGGCGCGGGCAATATCGGCTCCGCGATCGCCCGGGGGCTGGTCGCTGGAGGCGTGGCCCCGGCGAAAGAGATCACGCTGACGAGGAGGATCCTGGGGAGCCTGGGACCCATGAGGGAGGAAGGTTTCGCGCTCACGTCGGACAACGTGGCCGCCGTACGTGGCTCGGAGATGGTATTCATCGCGGTTCCCCCCCGGCAGCTTGACGCACTCCTCGATGAGATCCGTCCCGGCGTCGATCCGCGCAGGCACACGGTCGTCTCCATTGTGACGGGGGCGACCATTGCCGGCATCCGCGCCCACCTGGGGAGCGACGTGCCGGTCATCCGGGCGATGCCCAACACGGCGATCGCGATCCGGCAGTCCATGACGTGCCTGGCGACGGACGGCGACCTGCGAGGGACGCTGGCGCCGGTG
>DATJAS010000006.1:0-74980 GCA_035516035.1 Bacteroidota bacterium | reverse complement strand
GCGAGGCGGGCGTTGATTTCCTTCCGCAGGTCCTCCAGCAGTCCACGCATCCGCTCCCGGATCTGCGATTCGGTGAGGTGGAGCCGCGAGAACATCCTGTCCAGCTCTTCGTAGTTGAGGTGGACGCGGGCGGCGAGCTGGTTGTCCTTCTGGAAGACGAGCGATTCCACCACCAGGTCGAATTCATTGATCGTCGATTCAATCTCCTCGGGGTAGATGTTCTTCCCGCTCGGCCCGAGGATCATGTTCTTGAGCCTTCCCCTGATGTAGAGATACCCGTTCCGGTCGAAGACTCCCAGGTCCCCCGTGCGGAACCACCCGTCCGGCGACATCGCCTCCGCGGTCCTGTTCGGATCCTTGTAGTACCCCTTCATGACCATCGGCCCCCTGATCAGGATCTCCCCCTCCCCCGTGGCGGGGTCGGGCGCGTCGATCCTGATCTTTGCGCCCGGCACCGGGAGACCCGCCGCGCGGAATCGCGTGGTTGCCGGGGGGGCGCCCGACACGAGGGGGGAGGTCTCGGTCAGCCCGTACCCGACCGCGTACGGAAACCGGGCGTCGCGCATGAACTGTTCGACGTCGCTCGCGATCGGGGCGCCGCCGATCACAAGCATCCGGAGCGAACCGCCGAATGAGGCGAGCAGCTTCCTCCCGGCCGCCGCGTGGAGGCGGCGGCGGACGGGGGGGATCCCGTAGAGCGAACGCATGAAGGCATTCCCCGTCAGCCGGGGATGGATGCGCGCCTTGAAGATCTTCTCGATCACGAGGGGGACCGAGAGCATCACGGTAGGACGGACGAGCGCCATTGCGGGGAGCAGCACGCCGGCCGACGGCGGCCTGTCCAGGTACGTGATCGAGGCGCCGAGCATCACCGGGGTGACCATCCCGAGCGTGCACTCGTAGGAGTGCGAGAGGGGGAGGATCGAGAGGAGCCTGTCTTCCTCGTTCACATCCACGATCTGCGACGTCGCGACGGCGTCGGCAACGATGTTCCTGTGCGTGAGCATCACTCCCTTGGAATGTCCGGTGGTGCCCGACGTGTAGATGACGGCGGCGGTGTCGTCCTCCCGCACTTCGACGGCGGCCCGCCCGGTCACGCGCATCGCCACCTCCTTGAGCCGCGCGATCTCCCGGCTTCCCCGGTCGATGATATCACGCAGGGCGTCACGCTCTCCCGGGGGGGGAAGGAGCGTGAAGTCGTCCATCAGAATGCGCGTGGTCAACTGGGGGAATTCCTCCCCTTCGATCACGCCGGTCAGGCGGCGCGAGACGAACAGGGCGCGGCACTGCGCGTGCCGGAGAATGTGCCTGATCTCCGTGGGATGGAAATCCGTGAGGACCGGGACCGCGATCGCGCCCATCGTGGTGACGGCGAAATAGGCGATCGGCCAGGCGGGTCGGTTTTCGGAGAGGAGGGCGACGCGGTCCCCGGCGATGACGCCCTCCCGGTGGAGGACGCCCGCAAGCGCTTCGACGCGGGCGCCCAGCTCGCCGTAGCGGACTGTCTCCCCGCCCGCGGCGGCAAAGGCCGCCCGGTCGGCGAAGCGCGTGACGCTCCGAGCGAGGAGCGCGCGGAGCGTGTATCGTTCCAGATCGATCATGAGCCTGGTGGGGTGTGCATGCAACATACGAATCGCTCGCGGAATATCCAACGGGAGCCCGGGATTGTCCCGCCTGCGGCGGGATGCAAAGAACGCACTTTGCGAAAAGCGCTCGCAATGACAGGCATGTGTCATTGCGAGCCGTGCCTGTGGCGCCGCAGGCGCCATCTCAGGCGAAGCAATCTCGTCCCGTTGTTTCACATGTCCGGGCTTCTTCGTATATTCCCGCTGCTCATCACGTCCCCGTCCAACGCAGGAACATCCCCATGAGAGTCTTCAACGCGCGCGTCCTCGGGCGCCTCTGTGTGGCTTCACTCGTCATGTTCTGCGCTTCGGCGCAGGTCCGGACGATCACGATCCTCCACACGAACGACATGCACGCCTCGTTCCTTCCCCGGGAGGCCTTCTGGGTGAAAGCCACGCCGCGTCCGCTCGTCGGCGGATTCGCTGAGCTGTCGAGGATCATCGACAGCGTCAGGGCCGCGCGCCGCAAGGCGCACGTGGAGACGCTTCTCCTGGATGCCGGGGACGTGATGACCGGCAACCCGATCACCGAGAGGGAATATGCGGGCGCGCAGGGAGGGGCGCTGTTCGCCATGATGAACATGATGGGCTATGACGCCTGGTGCCCCGGAAACCACGATTTCGACGTGTCGCAGGACAACCTGCGGGCGCTGGGGCGGATCGCGCGCTTTCCCATGGTGTGCGCGAATGTCGTCGATACGCTCGGCCGCTACCCGGTGGGGAACGTCCCCTACGTCATCCTGCACTGCGGGGGTCTCCGGATCGGGGTGATCGGTCTGATGTCCCAGGACCTCTACAACCTCGTGAACCAGAACAACCTTGTGGGGATCAGGGTCCTCTCGCCCGTGGAAACGGCCCGCCGGTTCGTCGACACGCTGAAGGGACGCGCGGACATCACGATCGCGCTGACGCACGAGGGAGTGGAGGACGACTCCGTGCTCGCCTCGCTGGTCAGGGGTCTCGCGCTCATCGTGGGGGGGCATTCGCACACACGCCTCCGGCATCCCCGCGTGGTGGACGGCGTGCCGATCGTGCAGACGGGGTCCAACGCGGAGAACCTGGGAGTCGTTGACCTCACGCTGGACGGCACGACGGTCACGGCCTGCCAGGGATCGCTCATACAGCTCTGGATCCCGCCCGGGCGCGCTCAGTCGGCGGTCGCCGCGCTGGCCGATTCGATGCAGCGCGAGATTGACAGGGACTACGACGCCGTGATCGGCACGCTCCGGGGGAACTGGACGCGGAGCGAATCCCAGAACGCACTCGGGACGTTCCTCGCGGACGCGCAGCGGGAGGCGGCGCACGCGGATGTGGGGTTCATGAACAACGGGGGGATCCGGCGGGACGTCGCGGCGGGACCCCTGACAAAGAAGACCCTTTTTGAGATTCTCCCGTTCCGGAACGTCCTTGAGACGTTCCAGCTCACGGGGGCGCAGCTCAGGGCGGTGCTCGTGCACGATGTCGAGGCGCGTCCCGGCATCCAGGTCGCCGGGATCTCCGGGCGCTGGCGCTCTGCTGAGGGAGGGGGGGTGGAATTCACGTCGATCACCGTGGGGGGGAAGCCGCTCGAGGAGGACCGCGCGTACACGTGCGCCGCGAGCGACTTTTTCGTGGGGGAGGCGAATCGGTACCTCGGCCTGGAGATCGCGCAGCCGTACCAGCTTGGACAGACGGTCTTCGCCGCCGTCGAGTCCATTGTCCGCGCCCGGCGGGAGATCGTTCCCCGGGTCACGGACACCATTGAACGGACGCCCTGACACAATCCGGGAGACGCACATGGCACCGGCCACACTGCCGCTCCTCATCATCACCGGGAGGCCCGCCGCCGGGAAGTCGGAGGTCATCGACTTCCTGAAAAAGACGCCCGCGGGGGAGCGGCGCGAGCGCTTCCACATCGGCGAGTTCGAGGAGCTTGACGATTTCCTCTACGTCTGGGAGACGTTTGAGACGGACGACATCCTGACGCGGCACGGCCGGGAGCGGCTCTGGACGGACGAGCGCTACTGGTTTACCGACGAGTTCGTGTGGGATCTCTACCTGGAGCGGATCAACCTGGAGTACCGGAAGAAACTCGCGCGCAACGGCGCCTACCACGAGACGATGACGACGATCGTCGAATTCGCCCGCGGGGGTCCCGGGGCGATCGCGCACGCACTGGGATGCCTTCACGACGAGGTCCTCTCCCGCGCGGCGATCGTCTACATCCGCGTGTCGTACGAGGAATCACTGCGAAAGAACCGGCGGCGCGCCCGCAGGGGGGAGGAACACTCGATCCTCTACCACTCGCTCCCCGACGAGAAGATGGAACGTTACTACAGGACGAACGACTGGGAGGATCTGGAGGCGGCCGACCCGTCGTTCGTCCGCGTGCGGGACTTTCGCGTGCCGTACGCGGTGTTCGAGAACGAGCCGGAGAAAACGCTCGATCCCGCTTCGCTCGGCACGGAGCTGGAACGGGTGACGCGCGCGCTCTGGGCCGCGCGCGGAAAGAACGGCTGACCGTGAGGCGCCCGTGACGGAGCGTGATGCGGCACCCGTCGCCGCGGGCGCGGAATTCCGGCGCAGGCGGATCGTGAACTGGATGGCGCTGGGCCTCCTCTACGCGTTCTTTTACGCCACGCGCTACAACTACACCGCCGCCGCCCCGGTCCTGGCCGACCTGTTCGGGTGGAAAAACACGGACCTGGGCGTGTTCGAGACGGTGATGCCGCTCGTCTACGGCCTCTCCGTCGTTCTGAACGGCCCGTTCGCCGACAGGATCGGCGGGAAGAAAGCGTTCCTCTTCGGCGCCGCGGGGGTGATCGCGGCAAACGTCCTTTTCGGGCTTTCGGCGCTCGCCCTCCTCCACCCGGCCGTGTGGGAGGGGACGGGAGCGGCGCGCCACGTGGTTTCTCCCGCCGGCTTCGCCTTCGGCATGAACGGCGGACTCCTGCTGACGCTCATGGCGATTGTCTGGGGCCTCAACGGGTACTTCCAGTCCTTCGGCGCCCTCTCCATCGTCAAGGTAAACGCGCAATGGTTTCACGTGCGCGAGCGAGGGACGTTCTCCGGGATCTTCGGCGTCCTGATCCGCCTGGGGCTCCTGCTGGCGTTCCAGGGGGTCCCGCTGATCCTCCTGGTCCTTCCCTGGCAATACGCGTTCTGGCTCCCGGGAGCGTGCGTGGCGGTCATGTTCGCCGTCAACTTCATCTGGATGGAAAATACCCCCGCCGACGCGGGGTACGGGGGGTTCGACACCGGGGACGAAACCGACGCGGACGCCGGCCCCCCGTCGCTCGCATTCGTTCTCAGGAAGGTCTTCGCCTCCCGCGTGACGTGGACCATCGCCCTCTCCTCCATGATGATCGGGTTCGTGCGCAGGAGCGTCGTCGACGCCTGGTGGCCGAAGTACTTCGTCGACGTCCACGGGGCGCGATCGGCCGCGTTCGCGACGTACGCGCCCTACGTCGCTGCGACCTGGGGGATCGCGCTCGCCGGCATCGCCGGCGGGTTCGTCTTCGGCGTCGCCTCGGACAGGACGTTCGGGGGGAGGCGGGCGCCCGTGATCCTGATGGGATTCCTGGGGATGGCCCTCCTGCTGGCCCTCTTCGGCCTTGCCGACGCTCTCGGGATGGGGCCCATGGCCGCCGCCTGCTGCCTGATCGCGCTCTCGTTCTGCGTCAACGGGGCGCACGGCATGATCGGCGGCGCGGCATCGATGGATTTCGGGGGCCGCAGGGCTGCCGCGACCGCCGCGGGGATGTTCGACGGCATGCAGTACCTTGCCGGTGCGTTCGTGGGCGTGGGGGTGGGATATGTCACCACCCGCTGGGGGTGGGGAGCATGGCACTGGGCGCCGATCCCGTTCGCGCTCGCCGGGGCGCTGCTGATGTCCCGGCTCTGGAACGTCACGCCGAAAGGGCATGTCCGATGATCGTCATGAAGTTCGGCGGCACCTCCGTGGAAGACGCCGCCGCGATGCGCAACGTCGCCTCCATTGTCCGCGCACACGCGGTGCGCCGCCCCCTGGTGGTCGCCTCCGCATGCGCGGGCGTCACGAACGCGCTCCTGGCGCTGGCGCGGAGCGCCCGGGAGGCGGGGAAAGAGCGCGCCCTGGACCGGGCCGAGGAGCTGCGCGTCCGCCACAGGCAGATCGCGCACGCGCTGTTCACGGGGGAGGTCCTCTTCACCGTCCAGTCGCAGGTGGATGCGATGATCGACTCCCTGCGCGACCTGGTCAAGAGCATCGCCATACTGGGGGAACTGACCGACCGCTCGCTCGACACGTTTGCGGGGTACGGCGAGCGCCTCTCGACGCTCCTCCTGACGCACCACATGAAGCAGGAGGGAATCCCCTGCGTCTTCGTGGACGCACAGGAGGTGATGGTCACGACGGCGGAGTTTACGCGCGCCGCGCCCCTCCTCCCGGCAATCGAGGCCCGCGTGCGCGAGCGGATCGCCCCCCGCCTTGACGCCGCCCAGGTGGTCGTGACGCAGGGGTTCGTGGGCGCCACTGCCGACGGCGTGCCGACGACGATCGGCAGGGGGGGATCAGACTACTCCGCGGCCATATTCGGCGCGGCGCTCGGCGCCGAGGAGATCCAGATCTGGACGGATGTCGACGGCGTCATGACATCCGACCCGTCCGTGATCCCCGAGGCGCGCGTCATCCCCGAAATGACGTTCCGGGAGGCCGCGGAGCTTGCGTACTTCGGGGCGAAGGTGCTCCACCCGGCCACGATCCTGCCCGCGGTCCGGCAGAACATCCCGGTCCGTGTGCTCAACTCGCGGCGGAGCGAAGTCCCCGGCACGGTCATCCTCGCCGCTGCATCGGGCGCCTCGCGGCGGGCGGTCACGTCGATCGCCTACAAGGAGGGGATCACGCTGATCACGATCACCTCGAGCAGGATGCTCATGATGCACGGGTTCCTCGCCCGCGTCTTCGAGGTGTTCGCCACGCACAGCACGAGCGTGGACGTCATCGCCACGTCGGAGGTCTCGCTGTCACTCACGGTCGACTCCCGGGCGCACCTTGATGCGATCTTCGCGGAGCTCCGGGCGATCGCCGAGGTCGAGGCCGAGCATGACAAGGCGATCTTCTGCGTGGTAGGCGAGGGACTGAAATCGTCGCGGGGCGTCATCACGCGGGTGTTTGCCACGCTGGATGAAGCCGGCATCGGCGTGAGCATGATCTCGCTGGGCGCCTCGGAGGTCAACGTCACGTTCGTCGTCGACGGCCGCGACATCCGCGCGGCGGCGCAGTCGCTCCACAGCGCCTTTTTCGCTTCCCCCTGAAGGGGACTTGCGCCGTCACGCGAAATTTTCTAAATTATTGCGGGTGAACCCAGCCCTGGAAAACGCCGTTCATTGCCATCCCTGCCACGATCTCATCGCCGGCGGGGATTTTTTTGACGGCGCCCCTGAAGGCATTCACAATCCGGAGACACAATGGATCAGCCGCTGAACCACCGCGACCTGTACAGGCTTCCGTGGAACCTTTCCGACAACGCGATCAACTGGCTCGAACCCACCAGCCAGTGCAACCTCTACTGCGACGGGTGCTACCGGAAGAACGAGACAAACGGGCACAAGACGCTGGAGCAGGTGCGCCGCGAGCTGGACACGTTCAACAGGCTGCGGAATACCGACGGCGTATCCATCGCGGGGGGAGACCCGCTGACCCACCCGAAGATCGAGGAGATCGTGGCCATGGTCGCCGGCGACGGCCACAAGCCGATCCTCAACACCAACGGTCAGCTCCTGACGATGGAGAAGCTCCGGGCCCTCAAGGCTGCCGGCGTCCAGGGGTTCACGTTCCACATCGACAGCGGGCAGAACCGCCCCCACATGAAAGGCAAGACCGAGATCGAGCTGAACGAGCTGCGCCTGAAGTACGCGCGCATGCTTGCGGAGGTCGGGGATATCTCCTGCGCCTTCAACGCCACGGTGTACGACAGGACGCTGAACGACGTCCCGGCGATCCTCGCCTGGGGGCAGGAGCACATCGACATCGTTCACATCCTGGTCTTTATCGCCTACCGGGCCGCCCCGGTCAAAAAAGGGTTCCGGTATATCGTGGGGGGGGAGGAGATCGACATGACGCCCATCGCCTACGCGATCGACGAGGACCGGACGATCTCTATTCTCTCCACGGACATCGTCGACAAGATCCGGGCGACGAATCCCTCCTTCCAGCCGTGCGGGTACCTCAACGGGACGGAGCGCCCGGATCATTTCAAGTGGCTGTTTACGCTCCGGATCGGGACGCCGGAGAAGATCTACGGATACGCGGGCCCCAAATTGATGGAGCTCTCGCAGTCGCTCCACCACCTCCGCACCGGCTCGTACCTGGCGTATACCCACCCGAGAACGCTCGCGCGCGCGAAATCGATGCTCGCCCTCGCCCCTCTTGACCGCGGACTTGCCCGCACGGCGAGCGCCTACCTGCACGACGTCGCACGGAAGCCGTGGAAAGCGTTTTCGCGCCTCCACATGCAGTCGGTCCTGATCATCCAGCCCGCGGACATGATGGCGAACGGCGCGCTCAGCATGTGCGACGGTTGCCCGGACATCACCGTCTACGATGACAAGCTGGTCTGGTCGTGCAGGATGGAGGAGCTGATCAACTTCGGAGACTGGATCCGCCCGGTGCCCGTGAAAACGAAGGCGTAGGGGGGACCAGGGGAAGCCCCGCGCTTCAGGGCTGAAGGATCTGGTGGCGGAACGCGCCGATGTCGATTCTGTCCGTGAGCCATGTGCCGAGGCCTTCCCCGTACCTGTTCATGTAGTAGAGGGGAGAAAGCTCCCGTTCCTGCAGGCTTCCCTCCGGCAGGAGACCGGCGGCGGCCTTTTCGATCTGCCGGACGGCGGTGTCGTTCCGACGCTTCTGCGCCGCGACGGCTTTCTCCTTCAGCACGCCGAGGTTGACGTCGATTTTCGACGTGACGTTTTCCAGGGCGCCGAGGAGCGTCGGGTCAATTTCGTTCAGTCCGAACTTCAGCTCGCCCAGCGCTTCGTGCAGGTTCGTCGTGACGCCCGCGAAGAGCCTGTCGAGCTTGATATCGGATATCTGCTCCACGACCTTTGCGGTCACCCCCCCCACGTTCCCCAGGAACTCCGGCAGTTCGAGCGAGTACTTCTCCATTGCGCGGAGGAGGTTCGTCTGCACCAGCGAGACGCTTGCCCTCGGGTAGATGAGCGGCTGGACGAGCGAAAGCTCCTGGTAGAGCGGGCCGAGCTGGGCGTGGTAGGCGATCTCGGAAGGTCCGCCGACGTACGCGACGGTAGGGAGGAGCATGTCCTGGCAGAGGGGCCGGAGCACGACGTTCGGGCTGAGCTGTTCCGGCGTCTCCCGTGCGATGGCGATGAGCTGCTCCCTGGAAAAGAAGGCCCGTGTTCCCTTCAGGCTGAAATCGGTCTCCCTCGGCTCGATGAGGTACCTTCCCCCCTTGTGAAAGAGAAAGAGATTGATCGATTTTGGTTTGACCTGGGCATGGTAACTCTGTTCCAGCTCGGCACTTCGATCGATCACCATCTGGGAAATTCTTGGATACTCTTCCAGTTCGCGGACGAACAGGGGAGAGAGGATTCTCTTGAGCCTGGGTTCCAGGCTTGAAATAAACACGAGCCCAGAGCCGGGGAGGAGCCTGTTGAGCCAGGCCTGGAACGCCCCGGCGAACGTCGCCCCGCGGGCATAACAGGACCGGAGCGACTCCATGAGCCGGGGGGTGAATTCCGTGCCCGTGAGCGTGGATTCGAGGCGCGCCCAGCAGGCGGCGATCGTCTCGTCGAATGACATGAGTCCCACCGCCCCGACGTTTCTTTCAGGCATGGTACCGCCGGGGAGGTATTCGATGCGGACCGGGAGATTCTCGTGGTCCAGCACGGCCACGTGGTTCATCTCCGCGAAGTCGTGGTCTTCCCCTTCCAGCCAGAAAACCGGCACGAAATTCTTGCCGGGAAACTTCGCCGAGAGCTTCTGCGCAAGGAGAAGAGCCGTGATCGCCTTGTAGAGCGTGTAGAGGGGTCCGCCGAAGAGTCCCACCTGCTGTCCCGTGACCACTGCATACGTTCCCGCGCTGCCCAGGAGCCGTATGTTCTCGAGCGTCCGGGGAGATTCCCCCTTCCCCGAGTTCTGTTCCGTCAGCACGGCCTTCAGGACGTCGCGCGCGATCCCGCGGCCGTCGATGCGCTCCATGATGCCGGGGAGCGAGGCAAGGTCGCGGAAATTGCCGGGGAAAAACCGGGCCACCTTTTCAAAATCGTCGATGTAGTCGAAGAACAACTCGGAGAATCCGCCGGAAGCAGGTGGGAGCTGCCTGAAGTCGAGCCAGTCCATGGTTGTGTGAGCGGTGCTGTGTGCCGTCCCTTGGTGGACGCCGGGCACAAATATACTCGAATCGGCCGGGAGAAGCAAACAACGTTGAGATTGTTTACACTTCTGCGAGGTATCCGGGAAACTCCTTGATGCCGGGTGCGTTTCGTGTTGACTTTTCAAATCGGCTTTTGTATCTTTTTGTCCTAGCTCATTGGAATATGCTCCTGCGGCGCAGCAATCTCGAACAATCGACTCTGTTTCTGTCAATGTTGCATCGTCTGCTGTCTCCCGGCCACACACGGTCTCCGCTGTGCCGCATCCTCTCACCCGCACACACCGCCGCGACATCATATTCACCCGCCGCACGCCGAGGGGCGACCCCCCGGACCTTTTATGCGATGAGGTACGTCCATGCCCGATGATCTGACCCCGGGCGCCGCTCAGCCCCCTGCAGGCGGCGCTCCCGCGCCGAAAGCGCCCGAACTGCGCAAACCGAAGCAGGACCGTCCCCCGGACGACGACAGGGGCATCTGGCGGATGAGCCGCAAGAGCTTTCTCAACGTGGCGGGCTGGCTCGCCTTTTTCTCATTTATCAGTACCGCGACGATCGGGGCCCTTCGCCTGATGGTGCCGCGCGTCCTGTACGAGCCCCCCTCCGCGTTCAAGGCGGGGTTCCCCGACGATTTTGTCGTGGGGGAGGTGAACGAGAAGTATAAAGATGACTACCGCGTTTGGATCGTCCGTGAGGCGGAGGGGTTTTACGCGCTCTCCGCGATCTGCACCCACCTGGGCTGCACCCCGCGGTGGCTCCCGGCGGAAAACAAGTTCAAGTGCCCCTGCCACGGGAGCGGCTACCACAAGGACGGGATCAACTTCGAGGGTCCCACTCCCCGTCCGCTGGAACGCCTGAAGATCACGCTGGACGACGACGGACAGATCATTGTGGACAGGAGCGTCAAGTTCCTCTATGAGAAGGGGGAGTGGTCGAAGCCCGGGGCGTTTCTGAAGTACAACGGATAGACCAGGAGGACGCCGCCGATGCTCGGCATATTCGACACGCTGCGCGAGAAGATGCAGAAGACGGAAGTGTACCGGTCCGTCTTCCGGCACAACTACCAGGATACGCAGCGAAACAGGGCGCTCCAGATCGTCGACAACGTCTTCCTCCATCTCCACCCGGTGCGCATCACGCGGCACGCGACCAACATCGGGTACACCTGGGGGATGGGGGGGATCACGTTCCTGCTCTTTATCGTCCTCACCGTCACGGGCGTGATCCTGATGTTTTACTACCGCCCGGCCGCCGAGTACGCGTACGACGACATGAAATATCTCATGAACGACGTCGCCTTCGGTCCCCTCATGCGGAACATGCACCGCTGGGCGGCGCACGCAATGGTCATCACCGTCATGCTCCACATGTTCCGCGTGTTCCTCACCGGATCCTACAAGGCGCCGCGCCAGTTCAACTGGGTGGTGGGCGTCATCCTGCTGACGCTCACGCTCTTCCTGAGCTTCACCGGGTATCTCCTCCCGTGGGACCAGCTGGCGATCTGGGCGGTGACCGTGGGGACCAACATGGCGCGGGCGACGCCGCTGCTGGGGCACGAGGGACCCTTCGGCCCGGAGCTGGGCATGAAGATCAACAACGACGTCAGGTTCGTCCTCCTGGGGGGGACACAGGTGGGACCCCCGACGCTCCTCCGGTTTTACGTGCTCCATTGCATCTTCCTTCCCCTGATCGGCGCCGTGCTGATGATCGTCCATTTCTGGCGGATCCGGAAGGACGGCGGGATCTCGGGGCCGGACCCGGCGGCGAAAAAGAACTGACAGGCACGTTTTCCATGGACGCCGATGCATAACCTCACCACGATACTCTCGAAGCCGGACAACGTTCCGATCGTCCTGATGCTCGTGCTGACGATCTTCTACACGTGGTACTCGTTCTCCCGCGCCGTGCGGAACGACCGCCGGCCGTCGCCCGAGGAGGCCGAGCTGGGGGACAAGGTGCAGGTCTGGCCCTACCTGGTCAGGGTGGAGTTCCTCGCGGCGCTCCTGGTGATGGCGCTCCTCACGGTCTGGTCGATCACGCTCAACGCTCCCCTGGAGGCGCCCGCCAACCCGTCGCTCACGCCGAACCCTTCCAAGGCGCCCTGGTACTTCCTGGGGCTGCAGGAGATCCTGGTCTATTTTGACCCGTGGATAGCCGGCGTCATGATCCCGACGCTCATCATCCTGGGACTCTGCGCCATCCCGTATATCGACATCAACCCGAAAGGGAACGGCTACTACACGTTCCGCGAGCGCCGCTTCGCGATCCTGGTGTTCTGCTTCGGCTTCCTCGTGATGTGGGTGTCGCTTATCGTCCTCGGGACGTTTTTCCGCGGACCGGGGTGGAACCTCTTCATGCCGTGGGAGCGTTGGGACACGCATCGCGTGGTGGCGCTGACCAACGTCGACTGGTCCGAGCTGTTCGGGGTGCCGACGCGGAGGGTGGACGACTCGCTCAACCCCGCGGCGATGGCGATCGGGAGCGCGACGATCCTGGCCTGGTTCAGCCTCGGCGTCGTCTATTACCTCTGGAAGCGGAAGTCGGACGTGGTCCGGAAGCTGGGTCCCCTGCGCTACACGATCGTGGCGGGCCTGCTGCTGATCATGGCGTCGCTCCCGGTCAAGATCATCCTGCGCCTCACGCTGAACATCAAGTATATCCTCGTCACACCCTGGTTCAATATCTGACGTGGACGAAAGGGAAACACGCGTGTTCCGAAAGCGCGGTGCGCGCCCGATCGAAGAGCGCGACTACAGCACACTCTACATCCTGTTCGCCGGGTTCCTCTTCCTGGGCACGATGTGGGCGGTCGTCGACGAGGTGATCACCCGGCGGCCCTGGAAGGACGTGCAGCGGGCCTACCAGGACCTCGCCGCGGCGAAGATGCAGGAGCAGGAGAACCAGGCGGCCGCTGAAATGGATTCCTCGGCGCTCGCCGACCGTTCCGCCGAGCTTGCGGCCGCGGAAGACTCGATCGCCGGACCCGCGTACCGCGCCGCGCTCTCGCGCGTGGACGAGGTCCTCGATTCGCTCGCCCGGGAGAACCGGCGCTTCCAGTTCGCCAAGAGCCGCGGCGACGAGGCGTACTACTTTTATAAGAAGTCGCTCCATGAAGGGGAGGAGGACCTGAAGGAGAAATCCCGCCTGGCGGCCGACGAGGCCGAAACGGCGGCGCACCAGGCGGTGATCGCGCGCCTGGAACGGGAGCGCGACACGCTCATGGGGGCGGTGAACAGGTACCGCCAGGCGGTCCGCAGGCCCCAGAACGCGATCACGGACCTCCTGAAGAAGGTCGACAAGTGGGACGCGAAGGTGAAGAAGGCGCGCACCGCGCCGATCGAAATCCGGCAGGTGATGCTGGACGACTACGACAAGAACCCCTTCAACGACCCGAAGGCGCGCATCGACCGCTGCCAGACATGCCACCTCGGGTGGAACGAAGAGGTGATGGACAGCGCCCCCGAGCCGTTTACCAGGCATCCGCTCCCGGAGCTCCTGTCGCTCCACAAGCCCGACGTCATCGGCTGCACGCCCTGTCACCGGGGACAGGGACCCGCGCTTACGGCGGCCACCGCGCACGGGAGCGGCGACCCCTACTGGGAGAATCCCATGCTGGAGGGGATCGACGTCTGGGCGTCGTGCACCGCGTGTCATGAAAATGAGAGTCACCTGGAGGGGGCGCCCGTCTTCTCCGACTCGCGCCGGCTGATCATCGAGTCGGGCTGCTTCGGCTGCCACGAGATCAAGGGGTACACCGACCTCCAGCGGATCGGCCCTGAGCTTGCGCGCATCGCCTACAAGACGGACCCCGCCTGGATCGAGCGCTGGGTGAAGAACCCGAAGGAATACAACGCGCACACGCGTATGCCGAACTTCCGGTTCACCGACGAACAGGCCTCCGCGGTGACGGCGTATCTCGTCAGCCTGGCGCCGCGCGACAGCTTCCGGCTCGCCGGGAAGTTTCCCGGGGGGGACGCGGCGAAGGGGAAGGGAATCGTCGAGTCCGTCGGGTGCCTGGGCTGCCACGCGATCGGCGACCAGGCGAACGTCCGCGCGGCGCGGGGCACCAGTTATGACATCGCTCCCGAGCTGACGCGCGTGGGGAGCAAGGCGCGCCCGGACTGGATCTTCGACTGGGTGAGGAATCCCCGGCACTACAACCCGACGACGAAGATGCCGAACCTGCGGCTGACGGAGGGGGAGGCGCGCGACGTGACGGCGTACCTCGTGACGCTGAAAGACGACCGGACGTTCCTCCCGGAGGCGATCGACGTGACCTCCCCGGAGCGCATCGCTCGCGGGGAGGCCGTCATCAAGGAGTACGGCTGCGCAGGCTGCCACCTCATCCCCGGGATGGAGAAGGAGAGCCGGGTGTCCGTGTCGCTCTCCAATTTCGGGCGCAAGCGCGTGGAAGAGATGGATTTCGGGGACACCCACGTGCCCCACACGTGGCACGACTGGGTGAAGAACAAGCTCCGCGACTCGCGCGTGTTCCAGACGGACAGGATCGTCCAGAAAATGCCTGTGTTCGCGTTCAGCGACAGCGAAATCGCGAAGATTTCGCTCTTCCTCCTCTCCGAGACGAAGGACGTGCCCGACCCCAGGTACGTGAAGAGGTTCGACGCCCGGCTCCAGGAGATCGAGGCGGGACGCCGCATCGCGTACCGCTACAACTGCCGGCAGTGCCACCAGCTCGAGGGGGAGGGGCGGTTCATCAGCGCGGTGATCGACGACCCGGCGTTCCTCCCCCCGATCATCACGGGGGAGGGGAAGAAGGTGCAGGAGCCGTGGCTGCGCGATTTCCTCACGAGCCCCTCCACGACGGGCGCGCCGGACCGGATCAGGCCCTGGCTGAAAGTCCGGATGCCGACGTTCTCACTGACGGATGAGGAGATTTCCTCGCTCACGAAGTACTTCCTCGCGCTGAGCAACCAGGAGCTGGAGGTGAGGGACTACGCGGCGTTCCGCCCCGACCCGGCGCTCCTCCCGGTGGGGAAGACGATTTTCAACGAATTCCAGTGCATCAAGTGCCACCCGGTCGGGAACGCCCCGCCTCCCGGCTCGGGATCGACGGCGGACCTGGCGCCCGACCTGACGAAGGCACGCGACCGCCTGAAGCCCGAGTGGATCATCGAGTGGCTGGCCGACCCGAACAAGCTCCAGGAGGGGACCCGCATGCCGACGTTCTTCCCCGACGGTCAGTCCGCGCTCCCCGACGTGCTGGGGGGAGACGCCCGGAAGCAGGAGACGGCGATCCGCGACTACGTGATTTCGATCGGCAGGCCGGCGCGGCCGGTCGTGGCCGCACAATGAGTGTTGCATCCATAACAACCATTAACCGGGAGGAAGTCCAGGAATGAAGTACGCGAGCGGAGCCATCTGCGCGCTGATCATTGCGTGCGCCTGCACTGCGGCGGCCGGCGATGTGGCCGGCAAGGTGTCATTCACGGGGAGCGCGCCCAAGCCGGCGCGCATCATGATGAACGCCGACCCCGTATGCGTCAAGCAGCACAAGACCCCCGTCTTCGGCGAGGAAGTGGTGGTGAACCCGAACGGGACGCTCAGGAACGTGCTGGTCTACGTGAAGGAGGGGCTCGGGAGCCGGAAGTTCGATCCACCGGCGGCAAAGATCGAATTCGACCAGAAGGGCTGCCAGTACGATCCGCACGTCGTGGGGATCCAGACGGGGCAGGAACTCGACGTGGTCAACTCGGACCCCACGCTCCACAACGTCCATTCACTCTCGAAGGACAATCCGCAGTTTAACGTCGCCCAGCCGAAACAGGGGATGCGCCTGGCGAAGAAGTTCGACAAGCCCGAGGTCTTCAAGGTGAAGTGCGAGGTGCACACATGGATGGGGGCGTACATCGGCGTCTTCAGCCATCCCTTCTTCGCGGTCACGGGCAACGACGGGACGTTCCACCTGAAGAACCTCCCGGCGGGAGAGTACACGATCGAGACATGGCAGGAAAAGTACGGCACGCAGACGATGAAGGTGAAGGTCGCCGCCAGCGGCACCGCCGCGGCGGACTTTACGTACCAGGGGAAGTAATGGACCGTTCACACACGCGAAAGGGCACATCCAGGTGAGCGCACCGGCGGCGCACGCGCACGCGGCGGACCACGGGAGTGGCCACGGCTTCTGGCGCACGTACGTGTTTTCGCAGGACCACAAGACCATCGGCGTCCAGTACGGGATCACGGCGCTCCTGTTCCTCCTGTTCGGGTTCACGCTGATGATGATCATGCGCTGGCAGCTCGCATACCCCGGCCAGGCGATTCCCCTGATCGGCGGCCTGCTCGGCGACTCCCGCGCGCCCGACGGGATCATGCTGCCGGAGTTCTACAACCAGCTCGGCGCCATGCACGGGACGATCATGGTGTTCCTGGGCGTGGTACCGCTGGCCGTGGGCGCGTTCGGCAACTACGTGATGCCCCTGCAGATCGGGGCGCCCGACATGGCGTTTCCGAAGCTCAACATGATGAGCTACTGGGTCTACGCCGCGGGAGGGCTCACGATGCTCTCCAGTTTCTTCCTCCCGGGCGGCTCCGCCGCATCCGGATGGACCTCCTACGCGCCCCTCTCCGTCATCGCCACGACCGGGCAGACGGTGTGGCTCTTCGGGATGATCTGCCTGATCACGTCCTCGCTCCTGGGGAGCGTCAATTTCATCACGACGATCTTCCAGCTGCGGGCGAAGGGACTCTCCTTCATGCGGCTCCCGTTTTTCGTCTGGGCACAGCTCGTAACGTCGTTCCTCCTCCTGCTCGCCTTCCCGCCGCTGGAGGCGGCGGGGGTCCTGCAGCTGATGGACCGCCTGGCCGGAACGAGCTTCTTCATGCCGAGCGGGCTCGTGGTGAGCGGGCAGGCCCTGGCAAATTCGGGGGGCGGCAACCCCCTCCTGTGGCAGCACCTGTTCTGGTTCCTGGCCCACCCCGAGGTGTACGTGCTGATCCTCCCCGCCATGGGGATCGTCGCGGAGATCATCGCCAACAACACGCGCAAGCCCCTCTGGGGATACCGCTCGATGGTGTACGCCACGGTGTTCCTCGGGTTCATGTCGTTCATCGTCTGGGCGCACCACATGTTTCTCACCGGCATGGGCACGGCCATCAGCTCGTTTTTCCAGGCGACGACGATGATCATTTCCGTTCCCTCGATCATCATATTGACGGCCCTGTTCCTGTCGCTGTGGGGAGGGTCGATCCGGTTCACGACGCCGATGCTCTTCGCGCTGGCGTTCCTGCCGATGTTCGGCATCGGCGGACTCACCGGGCTCCCCCTGGGGCTCGCCCCTTCCGACATCCACCTGCACGACACGTACTACGTCATCGGGCACTTTCACTACGTCGTCGCGCCGGGAACGCTGCTGGCCCTCTTCGGCGGCGTCTACTACTGGTTCCCGAAGGTGACGGGGCGGAAAATGAACGACCTGCTGGGCAAGATACACTTCTGGCTCTCGTTCACGTTTCTCAACTGCGTGTTCATGCCGATGTTCATCCAGGGCCTCGCGGGCGTCTCGCGCCGCCTCTATGACGGGGGAGCCCAGTACGCGCACGCGCAGGGGGTGCTCCACCTGAACACGTTCATGTCGATCGCCGCCTGGTGCCTGGGGCTCGCGCAGATCCCGTTCATCGTCAATTTCTTCTGGAGCATGCGCAGGGGAGCGCCCGTGGCGGCCAATCACTGGGAGGCGACGACGCTCGAGTGGGCGGCAACGTCCTCTCCCCCCGTGGCCCACGGCAATTTCAGCGCGGTGCCCGAGGTGCACCGGGGCCCCTACGAGTACAGCGTGCCCGGCAACGGACGTGATTTCGTCCCGCAAAACGCACCGGCGGAGGCGCACTGACCATGGAGATTCCCTACACCGTCGACCCCCGGCCGGACACCGGCCTCTACAACGCAAAACTGGGGATCTGGCTCTTCCTGGCTTCCGAGGTGATGCTCTTCGGGGCGCTCTTCTCCTCCTACGTGCTGCTGCGCGTGGGCGCGACGACGTGGCCGCACGGCTACGAGCACCTGAACATTCCCCTGGCCACCGTGAACACGATCGTCCTGATCACCTCGAGCGTCACGATGGTGATGGCGTGGGCCTCGATCGCGACGGGATCGCTCGGGCGCTTCCGGATCTACATGGGATCCACCGTCGCGCTGGCCTGCGTCTTCCTGGTCATCAAGGGCTTCGAGTACGCCGCCAAGTTCGAGCACGGCCTCACCCCCTCGACGAGCACGTTCATGGCGATCTACTTCACCCTCACGGGACTCCACGCGCTCCATATCGTGGGGGGGATCATCGTGAACAGCTACCTCCTCGGACCCGGTGCGGCGATGTGGCGCGCCGAGCCTGCGCGGTTCACGAACCGCGTGGAGGTGGCGGGCCTCTACTGGCACTTCGTGGATCTGGTCTGGATCTTCCTCTTTCCCGTTCTCTATCTCCTGTAGGAGACCGCATGGACACTGCCAACGCCGGGAGCGTCAGGAAACAGGTTCGCGTGTACGTGACCGTCTTCGTCGCGCTCATGGCGCTCACGATCATCACGGTCACCATTTCGACGTTTCACCTCGACCCGCCGCTGGCGATCGCGGTCGCGCTCGCGATCGCCGCCGTCAAAGGTTCTCTCGTGGCCGCGTATTTCATGCACCTGATCTCGGAAAAGAAGCTCATTTACGCCGCGCTGGGACTCACGGCGATCTTCTTCCTGGCGCTGATGTTCCTGCCGGTCTCCCACTTCGCCGACCGGGGGCTCTAGCGTGTCGCTCAGGACATTCCACCTGATCTTCGTGGCGTGCTCCGTGCTCCTGGCGCTGGGCGTCGCGGCCTGGTCCGTCAATGCGTTTGTGGCCGGGGGATCGCCGGGCATGCTCGCCGCGGCCGTGGCTGCGTGCGCGGCGGCGGCTGCGCTGGTCGTGTACGGGATCAGGGTTCGCTCAAAACTGAAAGGGATCGATTCGCCATGACTCCGCAACTGCTCCGCCGGGCGCCGCTCCTGGCCCTCCTCCTGTGTGCCTGGGCGTCGGGCGCCGCGGCCTGCCCGGTCTGCTACGGCGAGCCGGGGTCTTCCGCGACGCAGGGGATGACCGCGGCGATCATCAGCCTCCTCGGGGTGACCGGGGGCGTGCTCGCGGCATTCGGAACGATGTTCCTCCGTCTGCGCAGGAGAGCCCGGCTCCTCGCCGGAAAGGAGACCGCCGCGCATGGGTGAGTTCCTGGGACTTCCGTTCGACGCCTCGGCGCAGGGACCGCTGGTGGACAGGATCATCATACTCGTCCACTGGCTGATGCTCGTGCTCTTCGCGGGCTGGGGGACGTACTTTGTCTACGTCCTCTTCCGCTTCCGGGGCTCGCGCAACCGGGCAGCCGACTACCACGGCGTGCGGACGCACGCCTCCAGCTATCTCGAGGCGGTCGTGGCGGTCGTCGAGGCCGTTCTCCTGATCGGGTTCGCGATCCCCCTCTGGTCGATGCGCGTCAATGATATCCCGCCGGAGTCGGACGCCACGGTCGTCCGGATCGTTGCGGAGCAATTCGCCTGGAACGTGCACTACCCCGGGCCGGACGGCGTGTTCGGCAGGACGGATATCGCACTGATCACGCCCGAGAATCCGCTGGGACTTGACAGGAACGATCCGGCGGCGAAGGACGACATCGTGACGATCAACCAGCTCAATCTGCCGGTGGGGAAGCCGGTCGTCATTCATCTCAGCTCCAAGGACGTGATACACAGCTTCAATCTCCCCCTCTTCCGCGTGAAACAGGACGCGGTCCCCGGCCAGTCGATCCGCGTCTGGTTCACGCCGACGGCGACGACCGCCGATGTGCAGCACGCGCTGGCGCGCGCAATCCCGGTGGCCTCCGGGCATGTGCCGGATGAGTGCGCGACGTTCGTGGCGCTGGCGGATTACGCGGGGAAGGACGGTCAGACGATCCTGGCGAAGGGATCGCCGCTCACCGACGATCTCTTCCCGGCGCTCAAGGGCGCCGGCGTGAGCGAAGTCGTGCTGGGCCCCGACACGCCGACGGAGATCGCCTGCGCGCAGCTCTGCGGGCTCGGGCACTACCGGATGCGGGGCTTCGTGACGGTCCAGACGCCCGAGGAGTACAGGGCATGGGTCGCGGACCAGGAGGCACAGCTCACACAATGACCGGCACGTACCACAGGGGACTTCACCGCTTCGCCGTGGCGACCGCCTGCGCGACATTCCTCCTGGTGATCGCCGGGGGACTGGTGACGAGCACGGGTTCCGGGCTCGCCGTTCCCGACTGGCCCCTCTCGTACGGGCAGGTGATGCCGCCGATGGTGGGGGGGATTCTCTACGAGCACGGACACAGGATGGTCGCGACGCTCGTCGGCTGCCTGACGGTCGTCCTCTGCGCCTGGACCTGGCGGCGGGAAGAGCGGCGGTGGGTCCGGTTTCTCGCCCTGGCGGCGCTCCTGGCGGTGATCCTCCAGGGGGTGCTGGGGGGACTGACGGTGCTCTACCTGCTGCCGACGCCGGTTTCCGTCGCGCACGCGACGCTCGCACAGTCCTTCTTTTCTCTCACGATACTGATCGCACTGGTGACGTCGCGCACGTGGCTCGAGCGTTCCGCGCTCCCGGTCCCTGTCGCGCCTCTGACGCGTGCGCTTGCCCTCGCCGCTGCGGCTGCCGTCTTTCTCCAGCTCGTCATCGGCGCCTGGATGCGCCACAGCGATGCGGGCCTTGCAATCCCGGATTTCCCCCTCACATACGGGGCGCTCCTCCCCCCGGCGGACGCCGATGGGCTCGCCCGGGTCAACATGGAACGGAGCACGGATTACGATCTGCCGCCGGTGAGCGCCGCGCAGATCTGGATCCACTTCGCGCACCGGCTCGGCGCGCTCCTGGCGGGAGCCGCGGTGATCGCCTGCGGCGTGCACATCCTGAGGACGTACCGCTCCGAGCGGAGTCTGCGGGAACCGGCGATCGTCGAGGTCATGCTGGTCCTGGTGCAGATTCTCCTCGGCGCGCTCACGGTCTGGACGGGGAAGGGGGTCCAGGTCGCGACCGCCCACGTGGCGACCGGCGCGCTGCTCCTGGGGAGCTGCGTCCTCCTTGCGGCGCGCGCACTCGGCCTCGCGCCGGCTCGGGAGAGGCTCGGTACCGGGAATGTGATCGCGGAGCCTGCACGCCCATGAGCACGCACCTCACGCCCCCCGGGGCGCTCGCACTGGAGCGCACGCGGGTGGCCGATTACCTCGCGCTCACGAAACCGGAGCTGACGTTCCTCTCGGTGCTGACGTCGCTCGCGGGATACATGCTCGGCTCCGCGGGGACTCCCCATGCTGCGGGGGCTCTCGCGCTCGCGCTCGGGACCGCGATGGTGGGAGGAGGCTCGGGGGCGCTGAACCAGGCGATGGAGCGGAAGTTCGACGCGCTCATGAAGCGCACGGAGCAGCGGCCGCTCCCCTCGGGACGGATCGGACTTGCCGAGGCGGTCATATTCGGGATTCTGCTCGTGGCGGGGGGACTCCTCCTCCTGGCGACCAGGCTCAACGCGGTGACGGCTTCGCTGGCCGCAGTGACGTGCGCGACGTATCTCCTCCTCTACACGCCGCTCAAGCGCCTGACGCCCATGGCGACGCTCATCGGCGCGTTTCCGGGAGCCATCCCCCCCGTGATGGGCTGGACGGCGGCCGCAGGGGTCCCGGGTGCGGGGGCCTTTGTCCTGTTCGGGATACTCTTCCTCTGGCAGATGCCCCACTTCCTCTCGCTTGCCTGGATCTACAGGAACGACTATGCGAAAGGGGGATACCGTCTCCTCGCCGTGACGGACGCCGACGGGAAGAAGACGGGAGTCCAGTCGCTGTCATACGCCGTCGCGCTCGTTCCCGTCTCGCTCCTCCTTGCGGCGCTCGGGGAAGCGGGCCCGGTCTACGCCCTGTCTGCTCTCGTTCTCGGGGGAGTCTTCGCAGGATGCGCGGCGATGCTTCTCGTGCAGAGGACCGGTCCGGCGGCCCGGCGCCTCTTCATCGCCTCGCTCGTCTACCTTCCCCTGTTGATGATTGCAATGGCCGTCGACCGGTTCCTCGGCTCGTGAGGGGGCCGTGTCGATCGGCGATCTCCCGCTCCTGAACGCCATACTGAACGCCTCAAGCGCGCTCTGCCTCCTGGCGGGCTATTACTTCATCAGGCAGAGGCGCGTCAGGGCGCACAGGACGTGCATGATCGCCGCGGTCGCCTGCTCGACGCTCTTCCTCTCATCCTATGTTCTCTATCATGCGTTGGTCGGTACCGTGAGGTTCGGCGGTGGGGGGCCCGTGCGCGCGGTCTACTTCGTGATACTCGCCACGCACACGGTGCTGGCTGCGTCGGTTCCCCCCCTGGCGATCATCACGCTCGCCCGGGGGTTGAAGCGGAAATTCGCGCTGCACAGGAAGATCGCCCGGTGGACGCTTCCCGTCTGGCTCTACGTCTCCGTGACGGGCGTGCTCGTCTACCTGATGCTCTACAGGTTGTTCCCCCGCGCCTGAGCGCCGAGGCCCGCAATGCACTCGGTGAGGAGATCCGCGAAGCGCGCCTTCACGGTGGAGGCGACCACGGTCACCTCGCTGTGGTCGAGTTTTCCTCCCCCCGTTCCCGCCGCCTTATTCGTGATGCAGGAGATGCCCATGACGCGCATGCCGAGCGAGGCGGCGAGCGACGCCTCCTTTACCGTCGACATCCCGACGGCGTCCCCCCCGAGGCGGCGGAGCATTTCCACCTCCGCGGCCGTCTCGTATGATGGCCCCTTGACGGAGGCGTAGACCCCCCGCCTGAGCGGCACCCCCAGCCGGAGGGCTGCCTCCATGGCCAGCGCGCAGAGCGCCGCGTCATACGTGCGCCGGGGCCCAGTGCGCTCCGCCGGGATCCACTCCCCGTGGAGCGTCATGTCGATCTGATCGGTGATCAGCATGAGGTCCCCCGGGACGAACTGCCTGTTGATGCCCCCCGCGGCGTTCGTCACGATCATCACCCGGGCGCCGAGCGCCCGCGCGAGCGCGACGGGGAAGAGGACCGTGGCGGCGTCGTTGCACTCGTAGAGATGGATTCTGCCGCGGAACGCGAGGACGTCGCTCCCGGCGATACGCGCGAAGACGGCCTCCCCCCGGTGGCCGCTCACCGTCGAACGGGGATATGAGGGGATTTCCCCCGCGCGAAACGTGAGCCCCCCCTCGAGGGGGGAATAGTCGCCGAGGCCGGAGCCGAGGACGAGCGCGATCCCGGGAGGCGAGGGGATCCGCCCCCGCACGTACGCCGCGGCCTCTTCGTACGGTATCCGGCCCAGGAGCGACTCTATGCCCGGCGTCCCGCCCATGAACGAGCCTACTGTTTCGGCGGCTGGAAGCAGCGCCTGCACCGCGCCTCGTAGGAGTCGGTCGCGCCGACGAGGACGCGCTCGCTCGAAGGGGTGGTCCTCTGCGTCCTGTCGGCGGGGTTCCCGCAGACGACGCAGATGGCGAGCGTCTTGGTGATGTACTCGGCGACGGCGAGGAGCTGCGGGATCGGCTCGAAGGGCTTGCCCCTGAAGTCCTGGTCCAGCCCGGCGATGATCACGCGGCGTCCCCGGTTGGCGAGCTCTTCCGCGACGTCGACGAGTCCCATGTCGAAAAACTGCCCCTCGTCGATCCCGATGACGAATGCGTCGGCCGAGAGCCGGAGGATCTCCGCTGAGCTCTCGACGCTCACGGATTCAATGCGCGCCTCGCTGTGCGAGACGATGTGGTCCGTGCTGTAGCGGTTGTCGATGCGCGGCTTGAATATCGCGACCCGCTGGCGGGCGATCTGTGCCCTGCGGATGCGGCGGATCAGTTCTTCGGTTTTCCCGCTGAACATGCAGCCGGCGATGACTTCGATCCAGCCGGTGTTCAGGGGGGAATCGTGTGCGGTGGGGGCTGTCATGTGTGCGGAATTCGCTGGTGAATCCCTAAACTACCGAAAACGGGGGGGACAATCAACAGTGCGGGAAACCGACCCGCGGAGTCAGAACCGACCGGCGAGCGCCTGTGCGGGTCCGACCCGGAGCGTGCAGACGCACGTCGCGCACTCCGGCTGCCTGCGCGAGCGGACGTCGCGCCTGGTCCTCCTGGCGGCCTCCCCGCCAAGGAGTGCGCCGAGCGTCTCCCTGCGCACGTTGCCGAGAGGGGGGAGGAAGTAGCAGGGGAGAACGTCTCCGCGGGATGTGATGACCGTGGAGACCATCGGGGCATTGCAGGAAGTGGGAGGGAACGGGCGGGACCCGTTCAGCGCTTCGTAGTAGGAAGCGATGTCGAGCATCCGTGAAGGGGACTGGTCGATGAACCGGGTCTCGAACTCCGCTGCAAACTCGACCGCCATGCGCTCGACGATGCGGCGGAGCTCGGCAGATTCCTCCGGGTCGAGCGTCAACTGCCCGGCGGGGGCGGCCTCCCCCCGTTCAAGCCGTCCGAACCCCGATGATCGGACGTCGGCGGCCAGGAACGAGATCCTCCCCGCACCGATCTCCCGTGCGGCGGAGACCATCGCGGGGAGCGATCGGAAATTCCGCTTCTGCACGACCGTGCGGATGGCGACGTCTTTTCCCCTTCCCGCATCAGCAACGCGGCGGAGCCCCCGCACGATCAGATCGTACGAGGCGATCCCCCTGATCGCGTCGTGCGTTGCTGCGTCGGCGCCGTCGAGCGATACGATGAATTCGTCCAGGAACGGGGAGATTTCCGCGAACCGCTTCTCCAGGAGGAGGCCGTTCGTGAGGAGCGTGCTCCGCTCCGCCGGCGCCGCGAAGAGCGCGCAGATGTCGGGGAAATCGCGCCGCGTGAGGGGTTCTCCCCCCGAATAGACGATATGCCGGAGGCCCGCCTCGCGGAGAGAACGGCCGAGCGCGGCGATCTCACCCAGCGTCAGTTCCCCTTCAGGGGCGGCGCGGTACGAACAGGAAATGCATTTCAGGTTGCACCCTTCGGTCACGTAGAGTATGACGACGGGAAGCGCGTGGCAGCGCGTGCCGAGCGTGTTGAGGAAGGCCCCGACGCTCATTCCCGTGCCGCTCCCCTGAATTCGAATATGCTGAGCGTTTCGAAGAGCCCCCTCCGGCGCGCGCGGAGCAACGCTGCAAATCCCTCGCGCGCCATGGCCGAGAGAATCTCACGTTCGCCCGCGTCCGAGGAGGTCACGAGGATGACCGATCCCCCGGGGCGGAGGAAGCGGCACGCGGAGCGTGCGAACCGGTTGATCACTCCGTATGCGGGTCCCGCGTTCCAGGCACGGCTTGCGTCGTCTGTCTGTTCGGCACCGTAGAACGGGGGATTCCACACGATGTGGTCGAACGCGCGGCCGGCTGAGAGCGAGTCGAACAGGTCGCTCTCGAGCACGTTGACGCGCGCCTCAAGCCCGTTCGAGCGGGCGTTCGCCTCGGTGCAGCGGACGGCCCGGGGATTGATGTCCAGTGCCGTCACGCGCGCCCCTCTCCGGGCGGCGACGAAGGACAGGATGCCAGAGCCGCAGCCGATCTCGAGGATCTCCGCATGGTGGAGATCACGCGTGCGGAGATATCTCCCGAAAAACCTGCTCGTGCCGAAGAGCCGGGGGTGGAATACCGTCGGTTGTACGCTGAGTGCGAAGCCGAGCATCCTGAAGCGGTCCTCACGCGACATCGCGCGGCGGACGTAAAGCCGGAGCGCCAGGCGGTGGCTTGCGCGCCGTAGCAGCCCCGCGCAGAGTCTCCCCCTCACCGCTCCCGGAGCGCCCGCTGTGGCCCCCGTGCTCACCTGAGGGCTCCCCGCCTGCGCAGCGTGATCAGGTAGTGGTCGCACAGGTAGCGGAGCGGGAACAGGCGGGCGATCCCCTCGTCCCAGGGCTCAAGCCTCCTCATGAGTGATGCGCGCGTGGCGTAGAGCCTGCCGAAACCGGCAGGAGGGAGGAGGAGGCCGAAGCGCCGTACTGCCGCAACGGTGAAATCGCGCCTGAAATACGACGCAAATCGGCCGGGGGAGTAGAGCTTCAGGGGGGCAGCGGCGTGCAGGGGAGCCAGCTCTTCACCCCTGGCCAGAATCCTCCTGAGCGCGCGCCGGGGGCGTAGCGTTGCAGCGAAATAGGCGACCTCCCAGAGGCAGACGGGGTTGAGCACCATGCACAGGAGGGGGGCGCCGGGGGCGAGGTGACCGCCGATGCGGCCGGCGAACGCGGCGATGTTCCCGAGCTCGTTGAGCCCGTCGAAATTTGAAAACGCACCGTCAAAGAGCCGCCCGTCGGGGGCGCCGGGGTCTGCCGCGTCCATGACGGCAGTGCTGACGAGATCCTCCACCCCGCTGCGGCGCGCCTTTGCACGCGCCTCGGCGACCATGGCGGGGGAGATATCCGTGGCGGTCACGCGAATGCCGCGCAGTGCAAGTGCAACGGCGTCCGTGCCCGTGCCGCAGTTCAGTTCGAGCACGCGCTCCCCGGGACGGAAGGCGGCGAAGAGCGCCTCCTGGACGCGCGCGCGGATCCGCGCGCCCGGCCCCGGGCGCCCGAACGTCCGGTCGTACGATGCGGCCATCGCGTCGTGGAAATCTCCCGCGAGCTCAGCGTGCCCCGCGGCGGCGCCCTCGTCGGGGTATGCTCCCTGGCCCGTCATCAGAATCCCTCCGTCTCGGGCTGGCGGTACCGGATGAGCCGCTGGGCCAGCGCGATTTCAAGGGGGGCCGCGTAGATCCCCAGGTCGTACCGCCAGCGGCCCAGGGCACCGAGCATCCCCTTCCGTGCCGCAGTCAGCCTCAGATCGGACCGCGTCGGATAACGGGCGTTCAGCACCCGCTCGAAGTTCCTGATCCGCGCGATGTGCCGCCTGCGCAGCCAGGGGGTGACGGGGCGCTTGCGCAGATCGTGCATCCGCCACTCCGGGCGCATCCAGTCGTCCAGCGTGCGGGGGTAGGCGAAGTCGTCTTTCCGGGCGGCGGCGAAGAGTTCCGCGTCAGAGAAATTCACCGGGGAGTAAACGTACATGACGATCTCCGCCGCGGGGTTGATCATCTTGATCCTGCGGATAAACCGGATGTCCCGTTCGATGTCCTCGTCGACAGTCGCCGTCGGGCTTCCCATCACGAACGAGAATTCCGGGACGATGCCGTATTCCCGCATCCGCTCGGCGAGCGCGAGCACCGTCTCCGGTGTCTGTGTCCCCCCCTTGTCCATCAGCCTCAGCACCTCGCTCGAGCCCGACTCCGCGCCCATGAAAATCATGGCGCAGCCGGAGCGCTGCATCGCGCGCCAGGTCCGGTCGTCGTACGCGAGCAGCGTGTCGGGGCGCGCTTCCCCCCACCAGGCGAGCCCTTCGGGGGCGATTCTCTCGGCGAATTCGAGCGTCCGCCGCTCGGATGTGAAGAAATTGTTGTCGTGGAATTCGACCGCGTTGACGCCGTGGCGCTCCCTGAACCACCGGAGATCCGCCGCGATCCGCTCCGGTGCCAGACCGATCCACCGCGCGCCGTACGAGGCCGCGACCGCGCAGAAGCCGCACAGAAACGGGCACCCGACGCTGGAGTGGTAGTTGACCGTCCGCGTTCCCAGGCACGTCCGCCCGATATAGCGGGGAATGTCCACGCGGTCGTAGGGAAGAGGGGGGAGCGTGTTGGGGTCGATCAGCTTCTGCTTTTCGTTGTGCCGTATCCCGTTCTCTTTGAACGACACGCCGGGGATCCCGCCCGGAGACTCTCCCCGCTCGAGGCGCTCGATGAGCGCCGGGAGCGCGTGGTCCCCCTGGTCGCGGATCACACAATCCACGTACGGCGCGCCGAGCACGACGTCGGGATGGAGCGTGGGGAAGTATCCTCCCCAGATAATCGTGACGGCGGGCTCCCGCTCGCGCACGAGGCGCGAGAGCCGGATCGATTCTTCAAGTTGCGGTCCCGGCATCACCGTGAGTCCAAGGTAGCGGACTCCCCGGTCCCTGATGAGGCCGAGGAGCGCTTCGCCGGCATCCGGGTGGAGGTTGCCGTCGAGGATCTCGTACGGGAATCGCCCCTCGAGCGAGGCCCCGAGCGACAGGACGGAAAGGGGGATCCTGTACCTCCACCGCGTGGAACGGGGATTTACCAGTGCGATCATGCGGGCGGACTCCAGGCGGCTTCGGGAAGTGCGCGCGGGGAGTGCGTCCCCCCTGCAAGCTCCCCGTAGATGCGTGTGAACTGGCCGGCCGTCCAGGCTGGCGTGTGCGCGTGCGCCCAGGCGAGCGCGTGCGCGCGCTGTCGCTCCATCGCCCCGGGGTCGCGCAGGAGTCCGAGAATCGCGCCCGCGAGCCGTGCCGGCTCCCCCGGGGGGACGGTCGTGGCAAACGCGGGACCGAGGTCCGCACAGAGACCGACCTCCGTACCGCAGATCGGAAGGCCCGATGAGGCGGCTTCCGCGAAGACGACCCCCTCTCCTTCGTAGAGCGACGTGTGGATGAGGAGGTGAGCCCGGGCAAAATGCGCGCCGAGCGACCCGTGGTCCGCGTACCCCGTGAATGTCACGTCGTGCGCCACGCCCAGTTCGCGTGCCAGCGCCTGGAGCGATCCGCCGAGCGTGTCCTCACCGACGATCCGGAGCCTGCAGTCGATTTCGGCGCGCACGGAGCGAAACGCCCGGAGCAGCGTCGCCTGGTCTTTCACCCGGTTGATGTGCCCGACGTGGAGGAATTGAAAGGGGGGAGCCGGCGGGAACGCGTTGACGGGGGGGAAGAGCGCGGCATCCGCCCCGAACGGGATCACGTACACTCCTTCCTCCCGCTCGAACCCGAAGCGCCGGAGTCCCGCAAGCTGCGCCCGGGTCAGCAGCGTCAGCGCGTCGGCATCCCGGCAGACGCGGAGCGTCAGCGCGCGTCCCGGTGCGGTGCGCATGTTCCCGTAGCCGATCGAGCGAAGCGCGGCCGCCTCGCCCCCCAGGAGCGTGACGACCGCGGGGAGTCCCGCCATGCGCGCGGCGACGACGGCTGCGAGTCCCCCGGGGAGCCCCCAGAATCCGTGCACGAGATCGTACGGTTCCCGCCGCCGGTCTGCCAGGAATGCGCGCGATGTGGCCAGCGCTCTGCGGAGGGGACTGTCGTCCTGCCGCGCGCGGACGAATTTCACGAGCGCCTTCCCGGCATGGAACGGCGCGTCCCGGCCGTCGGGCCCGACGGTCGTATACACGGTCACGTCGCACGACACGGAGAGGGCGTCCACGAGCGCACAGAGAGCCGGGACGCTCTCCGTCGATGCGGGGGGGACGATCCCGCCGTGTATGAACATGGCGACGCGCGTCATCGCGCTCCCGCGCCGACGAGCGCGCCGGCGGCCTGCTGGAGAACGACTCCCCCGCGGAGTTCGAGGGCCCCCTCCCCGCCCGGGACTCCCCCGGCGTGGTGCGTGATGACGATCGTGGTCAGCCCCCGGCGAAGCGCGGTCAGATTCCTCCAGAGCGCCCGTTCCGTCCCGGCGTCCAGCATCGTGTTCACCTCGTCCAGGATCAGGAGGGGAGGGTCGTGCAGGAGCGCGCGCGCGATCGCCACGCGGGATTTCTCGCCGCCGCTGAGCGTGTACCCCCGCTCGCCCACCGGCGTGTCGAGTCCCAGGGGGAGCGACCGTACGAGGGGCGCGAGGCAGCACGCCTCGACGACCCCCGCGATCATCGCTCCTGTCGCGGGGGCGTCGGCGAACGCGATGTTCTCCCGCAGCGTGCCGTGCAGGAGGAGTGGCTCCTGTCCCGCGTACCCGACGTCCCGGGCGCGGGAGAGCCCCGCATCGGGAGCGAGTCCTCCAACGCGCACGCTCCCCGCATCGGGCCGGTAGAGCCCGATGAGGAGCGCGGCGAGCGTCGATTTGCCGCTCCCCGAGGGACCGGTGATGACCTGCCACGTGCCCGGGGGGATGGCGAGCGACACGCCGTCCAGGATTTGCCTCTCGCCGTCATACGAGAACCGGACGCCTTCCATTTCGATCGCCGTGCCGCGGGGCGTCTCTCGCACGGAGTCAGCGTGGGGGGGGGCCGCTGCAGGCGCAGCGAGCTCAATGACCCGTTCGAGCGCCCCCGCGGTTTCGTGCGCCGAGAGAACGACTTTCCCCGCGGAAAGGACCGCCATCATCATCGTGTACGAGTAAAAGTAAAACGCCACCACGTCGCCAAGCGACCACGCCGGGAGAAACGTGCGACGCGTCCCCAGGAAGAATATCGCCAGGAGCGCGCCGGAGGCGAGCATGTAGACGACCTGGTTGATGCCGATCTGGAGCACGGCTCCCTCCATTTCGCCCCGGAGGGCGTCCCGGAGGGCGCCGGCATACCGTGAAGCCTCGAGGCGCTCGCGCGAGAACGCCTTGATCTCGCGGATCGCGGAGAGCGATTCTTCGAACAGCGCATGTGCGCGCGCCGCGCCCGCGCGCCCGTGCGCGGTCGCTGCGCGGATCTTCCGTCCCAGGCGTGCGATGACCGGCAGCGGCGCGAGGACCAGGAGGAGGACGAGTATCGTGGCGAGCCAGTTCAGCAGGAGCATGAGGGCAAGGCATCCTGCGATGAAGAGGGCGTTCTGGATCGCGGGGGCGAGGAGTCCCGTGTAGATGTCCGCAAGCGTGCCGACGTCGGCGGAGGCGCGCGCAGAAAGCTCCCCCAGTCGCGAAGCCCGGTGAAACGCCATTTCCCGGGCGAGAAGGGATGCGTGGAGCGACTCGCGCACCGCGTTGCGGAGGAGGTACCCGAGTTTCTTCAGCTCCACCTGCTCGTAGTAGCCCGCGGCCCCCGAGAGCGCGAGCACCGCGATGAGGAGAGTTGCCATCCCCCCGATGCCCGCTTCCGGGGGAGCGCCGCGGCCGAGGCGGTCGATCATCACCTTCAGGAGCCACGGATAGAGGAGCGATGTCGCGGACACCAGTGTGAGCGCCGCTAGCGCGAGTGCGAGCCGTGTCCTCCGCTCCCTGGCAAATCTCCAGAGGAACCGCACGTTCGGGAGGAAGGGGGGTCGGTCCGCTCCCGGGGATGCCGTCTCACGCGCCGTGGGCATCGGCGCTCCCCCCGGGGGGCGGTGAGGCGGCCCTGAGCGTGATCTTGGTAATCTCGGGGGGACAGTTGATTCTCATGGGGAGCCCCACCGTCCCGATCCCCCTGGAGACGTACATCTGTGTCCGCCCCAGCCTGTATTTTCCCCAGATGTACGGAGAAGCCAGGGCGGCCGGTGTCAGCGTGATGCCGCCGATCTGCCCGAGGACGATCTGTCCCCCGTGCGTGTGCCCGCTCAGCACAAGGTCGACCCCCTCCAGGCCCGCCTCGCCGATGAAATACGGCCTGTGCGAGAGGAGGATCCTCGGGGTGCCGTCGGGAATGGACCTGAGCGCGCGGCGCATGTATGCGGCGGCCGTTTCCCGCCGCCCCACGTCGTCGATGCCGGCGAGCGCAAACCGGGCCCCGCCGCGCTCGATGAACACGCTGTCGTTTCTCAGGAGCCGGACGCCGCACCCGTCGACCTCGCGGGCGACGCGCTCGGGGTCCCCCGCGTAGAAATCGTGATTTCCCATGACGCCGAACACGCCGCAGGGCGCATGCAAAGCGCTGAACGATTCGGCAAAGGGATACACTTCGCTTGTCTGGCTGTTGACGAAGTCGCCCGGGACGACGATGAGGTCGGCACCGAGCGACATCACGCCGCGGCAGTAGCCGTCCATGTCCCTCCTGGTCATGAACGAGCTGGAGTGGATGTCGGAGAGGAGGCCGATCGTGAATCCGTCCAGCTCCCGGGGGAGTGTGGCCAGCTCCATCGTTGAGTCCGTGTACTGGTAGCCGTACCGCCCCCGGAATACCCCGTATGTCGCGCCGCCGAACGACGCCACGGCCACCCCCTCCGCGGCGTGGAAGAGGAAGGCCCTGCGCGCTGCGTCAAACCGGCGCGCGCCCCGGTGGGCCGTGATCGCGCGGTAGGCCCTGCCGAGGCGCGGGATGCGCAGGGCGATCGCCCTGCCCAGGCGCAGCGGGGCCGTGACAATCATCCAGACAATGAGCGCGAGGCCGAGACCGATCGTTCCCCCGAGCCAGATGTAGAACGGGCGTGCAAGGAGTGCGGTGAGCCATCCCGGGAGCGCACCCCCCGCCATGCCGAGGAACACGGCGACGAAGAGCGTGACGGCGAAGAGCGAGAAGAAGGCGTTGACCAGCGTGGCCGCCCGACGGCTCCCCGGAAAGCGCCGTGCAGCCCATGTGCGCGCATGGCGGTAGCAGAGGTACTGGAGGCCGGCAACGACGACGAATATCGTGATACGGAACATCAACCGGGTGCAGTTTGTGTGTGGGCGTGGACGCGCTCAATGAGCCCGAGGGCTGCGCCGAGCACCTCCCCGGGCGCCCGGCGGGCAAGACAACGGACGTCGCCGAATGCGCACCGGGGCTCCATGCAGCAGCCACAGGGGAGGTCGCTGGAATCGAGGCAGACGGCCCGGTCTCCGGGCGGGGAGGACCATGCACTGTTCGTGGATCCGAAGAGAGCCACGACGGGGGTTCCCGCGCTCCACGCCATGTGCATCAGGCCGGAATCTTCGGTGATAATGACGTCAGCAAGGCGCAGAAGTGCAAATGCTTCGCCGGCCGAGGTTTGCGCCGCGAGGTTTATGATGTCGTTCCCGCATGCCTGTGCGATCGCCCGGGAGGACTCCCGTATGCGGTCGGTCCCGAGCATGAGCACGCGGAGGGGTTCCCGCTTGCTCCAGAGTCTGTAGAGTTCAACGTAGTTCTCCAGGGGCCAGTTCCTCGTGACCCAGAGGCCCGCGGGATTGAAGACCGCGAGCCTCGTGCTCCCGTCCCAGCCGGCGGCACGGAGCCTCATCCGGGCTTCCTTGAGCGATTCCTCCCGTATCTTAGCCGGGATATCAAACGCGGGGCGGGGAACTCCGCATGCAGCGAGAGAGCGCCGGGCGCGCTCGGCTGCGGAGAGAGGCGAGAACCGATCGAATTCACTCCATGAGCGAACGCCTGAACTCCAGCGGATGATACGGGTTATGTAGTTTGATTGAATGTCGATAATAGCATCATAGCGCATCCTCCTGACCGCAAGCCCGTACGTGAACGCGTCGACGATGCGCGCGAGCCTGGACGGGGCAACCTCGTAGACGTAGACGTTGCTGATTGCCCTGGCGAGCCTGGCGATTGAATCTGCGGGGGGAGCGGTCAGCATGTCGATGCGTGCGCCGGGCCACTCCCTGGCAATGGAGCCGGCCAGCGGGAGCACGATTGCCACGTCCCCGAGCGCGTGAAGCCTGATGAGGAGGACGCTCCGGGGAGGGGCCGCACCGCGCCAGGCACGGTGGGAGAAGCGGTCAGGCCTGGAGGGGTTTTTCGAGCGCATGCATCTTCCTGCGGTAGTACGGGAGCGTCAGGACATGGTACGCCCCGCCGGCCACGCGGCGGAGCTTTGCGCCCGAGGCGGTCCATGGCGCCGCCGCCAGTGCTCTCGCCTCCTTCACCCCCTGCCAGACCCTGAGGCGTTTGTGCGTCAGGGCATGAAGCGCCCTGTAGAAATCCGGATGGAATTCTCCCGGGAACATCAGGTCGAGGTCTTCGCTCACGCGCCAGTTCTTTTTCCCCCCGAGCGAACGGCGAACGCTCTCGTAGAAGGGGGTTCCCGGGAGCGGGTAAGAGACGGAAATGCCGATGTCGTCAGGAAGACAGTCCCTCACCATGGCGAGCGTGCGATCGATGTCCGCGCGCGTTTCACCCGGGTAACCGAACTGGAGGAAGAATCCTGTGCGGATGCCCTTTGCCCTGAGGAGACGCGAGGCCTCGTGGATCTGTCCGACCGTCGTCCCCTTTTCCATCGCGTCGAGGATCTTCTGGGATCCGGACTCCGCCCCGACCCAGACCGATGTGCAGCCGGCGGCGGCAAGGTGATCGACGGCGTTGTCCTTGAGGAGGAGGTCGACTCTCGCCAGGCACTTGAACGGGGTGTGCGCGCCCCGGCGGTTCACCTCCGCGGCGAACTCCCCGAGCCATCCCGGCTTCAGGCCGAAAATATCGTCGCAGAACCAGAGATGATCGGGGTGGAGCGTGTGGCGCAGGTGGATCATCTCATCGACGACGTTGGCCGGCGAGCGGGAGGCGTACGCCTGCCCGTAGATCGGCTTGGCGCACCAGTTGCAGTGAAAAGGGCAGCCGCGCGTCGTGACCATGTTGAGCGAGAAATGGCCGTGACGGTTCACCCAGGCGTCCCGGTACCGCGAGGCGTCGATCAGGTCCCACGCGGGCATCGGGAGGGCGTCAAGATCCCTCACGGAGGCGTGGGGGAGCGTCCGCCGCAGCGTGAGGCCGTCGCGCGCGACGACGCCCCTCACGGCGAAGGGGTCCCCTCCGTCCCTGAGCGCGACGAGGAGGTCGCCCAGGGGTCCCTCTCCCTCGCCGCACAGGACGTAATCGGCGCCGCGCGCGATGTATTCCTCCGCGCGATCGGCGGCGTCGGAGCCGTGCACGATCACCGTGCACCCTTCCCCGCGCGCGATGCCCGCAAGGGCGAACGCCGCTTCGCGCATCCGCGTGAGACACATTTTCGTCAGGTAATTGAAATCGTCGTCGTAGATGGCGACGATGCGCGGGCGGAGCCGGCGTATCACGGGCGTGATTTCGGCCTCGCCTTCGGCGAGCATGCTGTCGAAGAGCGACGGGCGGTAGCCGAGCCCCCGCGCGATGGAGGCCGCGTAGAGCGTTCCCAGCGGCGGGTAGGGCGTCATCGCCCGGAGTTCCTTCGGGTCGAACCGGAGAAAATAGGAGTGTGTGAAGAGGATGTCGGCCCCGTTCACGGCGCGACCCCGTGCGCCCTGAGCCGGGTCGCGTACGCGCGGAGGACCTTTCCCTGGAAATTCCCGGCGAATGCCCGCGATTCCCCCGGCGCGCAGAGGAAAATCTCCTCGCGCGTCCGCTCGTCGAGTTCGGGGTGCCGCCGGGCCCACTCGCGCCGCATCCCCCTCATCAGCGCGGCGTCGATGCGGCCGGCGGGGAGGAACCGGAACGGGAATTCCGCGAGCCTCTGCAGGATGCTCCTCCGCTCCGTCGCTCTCGGGAGCCGGAGCGCGGCGGGGCTGAAGTTCGGGAAGTATTCCCGGATCCACCCGTTCGCGTCGAGGTACGCCCGGAAGAGCGCCGTATTGTAGAGCGGCTTGAGCTGCGCGATCTCCGTCGCCTGGTAGATGTTCCTGTCGGCCACGACCATCGAGTCCGTGGCGCAGAACGCGTTGACGCAGAAGAACTTCTTGCTGTTCAGCAGCACGGTCTTCTTGAACATCACCAGGAGCGTCCTCGCGATCCAGAGGCGTCCGGGTTCCGTCAGGATGAAGAAGTCGACGTCGCTTCCCCTGCCGGTGGCGTTCTTGGAAAGATCGCCCGAGACCAGGATCCCGCGGACGAAAGGGAACGACTTGATGATACGGGCGGCGCATCCCGCCAGTATCCACATGCCCCGGGCGTGCCGCTCTCTCCGGCGCCGTTCCCGGGCCCCCTCTTCTCTCCCGGGGAGGCAGTAGTAGTTTCCTTCCCGCGCGAGCGACCCGTCGCGCACCATCGCATCCAGTGCCAGGACAAACCGGCTGTGCGATGAAGCCTCTCCGGGATGGAAGGCGTGGAGCTCGAGGGATGTCAGGGGATAGCGCCAGATGTCGTAGTACAGGAGCGCCCTGACCACGCCCCGGCGCAGCGCGCTGTCCGATCTGGGGGGCGTCCCCCTTCGAAGGGCCGCCGTCGTGATCACGAGCCGGCGCCTTGTGGTTTCGCGTGTGTTTGACTATCTTTACGGCCTGAACCGGAACTCGCGAGGCGGCATGCCATTGACAATTCCTCAGATTGTTCGGAAGCCCTGGGTGCGCAAACTCTCCGTCGCCGCGGCTGTGGCGATCGCGCTCTTTTTCCTCCTCAACAATCTCGCGCTGCCACTGTACGTAAACCACGGGGGAACGCTCGCCGTTCCAGCGGTGACCGGCCTCCCCCTGGCCGACGCCAGGACTCAGCTCGAGTCTGCCGGGCTGGAGGGGGTCGAGGCCGATACGCGCCCCGATCCCGACCATCCCCCCGGCACGGTCATATACCAGAACCCCGTGGCACAGGCGCAGGTAAAGCTCGGGAGGAGGGTGTACCTGACGCTGAGCGGGGGGGAGGCGCTCGTCGTCGTTCCCCAGCTCCGGGGCCGCTCACTCAGGGACGCGAAATTCGCGCTCGAACGCTACGGGCTTCAGCTCGGCGCGGTGAGCTTCGAGCCCTCGACCGTCTACCCTGAGAACACGATCGTCGCGCAGTCGATCGGTGCGGACGCCCGGGCCGCCCGGGGTTCGCGCGTCAATATCACGGTGAGCGCAGGGGGGGCGGCCGCCGGGGGCGTCAGCGTGCCCAACGTCGTCGGCCGGACAGTCAGCGAGGCGGAGAAGCTCCTCCTGGCCCAGAAGCTCGCCGTCGGCAACATCACGTTCCAGCTCAGCTATGAGCTTATACCCAACACGGTGGTCGAACAGTTCCCGCGCGCGGGGGAATCCGTGCCCCTCGGGGGTAAAATCGACCTCTTTGTCGTGAAGGCGGGGCGCCCCACGGATGAAATCCAGGTCCCACTCCACTGACGGCCCGCTGCCTATGACCACGATCGCTCCCTCGCTGCTGGCCGCCGACTTCGCGGAACTCGGCCGTCAGATTGCGCTCGCCGAGCAGGGAGGAGCCGACTGGCTCCACCTCGACGTCATGGACGGCCACTTCGTGCCGAACCTGACGATCGGCCCCCCGGTCATCCGCTCGCTCAGGCGCCGCAGCCGGCTCCCGTTCGACGTGCACCTGATGATCGCGGACCCCGACAGGTACATCGATGACTTCAGGGGGGCGGGGGCCGATTCGATCACGGTCCATTACGAAACATGTCCCCACCTGCACCGCACGGTGCAGAAGATCCGGTCGACCGGCGCCAGGGCGGGGGTGTGCGTCAACCCCGCCACGCCGGAGAGCCTCCTCGTGGAGATCCTGCCGTTCGTCGACATGGTGCTCATCATGTCCGTCAATCCCGGCTTCGGCGGCCAGACGTTTATTGAAGCGTCCGTCGAGAAGATCCGCCGCACGGCCGCGATGGCGCGCGAAGTGCGGCCGGGGCTCTTCCTCGAGGTGGACGGCGGCATCGACACGACGACCGCGCCCCGCGTCGCGCGCGCGGGGGCCAACGTGCTCGTGGCGGGACAGGCGATCTTCGGCGCCCCGGACGTCCCGGGAGCCGTCCGCGCCCTGCGGGCGGCCGCCGGCGGCTGACATCCCCGCCTCCTTCCCTCCACGCCCCTATTTCCGCGCGCATAGAAATTCTTCTTGACTTTTTCCCTCCCGTGCCTTATATTTCAAGCTATCGATAGGCAAAAACCTTAGTTATTTAGGCTTCCACCCCTGGCAGAACCCCAACCCCCCGGAACCCCCTCATGACCATCGACGCGATCGACGCGACAATTCTGGAGACGCTCCAGAGGAAGGGCAGGACGCGCCGCAACGACCTTGCGGAGGCGGTCGGCCTCTCCCTCCCATCTGTGAGCGAGCGGCTGCGCAAGCTTGAAGAAGGAGGGTACATCACCGGGTACTACGCGACGGTGGACCCGAAAAAGCTCGGCAAGGATATCTGCGCGTTCATCCACGTGACCGTGGATTCCTCGCGCCACTACGCGGCGTTCCTGGACCATGCACACGCAAACGACGAGATCCTGGAGTGCCACGCCATCACCGGGGAGGGGTCCCACCTGCTCAAGGTGCGCACCGCGGACACGGCTTCGCTGGAGAAACTCCTGGCCAAGATCCAGTCCTGGGCCGGCGTGCTGAACACGCGGACAAACCTGGTCCTCTCGACGTCGAAAGAGAGCACGCGGATCAAAGTCGAGGTGCCCCGGTGAACGCGCTCAGCGCGGGGGACACCGCATTCATGCTCGTGTGCGCGGCGCTCGTGCTGTTCATGACGCCGGGGCTGGCCTTTTTCTACGGCGGCCTCGTGCGGAGCAAGAACGTCGTCAATACCATGATGATGAGCTTCGCCGTCATGGGCGTGGTGGCCGTGCAGTGGGTCCTCTGGGGCTATTCGCTCGCCTTCGCGCCCGGCGCGGGGGCGGCGGGGGCGTTCGCCGGGGGACTCTCGTGGCTGGGGCTCAGCGGCGTCTCCCTCGCGCCCGAGATCGTCTACGCGCCGACGATCCCGCACGAGCTCTTCATGGCCTACCAGGCGATGTTCGCCATCATCACGCCCGCGCTTGTCTCCGGCGCAATCGTCGAGCGGATGAAATTCAAGTCCTTCATGGTGTTCGTCCTCCTCTGGACCACGCTCGTCTATGACCCCGTCGCCCACTGGGTCTGGGGCGCCGGCGGATGGCTCCGCTCGCTCGGAGCGCTCGACTTTGCCGGGGGCACGGTCGTTCACGTCAACGCCGGCGTCTCGGCGCTGGTGGCCGCGCTCATGCTCGGTCCCCGGACAGGGTTCCCCCGGAGCGCCTCCCCTCCGCACAACGTGACGCTCGTCCTGCTGGGGGGAGGGATGCTCTGGTTCGGGTGGTTCGGCTTCAACGCCGGGAGCGCGCTGGGTGCCACCGCCACGGCCACCGTGGCGTTCGTGGCGACGAACACCGCTGCGGCCTCCGCCATGCTCTCCTGGATGATCCTGGAGGTCGTCCTGAAAGGAAAGCCGACGGGAGTCGGGGCGATCACCGGGGCGGTCGCGGGTCTCGTGGCGATCACCCCGGCATGCGGCTTCGTCACCCCCCTGGCGGCGGTCGTAATCGGCCTGGGCGTCTCGTGCGTCTGTTACTGGGCGCTCAACAGCCGGATACGGTGGGGGCTGGACGACACGCTCGACGCGTTTTCCGTGCACGGCGTCGGGGGGATCTTCGGTGCGCTCGTCACCGGGATCTTCGCCACGCGGAGCGTGAACCCTGCGGGGGCCGACGGGCTCCTCGCCGGGAATCCCCTCCAGCTCCTGATTCAGTGCGCCGCCGTCGGGGCAACGATCCTCTACTCGGCGGCAATGACGTTTCTCCTGTTGAAGGTCGTCGGCGCGCTCATGGGGGCGCGCAGCGGCGACGAGCACCAGTCGGAAGGACTCGACCTTGTCGAGCACGGAGAGAAGGGGTACCACGAACTCGTCTGACAACTCACAACTCATCTCATCACTCAAAGGACACGCTATGGCAAAAACCTCCGGATCGCACCTGGCCCGCGTCTTCAAGCTGATCAAGGACGAAGGGGTCACGATGATCGACTTCAAGTTCATGGACTTCCCGGGGCAGTGGCAGCACTTCTCGGTTCCCGTGGACAAGCTGGAGGAGTCGTCGTTCGAGGAGGGGTTCGGCTTTGACGGCTCGAGCATCAGGGGCTGGAAGGCGATCAACGAGAGCGACATGCTGATCATTCCCGACGCCTCCACGGCGTTCATGGACCGCTTCATCGAGGCAAAGACGCTGAGCCTGATCTGCGACGTGCACGACCCGCTGACGAAGGAGCGGTACGAGCGCTGCCCGCGGAGTATCGCGCGCAAGGCCGAAGCCTACCTGAAATCGACGGGGATCGCGGACACGGCATACTACGGGGCCGAAGCCGAGTTCTTCATCTTCGACGACGTGCGCTTCGACACGAACGAGCACTCGAGCTACTACTACGTCGATTCGGTCGAGGGGCGGTGGAACTCCGGGCGGGAGGAGATGCCGAACCTGGGGTACAAGCCCCGGTACAAGGAGGGATATTTCCCCGTTCCCCCCACGGACCACATGCAGGACCTGAGGAACGAGATGACGGCCAACCTCATCGCGGCGGGTCTCGATGTCGAGGCCCAGCACCACGAAGTGGCCACCGCCGGGCAGTCGGAGATCGACCTGAAGTTCGCGCCGCTGTTGAAGAGCGCCGACGCGATGCTCCTCTTCAAGTACGTCCTGAAAAACACGGCGCGCCTGCGCGGCCGCACGGTGACGTTCATGCCGAAGCCGATCTTCAGCGACAACGGCTCGGGGATGCATGTGCACCAGAGCCTCTGGAAGAACGGGAAGCCGCTCTTTTACGGGAACGGCTATGCCAACCTGTCGGACATGGCACTCTACTACATCGGCGGCCTGCTCAAGCACGCCCCGGCGCTCTGCGCGATCACCAACCCGACGACCAATTCCTACAAGCGGCTGGTCCCGGGGTTCGAGGCGCCCGTCAACCTGGCGTATTCCCAGCGGAACAGGAGCGCGTCGATCCGCATCCCGATGTACTCCACCAGCCCGAAAACGAAACGCGTCGAGTTCCGCTGCCCCGACGCGGCGTGCAACCCGTACCTGGCCTTCTCGGCGATGATGCTCGCCGGGCTGGACGGCGTGATGAACAAGATCGATCCGGGCGAACCGCTTGACAAGGACATCTACGATCTCGCGCCCGAGGAGCTGAAGAACGTGCCGTCGACGCCGGGTTCGCTCCAGGAGGCGCTCCACGCCCTGGAGCGCGACCACGAGTTTCTCCTGCGCGGCGACGTGTTCACGGAGGACGTGATCACGGCGTGGATCGACTACAAGATGGACAAGGAAGTCAAGCCGATGGCGCTCCGTCCCCATCCGTTCGAGTTCGGGCTCTACTACGACGTGTGAGAGGAGGCGCTCCGGGTCCGGCGCCCCCCCGGCCGCGGGGGGGCGCCGACCTTGTGTTTGCCGCGTGAAATCCCTATGTTCATCGCATGGAGTTCACCCGGCTGTCATACGCGAGCGGTGAACGACGCGCCACAATCACGCTCGCCCGCCCCGACAAACGGAACGCGCTGGACGACGTGATGGTGGGGGAGCTGACCTCCGCGTTCACCGCCGCCGCGCGCGACCAGTCGGTGAAGGTGGTGGTGCTCGACGCACGCGGTCCGGCCTTCTGCGCGGGGGCGGACCTCGAATACCTCGCGCGCACCGGCGCGTACGACCTCGAAGCCCACCGCGCCGATTCCCGCCGCCTGGCGGCGCTCTACCGCTTCATCTACGAGCTCCGGAAACCCGTGATCGCCGCCGTCCAGGGACCCGCGCTGGCCGGAGGCTGCGGCCTGGCGAGCGTGTGCGACTTCATCATCGCCTCCCGTGAGCACGCCGCGTTCGGCTATACGGAAGTCCACATCGGCTTCATCCCCGCGATCGTCATGGTGTTCCTGGTGCGGCGCCTGGGGGAGGGGAGGGCCCGCGAGCTTGTCCTGGGGGGCTCGGTGCTCGGAGCGGAGGAAGCAAGGAGCGCGGGCCTCGTGAGCGCGGTGGTCTCCCACGACGGGCTCGCCGCGGCGGTGGACGCGCTCGGGGCGGCACTCTGCGCCGAGAACAGCGCCGCCTCGATGGGACTCTGCAAGGAGATGCTGGCCCGCCTGCACGGCATGAGCTTCGTCGACGCCCTCGATTTTGCCGCGAACATGAACGCGGCGGCGCGCATGACGGCCGAATGCAAGCGGGGCATCGCCGCGTTCCTTGCCAAAGAAAAAATCACCTGGTGACATGGACACTGCCGATCTGCTCGCCGCGGTCAGGACGATCCCCGATTTTCCCCGGCCGGGGATCATGTTCCGGGACGTGACGACGCTGTTCAAACAGGGGCCGGCACTGGCCTCGGCGCTCGACCTGATCGCCGACCGGTACGCGGGGATCCGCGTGGACAAGGTCGTCGGCGTGGAATCGCGGGGCTTCGTCCTGGGGGGCGCGCTTGCCCTGCGCCTGGGCGCGGGCTTCGTCCCCGTGCGCAAGCCCGGGAAGCTCCCCGCGCCCGCTATCCGGGAGACCTACTCCCTGGAGTACGGGACGGACACCGTGGAGCTGCACACCGATGCGATCGTCCCCGGCGAGACGATTCTGATGCACGACGATCTCCTGGCCACCGGCGGCACGATGCTCGCCTCGTGCAAGCTGGTCGAGCGCCTCGGGGGCCGGATCGCGGGCATTTCGTTCATCATCGAGCTCCCGGCGCTGGGGGGAAGGAAGTGCCTGGCGCCCCGCGACGTCTTCTCGCTCCTCCGCTTCGAAGGGGAATGACTGGCCCGGCCATGCACACGATCATCGAACCGTTCAAGATCAAGTCCGTCGAGCCGATCCGCTTCAGCACGCCGGAGGAGCGTGAGGCGGTGCTCCGGCGCGGGCACTACAACCTCTTCTGCGTGCCGGCCGAGGACGTGCTGATCGATCTCCTGACCGACAGCGGGACCGCCGCCATGAGCGCCGAGCAGTGGGGGGGGATGATGCAGGGGGACGAATCGTACGCTGGGGCGCGGAGCTTCTACCGCTTCGAGCGGAAGGTCCGCGAGCTGACGGGCTTCGCGTTCATCATCCCCACGCACCAGGGGCGCGCCGCGGAGCGGATCCTCTTCTCGCTCCTGGGGGGGCCGGGAAAAGTGATCCCCAACAACGCCCACTTCGACACCACGCGGGCGAACGCCGAGTTTTCCGGGGCCAGGGCAGTCGACCTCCCGGTGCCGGAGGGGCTTGATCCGGAGCGCATCGCCGACTTCAAGGGGAACATGGACGCCTCCGCGCTGGAGGCGCTCATCCGGGAAGCGGGACCGGCGAACGTTCCCGTCTGCCTGATGACCGTGACGAACAACTCCGGCGGCGGCCAGCCCGTTTCCATGGCGAACATCCGCGCGGCATCTGCAATCTGCCGCGCGCACGGCATCCCCTTCTTCCTGGACGCCTGCCGGTTTGCGGAGAACGCCTGGTTCATCAAGAAACGGGAGCCGGGCTACGCCGACGTTCCCGTCAGGACGATCGTGCGGGAGATGTTCTCCTGGGCCGACGGGGCGACGATGAGCGCAAAGAAGGACGCGCTCGTGAACATGGGAGGGTTCCTGGCACTGAACGACCCGGCCCTCGCCGCCAGGGCGCGGAACCTCCTCGTCATCACCGAAGGATTCCCCACGTACGGCGGGCTGGCGGGGAGGGACCTGGAGGCTATCGCGCAGGGGCTTGACGAGGTGCTCGACGAGCACTACCTCCGCTACCGCATCCGTTCCGTCGAATATCTCGGGGAGCGGCTCGTGGCCTCCGGCGTGCCGATCATGATGCCCCCGGGCGGACATGCCATCTACCTGAACGCGAAGAAGTTCCTCCCCCACATCCCCCCCGGGGAGTTCCCCGGGCAATCGCTCGTCGTCGAGCTCTACCGCGAGGGGGGGATCCGCTCCGTGGAAATCGGCAGCGTGATGTTCGGCCGCACCGATAAAGGGGGGGAGTTCGTGCCCGCCCGCATGGAGCTGGTCCGCCTGGCGATTCCCCGGCGCGTCTACACCCAGAGTCACATCGACTACGTGATCGAGGTGGTCCGGGCCTGCCACGAAAGGCGGGAGTCGATGAGAGGATACCGGATCACCGAGGAACCGCCGATGCTGCGCCATTTTACCGCGAAATTCGAGCCTCTGCAGTAATTGCCCGCCGATTTCCGCACAATTCCGTTGCTTCACAGGCCGGAAAGTGCTATACTTGTAAATATTTGAAATCCATCGGGTTACCACGCGCATGATCGCCTGCACCGTCTGCGGAACGCCGAACGACGAATTTGCGGTCGTCTGCGTTTCGTGTAAGAGTTTCCTTCAGACGAAAGTGGATAACCTCAATCTATTTGAGACGCTCTGGGCCTTGATGGAGTCCCCGCGCGCCGCGTTCCGCCGGATCGCGCTGGCACGCAACAAGAACTACGTCATCGTCCTGAGCTCTCTGCTGGGAATCGCCGGCGTCTACGCGGTCATCTGGCTCCGGGCGCTCGGCCCCAGGTTTCCGAATCTCGCATTCCTGGTGGGGGCGGGCATACTCGCCGGCCCCCCCCTCGGCATCGTCCTGGTGCTCCTCCTGAGCGTTCTCGTCCACAGGCTGGGAAGGCTCCTGGGCGGGCGCGGGACGTACCGGAACGTACGGGCCGTCGTGGCATACGCGGCTGTCCCCGTCGTGTACTCGCTCGTGATCGTTTTTCCCGTGGAGATCGCACTGTTCGGGACCTACTTCTTCTCGAACAATCCCCCTCCCCTCGTCATCAATCCCGCGGCGTACGTGGTGCTGCTGGGAATGGATGGGGCCGCGCTCCTCTGGTCGCTCGCGCTGCTCGTGGAGGCGACGGTCGTGGTGAACGGGTTCGGCAGGGGCAAGGCGCTCATCGTCGCCTCGGCCGTCATCTGCCTGACATCGCTCGCGGCATTCGGCCTCAGGCATGCCTGATCATGATCGGCCGGGAGGAGTTCGAGCGGATCGCGCAGGAGGTGTTTGACGCGCTCCCGGCGCCCTTCCGCGGGGCTATTGATAACGTCCGCATCGTCGTGGAGGACCGTCCCCGGCGGGCGGTGCGGGCGGGGTACAGGCCGGGGACGCTCCTGCTGGGATTATACGAGGGCGTCCCGCTGACCAGGCGCGGAGCCTCCTACGGCGCGTACGCCGTCGTCCCCGACACCATCACGCTGTACAGGGAGAACATCGGCGCGGTGGCGCGGGACGACGAGGAGCTGAAGGGGGTCCTCCGTGATACGCTCATCCACGAGATCGGGCACTACTTCGGCATGAGCGAGCGGGAGATTCGCGCGGCGGGATACTGAACCCGAGAGTTCATCATCGAAAGGACGCAACCCCATGGCCAGAGTCATGTTCACCATCACCTACGGCGTCAAACCTGATCTCCGGGAGGCCTACCTGGAGCACGCCCGTCAGATGAAGGAGCATTTCACCACTGTGGGAAAGAAGAACTACGCGGTGTACGAGACGCGGGGCAAGAAGAACCACTTCACGGAAGTCTTCATCACCAACAGCGTCGAGGAGTACGACGCGCTCGAAGACAACCAGGACGAAAAGACGGAAGCGCTGATCGGCAAGCTCGACGACTTCATCGACGACAACGGGATGAAATACTCCACCCTGCTGGAAGCCCTCTGATCGACCCCCGCCAGTGCCCACGCGACGGCATATCGACCCGATCGCCCGGTTCATGCAGGAGCACGACGAGGCGCTGGTGCAGCTCTCCTCGCTCTCCCGGGCCACCCGCTCGCTCGTGCACGACGGGTTCACCCGCGAGGCCTACCGCAAAGTCCTGAAGGCCGTGGAGTTCATCGAAGTGGAGGTCAGCGTTCACAACAAGAGCGAGGAGAAGGCTCTCTTCCCGGTGCTCGAACGCTACGTCGAGGGACCCACGAAGCTGATGCGCGCCGACCACCGCGTGCTCACGAAGGAATTCCGCCGCCTCCGCCGCTGCGTCGACCGGGTGGGGGCGCGCCGCGCGGACGCCGCGGCTGCCGCCGAGCTCGAAGCCGTTGCGAAGGCCATCGTGCAGATCTTCGTGAACCACATCCACAAGGAAAACCACATCCTGTTTCCCCTCGTGCAGAAGTTCCTCACCAGGGACGCGCTGCGCGAAGTCGCCCGCCGGATGGTGTGAGGGGGAGCTCCGTGTGCGCCTGACGCAGTTCAAACAGCTGCCGGGTGGGACGGTCCTCCTGACTTGGGACGACGGCCACCAGGGACCCGTCGCGCTCCGCTCGCTCCGCGACGCCTGCCCGTGCGCAGGCTGTATGGGTGAGACCGTGCTGCTCAGGACATACGCGCCGCCCGCACGGGACGCCGCGGCGCCCGGGCGCTACGTGCTTGCGGGGGCCGCGGCCGTGGGAAATTACGGCATGCAGTTCCGCTGGGGGGACGGTCACGGCGAGGGGATCTACACGTGGGAGCACCTCCGCTCGCTGTGCGAGTGCGACGCGTGCGCCGCGGCGCGGGGCGCCGCGTGACGGAGGGAGCTTCCCCGGCGCGCGTGCTGGAGCTGATCCCGTACGGACTCTACGTGGTCGGTTCGCTCAACGGGGACGTCCCGATGGCCATGGTGGCCAACTGGCTCACGCAGGTGTCGTTCGATCCCCCGTGCGTGGCGATGGCGGTCGAGGCGGACTCCCGCATGCGGGCATGCATCGGCGCATCGGGCGTCTTCTCCGTGAACCTGCTGCCGAAGGGGGCGCGGGAAACAGCAAAGGCGTTCCTGAAGTCCCCGGAAGCAGCCGGTACCACGATCGGGGGGAGGCCCTACGTGCGGGCCGGGAACGGCGCGCCGTTTCTCACGGAGGCGATCGCGTCAATCGCCTGCAGCGTTCTTCATGCGATGGACGTGCCGGATCACGTGCTCCTCGTCGGCAGGGTGGTGGAGGCGGTGCTGCACCGGGAGGGGGAGGATGTCCTGACGCTCCGCGAAACCGGCTGGCGCTACCAGAAATAATTCCGTACCGGAGAAGAGGTCATGGCGGCACAGGACATGTTCGATGCGTTCACCGCGGGGCTCCCCGAGCGCGACAGGGAGGCGCTCAGAGACGTCATACGCGCCCGGCGCGAGGATATGCTCGCCGCGAGGAGCGAGGAAGCCCGCGTGCGGCTTGCCGAAGCGTTCATCAGGGAGACCCGCGCGCTCGTCAGGACACGGCCCAAGTGACGCGGCGGCGGGGAGGCGTCATTTCCGCCCCGCCATCTCGGCCGTACAGAGGACTTCGCGTCCGTCCCGCATGACTACCAGATCCGCCCTGTCACCCCCCTTGAGCTTCCCCAGCATCTCCATGTAGTCATAGATGTTGACGATCGTCCGCCCTGCCATGCGCACGATGACGTCACCCGGCTTCAACCCCGCCTTCTCTGCGGGTCCCCCCGGCCGCACCACGCCGATCTTCATCCCGTTGCCGCTGAAACTGTATTCGGGGATGATCCCCAGCGTCGTGCGGAATGCGCGCGCGTCCCCGCCCGGGCTCTGCGCGGCGGCGGCGCGCGTGAACGGGGGGCGCGACCGGGCGCGGTCGATGTCGAGCGCGACCCGGTAGACGAACCGGACCACCTTCTCCTCGCCCGGATAGTTGATCTTGTCCCACGTGTCGGAAGGCCTGTGGTAGTCCGCGTGCGTCCCTGTGAAGAAGAAGAGGACGGGGACGTCCTTCCCGTAGAACTGCGCGTGGTCGCTGGGCCCGTACCCGTCAGGCACGCGCGTGAGAGAGAGCGACGAATCGGCGTTCTCCCGGTCCAGGACTCCCTCCCAGGCGGGGGACGTACCCGTCCCGTTCACCGTCAGCGCCTTCCCGGTGAGCCGGCCGACCATGTCCATGTTGAGCATCGCCACGGTGCGGTCGAGCGGGACCGCCGGGTGGCTGACATAGTAGGCGGAACCGAGCGTGCCGAGCTCCTCGCCGGAGAAAAAAGCGAAGACGAGCGAGCGGCCGAGCGAGGCGCGCTCACCGGCAAACGCCCTGGCCAGTTCCAGGAGCCCGGCTGTTCCCGAGGCGTTGTCGTCGGCACCGTGGTGGATCGCCACCGTGTCGGGCTGCAGCGAGCCGGAGCCCTCTCCCCCCATGCCGAGGTGGTCGAAGTGCGCGCCGATGACGAGTGCCTGGTCTTCCATTGCCGGGTCGGCCGGGCGAAGCCGCGCGATCACGTTTGCCGTCCGTTCCGTGATCCGTGCGAGGTCCGTCGTGAGCGTGACGGTCACGCCCGGCACGGCGAAGGCGACCGGCGCACTGCGCCGCCTGATCGAGTCCTGCACGGCCCCGATCGTCCAGCCGGCGGCGGCGATGAGCCTGTCGGCGAACTCGCGGCGGACGGTGATGCAGGGGATGCCCCCGTTCGGGAATCCCTGGTCATACCGGAGGGGCATCAGCCGGTCCTCCGACTCGTCGGCGGGCCCGGTGACGACGATGAGCCCCGCGGCGCCCCGCTCCCTCGCCGTGCGCGTCTTTGTCTGAAACGCGCTGTAGCGGGAGAGCGCCCCGTGCGGGTCGCTCCCGTCGGGGCTGTAGCGCAGCACGATCACGATGCGCCCGCTGCAGTCGAGGTTCCGGTAGTCGTCGTATGCCGAATCCGCGGAGGTGATCCCGTACCCGGCGAGGACGAGGCCCCCCGACACCGTGGCTTCCGTGGAGAAGCCGAGGGGCGTGAAATCGACGTTTGTCGTTCCGACGATCGTCCCGCCGGGGAGCGCCCGTCCCTCGGCCCGGAGCGCGTTGCCCCCGCCTGCGCGGACACCCGTCACGACCGTGAAATGCTGGTAGTACGTTCCGCTGTCACCCATGGGCTCCAGTTGCCACTCCCCGAGCAGCCGCGCGATGTATGCGGCGGCCATGACGTTGCCCGGCGATCCCGTGGCACGGCCGGCGAGCTCGTCGGAGGCAAGATAGCGGATGTGGGCCCGGATGTCTGATGCAGCAATGGCGGATTCCCCCTGTTGTGCCGGGAGGGGGGACGCGAGAAGAACGAGGAGCGCGAGCGTGAAGTGGGTGCGTGCGGGCATGGCTGGTGTGGCCTCTGGTCAGTGGAGCGCCGAGAGTGCGCTCTTGAGCTTTGCGAACGAATCCTCGGACCCGGCGACGTACGCGGGATCGATGTAGGCGATCTTCCCCGCTCTGTCGATGACGTAGACTGTTCTCTGGTTGAACCCCGACTGTTCGTTGTAGCTTGCGTACGCCCGCGCGACGTGATGGTCATGGTCGGAGAGGAGCGTGAAGGGGAGCCCCAGGGCCTTTGCCCACTGGCGGTGCGAGAAGACATAGTCGCCGCTGATGCCGAAGACCGTGGCGCCGAGCGAGCCGAGGTCGCGGAAGTTATCCCTCATCGTGCACATCTCCTTCGTGCAGCCCCCGCTCCAGTCCGCGGGGTAGAAGGCGAGTATGATCTCCTGCTTCCCGACCACGCCCGAGAGGCGTATGCCGTGAAATTCGATCGTATCCTGCGTTGCCGCGGGGAGCGTGAAATCCGGGGCCGCGTCGCCGACGCGGAGTTTCTCCCCGGCGGAGGCGGCCAGCGGCAGCAAAAAGGAGACCGCGAGCAGAGTCTTCCATCTCTTCATCGCTTTCGTTCCTTCCGATAAGTACTGAATATATCGTGAATTAGGACAAAGTTCAAGAAGCCGATTCTCCTTGCTTCTCGGGGTTCTCCCGTCTACATTGGCTGCCGCGGCCTGAAGCGCGTGCCGGGAAAGGAGCCTGCATGGAAGGACCACTTGCAATCGTCACCGGGGGGACGGGTGCACTGGGGAGCGTCATATGCTCCGCATTTCTCAACACGGGCGTTCGCGTGGCAATTCCCCTGAGACCCGGGGGGCACGCTCCCCGGCTCCCGGGCGGGACGCCTCCCGGGATGGTGTTCACGGCGGAAGCGGCAATTGACACGGAGGAAGGGTCTCGCGCATTCGTGCGCGCGCTCGGCGAGCGGTGGGGTGACGCGGGGATACTCGTGAACGGCGCGGGCGCGTACGCGGGAGGGGAGGCGATCGGGGAGCTGACCGGGGAGACGTTCGAGGAGATGCTCTCTGCAAACCTGCGGACGGCATTTTACATGTCGGGCGCAGTGCTTCCGGCCATGCGGCGGCGCGCTTCGGGGCGCATCGTCTCGATCGCGGCCATGGCCGCACTCGATCCTCAGCCGAAACGGGGGGCGTATGCGATCGCCAAGCGGGGCGTCGTCACGCTCACGGAGACGATTGCCCTGGAGACGAAGGGGACAGGCATCACGGCAAACGCGATCGCACCGGGCATCATCGTCACGCCCGCCAATCGCGCGTCGATGCCCTCGGCCGACGTTGCGCGCTGGGTGACGCCGGAGGAGATCGCCGCGATCATCCTCTTTCTCTGCTCCGCCGACGCGCGCTCGGTGAGCGGCACGGTGGTAAAGGCGTACGGCGGGGTTTGACTTTCAGGGGGAAAGTGGCTATGTTTTGAGCGTACAGGCACAGCTGTGTCGTTCGAAAAGGCAGGAGCGCACCACGCTGTTCCTGCCTTTTGTCGTTTATTCCCACCATCAGGAAGCTGCATGACGCTCAGGGAGCGGATCGGCGAGGACCTCAAAGCGGCGATGAAGGCGGGTGACAGGACTCGGCTCGAAACGCTCCGCACGATGCGGGCCGCCCTGCTGGAGAAGGAAATCGAGAAACGGGTGACGGCCGGCGGGATCACCGGGGAGGACGAGGTCGCCGCGCTCCTCTCGGCGGCGAAAAAACGGAAGGAGTCGATCGAGCTCTTCACGAAAGGGGGGAGGCCGGAGCTTGCGGCGCAGGAGCAGGCGGAGCTTGCGATCATACAGGAATACCTCCCGAAGCAGATGAGCGCCGAAGACGTTGCCGCAGTGATCGCCGCGGTCATCGCCTCGACGGGAGCGGCGGCGCCCGGCGACTTCGGGAAGGTCATGCCCCTGGTGATGAAGGAGGTGAAGGGGAAAGCGGACGGGCGTGTGGTGCAGGAGCTCGTCAGGAAAGCCCTCGGCGCCCCGGTATGAAATTCTCCTACCTGGACATATTTCTTATCGCCGGGCTCTGCCTCGGGGGGTTCCTGGGCTACCGGGGGGGCCTGGCGAAGAAGCTGTACAACATCCTGATACTCATCCTTGCCGTGATCGTGGCGTCCAAGCTCATGACGCCGGTGGGACATTTCTTTTCGGACGCGGGCGTGCTGGGCGAGACGGCGGCGTACGCCGTCGGGTTTGCCCTGGTCATGCTGGCCATCATGATCCCCGCTCTCCTCCTCTACAGGCGGTTCGGCAAGACGGGCGGGGCGAAGACGACGGGGAACACGATCGGGCTCTTCCTCGGCGTGCTGGAAGGAGCCATGGTGATCAGCTTCATCCTGATCGGCCTCAAGGTGATCGACACGCCGGACGCGGATGACCGGCAGGCGTCGCTCCTGTACAAACCCCTGGCCAACTTCGTCCCGAAAACGTTCGAGCTGCTCCAGTCCTATCTCCCCGGCGCCGCGGAATTCAAGAAGCAGGTCCAGGATAAGTTCAGGGACCTCGACATCTTCGCGAAGCCCCCGGAGGCGCCCCGGAACCCATGAGCCGGTGGGAGAACGCCCTCAGGAAACTCGAGTTCGACAAGGTCCGCCAGCGCCTCCTCAGGTACGCGGGCTCCGATCCCGGGCGGGCGTCGCTCGCGTCAATGTCCGTCATGACCTCGCGCGCCGACATCGCCGGCGCGCTCGCCCGCGTGTCGGAGATGAAGCGGCTGCTGGAGCAGGATTCGCCGCTCCCCCTGGAGGGGATCCATCCGCTCGGTGAAGCACTGGGGAAGACCGCCGTCGAAGGGATGACGCTCCTCCCGAGGGAGCTCCTCCACGTCTCGCTCCTTCTGAAGGCGGCACGCCTCTCCCGCGCGTTTGCCTCCCGGCGCAGGGAGGAGTTCCCCCTCATCTGGCAGCTTGCCGAACCCCTGCGCTCCGACAAGATCCTGGAGTTCAACATCGACCACGCCGTCGACGAGGGGGGTGGGATCCGCCCCGACGCCTCGCGCGAGCTCCTGGCCGTGCGCCGGTCGATCGCGGACAGGTACGATGACCTGCGGCGCCGGCTCGCGGGCATTCTCCGCAGCGTTGCCGAGCTGGGGTTCAGCCAGGACGATATCATCACCACACGCGAAGGCCGGATGGTGATCCCGGTGAAGTCCGAGCACAAGCACCGCGTGCCGGGGTTCATCCACAGCGCCTCGGCCAGCGGCGCCACGGTCTTCATCGAGCCGACGGAGACGCTGGAGCTGAACAACGAGATCAGGAGCCTGCAGTTCCAGGAGCAGCGGGAAATTGAACGGATACTCAGGGAGCTGACGTCGCAGGTGGGAGCGGCGCGGGCCGACCTGGCCGCCGACCTGGACATCCTCGCCGCCCTGGACGACCTGCAGGCGCGGGCGAAGTACTCCATCGAGGTTCTTGGCGTCGAGCCCGAGCTGTGCGACGAGGGCGCGCTCACGGTCAGGGGGGGACGCCACCCCCTCCTTCTCCAGACGCACGGCTACGACCGCACGGTTCCCCTTGATCTGGATGTCGGGGGAGAGCAGACGACGCTCCTGATCAGCGGTCCGAACGCCGGGGGGAAGAGCGTTGCCATGAAGACGGTGGGACTCCTGGTCGCCATGGCGCAAAGCGGGCTCCATGTCCCGGCGGGCCACGGGACGAGGCTCCGCATGTTCCGTTCCTGCTACGTCGACATCGGCGACGAGCAATCGATCGAAAACGACCTGAGCACGTTCAGCTCGCACCTCGCCTCGCTCAAAGAGATCGCCTCGGGTGCGGACAGCCGGAGTCTCGTCCTGATCGACGAAATCGGCGCCGGGACAGACCCCTCGGAGGGAGGGGCGATCGCCGCGTCGCTCCTGGAGGAGCTGACCCGGCGAGGCGCGGTCACGATCGCCACGACGCACCAGGGCGCGCTGAAAGTGTTCGCGCACGAAACCCAGGGCGTGTCAAACGGGGCGATGGAGTTTGACCTCGGGACGCTCACGCCCACCTACAGGTTCCGCCCCGGTGTTCCCGGGAGCAGCTACGCGCTGGAGATGGCGTCGCGGCTCGGATTTGCCCCGGACATCATGCGCCGGGCGAGGGAGAGGCTGGGCGGCGAGCACGCGAAGCTGGAGACGCTGATCATCGAACTGGAGGAGGCGACGCAGAGGGCGCGCGCGGAGCTTGCCCTCGCGGAGGAGGCCCGGCGATCGGGGGAGGATCTTGCGCGGGAGTACAGGGAGAAGCTCTCGAAGCTGACTGGGGAAGCGCGCGAGACCAGGCGGAAGGCCGCGGATGAGGCGGCGCGGATCATCGCCGAGGCTAACGCCGCCATCGAGCGGAGCGTGAGGGAGATACGCGAGACGAATGCTGAAAAAGACGCAATCCGCCGGGCGCGCGCGGACGTGGTGAGGCTCCAGGAGGAAATCGCCTCTGTGCGCCGCGAGGCGGAGCCGGAGGGGCCTCGCGAGCCCGGGCCCGGCGCGATCGCCCCGGGGAGCCACGTGACGATGGAGGGGGGGAGCGACGCAGGGGAGGTCCTGGAACTCTCCCCGGACGGGAAGACCGCCACCGTGGTCTTCGGGGCCGTGCGGATGCGCGTGCCATCGGCCAACCTGCGCGCCACGCGCAATCGCCCCCTCGCAGCGGTGCGGGCGCCTGCAGACATGCGCGCTGAAAAGCCCCGCGCAGTGCAGACGGATCTCGATATCCGGGGAATGACGGGAGAGGAGGCGCTCCCCCTCGTCGACAAGTTCATCGACGATGCAGTGCTCGCGGGACTCGGGAGGATCGACATCATCCACGGCAAGGGGACGGGGGCGCTCAGGAAAAAGGTCACCGAGTTCCTCTCCTCCCACCCCAGGGTCAGTGCGTTCAGGCCCGGTGAATGGAACGAGGGAGGGATGGGAGCGACCGTGGTCGAGCTGAAGGGGGAGTGATGAGCCGGGTGCGGAAAATCCTGATCGCCAACAGAGGTGAGATCGCGCTCCGCATCATGCGGACGTGCCGCGCCATGGGGATTGCCACGGTCGCGGTCTACTCGGAGGCGGACAGGACTGCGCCGCACGTCGCGGCCGCGGACGAGGCCGTGCCGATCGGGCCTCCCCCTTCGGCCGAAAGCTACCTCAGGATCGACCGGATCCTGGAGGCGGCCGCCGCCACCGGCGCGGATGCCGTCCACCCCGGCTACGGGTTTCTTTCGGAGAATCCTCTCTTCGCCGAGGCGGTCTCGGGAGCGGGACTCCTGTTCATCGGACCCCCGGCCGGCGCTATCCGCGCGATGGGAGACAAGACGGCGGCGCGGGCGCTGGCATCGGGCGCGGGCGTGCCGACAGTGCCCGGGACTCCGGGCGCCCTGCGCGACGCCGCGGAGGCCCGCGAGTTCTGCGCGCGGCACGGCTTCCCCGTCCTCGTGAAGGCGGCCGCGGGGGGAGGAGGGAAGGGGATGCGGATCGTGAGCCGGGAAGGGGAGCTGGAGGGGGCCCTCCGCGCCGCCCGCTCCGAAGCCGGTTCCGCCTTCGGCGACGACCGGGTCTTCCTGGAGAAATATTTCGAATCGCCGCGTCACATCGAGATACAGATCTTCGCCGACGGCCTCGGAAACGCGATCCACATGGGAGAGAGGGAATGCTCGATACAGCGCCGCCACCAGAAAGTGATCGAGGAGTCCCCCTCCGTCGCCCTGGACGACGGCATGCGGCGTCGGATGGGGGAGACCGCGCTTCGCGTTGCGCGCTCGTGCAATTACGTGAACGCGGGGACAGTGGAGTTCCTCGTCGACGGGGAACGGAACTTCTATTTCCTGGAGATGAACACGCGCCTGCAGGTCGAGCACCCCGTGACCGAACTGCGGACCGGGCTGGATCTCGTCGCGCTCCAGATCCGGGTGGCTTCGGGCGAAGAGCTGCCGCTCCGCCAGGAGGATGTCGCATTCAGCGGTCATGCGATTGAGTGCCGTATCTGCGCGGAGGATCCGGCGAACAACTTCCTCCCCTCGACCGGCACTATCGTTCACCTGAGGACTCCCGCCGGGGAAGGGATACGCGACGACAGGGGAGTCGGGGAGGGAGGCGAGGTCTCCGTGTACTACGATCCGATGATCGCGAAGTTGATTGCCTGGGGGCCGACCCGTGAGATCGCCTCCGGCCGCCTGGTCCGCGCGTTGCGCGCGTACGAGGTGCTCGGCGTGAAGACGAATATTCCCCTCTGCCTCTTCGTCCTGGAACACCCGGCGTTCCGCTCCGGCGACATATCGACACATTTCATACAGGCGCACTGGAATCCGGGAGCGGCCGCCGCGACAATCGCTCCGGAGGAAGAAGCGGTCGCCGCGGTGTGCGCGCTGATGGCCGGCGGTGCGCGCACGCGCTCCGGCGTATCCCCCGGGCGCGCAAGCCGCTGGGGGGAGCGGCGGGGGGACGAGCACTGGGACTCATGAAGACGTTTTTCGTCAGCTCGGGGGGGCGGGAACTGACCGTACGGCTCGGGCCCGACGGCGAGGTGACCGTCGACGGGCGCCCCTGCAGCGTGCGGAGGCTTTCCGGGACGGAATTCTCAGTCATTGCAGGAAACAGGCAGGTGAGGGTCGCCGCTGCCGGGGACGGGAGTGCGTTCGGCGCGATCGCCGGAGGATTTCACCGGACAGTTGATGTGGAAACGGAGCGGGAACGTCTGCTCCGCAGGTACGGTCGGAGCACGATGTCGGGAGGGACGCGCCTGGAGCTCCACGCGCCAATGCCGGCGATGGTGGTCAGGATCGACGTGGCGGTGGGCGACCAGGTTCGCCGCTCCCAGCCGCTCATCGTGCTGGAGGCGATGAAGATGGAGAACGAGCTCGTCTCGCCCGGTGAAGGGTGCGTGAAAGAGATTCATGCAAAGATCGGTAAGCCCGTTGAAAAAGGAGAGTTACTCATCAGGTTAGAATGAAGAATGTACGATTGACAATTGAGAATGCTCCGACTATAGTCAAGTGGCTATTGACTATTGTCATTTGGTCTTTCTGCGCGTCGGTTGCCTGGGCCGGGGGGTTTCAGCTCACGGACCAGTCGGCGCGTGCGATGGGGATCGGCGGAGCGGTGGGAGCAATGACGGGAGATCCGACGGCGATGCACGCCAACCCCGCAATACTCTCGTTCCTTGAGGGCCCCATATTCTCGCTGGGGGCGACAGTGATCGTCCCCGACGAGCGCTTTTACGGCGTCTCCCCCTCGACGACCGAGACGAAGATGCAGGCGCAGGTCCTTTTCCCCCCGAGCATATGCGTGACGTATACGACGGAGGGAGGGTTCGGCGCGGGCCTGAGCGTCACGGTACCGTACCAGATCCAGACCGAATGGGACCAGGACTGGGTGGGGCGGCGCCTGGCGACCAAGTCGGACCTGAGAGTCGCGATGGTGACTCCAGGCGTCAGCATGAAGTTTTCCGACGATTTTTCCGCGGGGATCGGTATTGATCTTGCGCTTCCCCGGATATTGTACGAACAGCGGTTCGCGCTTCCGGGTGATACGAGCGCCCTGATGGACGGCGACGTGACGCATGACGGGAGCGGCAACGTCTGTTACGGCGTGACCGCCGGCGTGTTTTACAGGGCGGGAGAACTCCTCTCACTCGGAGCATCATACCGGAGCCATATCAATCTCCCCATTGACGACGGGCGCGTCCGTTACAGCGACATCCCCGCGCAGCTTGCCGGCTCGTATACGGAAGGGAGGTTCTCGACGAGCCTCGCGCTCCCGAACCAGCTGCTCGCATCGGCGTCGCTTCACCCGCTCCTGTGGCTCTCGTTGTCGGCAGACGCGGAATACAGCTTCTGGTCGGAGTTTCATTCAGTCCAGATAACGTATTCAAATCCCGTGCGCCAGGGCGTTATGTATGATCTGAATTGGACGAATGTCCTCAACACCCGTTTCGGCCTCGAGCTTGCGTTTGCGGATTTCTCGGTGCGGGGCGGGATCCGGTTCGAGAGGAGCCCCGTGCCTGACGCGACGCTCTCCCCCGGGCTTCCTGATGCCGACGGCACGGGGTACGCGCTGGGTCTGGGATATCGTGCGGGCGAGGGGCTTGTGCTCGACTTTGCTTATGCGGTCATGCAGTACAATGACAGGAACATCACAGGTTCGGCGCTTGCTCCCGGTCCCTTCAGCGGGGGGTTTGACGGAATCTACTCATCACACACGGCTTCACTGGCGATCAATGTCACATACTCATGGAAATAAGCCGGCCCCCGGCGATGGTGCCGAGCCGGTTGTCACGCGCGAGCTCGCGCTGAAACACGGGCTTACGCCCGAAGAGTTCGAGAGAATACTCGCTATACTCGGAAGGACGCCGACGTACACGGAGCTTGGGATATACAGCGTGATGTGGAGCGAGCATTGCAGCTACAAGAACTCCATTGCCGTTCTCAAAACGCTCCCGCGGGAAGGGGGGAGCCTGCTCGTCGGGGCGGGGGAGGAGAATGCCGGGCTTGTCGATATCGGGGGCGGGCTCGCCGTCGCGTTTAAAATCGAGAGCCACAACCATCCCTCCGCTGTTGAACCCTACCAGGGGGCGGCAACGGGTGTCGGGGGGATCATGCGGGACATATTCACGATGGGAGCACGCCCCGTGGCGGGGCTGAACTCGCTCAGGTTCGGGGACATTTCAAGCGCCAGGACGCGCGCGCTCTTCAGGGGCGTGGTGAAGGGGATCGGGGACTACGGCAACAGTTTCGGCGTGCCGACGGTCGCGGGCGAGGTCTACTTCGACCCCTGCTACCAGGACAACCCTCTCGTCAACGCAATGGCCGTCGGTGTGGTGCGTGTGGGAGAATGGGCAAGCGCGGTGGCCAGGGGGCGAGGAAACGCAGTCATGATCGTCGGCTCCTCCACCGGACGCGACGGGATACATGGCGCGACGTTCGCCTCCGAGGAAATCTCCGAGGCATCCGAGGCGAAGCGCCCGTCAGTCCAGGTGGGGGATCCGTTTACGGAGAAACTCCTGCTGGAGGCCTCGCTGGAGGCCATCCGGGCCGGTCTCGTCGTCGGCATACAGGACATGGGGGCGGCGGGGATCACCTGCTCGACTTCGGAGATGAGCGCGAAGGGGAAAAGCGGGATGAGAATCGACCTTGACCTCGTTCCCGCGCGCGAGGAAGGGATGAGCGCCTACGAGATCATGCTCTCCGAATCCCAGGAGCGGATGCTCCTGGTGGTCGAGCCCGGGAAGACCGCGGCCGTGAGGGAAATATTCAGCAAGTGGGACATACACGCGGAAACTATCGGCGAGGTGACGGAGACCGGGCGACTGGAGATTTCCTACAGGGGGAAAGCCGTAGCGGACATCCCGGCCGAGACGCTTGTGCTCGGGGGGGGTGCTCCCGTGTACATCCGGGAGGCGGCCGAGCCCGCGTATCTCGCCGGCACTCGCGCATTCGACGCTGGAAGCCTCCCGCTGCCCGCATCTCCGGGCGATGTCCTCAAGCAGCTCATGGGCACGCCCGATATCGCGAGCAAGCGGTGGGTCTACGAGCAGTACGACAGCATGGTCAGGACGAACAACATAGTCCTTTCTGAAGGCGATGCTGCTGTAGTCCTTTTGAAAGAATCACATAAGGGGCTTGCGCTCAAAACGGACTGCAATGGCCGCTATGTCTATCTCAACCCGAGACTCGGGGGAAAGATCGCCGTGGCCGAGTCCGCTCGGAACGTTGCCTGCACGGGAGCCAGGCCGCTTGCGATAACGAACTGCCTGAACTTCGGCAACCCGTATAAACCCGAGGTCTACTGGCAGTTCAAAGAGGCCGTCGCCGGGATCGGCGAGGCGTGCCGTTACTTCAACACGCCTGTCACCGGCGGGAACGTAAGCTTTTATAATGAAAGCCCTAACGCCTCGGTATTTCCCACGCCGGTTATTGGAATGCTCGGGCTGATTGATGATGCCGCCGCCGCAGTCACATCCCGTTTTCGGGACGCGGGCGACGTGATTATCGAGCTGGGCGTGAACAAGGGGCATGTCGGCGGGAGCGAATACCTGGCCGTCGTGCATGGTATCACCGCAGGCGATGCTCCGCCGCTCGACCTTGCGCGTGAGAAGCGCCTGCATGAAGTCCTGATCGAGTCCTCGGCTTCCGGGCTCCTGCAGAGCGCGCATGACTGCTCCGAGGGAGGCATTGCCGTCGCGCTGGCTGAATCGTGTATCGGAGACGGCAGGAACCCGATCGGTGCAGAGGTCGACATCGTTGCAGATGGCCTGAGGTGGGATTTCCTGCTGTTCGGGGAAGACCAGTCGAGAGCAATTGTCTCGGCATCTGCAGGCAACGGTCACAGCGTCCTGGAGATTGCGAAGAAACACGGCGTCGAGGCCGCAGTCATAGGGCGCGTTGGAGGGATGAGGCTCCTGATAGGAGATGTTATTGACGTGCCTGTGGCTGAGGTAGGGAGGCTCTACACGGAGTCGATCGGAAATTCAATGGAGCGTGTCGAAGCGGGAATGTATTAGCTTTACATAATATATATTATTTGACATTACCCCGTGCACGGTCAGACCGGACACGGAGCCGATTGACAAGCCACGCCGCGCCACCGCACATAACCAACCCCACAACGAGAACGACAAGCCTGTCTGTCAGTTGAGGAAATACGAGCACGCTTGCCTCCGTCAGGTCAGCAGAGCGGCCGCGATAGTCGCCCCGATATACACGATGAGAACCACCCCAACTGCAGTAAAGACAGGACTCTTCAGCCCGCGCCCTGATCTCCTGTCTATGAATGGGATAATTGCCCAGAGCCCCATCAGTATTCCCACCGCGCCGTTCACGATCAGCTCCCCCTGGATCCCCACGACGGTTGCCGGGACGATCCTGAGCGTCTCATAGAGAGGCAGGAAATACCACTCCGGCCGCATTCCTTCCGGCGCCGATGCCATCGGGTTTGCCTTCTCGCCCAGCTCGCGAGGCACAAGCGTCGCGAGCGCAAGGAGCACGGCGAACCCCGCGCACCAGGCGATACAGTCCCTGTATGCGAAGTCCGGATAGAACGGGACAGGCTTCCGTGTCACGGTCTCTCCATGCGGCGTGGAGACTCCGAGATACTGATTGAGCAGTGTGTGGAAAGCGACGACAACAAGCGCGGTTAGCGGCAGTATCGTCACGTGCAGCGCATACATCCTGGTGAGCGTCTCCTCGCCTATGTAATCGGCCCCCTTGACGAGGCTGACCCCCCATGCGCCCAGGAGCGGAAGCGACTTCGGGACTTCCGTCCCTATGAGCGTTGCGAAGTAGGCCTTCGTATCCCATGGCAGCAGGTAGCCGGTAAACCCGAACCCGAGGACAAGCAGGAGCATGACGAACCCTGAGAGCCACATCATCTCACGGGGCTTCCTGTACGCCTTGAGGAGGTAAACGCTGAACATGTGGATGAAGAGCATGGCGATCATCAGGTGCGCCGACCATGCGTGGATTGAGCGAATGAGCCAGCCCTGCGGCACCCGGTTGACGATATTGACGATGCTCTCGTGGGCGTGCTCCGGCGCAGGCTGGTAGTAGACTGCGAGAAGAAGGCCCGTGAGAATCTGTATGACGAAAAAGAAGAGCGTGAGCCCGCCGAAGTAGTACCAGAACGTCTTCCTGTGCGACGGGACTTCCTTGGCACGGAGAAACGCAACCGTCTCCCCGAACGGCATCCGGACCGAAAGCCAGGAGGTGATTCTGAGAAGTCGCCCGGAACGCATGAGATATTCTACTCTAAGCCTTTGAAAGATACACAGATTGTCCCTCCAGCGTCACGCGATACGGAGGAAGCGGCCTGGGTGCAGGGCCCGCGATATTGTTCCCGTTGAAGTCGAACTGGCTCCCGTGGCAGTTGCACGCGAAGTGCGGGACAGGGAGATCCTGGTATTGCACGACACATCCCAGGTGCGTGCAGCGGGCCGAGAGTGCCCTGAACTGACCTGAAGCCGAATGGATGAGTATCACCGGGTCCCTGCCGACCCGCACGATCCTGACGCTTCCCTCGGAGAAGTCCGTCGTCCTGCCGACCATGACGGGGAGTGCGGATGCGCCGCGGGGGGCGGCAGGCGTGATATACTGGAGCACCATCGCGATCACGGGGAGTGCGCAGAGTGCTCCCCATGCAGCCGCTGCGAGCTTCAGGAAATCGCGCCGGGTCTCAGCTGCCGGCATCGGGCTCCCGGGCGATCACGCTCAGGTGTGACTTGAGGAGGCCGATCTCGACGCGGCGGACGTTTTCCCCGACAATTTCCCCGTCTGCGTGCACGTAGAATCGAGTATCGGCCGTGATAGTGAAGTTCGTATCGCGGAAGAAGTTAACACCGGGAACGTTATGATGCTTCCCGCGCATGACTCTCGGCATGAGTTTGAGTATCTCCAGCACGTTCTTGTCGTCCACGGCGCATATGTCAAGGAGCCCGTCGTCAATCGAGGCATCGGGAGTAAGGTAGAACCCTCCTCCCGCGCACACGCCGTTGCCCACCGCGATGAGGAGGGATGGCGCCTCCCGCTGGACGTGCTCCCCTTCCAGCCTGAATGCCGGAGCCGCGTAGTGCCCGAGCGTCTGAAAGACCGCCGCAAGGTAAAGAGGGGTGCCCCCGAGGAGCGGAATGTCCCGCGTGCGGGCCGCCACCGCCGCATCGAACCCGGCGCCCACCCCGTTAACAAACAGGCGGGGCGGAGAGTTGCCTCCCCCCCCTCTCTGTTCCGCGCAGCGCACAGTTCCTGCATCCACGGTCCGGCTGCGTCCCGCAAGAAGGACGCGGAATGCGTCGAGCGGGCGCCGGGGAATCCCCACGCTCTTGATGAAGTCGTTTCCCGATCCGGCGGGGATGATGCCGAGCATGCGCGTGGTCCCGGAGAGGCCGTTGGCGATCTCGTTGAGCGTCCCGTCTCCACCGACACCCACAACGACGGGTGTGACGGCCTCCCTGGCCGCCTGCGTGGCATGACCGGGTCGCTCCGTCATGACCACCGTACAGGAGATTCCGCTTCTTTCGATCTCCGTTCTGAGCGATGCAAAGACCGCTCGCCCGTCCCCTTTGCCGGCCCGGGGATTGACGATAAACGTGTAGGAATTCATGGCGAGCGGCGAATTCTGGATGAGACGGGATCGTAGAAGGCCGTTCCCCGAAAGAGCATATGGGCGCTCCCCTCAAGCGCAATGTCGTGCCAGGAATCCCCCTCGCGCGCGAAGTGCACCGTGAGCTCCTCGCCGCTCCTGACCGTGACGCGCACGGGACTCTCCATGTTCCTCAGCCACGAGGCAACGAGTGCCGAGGCCACCGAACCCGTCCCGCATGCAAGCGTCTCTGCCTCCACGCCCCTCTCGTATGTCCTGATCCTGATCGTGCTCCCCCCCTCCGGGGATACGAAATTCACGTTCGTCCCTTCCGGGGCGAATGACGGGTCGAGCCTGAGCGCTCTCCCCAGGCGTGCGACGTCCAGCCGTTCCAGGTCATCCTCGAATACCACGAGGTGGGGGGCCCCGGTATCGATAAACGTCCCATCCACCGGCTCACCCGTCCCGCGTGAGAGCCGGAGGCCAGTGCGGAGCCCCGCGGGATCTTTCATGGAGAGGCGCACGCTTCCGGCCGGCGCCACCTCCGCCCGGTAGACGAACCCCAGCGCCTCGAATCGCTGCCGGGGCCCGGCGATCCCTTCCAGGAGCGCGAAACGGGCGACGCACCTCCCCCCGTTGCCGCACATACCGCCGGAGCTTCCGTCCGCGTTGTAGTAGAGCATCAGGAAGTCCGAGCGCTTGCTCGGCGCAAGAACGAGGAGCCCGTCGGCGCCGACGCCGAAGTGCCTGTCGCACAGCGCGCGTGCCAGCTGCGGGAGGTCGGCCCCAGGCATTCCTCCCATCGCGTTCAGGAGGACGAAGTCGTTCCCTGCTCCCGTTGCCTTCGTGAATTCCAGGCGGACCGTCATGTGTCTCTTCCAGCGCGTGCACGATACGGAAACGCCCTCCCGGGCTGCGGAAGGGCGCTTCTCGTTGTGGAGATGGCGGGAGTCGAACCCGCGTCCGAAGAAAGGACCATCGGGATCACTACATACATAGTCAGTCTTTCACGCTTCACTCTTGCTGCAACCGACAGACAGGTCGCCCGCAGAGCCACCCCGGGGACCAGCGCTTTCGCGCTGATTCGCCCTCTCCCTCCGGGGGGAAGAGAGAACTATCCCGCCTGAATTCGGCGCCTCTTCGGGGCCCGGCGGGCGAAACCCCTCGAGACGGGTTGCTTAAGGTTTAGTTAAGCAGCCAGTGCGTAGTTGTTGTTCGCACTTATTGGTTTTCCGCTTTATTATCGTGCAACGCGGAGAGCACGGTATGCGATCCGGACCATCCCGTCCCCGTCGAAACCAGGTCATCCCCGTATGGTCACGCTCAATGTAGAGAACGCCGTCCTGAATATCAAGCGCCGTTCGACCCGTTCTTCAGGTAGGTGGCCGTCAGGAACTCCTTGAGGTAGGCAAACGCCTCCTCGGGGGTCTCCATGAACCGGAAGAGCTTCAGGTCCTCCCGCGTGATCATCCCGTGGAGGACGAGCGCATCGAAATCCAGCACCTTCTTCCAGTATTCCTCGCCGTACATTACCACCGCCACGCGCTTCTTGACCTTGTCCGTCTGCAGCAGCGTCAGCACCTCCATCAGCTCGTCCATCGTCCCGAATCCTCCCGGGAAGACGACGAGGGCTTTCGCCAGGTAGACGAACCAGAACTTCCGCATGAAGAAATAGTGGAATTCGAAGTCGAGTCCCCGCGAGACGAACTCGTTGGCGGACTGCTCGAACGGCAGGCTGATGTTCAGCCCGATCGATTCCCCGCCCCCCAGCGACGCTCCCTTGTTGGCCGCTTCCATGATGCCGGGTCCCCCCCCCGAGCAGATCACGAAGCGCCGGGGTGAGGCGTACCGTTTCCCCCATGCCGTCAGCAGCCTCGAGAGTTCGACCGCATCCTCGTAGTAGCGCGACATTTCCACCTGGATCTCCGCGTCCCGGAGCGACGTCAGGAGCTGCTTCGTGGGCCTCGCGCTTCGCCGTATCGACGCCTCGATATTGCGGAGCCGGGCGAGCGTCTCCTTCCGGGGGCGGATCCGCGCGCTGCCGAACATGACGATCGTATCCTTGATGTTCGCCCTGCGGAACCGCCTCTGGGGCTCCAGGAACTCGGCGATCATCCTCACGACGCGGGCGTCGGGGCTGTTCAGGAATTCCAGGTCCTTGTACGCTTTGGGGGGCTTGGGACGGCGGCGCGTCATGTGGTCTCCGTGAGACAGTAGTAGCGGTGATCTTTCCCCTCCACCCTGATTCCCGTGGCGATGATCCCCTCCCGCACCAGGCGCCCGAGCGTGTGGAATATTGCCTGCCTGTCCCACCGGAAGAGCCGCGCGATGGCTGGCGCAGACGAGATGAGCTGGTTCCTGAAGTACCGCTCAAGGATGCGCGCACGCGCCAGCTCGGGCGTGACGCGGCGCGCTTTCCGCACCTCGGCGGGAAACGTCTGCCTGAGCGGTGCCCAGACGAACGTGAACGGGTCGTCGAGCTCAGCCACCTTCACGATGAACATCTTCTCCTGCAGCTCCGCGATCGCCCGGTCAAACCGGACGCGCGAGCCTTTCCCGTGGTTCCCCGTGGCGAGCTTCAGGCCGCGCGTCGTTTGCGGCGACGAGTCGCCGAGCGCGTCCATGATCCCCCGCGCCGTGGTGCTGAGCCGTCCCTTCAGGAATTCCCGTTCGTATTCCGTCTTGAGTCCCGTGCGGTGCGAGAGGACGTAGAAATACGGGAGGAACTCGAGCGATACCATCATCGGCCGCCGTTTCAGGAGCTTCCCGTAGTAGATCTTCCCCTCCGCCGGGAGGACGTTCTTCATCTCCCAGACGAACGAGATCCCGGGGTCGTGATGCGTGTGCTCGGGCATGACCGGGTCGCGCACGCCGCAGGCGGCGTGCCAGAGGCAGGGGAGTTCCGAGTTCTCCGCCTTGAACGCGAAGCAGAACCCCACGTCGTTGACGAAGGAGAGCGCCTGCCGCTTGGTGGTCACCGCGCGCGACGGGATGCGGCGGTGGATGCGGTCGCGCCACTGTTCGATCTCTTCAAGTGTGTAGCTGAGCTTCATGGGCGCCCTTCGCCGCCGGGGAAACCCGTGAGCCTTGCCGTGGCGCCCTCCTCGCCGGCTACGAGCGTCTCCCCCGGGCGGACAGCGTCGCGGCGGACGATCCCGAGCGCACCGTAGATCCCCCTGTGCGGAACGCCGCTCACGCTCGTGAGGACGCCCGCCGGGATGTCACCCCTGGTGAGTGTGAGCGGGAGCGTCCCCGGGAGGGGCCGCCCGAGCGCGAGCGAGGCGAGCGCGTGCCTCTCCTTCCCGTACGTATCGAGCCGCGCGATCACTTCCTGCCCGATGTAGCACCCCTTGGTGAAGCTCACGGCGCTGCGCAGTCCGCACTCCAGCGGGTTGTGGTCGCCGTTTAATTCGCCGGGACGCGCCGGAATGCCGCGTGTGATCCTGTACGCCTCGTACGGAAGCCACCCGATCCATCGTGCTCCCGGCCGAGAAGCGTTGATCGCGCCGATGAGCGCGGCTCCCCGTGAGGATGGGACGACGACATGCGCGAACTCTCCGCCGGGATCGCGCACTACCGTGAACGCTCCCTCCTCTCCCCCGCGTGTGATCTCACCGGGGAGCGGCGCTGCGCATCCGGTCGCCGCGCAGAACGAGGAAATGGTCTCAGGTCCGATCAGCGAAGCCATTACCGTAGTGGCGGTTACCACGTTGAGCCTGATGTCCTCTGTAATGGTGTACTTCCCGATCCACTGGACCAGAAACGCTTCTGCGCCCGGCGATGTTAGAAGGAGCAGCGACCCGTCGAGGGCGCAGACAAGGACGCGGTCGATGATCCGCCCTTTGTCTGTGACGAAGACCGTGGCGGCCGCGCGGTGCGGGGAAAGTCCGGCGAGCGCGTTGGTGGAGAGCCGGTGGAGCAGGTCGAGGCGGTCTTTGCCGCTCACTTCGATGCGGCCGAACATCGAATGATCCACGCAGGCGCCCGGGCCGAGAGCGGCTTCCAGCTCGGCCGCGGCGTCGCCGAACGACGGGTGCGCCTTCCACCCGTGGTAGAGCGCCGGCGGCACGGCGGCCGGCAGAAGATCGTACAGCATATCCTCACTCATGCACGGCCTCCCCGCGCGCGGGCGCGGCGCCCCGGTGGTGCATGCCGCCGGACGCGAAACCCGCATCGTTCAAGATAGGCACGCACCCTCTGAAAGTCAAACAACGCGGGGGGGGGCGCCCGGGGAGTGCGATCACTTGCACAAACGGCAACATTTGACAATATTCCAAAGATCACGAATCAGCCACGACGGAGTATCCCCCGATGCGAACACATCTGCTCCTCGCGCTCTCCCTCGCCCTCCTCGCAGGTTGTGCAACGTTCAAGGAACTCGAGCCGAAACCGGAGCTCTCCCCCGTTGAGCGGGGATACATCGAGCTGAGAAACGACAAGGAATTCTTCGAGCTCGACCAGGGGAAGCAGTATTTCATCCGCTTCCCGCGTCCGCTCGCCAACAACTTCGCGATCGTCCTCGAAACGAACGCGAAGTGGTACCTGAGCGCATACATGACGCGGACGTTCAACGACGGCAAGGGACCGATCGTGCGGATCCAGGATGAAGCGCAGCGGGAGGATTCCGCGATGGTCTACGCGGTGGACCTCTCCAGCGGCACGTACTTCTGGGTGATCGACACCGTGCGCCAGGATATCGAGCTGCGCATGCGCTACCGCTACGTGCCGCGGTGGCGCTACACGTTCGAGAACGAGTACGCTGCACTCCGGCAGACGCTCGCGGCGAACGTGGTCGATCGCGGCACGTACACGTCCGCGCCGGGCGCGCCGCCGATCGAGTCGGTCGATTTCGCCCCGGCGCTGGCCTCCGTCGGCGCGCACACGGCAAAGCTCTCGGCGATGAACGATGAGCTGAAGAAGGTCGCGGACCTCTTTCCCCCCGACATCTCGCCGCAGGACACCGCGTATCGGAACTACGCCGCCCTGCGGGGGGCGCTGGAGGAGGAGCTCCGCTTCCAGCAGGACTACGCCGCGGCGCTCACCGTCTTCAGCAAGGAGAAAGAGGCGGGGACGAACACGGGGGCGTTCCTGGCGGACGCTCCCCTCTTCGCGGATTTCCTGAAGGGGCACGACCGCTACCCGTCCCCCCTCGTCGAGAAGGTGAAGCGGGACGTCATGCTCCGCATGAACGACGTCGTCCCCTGGTACGAGCAGCAGCTGAGAAACAAGCGCGACGTGACGCCGATCGTGCTCCAGCCCCCGCCCGACGGGGCCCAGTCGCTCTACGAGGCCTCGGGCCGCCCCGTGCCCCCCGCATTTGCCGCGCTCCGCGCGTTCGTGGACAGGTTCAACCTCGAGGCGAACGGCCTCGCCTCCGCAAGCGCCCGGTTGAAGCAGCTTCACGCCAGCGTGGACGCGGTCAGCGCCCCCCCGCCGGCCTCTTTCTACGGCGGCATCGAGGCCTCGGCGCGGGACATCCGCGCGGCGATCCCGCAGCCGCTGGCCTCCGCGAACGAGCGCTACCGCGGGCTTGACGCCGCGTCCCTCCTGGCCCTCCAGCTCGGGAAAGCCGCTGAAGAAGCGGACGATTTCCAGTCGCTCTTCGGCACCGGGGGCCGGATCGCCGCGGCGATCGGCGTGCGCGCCTGGGGGACCGCCGAAGCGGGCACGCGGGATCTCTATGTCGGGAAGGACGGCCGCACGTACGCCAGCGTCGAGCGCCACCGCGACAGGATCGTCCGGTGGTTCGAGGCGGACATCCTGAACGGCGTGCGCAACGCGACGAAGGAGCGTCTCGACGCGTTCGTCCGCCTGAACCAGGGGTCGTTCGCCAACGTCCCGGCGCTCTACGCCGACTCCGCGTTCAGCCCGGTTTACCAGCTCACGTTCAGCGCGGCGGGCCCCGCGGCGCTGGCGCGCAACCGCAGCTCGATCGACGACTACATCGACAGGGTGCGCCACTTCCAGTTCCCCGAAGCCGCGATCAGGACGATCTACGCCGATTTCGCCCGCGACATGGCGGTCGCGGACGGGGTCGACCGCGCCCGCGCCGTGGTGGATCACGGGAAGGAATACCGGGGGACGGACAAGCAGATCGCCGCCATCATCACGGAGTGCGATCCGGAAGCGCCGAAGTGGGTGGTGCGGCCGAAGGAATACCGCCGCGTCCTGGCGCTCCCCGTGACGGCCAACCGCAGGGGGGTGAACGAATACATGTTCCGCCTCCGGCTCCAGATCCCCTCCGACGCGGCTTTTCCCGTCTTCGACGTCAACATCAAGCTGCCGGTGGACCTGGCCGGCTCGGCCGGGCGCGAGCAGTGGTACGACGCGATCACGATCAACGGGAAGCCGATCAAGAACGAAGGGCGTTACCGCATCACCTCCCCCACCGCCGACAACGGCTACGAATCGCAGATCACGCCGGTGGAGATGGACAAGGAGGGGCGCAACGTGCTGGAGGTGCGCTTCAAGAAGGCGGCCTACAGGGTCTACGAGATCAGCGCGATGGCGCAGGTCCCGATCATGAAAAAGAACTGAGGACTGCACAGCATGAAGAACACCCGTCTCGTCATCATCCTGGGCGCCGCAGGCGTCGTCGTCATCGGCGTGGTGCTGTACCTCATATTCCACCGCCCGGACCTGTCGGGCAGCATCGTGATTCCGTACATCGCGCACCAGAAGCCGGCCATCGATCCCCACCTGCCGGGTCCCACTCCCCTCTCGGACAAGCTCGACGAGGTGCAGTTCGACGGGTTGTTCGACCTTTCCGCCAACCCCAGCGGCGTCGTCTACCGCGACGGGCTCGGCGAGCTCGTCGGGGTTGACCAGGACAACGTGGTGACCGTCCACCTGAAACAGAACAAGCGGTGGAGCGACAGCTACCAGATCGTCGCGAAGGACGACCAGTACACGATCACCAGCGGGAGAGACCATTTCTTCTCGGCCGCGGACCTCCAGTTCACCATCCGGCGGATCATGACGCTCGGGAGCCTGTCGCCCGACTATATCCTGCTCATCCAGGCGATGGAGTCGCCCGGGTTCGAGGGACCCGACGACAAAGGCAACATCCGGTTCCGCTTCAGGCAGAACAGGATCTGGAAGGAGGCCGACATCAAGGAGAGCCTCTCATTCAAGATCATCCCCGACGGGTCGGCGATGAACGCGCTGAATTACACGGTGGGGACCGCCGCCTACATGCCGCTCCCGCCGAAGGACGGGGTCTCCAACTACGCGCGGACGCCCGACGGGGGCGCGACGATCCCGAGCGTGGTGCTCGCCCCCTTCATCGACAACAGCACGTACACCACCGAGCTCCGCAACAATTCGATCAACGTGCTGCTCGAGACGCCCCACGGCGCCCTCTCCCCGATCCTTGCCGACGGCAGGAAGTTCTTCACCAAGTCCAACATCAGCACGGTGATGTTCGCGGTGCTCTTCAATACGTCGCGGCTCTCCCGCGACGCCCGCGTGCAGGTCCGACGGCTGCTCGAGAGCCGCACGATCGCGGACCGGTTCTTCAACGTGGGAACCCCGCAGCAGCGCCACATCGTCGATTACAAGGGGAACCGCGACAACTACGCCGACTACGTGAACCGCAGCGTCTTTCCCTCGTCGTCGTACTACATCGACGAGAAGGTGGTCGAACCGGTGCCGGACGACGCGCCGCCGGACATGTCGCTCCTCCCCGACACGGTGCGGATCAAGGCCTGCGCCAACTACGGGTTCCGCGAGGAGTACAGCGACCTGGTCGACATCCTGAACGACCCGCAGGTGACGCGCGGAAAAGTGAAGGCCACGGTCGTCGGGAACGACGAGATCCAGCGCACGAACTATGACGCGGTGCTGGTCGCCTTCAGCGGCTACCGGAGCAATTTCCTGTTCGACCTGTACGACATTGTCCTCCGCCAGCCCGACCTCCAGACGTACCGGATCAACCTGGAGACGAGCGAGGACGCCAAGGGGGTGCAGACGGTCTCTCCCTCCTCCCTCAGGAGCGGGAACAATTTCTTCTCGCTGGACGCCTCGGCCGAGACCCCAGACAGGGCGGACGTCAACCAGTTCCTCCAGTACGTGTACGGCTTCATGTCGACCCGGAATATCGGCGACAAGCAGGAGTATGCCCGGAGGATCGACGGCCTCGAACACGGCCTCTGCCTGGGAGCGTGGCTCTTTTCCGTTCCTTCGCTCGCCTACTTCAGCACGCAGTTTGACAGCACGAGCATCAGCCTCTACGGCGTCGCGTCACAGCTTTCGACGATCGGCCAATGGCGGGAATCGCCCGAGAGGTGATGCGCCGGGCGCTGGGGGCGGCGCTCCTCGTCGCCGGCCTCTGCGCCCGGGACGCCGCGGCGGGGGGTGCTCCCGGCGCCCCGGCCGATGTGTTCATCGCGGAACGTCCCCGGGCGCTGGTGCTCTTCGATATGTACCAGCAGCGCCTCGGGGCGGGCGGAGATTCGCTGATCCTCCCCTTCAGCCCGATCATCATCCTCCGCGCGCATGACGTGATGGGGGACGGTTTCACGCCCTGCGCCGCGGTGGAGATCGGCGGCGCCATGTACTATGTCCAGGAGGACGCCTCGGGGAAGATGTCGAGTACGGCGCCGGAGGGGGCCGCGATCCTCCTCCACGGTGCGACGATCGAGGGGGATACCGTCGTCCTCCTGGCCGGTCCTGCGCTCCGGCTCCGCGCCCCGATCGGCAAGGGGGAGAGCTCGCTCGAGCCCGGGACGCGTGCCCTCCGGATCTTCGAGTCGAAGGGGGAGGCATATGTCCGCATCGTTTCCGCGGCAGCCCCCTTCGGCTGGGTGCCCCTCTCCGGCGCCGGTCGCGGGACCTCCTGGCGCAGCGTGCCGGTCGCTGCGGAGGAAAACGTCACACCGGAGGAGATCCTCCGGCGCGTCAGAAGCGTGGCGGACGGCGCCTCCAGGACGCTGCGCCGGATCTACGCGTCGCTCGCGCCGCGCGGGGGGGAGGTCCCCTTCTTCCGCGTCACCCGCTCGGGACGCGAGGTCTTGTGCGTCGTGGAACCCGCGAGCCTCGAGGGGGAGTTCAGCGGTTCGCTGCTGGCGATGCTCCCCCCGCTTGAACGGGCACTGGGGGGCACCGGGATCCGCCCCGTCATGAGCGGGAACGCCATCCGTATTCTCCTCCCCTGAGGCGGCCGTGCGCACGCTTGGGGCGATCATCCTGGAACACTGCGCCGCGATCCTCGTCGTCGGGCTCGCGCTCGTGGCGGTTGCGGCGGTCATCCGCGAACGCGAGGCGGCCGCCGTGGTCCGGGCGGACCCGCGCATTGCCCGGTACCTCGCGATCGATTCGCTGGACTGGGGAGATCCGCTCCACAGGGCGCTCTTCCGCGACGCGCTCGGGGCGCTCCGGACCGGCAGCCGCCGCACGATCGACTCTCTCATCCACGCCGTCGACGACACCAGGCTGGCCGAGTTCGCAGACCCCTCGCGCAAGGTGGGGGGAGGACGCGCCCGGCTCGACGCGGGGGAGGTCGCGGAGCTCATCCCCATGATCGTCTCATACCTGGCGGTCTTCTTCACCGTGATCGTGCTGACCTATCTCGCCGCGCGGGCGTTCGCGGTCTGGAAGTTCATTGCGTGGAAGCAGGGGCGTGACTCCGCGCTCCGCCGCTACCTGGCCGTGATCGAATCGAAGGGCCCCCGCGGCATCATCACGGGGTGGGAACACATCGCCGCTGCGCTGGCCCGGGGCGCATTCGCGCTTGTCCTCTTTGCTCCCGCCTACGTCATCGCGTACGCGCTCAGGACGAGCCTGGACACGGAGAGCCTCCTCTTCCTCGTCCCGCTTGCGGTTGTGTCCAACGGGGTCCTGATCAACCAGGCCAATCATCTCTTCACGCTCCTCGTGGCCGAAAGCAGGAAGGGATACGTGGAGACCGCCGTCGTGAAAGGCGTCGGGGCCTCCTGGGCCTGGAACGCCCCCGGCGGGCTTCGCCACCGGGTCGTTGCCTTCCCGTCGGCCGGGGCGCGCGGGCACATATTCCGCGACATCTACAGGAACGCGCGGCTCCAGTACATCCCCTCGCTCAAGGAGCACGCCGCGTTCGTGGTGACCGGCATCGTCATCATCGAGATGGCGCTCAACATCAACGGCCACCTCTGCTACGCGCTCCTGCGCCACATCCTGTACAGGGAATACGATATCGCGATCGCGATCGTGTTCGTGATCTTCGTGAGCGTGAAACTGGCCGAGATCATGGTCGACATCTGGCACGCGCTCGAAGAGCGGAGGTACGCCAATGTCCCCTGAGCAGGCGCCGCGGGGGCGCATTACGGGGCTGCTTTCCGGTCGGCGCGACATCCTCTGGGGAATTCTCTGGGTCGGCGGCATCCTCCTGTGCCGCGCCTGGATCGGCCTGAAGCTGAACGCCCCCGCCCGCGCGATGGTGGTCGACGCCTCCATCCACACGCTCTGGGGAGCGCTCCTGGCCGTCGTCCTCGCGTTGCTGCTCGGATGGGGCACGGCGCTCCTCCTCCACGCGCTCGAGTCGGGGCGGCGCAGGACTGCGCGCATACTCCTCTCGTTTGCGCTCAACCTCCTCCGGTCCGTCCCGCAGATCGTGGGCCTGCTGATCGGCTACGTGATCGTGACGGCGCTGACGTTGAACGAAGCGCTCGCCTCCGAGGCCTCCCGCATCGCGGCCACGTCGGCCGTGACCGCGCTCTTCCTCTTCCAGGAGGTGGCGGACCTGGTCACCGCCAGGATCCGCCACTACGCCGCAACGGAGTTCGTCGACGCACTCCTTGTCTGCGGCGTCTCTCCCCGCGTGATCGTCAACAGGGAGATCCTGCTCAAGAACAGCATGGCCTACCTCGTGCAGAAGTCCGTCGCGCTCTTCGGGCGGGCGATCTTCCTCATCTGCAGCATCGATTTCATCGTCTCCGTCGGGCTCTCCACGGAGGTCAGCCTCGCCAACCTTCCCGTGACGCTCGGGAGCCTCCTCGCCAAGCTCGACAGCAAGCAGGATATCCTGGCGATCGGCACCGCGCTGACCGACGCGAGCGTGATCCCGACGCTGTTCGTCGAACACCTGCAGGGGATCAGCGTGGCGTTCCTCATCGTCTACACGCTCCTCTGCGTCTACAGGATCGCCAACGGCCTGACGGAGCGGTACCGCCTGTGAGCAGAACGAGGTACGACATCCGCATCGCGGCCTCGGGCCGCGTCCTGGTCGACACGCACGGCTTCCCGCTGGAGACCGGGGCGGTGACGTTCCTGTTCGGGGAATCGGGAATCGGCAAGTCCCTGATCGGCAAGGCGCTCTACGGGATACTCGATCCGGCGGAATTCACCGCCGAGGTGAACGGGGAACCGTACGCCCTCTACCGGGATTCCCCGGCGGCCGCGGCGGCGCGGAGCGCCGGCTTCTTCGTCTTCCAGGAGCCCTCCACCCACCTGAATCCGCTCGCGACGCTCGGCCAGCAGCTCGGCGAAGGGACGCTCCGCCGCGCCGCCGATCCGCTCGCGGCCGCCGCGGAGCTCTTTCCCGGAGGATCGCAGGGTTCCCTCCCCCGTCTCCTCCCCGTCTACCCGGGGCCCCACCGCCCGAGCGGCGGCGAGAAGCAGCGGCTCCTCGTCTCGATGGCGTTCACGCGAATGGATATCGCGCTCGCCGCCGGCGAAAGCGCCCGGGGGCTCTACGTTTTCGACGAGCCGACGGGGAGCCTCGACAGGGAAGCGCGCGACAGGTTCCTGGACCGCCTCTTCGCGCGGTTCCGCCTGAGGCATGAGACGATCCTGCTCGTCACGCACGACTACGGGATGATTGCCTACGTCCGCTCCCGCCACCGGGACATGGAGAGCCGCTTCCGTTTCCTGGAGCTGACGCTGAGCGGGGGGAGCGCCCGCACGCGGGAGTTCGATCCGGGGCGCTTCCTCTCGTGGCTCGCCGCGCAGCGGCATGAGCCCGCGGAGACGGCGCGGCCGCCGCTGCTCCGCGTGGAGAGCGGCATCAGCGTCTACGGGAAGATCCTGGCATTTTCCCGTCCGGGAGGCGGGAGGGCCGCGCCCGCGCTGGAGGTGCACCCCGGTGAGCTTGTCTACATGAAGGCGGGAAGCGGCGTCGGCAAGACGACCGTGGCCAAGATCGTCATCGGACTTGAACAGGCGTCCCGGTTCCGGATCGAGATCGAGGGGGTGAGGCTGGGGGAGGTTTCCCCGCGGCGCTACTGGAGGAGACGGCTCTGGGGAAGGACAATGACCATGGCATTCCAGCACGCCGACGAAGCGCTCAACCCGAAAGCGAGCGTCGCGGCGACGCTGCGGATTCTCTCGCGCCCTTCGCTCAGGGGGAGAGACGCGCTGCGCGCGTCCCTCGGGCGCCTCTTCGATGCGGACGAGCTCGACGCCCTGATCGACAAAAAGGTGTGGCAGCTCAGCGGCGGCCAGAAACAGCGCCTCAATCTCCTTCGTGCGCTGGCGCTCGAGACGCCGCTCGTGATACTGGACGAACCGCTCAGCGCGCTCGACTTCGAGAGCATCGATCGCGTCCTGGGACTCCTCAGGGAGGTGCGCGCGCGCGGCAGGGCGATCCTCCTCATCTCTCACAACGAGGACATCTTCGACCGCCTGGTCTCGCCCGCTTCAATCTACCTCCTCTCGTCGTCGGAGCCCCCCGCGTCTTGACATTGTCCTCGGAATCGCTATGTTGCGTCCACCCTCTTGTTGAATCAGACCGGGAGGTTGGCCGTGCGAAACGCTTTCACGCTTTTCCCCGCTGCAGTTCTTCTTCTGCTCATCGCCGGATGCGGCAAAAAAGCTGTCAGTTTCAAGGAACAGATTCAGCCTATCCTGACCTCGCATTGCGCCCGGTGCCACGGCAGCGACGTGGCGCGCGGAAAGATCGTCATGACTTCGTACGCATCGTTCATGACGTCGCACACGGTGTCGGGCAAGGAGCCGCTTGTGATTCCGGGGAACCCGTATCAGAGCCGGCTCTACATACTCTGCTCGACGAACCAGCCCCACTTCAGGATGCCGCCCGACACCTCTGCCGTTACGCCGCTTCCCCCGGAGGAGCTGGATCTCCTGCGCCACTGGATTACCGACGGGGCGAAGGACAACTGATGCGGCGCTCACCTGAGGAGGAGTAGCTTTTCCGAGAGCACGCGTCCACCCGCGTCAAGCCTCGCGAAGTACGCTCCGCTGGCGAACCCTGACGCGTCGAACCTGACGCTGTGCTCCCCCGCGTCGAGCGGCCCGTTGACCAGGCGCGCGATGCGCGCGCCGAGGAGCGTGAAGACTTCGAGCCTGACCTCCATCCGCCCGGGGAGAGTGAAGCGGATCGTCGTTGCCGGGTTAAACGGGTTCGGGTAATTTCCTTCCAGGGACACCCGGCGCGGCAGGCTCCCCGCCGCAATGATCCCGCTCCCCGTGCGGACAAAGACCCATGCCGCCCCGGCGCCCGAGTTGTCATCCGGGCCCCCCGTGATCAACGTCCCCCCGTCCCCGGAAAGTGCAACGGCCGATCCGGCCAGCGGATTTCCGGCGGCATTGCCGGCGAGGAGCTTCCCCCCTTCCTGCGTCCACGCTGTGTCCCCGCGGATAAAGACCCATGTGGCACCCGTGCCCGCGCCATCCGAAGGACCGCCGATCACGGCCGTGCCGCCGTCGGCGTCGAGCGACACCGACGTGCCGAACGCGGAGGAGGGATCGCCGTCCGAAGGGGTGATCTTTCCGCCCGCCTGCATCCAGCGGCCGCCTGTCCGTGAGAAGATCCACGCCGCCCCGGCGCCCGAGTTGTCCGAAGGCCCCCCGATGATCGCGGTATTCCCGTCCCCCGA
>DATJAS010000005.1:0-28449 GCA_035516035.1 Bacteroidota bacterium | reverse complement strand
TGACTTCTTTGGTGACGGCATACTGAACCCGGTCGATATCAAGGCGGATATCGCGTTTGAATTCACCGCCAGGAGAGCGGGTCAGAACGGGTATGATTTCACGCGTTCGACAACCGGTTCCACCGGGTCACCCTTCATCGGATTCTTCCCACAGTCGTTCAACGTCTGGCAGCTTAACCCTGACGGGTCTCACATGCGCCAGCTCGACTTCGTCTTCATGGAAGCCGCGGCCTCGACGTATCATGACAGCGTCTGGTCGCCGGGTGCGGCCTCGGGAGACAGGGAATACTGGTTCGTGATCCAGGAAGGGTACACGGCCACCGCGAAGGCGAAATACACCGGCGCGACGCTGGGCGGTGCGCTGAGCGCGGACAGCGTCCTCTACTCCGGCTGGTTCACGCTGACCGATCCGACGAAGCCAGCGTACTCTGCCGGCGACAAGTGGGTGATCAAGGCGACAAAGCTGCTCACGACAGCCGACAAGTGGGACTGGAGCACCGCGGCGAAGGTCGCGCAGTATACCAAGACTGCCGCGCAGGCCGACGTCACGAAGATCAACGTCTTCCCGAACCCCTACATCGGCTTCAACCCGCAGGAAATCAACAGGTACGCGCGCTGGGTGACGTTCACGCACCTGCCGCAGAAGGCGACAATCAGGATATTCACACTGGCCGGTGTTCTCGTCCGGACGATCCTGAAGAATGACAACTCCCAGATGATTCAGTGGGATCTCAACAACACCAACGGGTACCCCGTTGCCGCGGGCATGTACATCGCGTACATCGACATGCCGGACCTCGGAGTCACGAAAACGCTGAAGCTGGGTGTCATTCCGGAACAGCAATACCTGGATCGTTACTAGACACCGCCTTGGATAACCAAAGGAGATATTCCATGACACAGAGAACATTGCGCATAGCGGCATGGATGATGATCCTTGCGATTGTCGCCCCTGTCGCCTTTGCCTCCAACCCGGATCGCACCGGCACCGCCGGCGCCACGGAGTTGACGATTCCGGTCGGTGGGCGGGGCGTCGCCCTGGGAGGCTCGTATATGGTGTTTGCCTCCGGGGTCGATGCACTGTACTATAACCCTGCCGGCCTCTCGGGACAGACGAACGGCGTCGAGGCCGAGGTGTCCAGCATGAACTACATCGCGGACATCGGCGTGGTGTACGGGGCCCTGGGCGTGAAGACCGGAGATTTCGGCAACCTGGGGTTCAGCATCAAGGCGATCAACTTCGGGAGCATTGTCCAGACCACGGACGATTTCCCGGACGGCAATGGCCAGACGTATTCGCCCACCTTCATCACGATGGGCGTCACGTACAGCAAGGCCCTGACCGATAGGATCGCGTTCGGGTTCACGGCGAACCTGGTCACCGAGCGGATCCTTGAGATGAGCGCCAGCGGTGCATCGTTTGATATAGGCCTGCAGTACAAGAACCTCGGCGTGCAGGGGCTCGACCTCGCGGTCGCCGTGAAGAATATCGGTCCCTCGATGACGTTCGCGGGATCGAATCTCCTCACGACCGCGACATCTGCCACGGGGAACCGGGGGGCGCAGAACTACAGCATCAACGCCGCGTCCTTCGATCTTCCCTCGCTCATGGAGATCGGGCTCGTGTACACGAAGAAGTTCGGCGAAGCCAACGCCGTGACGATCGGCGGGATGTTCCGCAACAACAACTACCTCGACGACGAATACAACCTCGGCGGGGAGTACGGCTTCAACAACAACTTCTTCATCCGGGGCGGGTACACGTTCTCCCCGCAGGCCGCCACGGACCTGGCCGGTGCCAGCAGCTACATCTACGACTACAGCCTCGGCGTGGGCGTGCACTACCCCGTCGGGGACGTGGACCTGACGCTCGACTACGGGTACAGGCACCAGAAGTACTTTACCGGAAGCAACGTGATCTCCCTGAAGATCGGGTTCTGAAACCCGGGAGATCCCGGGTGGGCGTGACCCCTCCGGCATGATGTGCACGCGGAAGGTTGGCGGATCATCCGCCAACCTTCCGCTGTTTCTAGGCGTGCGTCAGACATGAATCGAACGAAACCGAGCAAGCGACTGTCGCTGCGTGCTATGAATTCCTCGCTCGCCGCGGCGTGCGTCACAGTCGTGCTGTTGTCTGCAAGTCCCTCACTGTCGCCCGCTGGAATTCCGGGGGGATACTTTCCTGAAATTGGGAAGGGGGCGCTCGCCCAGCGCGCGCGGGACCTGCGGACGTCTGCCTGCGTGGTGATGATCGCGCCCGAGCCCGGTGCCGAGGACATTGCCACGTTGACGCTCCTCCGGATGGATCTCGGGGCACGCGTTGTGGCTGTCTACCTGACGGATGGGGGAGGAACATCCTCGGACGATGCGGACGATATACCGTACGTCGCCGCCGGCAGAAGGATGGAGGAAGCGACGCGGACGCTTTCGACGATCGGGTGCACACCCTGGTTCCTTAATTGCCCGGGCGCGATACCCGGCGCGGCGGGGGCGGCCGCGCTCCGGGATACTGTCGCGCGGAGAGTTGCCGGCGCGATTGAGCGGTTCAGGCCCGACGTGGTGCTGATTGCTGCGGGGTGGAGAAAACCCGATCCGTCGCTCGATTCGGTGTTTCTCCCGGCGTCAATTGCGGCGATCCGCGTGCATGGGGAGCGGCCCGGCGGTGCACATTCGTGGAACGTGAGCCGCGTGTTCGTGGAATGTGACTCGTCAGCGGGCGCGCTTGAGGTGAACGCACACCGTATGGACCCGGTCTGGAACAAATCCTACCTGAGCATCGCCCGGGAGTCATGGAGTGAGTATGCCTCGCTCCGGATGACGCTCCGCGCGCGGTCTGCCCAGGGCGTCCACTGGTACAATCAGGTCCTCCCCGCGCGCGCCGTGAGATCTGCCTCGCTTCTCGGGGGCCTCCCCCGGCTGACTCCCGGGCTCGCCCGCGTCGATAGCGCGATTGCGCTCAGCCTTGCTCTAGAGGAACATGGGGACAGGAGGCACGCGCTCGTCGCGCTCGCCGAGGCGCTGGCCCGCATCGAGAACCTGATCGTGAGGCGGCGGGGGAACCTCCTCCCTCTGGAGGAGCGCGTGCTCGCCCGGTGGAAGGACGGCCTGGAGGACTACCGGTGCTCGCTCAGGGGGATCACGGCGGATATACAGCCGAGCGACAGCATCATGAGCGATCGTCAGCTCTTCTATCTTCACGTCAGGTCCGCACACCTGCCTGTTCCGGAAAGACAGGCTGAGATCTTCTTTCCTCTGGCAGGGGGAACAACATGGGCCGTCAACGAATCGAGGACGAATCACTTTCCCCTGAAGACGCCCTCTGACTTTCGTGTGCTGACGCCCGAAAAGATCCCGTGGAACTACCCCTCATCACTCTACGGCCTGGGAAGCTCCGAGCTGGTGACGATGTTCCCGTATTACATCGTGCACAGGGACTCGGACCGCGCACTCAACTTCGCGTACAGGCGCGACGTCCCCTTGAGAACCGCCCCGGGCCGGGCACTCCAGGTCCTCACACCCGTGGTGCGAATGCGGAAGGGGGAAGATCTCGCATTCGCGCTCTACAACATCACGCGTCAGAGCCTCAAAGCGGAGGCCTGGGTCAAAGACTCAATTATCGGAGATTCTCGGATCCCTGTGACGCTGAGCCGGAAAGACGAGATCGCTTTGAACCGGATCCCTCTCGCCTGGCGCGACTCCGCGTTCCGGGGAGATCACATCGCGGAAATTCACATCGGCAGGGTGGTCGCGGGCCGCTTCCTTGTCCGCGCGTTCGACATCGGGATCGACACTTCCGCAACCGTGGGTCTGATCAGCGCGTTCAGGGGGGGCACGCTCGAATCGACGTTGCGCACTCTGGGGATGCGCTACGTGGTCCTGGATTCATCCCTCCTCGCCCGCGGCGCCTGGACCGGGTGCACCGTGGTCATCGTGGACAGAAACGCGCTCTCACTTTGGGAGGGTGCGCAGGGCGCAATGCCGCTCCTCAGGTCATGGGTCGAGGGGGGAGGGCGGGTATTGATCTTTCCGCAATCAGTGACAGCCGGAATCGCCGGCGACGCGTTCCCGGAGATTCGTTTTGCGCCCGGGAGCCTTCCCGCCGACGCGTCCGTTGATATGAGCGGGACGCTCGTTGCATCACCGAATGCGCTCACGACGGACGACTGGGAGGGCTGGCAATGTGCAAGGGCCGATGAGCATATCGTAACGCGTGAAGGCGCCGAGGCTGCCCCCTTAGTGCAGACGAAGGATGATCATACCGCGCTTGTCGCACGCGTTGGCGTGGGTCAGGGGTTTGTCACCGGGGTAGCGCTCGACATTCACCACCAGCTCGAGACGCTCCACATCGGGGCGTGCAGGATATTCGCCAATCTCCTCTCGCGGTAGCTCCCGGCTGAACCTCCAGATCCTGCGGTCCCCCGACCGCCCCGGCCGATCGCGCGGGCTCAGGGGTGTCTCTCTGTTCATTTCATCGGGGCACCGGACTCGAGTGCCCTGAGCAGCACTGAGGACGGCTCGTGTTGCGGCGATACGGCAAGCGCGCTCCTGAGCGCGGCCTCGGCCTCAGCGCGGTGATGGAGCCGCAATTGTGCAAGGCCCAGCGTGTACCAGGCCGCCGCAGAGGCGTCCGGACCGCTCACCAGGGGGATCGCGTACGTGCTTGCGGCCACCGCCGCGGCGTTGTCACCTTCTTCGAACGCCACATTTGCCAGCAGGGCATATGCCTCGCCGGACGGGTTGAGGCGGAGCGAGAGGTTGAGTATGTCCCGCGCGTCCGCGAGCCTCCGCTCGCCGAAATAGAGTCGCGCCAGCGCGACGTACGAACCCGGCTCGAGCGAATCGAGCGCTATCAGCGTCCTGAACTCCCGCTCTGCCTCCTGCGTTTCCCCCCGTTGTTCGTAGAAATCCCCTGCAGCCCTGTGAGCGTCACCCACCCCCCATGCGCCATCCACGACATGCCGTGCCATCGCCTGGAGCGTGTCGGCGGGGAATTTCACCGGGAGGCTGAGTGAGGGGGACGAGAACGGATACGCCGACGTGAGCCGCGCGGTGCGCTCCAGCGCGATCCTCTCGTCCAGCGCGGTGACGGTGCGCTTGCTCCAGAGAACGCTGTCGGCAATCGTATCACGTTCGGCCCACACGGGCTCCCCTGCCGGAAGTCCAAGCTCGCGCATGGCGGAGGCGTAGCCCCTGGCCAGGAGAAAGGCGCCGAATGAATTCGGGTGGAGGTGTTCGAGGATCAGCTCGTTGCCGATCAGCGAATCCGGCGAGTGCTGCATGAAGAACCCCTCCATGTCCACGACTGCCGTCCCCGGTGCCCGCTGAGCCAGTATCGCATTGTTGAAATCGCTGCTTGCCCGGAACCGCAGTTCGTCGTAGTCCCGCGCGAGGACATATTGCGTGCGTGCGGACCGGCGCTCCCCCATGATATCGAGGCACCGGCCCATGGCGAAATGCGTTGCGGCGTGGAGCGAATCGATGAGCGAGGAGGCGCTGTACGCCCTGAGGGCGTCGTTCCACCGGTGTTCGTTCCAGGCCTTCTCGGCCTGGAGTCGGTCATCGTCGAACCGGCGCTTCTCCCCGGCCGGGAGGGGGGCCTCAGGCCCGGAGAGGAATGGCGGTTGCCCCCGGAGGTTTGAGACCTGCGTCGCGAGTATGAGCGGAATGTGCCGGGCCGCGCAGAACGAACGGAGGTCCTGGAGGTTCTCCTCGAACCCTGTGAGCGCCTCGTGGTACGCCGGGCTGCCGTACGGCACCCCCTTGCCGCGGGCAAGGGCTTCGAGCGAGACGTCCCTGGTGGTTTCCGTCGACCCGGGATGGAGGATCTCTCCTGCGCGTCCGTACATGTCCCTCAGGAGGAGAAACACCTTGCTGTGCAGGAGCCGGAGGTAAACGAGCGTTGCCGCGTGCGAGCCCCCGAGTATGCCTCGCGATTCGACACCCAGCCCGCCGTAGAACTCGTTGTGTCCGTCGTATACGAGGAGCAGGTCGGGAGAATACGCCGGAAGGTCGCGCGCCAGGTCGAGGACAGTGTAGCTGTTCGTGCCCGTCATGCCGAGGTTGATGAGCTCGATCTTCCTGTCCGGAAAGAGGCAGGCGAGCCGCTGGCGGAGAAACGATGCGAATGAGCCGTTGGCGCCGTACGGGAATCCCACGGCGGTGGATCCCCCGAGGACGAATATCCTGAACGTTCCCGGGGGTTTCGGCATCACGAAGTACTCTCGCGAGGTGGATGCGGTGAAGCGAATGTCCGGAAAATAGCGCGCCTTGACCTCATGGTTCAGCAGGTAGTACGTCGTTCCGTGAACGGTCGTCGTGGTGAACAGCCCCAGGTTCGGTCCGTAGCCGAAGACGCGGAGTCCCGCCTCGAGAAGTCCAATGAGGAGAAAAGGGAGGGCAAGCGTGATCACCCAGAACGCGACGCTCTTCCCGTGCGAGAGTTGAGGCGCACCGGCATCCGGAGCGGTGCCGGCGCCCCCTCGTTGGGCGGGTGACGTTGAACTGGTGCGGGGACGTCTGCTCATCGCTCATATCCTTCACGGGATCGGATCAAGATAGTCAAAAAACCGGGAGAATGCGACAGTCGCTGTGGCATTTGAATCTCACCGTTCGTATGTTATCTCCTACGCACATGATCACGCTCTCCCGGCTCCGCCAATCGCCCGCTGTCGCCCTGCTCCTGCTGTGCACGTGCGCACCCGGCACCCAGGCCCGCGGACAGGTTATTCCCGCGCAGGGCTCACAGATCGACGTCGACATTTACGGCGACGTCTACGTGCTGGACGAAGAGAAAAACACGCTCCAGCTCTATGACCGGTCCGGGGCGCTCATCCGGGAGGCCGGGGGACCCGGGTGGCTTGACGGTCAGTTCGACCGGCCGGCTGGCCTCTGGGCCAGGAACGGCATCGACGTGTTCGTCGCCGACTACGGCAATCACCGGATCGAGAGGTTCGACAGGAAGCTGAATTTCATCTCATCGTTTTCGACCCGCGACAGCGACAACCCGGATATCAGGTTCGGGTACCCCACCGGGATCGCAATTTCCCGGCAGGGGGATCTCTACATCTGCGACACCGAAAACGACCAGATCGTCAAGGTCGACAGGACGAACACCGTTGAACGGACGTTCGGCGGTCTCGGCGCGGGCGAGGGGAGGCTCATCACCCCCCGCCAGGTTCAGCTCGGGCCCGCGGATGCGATCTACGTGCTCGACAGGGGACGCGTCGCGGTGTTTGATGCGTTCGGGAACTTCCTGAGGAACCTGCTCCCCGGAGTCCTTGCCGCGCCGACGGTGCTCTACGCCGACGAGACCGGCGTGGCGGTCCTCGATTCCGCGAGCGTCTTCTTCTTCGACTCCCACGAGCGGCCGGCAGGCGTTGCCCCCGTCGGCACGCTGCTACCCGGATCGCCGGCGGTCAGGTCGTTCGTGTGCCAGGGGGGTTCGGTCTGGTTCCTCACGGCCTCCGGCGTCTACCGCGTGAGCGACCCCCGGCGGGATAGCGCGGGCGACCGGCACTGACGCGCGGGCGAGGGGCCCCCGGGAAAACCGGGGCCCGCAAGTGTAGTATACAGTAGGACAGGAGGGAAACCACATGGCAAAGAGTCTGAACAAGGTCATGCTCATCGGCAATCTGGGGAAAGACCCCGAGCTCAGGTTCACGTCGAGCGGCGTGCCGGTGGCGACATTCACGATTGCCACGAACGAGTCCTGGAAAGACCAGGAAGGAAACATGCAGGAGCGGACGGAGTGGCACAACATCGTGGCCTGGCGGAAGCTGGCGGAGATCTGCGGTGAGTGGCTGAAGAAAGGGAAGAAGGTCTACATCGAAGGGAGGATTCAGACAAGGAGTTATGACGACAAGAACACGGGGGCGAAGAAGTACATCACGGAGATCGTCGCCGACAACATGATCATGCTCGACGGCAAGAGTGCGGCGGGAGCCCCGGCCGAAGCTCCGGGAGCCGCCGCCGCGCCGGAGCCCGCATCCGGGGGTGCGTCGAACGATGATCTCCCGTTCTAATCTCCTCTTCCTCAGCGCGATATCGCTCCTTCCGGCGCCGTCCCTCGTGGACGGCGCCTCCCGTGCCCCGGTCAAAAGCCACAATGGGATGGTGGTGTCCGCCGATTCGATGGCCTCGGCGGCGGGAATCGACGTCCTGCGGCAGGGGGGAAACGCCGTCGATGCCGCCGTGGCGGTGGGATTTGTCCTCGCTGTCACATACCCGGAGGCGGGAAACATCGGCGGGGGCGGGTTCATGGTCATCCGCATGGCCGGGGGGGAGGCCACGATGATCGATTTCCGGGAGCGCGCCCCGGCCGCAGCCTCGGAGGAGATGTACCTCGACGGCAGGGGGAACCCGATCCGGGAAAAAAGCCTGACCGGCCCTCTTGCCGCGGGCGTCCCCGGGACTGTCAGCGGTTTCATGACCGCCCTGAATGAGTACGGGAGGCTCGGGAGGGAGGCAGTCATGCGCCGGGCACTCGAGCTTGCGGAGGATGGCTTCCCGGTCAGCGAGCACCTTGCGCGGATATTGCGTGAGGAGATGCCCCGGTTCTCACTCTTCCCCTCGACGCTCAGGGCCTTCACGCGTGGCGGGGAGCCGTACAGGTGGGGAGATACGCTCAGGCAGGCCGACCTGGCTGCAACGTTACGGGCGATCATCCAGCGGGGATCCGAGGGGTTCTACGAGGGGGACGTTGCTACCCGCATCGTCGCGGAAATGAAAAGGAGCGGCGGCATCATCTCCGGGGAGGACCTGCAGGACTATGAGAGCGTCGAGCGGGACCCGCTGCGCGGCTCATACAGGGGATATGAAGTCATCACGGCGGCTCCCCCTTCGGCGGGGGGCGTCACAGTCCTCCAGGTCCTCAACTGCCTGGAAAGATTCGATCTCCGGTCGATGGGATGGAATTCCTCCCGCGCCGTGCATGCATTCGCCGCCGCCTGCCAGCGGTCATTTGCCGACAGGGCGGCCTATCTCGGCGACCCCGACTATGTGCCCGTCCCCGTCAGGATGCTCATCTCGAAGGAATACGCCGCCATGAGAATGGCGGGGTTTGACTCGCTCAGGGCGCTCCATAGCCCCCAGGTGGGGGCGGGGGGGGAAGTTGCGGGCGCTGCACCCCAGACGACGCATTATTGCGTGGCCGACCAGTTCGGGAACGTCGTAAGCGTCACGTTCACGCTGAACAGCCTCTTCGGCTGCAAGACGGTCGTCGATGGGGCCGGGTTCTTCCTGAACGACGAAATGGACGATTTTGCCGTGAAGCCGGGCGCAGTTAACCTTTACGGGCTTCCCGGTGGCACAGCAAATGCGATTGAGCCCGGGAAGCGCATGCTCAGCTCGATGGCGCCGACGATACTGGTCAAGGGAGGGCGGCCATTTCTCGTGGTGGGAGCACGCGGCGGGAGCAGGATTCCCACAGCAGTGGCGCAGGTGATCTCAAACGTCGTTGATTTCGGGATGAACATACAGGAAGCCGTCGACGCCCCACGCGTGCACGAACAGTGGATCCCTGATTCACTCCTTTACGAAAAGAGGGGCCTGGAAGCCGATGTGCTCCGGAACCTCGGGAGCATGGGGTACGTTCTCGAGGAAATTGAGAGCTCTGCAGAGGCCGAGGCTATGCTGGTTGATTTTGCGGCAGGGTGGAAGTATGGAGGTGCCGATCCCCGCGAAGACGCTTTCGCGATCGGTTATTGATATCCACTTAATTATCCACACCGATATCCACAGAGCTGCGAGCTTTAACCGTCGTGCGAGATAAATGCCGTAACATATTGATATTGTGACGGTTATATGTCAGCATATGCAGTATTCCCGGTGTGTGTTGCTTTATTGATCACAATCGAATCCGGAGTCTTGGTTGAAGGCAAAACTGGCGCTTGAAAACGGGACTGTCTATGTCGGTGAGTCGTTTGGTGCTCCCGGTGAGATGACCGGCGAAGTTGTATTCAACACGAGCATGACCGGGTACCAGGAGATCTTCACGGATCCATCGTACTGCGGGCAAATCGTGACGCTCACGTACCCGCTGATCGGCAACTACGGGATCAACGCGGAAGACGTGGAATCAGGGCGTCCCCAGGTGAGCGGAGTCATCGTACGCGAGAACTCATCCGTTGCGAGCAACTTCAGGGCGAGAGGCACGCTCTCCGAGTGGCTCTCTTCTCACCAGATTATGGCAATTGAGGGGATAGATACGCGGATGCTGACGCGCATGCTCCGGACAGACGGCGCGCTCAGAGGTATCCTCTCCACCGGGGAGATGGACGACGGCCGCCTCGTCGACCGGGCCAGGTCATCCCCATCGATGAACGGGCTTGATCTTGCCACGAAGGTCACGTGTGAGAGGCCATATTCCTGGGACGAGGTCGACACCACCCCGTTTGCACTCGGAGCACGGGCGCATGAGGGGGAGACGGGACGCCGGTTCAAGGTCGTCGCGTACGACTACGGGATCAAGCGCAATATCCTGCGGCGGCTTGTCCGCTACGGGTGCGTCGTGACCGTCGTGCCTGCGGCATACCCGGCGCGCGACGTCCTGGCGATGAAACCCGACGGGGTTTTCTTGTCCAACGGCCCCGGCGATCCCGCAGCCGTCGGTGTGGCCATCCGGAACATCGGCGCGCTTCTCGGAAAACTCCCGATTTTCGGAATTTGCCTCGGACACCAGATCATGGCGCTTGCCCTCGGCGGGAAGACGTACAAGCTGAAGTTCGGTCACCGGGGGGGGAATCACCCCGTGAAGAACCTCCTCACGGGCAGGATCGAAATCACTTCCCAGAACCACGGGTTCGCGGTCGACCCCGCCTCGCTCGATGCGTCGCTCGTCGAGATCACGCACGTCAATCTCTATGACCAGACGAACGAGGGGCTGCGCCACAGGGAGCTTCCCGCCTTTTCGGTGCAATACCATCCCGAAGCCTCCCCCGGGCCGCACGACAGCGACTACCTCTTTGCCGACTTCATCACAATGATGAAGACGGGCGCCCCTGCGCGCGGGCCCCGGGCCGTCCCCGCCGCATAAACAACCTCCCCATGGATGCCGGATACCGGTACCTTCCCCCGTATTACGACCGGTGGCAGAAGAGCTACGGGAAGGACTTCAGCACGTTGATATTTCCGAAGCTCCTGGCCACGATCCGCTCGCACAGGATCGGGGGGGCCACGATGCTCGACGTCGCGTGCGGCACCGGGACGCTCGCGCAGTTGATGGCCAGGCGCGGCTGGGAAGTGACCGGCATCGACGCCTCGGAAGGGATGATCCGCGAGGCAACGGCGAAGACTGCGGGCTCGCGTCTTCGCATTGAGTTCCACCGGCAGGATATGCGCCACCTGGCGATTCCCCGCCCGGTCCACCTGGCGACATCGTTCTTCGACAGCCTGAATCACCTCATGAGCGCGGCCGAGCTGCGTGAGACGTTGCGCCGCATCCGCGCATCGCTCCTCGCCGGCGGCTGGCTCGTCTTTGACACCAGCACGGAGCGCTGTTTCACGACGCTCTGGACGCAGTCCGAGACCATCACCACGCACGGGTTTTCGATTGCCCTGGAGAATTCGTACGACCCCGGCCGGAAGAGCGCCCTCTGCAACGTCACGCTGATCGTTCCGGGTGAAGGGGGGGCGGTCCGTCTCGAGGAGACGGTGAAGGAAAGGTACTACACGCAGGATGAAGTCGCGGGGCTGCTCGGGGGAACGGGTTTCGCGGTCCGTGAATCGGAGGATTTCAATTTCACGTCCAACCCGGCGATCGGCAAGCTCAAGACCTGGTGGGTCGCCGAAGCGGTCTAGACCTTTTTCACCACCACAATCGTAATATCATCCGCCTGCGGCGCCCCAGCGGCATGCTCCCGCACGGCGGCAACGAGCGCTTCTTTCACCGCCTCCGGTCCCTCGGCCTGGTGCTTCCGCAACACAGTTTCGATGGGCCCCTCGCCGAGCTGGTCGCCGGCGGCGTTCATCGCTTCCGTCACGCCGTCCGAAAATATCAGGACGACGTCCCCTTTCCCCAGCGTCACGCTCGCCTGCTCGTAGGAAAAATCTTCCATGATCCCGAGCACAGTTCCCCCGGCGCTCAGACGGGCGAGGCTCCCGTCGTGGCGTATGTGAAACGGCCGCTCATGTCCCGCGTTGCAAAACGTGAACGTGCCGGCGGAAGGGTCCAGGACCCCGTAGAAGAGCGTGACGAACTTCTCCGCCCCCGTCGTCTGGAAGAGGAGCATGTTCGAGCGGCGGACGCATTCAGACGCCATGGCGGCGGTGAGCGTCTGGTCCCTGAGCGTGGCCTGGACGTTGGCTGCAAGGAGCGATGCGGCGAGTCCTTTCCCCGACACGTCCCCCAGGCAGAGCGCGATCTGCCCCGACTCCTTGACCGTGAAGTCGTACAAATCACCCCCGACCTCGCGGGCGGGTATCGTGACGGCTGCAAACGCATAACCGTTGGCGTCGGGGAGGCGCCGCGGAATCAGCGTCATCTGGACTTCGCGGGCGGCCTGAAGGTCTTTTTCCATCGCGATCTTCTGCCGTTCCTGCTCGTAGAGCCTGGCATTTTCGACCGCGATCGCAGCGTGGACTGAGAGCGCGTCAAGCACGCTCTCATCCTCCCCGCTGAACGTTCCCGCCCGCTTGTTGAGTATCTGGAACACTCCGACGATCGTTCCCCCCCTGTTTTTCATCGGCATGCAGAGGATGGAGCGCGTCCTGTACCCCGTCACCTTGTCGATTTCCGGGTTGAACCTGGCGTCGAAGTAGGCGTCGGGGATATTGAGCGTGTCGCCCGTCGCGGCGACGTACCCGGCGATGCCGCTCCCGGTCGGGAGGCGGATTTCGATCCTCTCTCCCCCCTTAAAAACGCGCGACCAGAGTTCCTTCCGTTCGTCGTCGACCAGGTAGACCGTCCCCCGGTCGCCGTCCACCAGGCCCAGCGCGGTTTCCAGGATCACAGCCAGGAGCCGGTCCAGGTCGAGCGTCGAGTTGAGCGCCTTGGCGGCCTCGATGATGCGCCGGAGCCGGCCGATCTCCTGCGCGGAGGTCTCGGCCTGGTGTTCGAGCTGACGGACAAGTTGCGTGTCTACGGTCCGGAGCCTGACGCTGAGCACCTGGAGCAGGCGATAGGAGAGCGTGCTGTTTTCCTTCAGGAGCCGCTCGAACGCTTTTCGCCCGATGGAATACGCGATGCATTCGTCAACGGCCGTCACACGGGCGGCACGGGGTCTCTGGTCGATCAGCTCCAGCTCGCCGAAGAAATCACCCGGATGCAGGAGCGCGAGTATCGTCTCGCGCCCCTGCCTGTCCTGCTTTGAGATCCTGACTCGCCCCGCGGCGATCAGGAAGAGTTCGTCTCCCTCTTCCTCATCTTCGAGTATCACTTCTCCCTGCCGGAAACGATGCTCCGTGAGTTCCTCGCCGATGGCGCGGAACTGGTCGTCCGTCAGGACTTCCGTCAGGACGTTGTGTCGGATGCGTTCGAAGGGCTGTGCGGCCATGCGATGGTCTCAGGTCAGGGACGCGTTCAATGTATCGAGGGGTGCATGGAAAGTCAAGGCAGGGTACAAGCCGATGCAAACTGTCTGCCGATGCAAACTGTCATTGCGAGCGCTCTTTGCGAAGCGCGTTCTTTGCGTCACGCCGCTCTTTGGCGTGGCAATCCCGGGCGAGATTGCTTCGTCGCTGAGGAGCGCTCCTCGCAATGACGGCTTTGCGCCTACGCGTACTCATCCCTCCGCATCCTCTGGTTGGAGTCGCGTACGAATCCGAGCTCGCCGAGCTCCGTGGCAAGCGGGCTCTCGGCCGGGCGAATGTCGTTGCAATACTCGACGATGATCTCCCTGAACGGGCGGAGCCGCCCGGGGAGCCTCAGGAGGCCGGTGAAGAGTGAGAGCCCCTCGCGAACGGTTTCAATCGCCGGTGAGCCGACAGTCCGGATGCGGGCTCCCCACGACTCGAACACGAGCACCGGCGCCCCGCCCGCAAAGGCGACGTACGTCGACTGCACGCGCGATGCGAGCGTGGCCGCATCTTCCCCGCCGGCCCCGCGCAGCGGGATGCCGGGCCCGAACGGGTTTGCCGGGTCGCACGCATTGAGAAGCACGATGGGCCCGTCGGTGCCCCCGGAACGCGCGCGCCGCAGTTCCTCGACCGCCCCCGGGAGCGCGAACTGCATGCCGGAGAGCCCCTCCACGAAGTACCCCCGCCGGACCTCCCCCTTGAGCTCCATGCGGTTCAGCTCCTGCGCAATGAAGCTCCAGCCGACAAGATCCTCTCGGGCGAGAAACTCCCGTGCCACGATGCCGTAGCGATCCAGGAGGAGCATTGCCTGGGCCTGCGCGCGCTCCTCCTCATGAGGCGGTCCCCCCATGAGCCCCCGCGTCCTGAGGATCGACCAGCGGCCGGACCATCCCGGCACCTCGCGGAGCGCTTTGCGTGCCGATTGCATGAGCCGGGCGCGGGCAGGGGCACGATGCGGATTGACAATCTCTATCCGCTCGAAGCGGGCGTCCGCATCCGGTTGTTGCATCCTTCGCACGGCCGTTGCCTCCGCAAACACGTCATTCGTGATGAGCCCGTTCCAGAAGAGCTCGGCGAGCGCAGTGTTCAATCCCTGGAGCGAGAGGCGCGTGCCATCGCGGATGTCGCTGAAGAACGACGCCCCCTCATTCTTCAGGAACGCGAGGACATTCCGCGAATGCTCTCTGAGCCCTTCTTCTGATGCGGGAGGCCCGAGATAGAGCCCGCCGTTGCCGCGGAGTATGAACCTGATGCGCCCGGGGGCGCTCCCGACCCATGCGCCCCCCCCTTCGCGGGAGAGGCGTTCGATCGACTCTGAGGGTATCCGCCGGACGCGGAGGATGTCTCTCTCCCACACGTCCGCCGGGAGGGGGAGCCCTTCAAGGCGGGAGAGCGCCCCGGGCGAATCCGGATAGACATCCCCCTGCACCCCGCGGCCGATTCCCTGCCAGCGGAAGAGAAACGCGGTGAACTCCGCCGGTGAGGAAGGCGTGATTTCCTTCCGGAGGATCGTGATCGTCTGCCTGTGTATCCGTTCCAGCGCCCCTTTCGCGCACCACTGCTCTTCCTCAACGCCCGGCACTGTGCCCGGCCCTTCGCGCGGGCCTCCACCCGGCCCTTCACCCGGCGTGAACCTGCTCCTGACGACCTCTTTTTCACCGGCAAGCACGCGCGCAACCCTCTCGGCGTCCTCGCTTGAGGTGCCAAACCTCTCCCCGAGCTCGCGGCTCGTTCGCGGGCCGTGGCTGCGGAGATAGCGCCCGAGGATAAACACGGCGCTCCGCTCTGCCGGGAGCGACCGGTAAAGCGGCGCCTCCTCGGCTGCGATCCACCTCGGCCCTCCGGGGAACTCCACGCGCGCGATCCTCCCGTCACGCTCCAGGGCACTGAGCATCGCGCGCGGATCCCCCTCGCACCGCTCGGCGATCTCCGCGTCGCTCAGGTCACCGATCCTGAGGAGGATCTCCATCAGCTCCTCTGCCGACCGGGCGCGCGTGCCGTCTGCCGCGTGCTGGAGCTGGCGTTCCACGGCAGCGATCGCTTCCGGGCGCACCATCGTGGAGACCGAATCCAGGTCGATAAGTTCGCCGAGGATCTCCCTGTTGACCGCGAGGTACTGGCTCAGCCTGTCCTCGCGCGGCTGATCGTACTCGTACATGTAGACCGCGATGAAGTCGAAGAGGAGACTCGCGGCGAAAGGGGAGGGGATCTCGCTCGCGGCGCGCGTCACGCCGATCGATCCCCCTTCGATCCCGCGGAGGAGATCCATGAAGTGATCGAAGTCGAGTATGTCGTGGAGGATCTCGCGGACTGTTTCGATAACAATGGGGAAATCGTCGTACCTCCGGGCGATCTGCAGGAGATCGCCGGCCCGAAGCCGCTGAAGCCAGAGGGGCGTCCGCTTGCCCGGCATCTTCCCCGGCATGAGGAGTGCCCTCGCCGCGTTCTGACGGAACTGCCCGCCGAAGAGTGGGGAGGAGAGGACCTCGTCCAGCACCACCTGGCGGGCCGCGGAGGCATCGATCCCGTCCAGGAGGTCGTCCGGGAGCATCTCGGAGCCGGAGGAGCGGAGGAGTATCCCGTCATCATTGTAAAGCATCTGCGGTTCGACGCCCGCCCTGTCGTGGAGCCTGCGTGCCAGGAGGAGTCCCAGCAGGCCGTTCACGCGGCGGCCGAACGAAGAGTGGACGACGAGCCTGGGGTCTCCTATTTCGTCGCGGAACGTCTCCACGACGAGCCGCCTGTCGTGCGGGATGACGCCCGTCGTGTCGCGCTGCTTGCGAAAGTACTCCCGGATATTCCACGCGCTCCGGGCGTCGATCGGGTATGCCGCGCGAAGCTCGGTCAGGGATTCCGGGCGGTCGATCGTCTCCTCCATCTGCCTGCGGAACGCCCCCACCGCGCACCCAAGCTCGTAGCTCCGTCCGATCCCTTCTCCCCGCCAGAACGGCATGCGGGCAGGCTGCCCCGGGGCCGGGCTCACGGTGAGCCTGCTCGCCTCGATCTCATCGACACGCCAGACGCTCGATCCGAGTATGAACGTATCCCCCACGCGCGTCTCGAACACAAATTCCTCGTCCACTTCCCCCACCTTCGTGGATCCGTCGCCGAGATAGACGCCGTAGTACCCCCTGTCGGCGATCGTGCCTCCCCCCGTCACCGCGATGCGCCCGCTCCCGGGGAGGGCGCGGAGCACGTCGTTCACCCTGTCCCATGAGACGACCCCCCGCAGCTCGCGGAGCGTCCCCTCGGCGTATCTCCCTGCAAGCATCTGTATCACGCCGTCAAAGAGCGTCCGCGAGAGGTCGCGGTAGCAGTAGGAGGCGCGGACAAGCGCGAAGAGCCCGTCCACGTCACGGTCTTCGACGCTGACCATCGCGACGATCTGCTGCGCCAGGACGTCCAGGCAATTCGACGGTATGACCGTTCGCTCCACCTCGTGCGAGGCAATTCCCCGCGCGACGACGGCGGATTCGACGAGATCCTCCCTGTGCGTGGGGAATATCCTCCCTTTGCTCGTGGCCGTGACAAGGTGGCCCGACCGCCCGATCCGCTGCAGTCCCCGCGCGATCCCGCGGGGAGACTGGAGTTGTATCACGAGATCGATGCTGCCGATGTCGATGCCGAGCTCGAGCGACGACGTGGCGACGAGGGCGCGAAGTTTTCCATTCTTGAGGTCGGACTCCATCCGCTCCCTCGCCTGCCGCGACATGCTCCCGTGGTAGGCCTGCACGAGCGGCTCATCCGTCCCGGTGCGGAATCGGGGGACGGCATGGAGGTTGATTTCCTGCCGGGCTACTTCCGGGGGCTCAGAGTTCTGCAGCGCGTCGTTCAGCGCGGCCGCCACGCGCTCCGCCAGGCGGCGGTTGTTGACGAATATCAGCGTCGTCGTGTGAAGCGCGATCAGAGCGAGGATCTCCTCGAAGACCAGCGGCCAGACGCCTTCCTGCGTGAGGAGCGAGAAATCCGGAGGGGCGCATTCCACGCTGATGTCCATCGACTTCCTGTGTCCCGCGTCGATCACGGAGACAGGGCGGGGTGCCAGGCGCCCACCCTCCGCGTGCAGTCCCCCGAGGAATGCCGCGATCTCATCCAGAGGGCGCTGCGTCGCGGAGAGGCCGATCCGTATGAACTCCTGCAAAGCCACTTCCTGGAGGCGTTCGAGCGACAGCGAGAGGTGGACGCCCCGCTTGTTTCCGCAGAGAGCGTGGATCTCGTCGACGATCACGTAGCGGACCGTCCTGAACATCGGCCGAGCGCCGCGCGATGTGAGCATCAGGTAGAGGGACTCGGGAGTGGTGATCAGTATATCCGGGGGATGCTTCATCATCGATGCGCGCTGCGCCTGCGGCGTGTCTCCCGTACGCACGGCGCTCCGGATCGCCGGGGCCCGGAGACCTGCCTCCGCGGCCGCCCGGCGTATTGACTCGAGCGGGCCCGCCAGGTTCCGGTCAACGTCGTTGTTCAGTGCCTTGAGGGGGGAAATGTAGAGAATCCCTACACCCGGGGGCACGTCGCCTGCAAGACGTTCTTCGAAGATGTGGTTTATTGCCCAGAGGAATGCGGCCAGCGTCTTTCCCGAGCCGGTGGGGGCGAGTATGAGCGTGTGCTGTCCGGAGGAGATGCTCGGCCAGCCCAGCGTCTGTGCGGGCGTGGGCTCTCCGTACGTCCTCAGGAACCAGTCCCTGATGACCGGGTGGAAATCGCTCATCGTGTGTACATTCTCCATACCGCGAATCTACCGGAATCCCGCCGTTTTTGCAACAAACAGGGGATCCGAGCGTACACTGGAGTGCACACCTTCAGCATGTCCGGGAGCTCTCCATGAAGAAGAGAATCATGTTTTCGTCCGTCGGCGTCGTCGTTCTCGTGGTGGCGGGATTCATCTTTTTCGGCGGGTCAAAGCAGGGGGACGACACGTCGCTCCCCCGCGTAAAGGTCACGCGGGGAAACATCACAGACAAAGCGCTCGCCATCGGCACGATCGAGCCGCAGAACGAGATATCGGTCAAGTCGATCGTCTCCGGTGCGGTGAGCAAGATCTATGCGGATGCGGGGACGCACGTCAGGGCCGGGCAACCCCTGCTTGAGGTTCGCCCCGACCCCACTCCGCTGGAACTTGCCGAGGCGAAGAGGAACCTGCAGCTCGCGCAGGTGGACCTCGACAACGCGGAGAAAGACAGGGTGCGCCAGGAATCGCTGGTGGCCAAGCACCTCATCTCGGACAAGGATTACGAGGATTTCCAGCGCCGCTACGAGCAGTCCCGCCTCACCGTCAGCCTGAACAAGGAGCGTCTCCAGCTCCTGGAGGAAGGGCGTGTGCGGATCGGCGGTGTGGAGATCGAATCGATCGTCAAGGCCCCCATCGACGGGTTCGTGCTGAAGAAGAACGTCGAGGTTGGCGATCCCGTCACGCCCCTCACGTCATACCAGGAGGGGACTGTCCTGATGAAGATGGCCAACATGGACAGGCTCCTGTTTAAAGGCACTGTCGATGAGATCGACGTCGGCCGCATGAAGGAGGGGATGACCGCCGAGATCAAGGTGGGGGCGCTCCCGACGGACACGGTGGCCGGGAAGCTGACGCGCATCTCGCTCAAGGCCGAAAAGAAGGACAACGCGACTGTGTTTCCGATCGAGATCGCCATCCCGACCGCGCGCAACAGCGTGCTGCGCGCGGGGTACTCGGCCAATGCCAACATCATCATCCGCCGCAAGGACAGCGTCCTGGTCATCCCGGAGCGGCTGGTCACGTTCAGGAACGACTCTGCATTCGTGCGCGTCCCGCTGGCCCAGGGGAAGGACGAGGAGCGCTGTATCAAGACCGGCCTGAGCGACGCGGTGACAGTGGAAGTGGTCGCCGGCCTCCGGGAGGGTGAAGAGGTGCTCGAGAAGCCGCTCAAGAAGATCGAGTGATCCCATGGACGCCCTGCGCACCACGCTCGTCGAGTTCCTGCGCGATATCCGCGCGCAAAAACTGCGCACGTTTCTGACGATATTCGGGATCGTCTGGGGCACCGTCGCCATCGTCGTCCTCCTCGCGTTCGGCATGGGCTTCAAGCGGGCGCTGGCCATCAACATGCACGGCATAGGGGAGAGCGTCGCGATCATGTTCCCCGGGCGCACCACGAAACCGTTCGAAGGATTCGGGACCGGACGCCCCATCCAGTTCGTGGAGGAGGACGCGCGCCTGATGGCCACGCAGGTCCGGGGCATCGGCCGCGTGAGCCCCGAGTATTCCACGGGGGAGGCCAAGGTGCGCGTGGGCGAGAACATCATGAACACGCTCGTCGCGGGAGTGTACCCGATATACGCTGATATGCGGAGCATCATCCCCGAACAGGGGGGGAGATTTATCGACGATATCGACCTGAAGGAGAGGAAGCGGGTGGCCCTGATCGGCGACGAGGTCAGGCGGCTCCTCTTCGGCGAGGGGACCGCGATCGGGAAATACATCGAGGTGGACCAGGTGCCCTTCCTCGTGGTGGGCGTGATGCAAAAGAAGACGCAGAGCTCGTCGTACAACAGGCGGGACCAGGACCGGGTATTCATCCCCGCCTCGACGTTCGCTTCCGTCTACGGGGCGTACCATCTGAGCAACATCATCTATACCCCCGCCGACCCCCGGCAGGCCGAACAGGTCCAGGACGGCGTGCGGACGCTCCTGGGGAAGAAATACCGGTTCGATCCCACGGACCGGGACGCGGTCTGGATCTGGGACACGTCCGAGTTCGACAAGTTCATATTCTACTTCTTCCTCGCATTCAACGTGTTCATGGGCCTGATCGGGAGCTTCACGCTCGGCGTGGGGGGTATCGGCGTAGCCAACATCATGTACATCGTCGTACAGGAACGGACGAAGGAAATCGGGGTCAGGCGCGCGGTGGGGGCGCGGCGCAGGACGATCCTTTTCCAGTTCTTCGCGGAGACGTTTTTCATCATCACCATCGGCTCGGCGATCGGGTTCGTGATCGCCTGGGGCGTGACGGCCGCGCTCCAGTACATCCCGATCAAGGAATTCGTCGGGACGCCGGAGATCTCCCCCGCGGTCGCCGTGGCGACGGGGATCGTCCTGGCGACGATCGGCCTGGCGGCCGGGCTCTTCCCCGCCCGCCGCGCCGCGAACCTGAACGTGGTGGACTGCCTGAGGACATAACAGGTACAATTCCTGTCATTGCGAAGGGCGCCGCAGGCGCCCCGAAGCAATCTGAACGGAAACGAATCGTATGTGGTTCGAACTCCTCCGTGAATTTTTCCAGGACCTGAACTCGCAGCGGACGCGCGCGTTCCTGACAATCGTCGCCGTCACGTGGGGGACCGCGGCGGTGGTCCTCCTGATGTCGTTCGGCGAGGGCCTGGGGAAGCAGATGCAGCTCGGCATGATGAACGCCGGGAACAGGATCATGATCCTCTACGGCGGAGAGACGGGGAAGCAATACCAGGGGATGGCGAAGGGTCGGAGGATCCGTATGGTCGAGGAGGACGCCGCGATGCTCCGGGAGGCGATCCCGATGATCGCGATGATCAGCCCGCAGTACCGGGAAACCATCACGCTGAAGCGGGGGAAATTTACCACCGAGGCGGAGTGCGAGGGGGTCAACCCCCTGTTCGAGGAGATGCGCCGCATGTATCCCGCCGCGGGGGGGCGCTTCCTTGACGAGCCCGACGTGGTGCGCGAGCGGCGTTCTCTCGTGCTCGGCGGCAAGATCGCAAAGGACATTTTCGGAGGCGAGGACCCCATGGGCCAGACCGTCCAGTTTAACGGTGTGCCGTTCACGGTCGTGGGCGTCCTGCAGAAGAAGCTCCAGACGGCCATGAATAACGGCCCGGATGACGAGCGGGCGGTCATCCCGTATTCCACGTTCAGGACGATGTTCGGCAACGAGCACGTCAACTCGCTGGTCGTCCGGCCGGCCGACCCCTCGCGCCAGGAGGAGCTGAAGAAAGAGATCTTCCGCGTGCTCGCCCGCAAGTACAATTTCGACCCCACGGATGAGCGGACGCTGTTCATCTGGGACTTCATCGAGGCGGAGAAGATCGGCGAGAAGATCGGGACGGGGGTCGCGATATTCCTCGGCTCGGTCGGTCTCCTCACGCTCCTGATCGCCGGCGTCGGCGTGGCCAACGTGATGTACGTCGTGGTCAAGGAACGGACGCACGACATCGGCGTGAAAATGGCGCTCGGCGCCCGCAAGAGTTATATTCACATGCAGATCATATTCGAGGCGCTCCTCCTCTCGTTCCTGGGAGGCGGGATCGGGACCGCGATCTCGCTCGCGATCATCGGCGTCGTGCGCCTCATCCCCTCCGACAACGGCCCCATGCAGTTTTTGGGCAAGCCGGTCATGTCTCCCGCAATTATCCTCGGCACAGCCGCGATTCTTGCCACGATCGGTCTCCTTGCCGGCTATTTCCCCGCCCGCCGCGCCGCGGCGGTCGACCCGGTGGAATCGCTCAGGTACGAATAGCCCTCACACCCGTCATTGCGAGCCGCTTCACAGGCGAAGCAATCTCTCCCGCCCGAGATTGCCACGCCAAAAAGGGCGTGGTCCAAAGAGCGGACTTCGGCGCTTGCGGCGCCGCAGGCGTCGCTGAGGAGCGCTCCTCGCAATAACGGGGTGTTTGATTCCCGGTCTCCACGTTTGTACATTAATGTATATGTGATTCATTTCCGCCGTACTATTTTTGTGTGGAGCTCCCGCATGACACACAGGCTGCCCGTGGTTCTTGCCGCGCTGGTTATCTGTGCCCTGCCCTTGGTTCTTCGCGCGCAGGACCACGCTCACGGCGCGGGCGTCGAGCGGTTTGATCCCGCACGCGACGCGGATGCCGATATCCGGGCCGCGGTGGCCGAGGCCGGGAAGACGGGTAAGCGCGTGCTCCTGGATGTCGGCGGGGAGTGGTGCATCTGGTGCCGGCGGCTGGATACGCTCTTCACGACGCATGACGAGTTGCGGACGTACCGCGATGCCCACTACGTGGTGGTGAAAGTGAACTGGAGCCCGGAGAACAAGAACGAGCGGGTGCTCTCGCGCTACCCGAAGGTGGCGGGGTACCCGCACCTCTTCGTCCTTGACGGCGGCGGAACGCTGCTGCGCTCGCAGGACACGGGGGCTCTGGAGAAGGGGAAGGGGCACGACCCCGACAAAGTGATGGCGTTCCTGAAGCAATGGGCGCGCGCAGAATGATGAGTTAGGTGTTCGTCTCGCTCCGCCTGGGCTGGTGAGCGCCCGGCGCATCAATCAATAACGAAGGAGGAGGTGGGATATGGGCAGATTCGGTCGTGCGGTGATGGCGTGTGCGGCTGCCGTCCTGGTGTTCGCCGCTGCGGCGGCGCAGGACGAGGCCGTGGCGCCTGATTTCAAGCTTCCGAACGGCTCCGGGGGGACGGTTCAGCTCTCGAAGCTCCGCGGGAAGGTCGTCGCGGTGAACTTCTGGGCGACGTGGTGCGGGCCCTGCAGGGCGGAGATTCCCGGGATGCTCGACGTATACGAAAAATACAAGGCGAAGGGGCTGGAGATCGTCGGGATCTCGGTCGACCGTGACGGCTGGGGGGTCATCAATCCCTTTGTCAAAAAGCTGAAGATTACGTATCCCGTCGTGCTGGGTACGGGCGAGACCACCGACGCCTACGGCGGGATCGACGCAATCCCCACCACGTTTTTCGTTGACCGGAAAGGACACGTGCTGAAGCGGCACGTCGGCTACATGTCGAAGGAGGAATTCGAGGAGACGATCAAAAACTTCCTCTGAGGCCTAGGGCCATCGTGTGCAATAATCCTGCGCCCCCATTTCCGATCGGAATTGGGGGCGCGTCAGTGGCTTGCCGGGAGCACCCGTGCTCTGCTTTCTGATTGTTACCTACCATTGTTCACTCCACAACCCCAAGACCGTCTCCTTCCGTCGATCTCTCTCTTCCCAACCCTCTACCAATCTGTAATTCTTCAAAGCATCACATTATTTTTTTGTTAAGCGGTTTTCGACGATAGAAGGAGAGCCTTTGGTATTGTCTGCAATTGTAAGGCATTTCATCGTGGGTACATTCGCGTTCTTGGGGATATTTGCAGCTATTCTCCAAAGTTGCAGAACCTGCTTGCTCACGATATATTTGTCCTAAAGCTCCATACTCATTGTGATCTCAAACCCGATCGAGGATCAATGGTACATTCGTCTAATCGGCTCGGGCTACACGGCCGCTCTGAACTCGGTGTTAAGCACTACCTCTGCAAGCCTGCACTCGCAATCACTCTTCTTTCCCCAATGATCTTCTCGTGCAACGATTTGGGTGAGTTGCAGGTTAATTATCACAACAGAATTCTGTTCAGTGCCGGTGCACCGAACAATGAACAGCTCTTCATGGTTAATCCGGATGGAACAGACCTCCGCCAACTCACCACGGGTCCATTCAACAACCACAACGGTTATTGGTCCTCAGACGCTAGTCGGATAGCTTTCAACTCCTCAGAAAATGGCAGCACGGGAGGCGAGTTTGTTTTTGTGATGGACTCCGATGGAAAACACCGGCATTCACTGGACGTCATCGGAGTCGTTAAAGGCTGGTCACGTGACAATACACGAATTGTGTTTGTGAGCTGTCCCTTGTGTGAAGGCGGAGGAGATTTGAGCTCCTACATTTGCGTGGTCAATGCCGACGGCACCGGTTTTCGACAACTGACCACAAGCCCCGGAGACGTCCTGGTCAATGATGATGACGCCTGCTTTTCAGCCGACGGCATGAAAATCTACTTCGATAGCAATCGTGGTCTTCCTCCTCAATCAGGTGGAGAGATCTATGTCGTTAATGCTGACGGCTCGGGTTTGCGAAGATTGACGTATTTCAATCGGTATAGTGGCTCGCCAGCTGTTTCTCCTGACGGGAAGATGTTAGCTTTCTGGTCCGGGAATACTGATTGGCCACTATCTGGAATCTACACCATGAACACAGATACCACTGCATTAAGACTCGTCATTGCTGACTTGCCGAATGAGGTGTATACAGGGCCGCGCTGGTCGCCTGATGGATCACGGTTTGTCATTCGGGCGTACCCACCGGCATCGTCGGATATCGGCTCATTGTGCGTCTTAGATGCCTCTGGAAATGGGCTGAGAACCATCGTTAACAGTCTGACGTTTGATGGGCTAGACTGGTCCCGATAAAGGTGCGACATGACAAGTAATGGAAGGGGGGATTTCTGGCTGAGCTGTTTTGCACACGGCCCAGCTGGGTGCTGTAGTGTGATCAACTCTCTCAACATCGAACGGAGGTCACATGAAACGGCTGATGCTGATCACGTTTTCCTTCATAATGCTCCTATCTACTGGCTCGTTCTCGCAAGCAACTTCGCCTGATTCAAGCCAACTTGCTGCTTTGCTCACTCTTCAAATTCAACTTAACAACAGCTTAGCAGTTCACTGGAGTGATGAACTCGGGACCCCAGACATGGTTGTATTCGGCAAGCCGAGGATGTTTGACACAGATCCTGTGCACTCTGGTTCGATGTTTCTCGCGACGCTGAAGGCCCTCTTGGGGCAAGCAGATGGGACAGACTCCTGGGTGCAGAAACGTATCGCTCAGTTTGAGGGCGTTACCTATATTCGGTTTCAGCAGGAATATGAAGCGGTTCCGGTTGATGGGGGTGAGTACGTCGTGACAGTGCTGCCGGGTGGCAAGGTTTTGTCAGTTTCAGGGAATTTCTATAAGAGCATAAACATCGATGCTCATCCACTCATCACGGCAGTACAAGCGAAGTCGGCTGCTCTCGCTAGTGTTGCCTTTGGGTACTCTCTGAAGGATAGCCTCCGTTCATCCACACTGACCGTCGTGCGTAGGGATGGCGCGTTTCACCTGGCATGGATCCTGCAAATGCCAGAAGCCGCATCTCTCGTAAGCTGGACGTATCTCGTGGATGCAAAGACCGGAACGATCCTCGATCAATACCGTTGCCTTCTTGGCGTCGATGGGTCCGCCAATGCATTCATCCACTCGCCATGCATTGACTATTCGTCTTCAAGCGTGACGCTGCACGATCTGGCAGGAGATTCGCAGCTCGAGGGGACCTATGTCTATGTCAACACAAGTGGCACCCGAGCATACAATGAGCAGGAAAACTTCACGTACCAAACCACCGATGCCCATTTCGATGAGGCTCAAGCCTACTATTTCATGGAAAACGCCCACTCCTATTGGGCCTCATTGATCAGTCAGCAAGTGAGTGTGTATGTCCACACGGCGCCCTACGGCGGTGGTGACTGCGCAGGCGGTTGGAGTGGGAGCAGCATTCTGCTTGGAGACGGTTGCGGTGATCCTGCGCGGGAGGATAAGGTCTGCTACCACGAGTATTCCCACTTTGCCGCTTCGAGCCTAGGCGTTAATTTCTCATCGTCTCAGAACAACGAACAAGGGGGAATATCCGAAGGGATGGCTGATTTCTTTGCAGCAGATTACACTGGCCGCACTCAGATCAACGATTGCGCCTGGCCGGCTCAAATGCGTGACATCACAAACCCCGATTTCACGACTTACGCAGGTTACACGACTTGGAAGAACCAACACAATGGGACAGTGGACCGATACGTCGCGGGTGGGTATTGGTCGTACTGTTTGTGGCAACTGAGGGGTGCATTATCCTCCACTGCCGCGTACTTGACAAGGAATTCCATCTCGAGCTTGACGACCAGTTCGACTTTTAGTATTGCACGGCAGAAAATCATTGAGCAGGATCGATCGCTTTGTAGCGGCGCTGACGTCCAGAAGATAGCGAACCTATTCTATCAAAGAGGAATTGACTACGATTCGCTCGGTAACGTCGGTATCTCTGGCCCTGATTGCCTGCAGCTGAAACAAAATGGAACCTGGTCTGCCTCCGTAGGTGGAGGTTCAACGAGTTTCAGTTACCAGTGGTATTACGAGGACGCGTATTCCGGAGGGTGGATTGGCCTGGGGACTTCTCAGACTCAAAGCCGTTCCATGGGCGGACATTCGTTCGATATGCGATGCGACATCACAGACAACGGTTTGGGACTGACCAAGTCATCAACATATCATGTTGAGTACGGATGCGAGCCGAAAATCGCCCCGCCGGTATTGGAGAAAACACCTCAGCCGATCGAGTACGCGTTGGAGGAAGCCTACCCGAATCCGTTCAACCCAAGCACAACACTTCGGTTTGCGCTTCCGGAGGCAGGATACGTGTCTGTCTACGTCTATGATGTGGTCGGGCGTGCAGTTACGACCCTGGTCAGCGGCAACTACGCAACAGGCAGGTATTCGATCAACTGGGACGCGTCCTCTGTTTCAAGCGGCACTTATTACGCCCGTCTGATTGTCTCGGACGAACTGGGCGGAGTTCGGTATAGCAAGGTTGTCAAGCTCCTGCTTCTGAAGTGAGTGCTGAAGGAACCTGACTTGTACTCGCCGGTTGAGTGGAGAACACTCTCCTCGAACCCCGAATGCGACAGAACTCTTCACGGTTGCTGCGAGGATTCGGCAGGGGGCTACAATCGGCCCCCTGTTATGTCGCTCTACGATGTAAGCTGAGAGCTGCCCACCAGCGGTGAGATCGTAGCCTCGGCAAACGCATCAAGAAATCCTATTGACCGGTGCAAGAGCTCAAGCTCGGCCGGTTGGGCTCTTGCACTATTATCGCAAATACGTCTCGATATTTTGGATTTCTTGCTGAAGCTCGCTATCGCTTGGGCGCAATAGCGTCAACCGACGCAGGGTGGCAAGCGCCGGCGCGCGGCGGTCTTTCCTCAGATACAGGTCGGCCAGCATCCGGAGCGCATCGGGGTCCTCCCCATACCCGAGCGCCTTGAGCGCCTGGTCGATCCCCATCTCGTAGAGTCCCATGGCGACGTACTGCCTGCCGATGGAAAGCTCGAGCGCGCCGGGGTGGGGGCTCCGGGGAAGCGAATCGATGCAGGCCACGACAGTGACCAGCGCGTGAGTGAGCGGATCGTCGGGACGTGCGGCCAGTGCCAGGCGAACCCCTTCGCGCGCGCCGGCAGTATCTCCCCCCGCCAGCGAAAAAATCGACCCGAATACATCCCCGGCAAAATACCCCGGCTCAAGGCGAAGGGCTTCGCGCAGCATCCGCGCTGCCTGTGAGCGGAACCCGAGGATCCAGTAGCTCATGGCCGCGTCCTGGAACACTCCCGCAGCTTCTTCAGCCGAGAGATGACCTTCAGCGCTCCGGAGGAGCGCAATAATATCCTCATGTGTCTGTGCCTGCCTCAGGTAAGCCGCCGACTGGGGGATCGTGCGGAACGCGGCAAACATCGTTTCGGCCGAATCGAGATCCAGCGCGAACTCCTGTGCCACCGCCGCATAGAAGAGCGCAGACGTTTCCACCCCCGGGACACTCTCCATCTGTGTGAACGTCGCGAGCGCCCGCCTCGGGTCTCCCGCAGCCAGCGCGTAGACGCCTCCCAGGAACCGCCCCTCCGCCGGGCCGAAGCCTCCCGGCGGGGGAGCGAGCGATGGCTCGCCGGGCCGGCTCTTCTGAGCCACGCTGTACACGCGGATGTCGCCGAATGTGAAGACGGGGACAAACCGGCTCCTGTGCGAGAGTGCCATCTGGAACGCGAAATCCGGGACCTGGTGTCCCGCAAGCTCGCACACCAGGTACCGGACCCCGTAGTCCCTGATCCTGTTGTCAAAATCCTCGACGGGGATGAGGGGGTTCAGCACCAGGAGCGGCCGCTTTCCAAGCCAGAGTGCGGCGGCCTTCTTTTTTGAGCCGACGACGGTCCCGGCCGGTGAGTGCGCGTCGATCCACTCGGCGGCGGGCCGCGCTATGAGCAGGAGCTCGCCGGGATAGGGATCGCGGGCCGCGGTACTCGTCACGTAGCCTGCAGGGTCCCGTCTGTACGCAATGTTCGTGGAGACGACATTTCTCTCCCATGCCAGGTTCGGCAGTGAGAGGACGGCGAGGAGGA
>DATJAS010000004.1:0-52842 GCA_035516035.1 Bacteroidota bacterium | reverse complement strand
GGAGCGGCGGTGGCCGGCCCGGCGGGGCTGCTGCTGGTGCTGCCGGTGCTGGGCGTGGTGGCGGTCATCACGGAAACGCTCGGCCAGATTCTCACCGATCCGCGGCTCCGCGCCCGCTATCGCCAGGCCCGCCAACTCCAGCGGACCATGGCTGGCGTCGGGTAGTTTCACGCCGCAAACTGCTTCGCCGTCTGCTGGATCAGCGCCCACGCCTGCCGCACCTGCTCGGCCTCCGTGTGGGTCTGCCCGACGCACAGGCGCAAAGTATAGCGCCCGTTCAAGACCGTATGCGTCAGGTAGAGCTTCCCGCTTTGGTTCAATCGCTCCAGCAACCGCCGGTTGAAGTCATCCCCCGCCCGGTGCGCAAAACACACCAGGTTGAGCGGCGCGGGCACCACCAGCTCGAAGTCCGCCGACGCCGCGACCCATCCCGCGAACTCCTGCGCCAGCGCCACATGCCGCCGGATGTGATGCCGCAAACCCTCCACGCCGTAATGGCGGATGACGAACCAGAGCTTCAGCGCCCGGAACCGCCTCCCGAGCTGGATCCCCCAGTCCCTGTAGTTCTTCACGTCCCCTGCGCCGCCGGTCTTCAGGTATTCCGGGAGTATGGCGAACGTCCGGACGAGCGCATCGGCGTCCCGCACAAAATAGGCCGAGCAGTCGAAGTTGGTGAACATCCACTTGTGCGGGTTGAACACGAACGAGTCGGCCGCCTCGATCCCTTCGCTCATCCAGCGCATCTCCGGCGCCAGGAGCGCCGTCCCCGCATACGCTGCGTCGACGTGGAGCCACACCCCCGAGCCCCGGCACACGTCGCCGATCGCCTTCAGGGGGTCGATCGCGGTGGAGCCTGTCGTGCCGAGCGTCGCCACCGCCACCAGCGGCGTGCATCCCTCCCGCCGGTCGCGCGCGATCGCCTCCCGGAGCGCCTCCGGTTGCATCGCGTAGTTCCGGTCCACCGGGAGCTTCCGGAGCGCAGCGGCGCCGAGTCCCGCAATCCGGACCGCACGCTCGACGGAGGAGTGCGTCTCGGTCGACGCGTAGGCGGTGAAGCGCCGCCCGGGAGGGAATCCCCCCTCGTTGACGGCGAAGTTCGACGAGCGCTCCCGCGCGGAGAGTACCGCGCAGAGCGTCGCCGTCGAGGCGGTGTCCTGTATGACGCCGGTAAACGACGGCGGGAGGGCGATCATCTCCCGGAGCCACTCCATCACCCGTTCTTCCAGCTCCGTCGCGGCGGGGGAAGTCACCCAGCTCATGCACTGCGCGCCGAGCGTGGCGGTGAGCATCTCGGCAAGGACCGACGGGGGAGAGGAATTCGCGGGGAAGTAGGCGAAAAACGAAGGGTGCTGCCAGTGGGTCATCCCGGGGAGGATTGTGCGCGTGAAGTCGGCGAAGATATCGCCGAATTGCTCCCCCGTCTCCGGCGCGTGGAGCGGGAGAGCGGCGAGAATCTCCCCCGGCGCCGACGGGCTCTTCACCGGGTAACGCTCCACGGACGCCATGTAGTCGGCCATCCAGTCGACGAGCCCGTGGGCGTGGGCGCGGAATTCCTCCGGGCTCATCGGTCCCGGCGGGGGGGTCACTGCTTGTTCCTGTGCTGCCGCGAAAGCTGCCTGAGCTTACCGGCGACGCGCGCGTGCACGGTCGCAGCCGGGACCCCCGTGAGGAGCGAAATTCCCTCGTCGATCGTGCCCACGGCATGGATGTGGAATGTGCCGGAGCCCACCGCGTCCATCACGTCGTGCCGGAGCATCAGGTCGTCCACGTTCTGCCGGGGGATAATCACTCCCTGCGTCCCCGAGAGTCCCCTGGCCCTGCAGCAGTCGAAGAATCCCTCGATCTTCAGGTTGACGCCGCCGATCGGCTGGATCTCGCCGTGCTGGTTGACGGAGCCCGTGACGGCCAGCCCCTGGTCGATCGGGATCCCCGAGAGGCTCGAGAGCATGGCATAGACCTCCGTCGACGAGGCGCTGTCGCCGTCGATCCCGGAGTAGGATTGCTCGAAGGCGATGCTCGCGGAGAGCTCCAGCGCGTGCTTCTGCGCGTATCTCCCCCTGAGGTAGCCCGCCATGATGAGCACCCCCTTGTTGTGCGAGGGGCCGCTCATGGAGGCCTCCCGCTCGATGTTGACGATCCCCGCGCGGCCCATGGCGGTCTTTGCGGTGATGCGGACCGGCTTGCCGAACTCGTACTCCCCGGTCTGGTAGACGCTCAGCCCGTTGACCTGGCCGGTCACCTTCCCCGCGGTGTCGATCATGATCGACCCGTCGTCGATCATCTCCTGGATCTTCTCCTCGACCAGCTTCACCCGCTCGATCCGCTCGTCGACCGCCCGCCGCACGTGGGCGGCGCTCACGGCAGCGGCGCCCTCGCGCCCCGCCCAGTAGCTCGCCTCCCGCAGCACGTCGGCGAGCGCGCTGAAGCGGGTGGTGAGCTTGTTCTGCCGGCCCGCGAGGCGCACCCCGTACTCGACCACCTCGCAGAGGGCCGACTCTTCGAACGGCAGCAGCTTCTCCCTGTCGCCGATCGTGCGCACGAAGGAGAGGTAGCTCGCGATCCCCTTCTCCTCGTTCGGCATCTCCACGTCGAAGTCGGCGCGGATCTTGAAGATCTTCCGGAAATCCTCGTCGTACTCGTACAGGAGCTGGTACATCGGCGAATCGCCGATCATGATCACCTTGACGTCGAGGTCGATCGCCTGCGGCTTGAGGGCGGAGCTGGAGCCGAGGAGTCCCGATTCCGGCGGCTGGATCTCGATCTGCCGGTTGCGCAGGACGCGCTTGAGCGTGTTCCACACGCCGGGCTCCGAGAGGGCGTCCAGCGCGTTCAGGACAAGGTAGCCGCCGTCCGCCTTGACGATCGAGCCCGCCTTGATGAGCGTGAAGTCCGTGCGCCACACCCCGTTGCGGTCCACCTCCCTGTCGATCGTGCCGAAGAGATTCTTGTAGCGCGGGTTCTTCTCCAGCACCACCGGCGCCCTCTGGACGCCGCCGTTGTCGGCGATGACGTTCACGGCGAATTCCGTGAACATGTCCTCCTCCCGCGCGATCTGGACGCCCAGGACCGAGGCGGTCTGCTCCTCCTTCGGGTTGAACCGGGAGAGGTTGTCCAGGATGCTCTTGCGCACCTCGGCGAGGTATTCCTCCAGCCCGTCTGCGCGGAACTTCTCGCGGATTTCCTCCAGGAGCTCTTCCACGACCGGGACCATGATCTTCTGGTTGAGGTCCTCGAGGGATTTCTTCGCCCGCCGCTCGATGTTGCGCATCTCCCTCATGACGATGTCCATCTGCCCCTCGAGCTCACCCTGCTCGGCGGTGAGCCGCTGCATCTCCTCGCGCGTGATCTCCCCCGCCTCGGCCTTCGCCTGGAGCTGGTCCATGCCGAGGGGATTGCCGTCGATCACGGGGGCGATCTCCGGCCGCGTGGCGGAGCCCCCCTGCACCTGCACCACCTCGAACCCTTTCCCCTTCACCTTCTTCTCGAAGTCCTTCAGCACGCTCCGCTGCCTGTCCTGGAAGTGCTCGAGCATCGCCTTGCGCTGCTCGACGTACCGGCGGCTCTCGAAGACCGCGGGGATTCCCTTCTGCAGCTCGTCCAGGAACGACGCCATCTCCCGCTTGAACGCCATCCCCTGTCCCGCCGGGAACGCCACCATGATGGGCGCGTCCGGGTTGCGGAAGTTGTGGACGTAGACCTTGTCGGTGAGGGGGATCTTGCGCCCCTCGAACTCGTGCAGCATCCGCTGTATCGCGGTCATCCTGCCCGTCCCGGGGAGGCCCGTGACGAAGATGTTGTACCCGTAGTGCTTCATCTCGAGTCCCACCTGGATCGCGCCGAGCGCGCGGTCCTGCCCGATGATGCTGCGCGACGGCTTCACCGCCGCCACGCCTCCCGCGGGAAGCATGGCGGGCGTGCACCTCCAGCGGAGGCGCTCGACGGGCACCTCGTGGCGGTCCGGTGCCGCGCTCCGGATGCGGGCGCGGCGTGCGTGTTTCGGCATGGTCAGTATTCTTTTCTGTGGGCGTGGAGGTTCATCAGGATCCCCACCATCGTCATGGCGGAGAGGAGTGCCGACCCGCCGTAGCTCAGGAAGGGGAGGGGAACGCCGATCACCGGGAGGAGGCCGATCGACATGCCGATGTTGAGACAGATGTGCGTGGCGAAAATCGCCGTGAGGCCCACGGCCACGAACCCCCCGTACCGGTTCTTCGCCGCGGAGGCGATCGTGACCCCCCGGATGAGAAGGGCCATCAGGAGCAGCAGCACGATCGCCGCCCCGAGGAACCCGAATTCCTCCCCGGGCACGCAGAAAATGAAATCCGTCCACTGCTCGGGGATGAAATTGAGCTGCGTCTGCGATCCGTGCAGGTAGCCTTTGCCGAAAAAGCCGCCGGAGCCGATGGCGACCTTCGACTGGAGGATGTTGTACCCCGCGCCCAGCGGGTCCGCGTTCGGGTCGAGGAACGTCGCGATCCGCTTCTGCTGATAGTGCTTGAGGCCCTCGTAAATGAACTGTGTCGAGACGCCGACGAGCACCGTCAGCGAGAAGACGGCCGCGGCCACGATCCGGTGCTCGCGCGTCAGGTAGATGAGAACGCCGAAGACGAGCACCGCGGTCAGGAACGCCGTCGTCCCGAACAGTGCCGCCACCGCCGTTCCCACCGGGGCCACGATGGCCACGAGCGTGAAGCGCGAGGCGCCCCCCCAGAAGAGCACCGGGAAGAACATGCCGAAGAAGATGAGCGCGGTGCCGGTGTCCGGCTGCATCATGATCAGCGCCACCGGCAGCAGCACGATCCCTGCCGCAACGGCGAGATACTTCACCTTGCGGAGCGAGACGTCGCTGCGCGAGAGATACGTGGCAAGCGCCAGCACCGTGGCGATCTTGGAGAATTCCGCCGGCTGGAGCCGCACCTGCCCGATGGAAAACCAGCTCTCCGACCCCGACACCGTGCGTCCCAGGAGAAGAACGGCGACGAGCATGAGGATGGAGAGAAAGTACGCGGGGTAGGAGACGAGCTGCAGAAGGCGGAACGGGACCGCCGCGATCGCCCCCAGCGCCACGAAGCCCACCACGGCCCAGAGCACCTGCTTGTGAAAGATGTCGGCCGCCCTGGCGTCGTAGGTGGCGCTGTAGACGGAGACGAGCCCGATCGTCATGAGACCGAGCGCCACGAGCGCGGTCCTGTAATCGAACCGCTCTTTGATTTCCTGGTAGATCATCGTTCCAGCGTCGCGTGCAGTGGCGGGAGCGCCTGCGGGAAGGGAACCGGCTTGCGGGGCGCCGGCGGCGGCGCGTCGTACCGGATGATCCTCCCGTACAGGTAGCGTTCGATGCAGAGCCCGGCGAGCGGCGCCGACTGCGTGCCGCCGAACCCGGCGTTTTCCAGGAGCATGGCCACCGCGATCTTCGGGTGGTCGAACGGTGCGAAGCCGACGTACCAGGCGTGGTCGGGACCGTGCGGATTCTGCGCCGTTCCCGTCTTCCCGGCGCTCACGACGCCCGGCACGCGCGCCATGCCCCCCGTGCCCCCCGGCTCCTCCACCACGCGGCGCATCCCTTCGCGGACGATGTCCCACGTTTTTTCGGAAACCTCGATGTGGCGCGTCTGGAATCGGAGCGTGTCCACCGTGCGCGGCGACTTGGTGACGATTGCCCGGGCGACATGGGGCTGGCGGTACTCTCCTTTCGTTGCCAGCGCGGCGGCGTAGCACGCCATCTGCAGCGGCGTCACGCCCACCTCTCCCTGGCCGATGCCGAGGCTCACCAGGAACCCGCGCGTCCAGCCGTTGGGCCCGTACCGCTTGTCCATGTAGGCCGTCGTCGGCAGGAGCCCCGGGTTCTCCTCGTAGATGTCGATGCCCGTGAGGCGGCCGAAACCGAACTCCTCCCCGTAGTGCGCCCACGCGTCGAGACCTGTCCGGAGCATCGCCTGGTAGAAATAGACGTTGCAGGAGTGCTGGATGGCGCTCACCAGGTCCATGGTCCCGTGCACGTGGAGGTCCTTGAAAACTTTGTTCCCGAACCGGAAGGAGCCCCCGCACGTCACGTGCCACGACGGGGTGAGCGCGCCGGTCTCCAGTCCCGCGATCGCCACGAGCATCTTGAATGTCGAACCCGGGGGATAGCGGGTGAGCGTGGCGCGGTTGAAGAGGGGGGAGGCCGGGTCGTCGTTGAGCGCGCGCCAGACGTCCGGCGGCGTCACGCCGCTGAACGCGGAGAGCTCGTAATCGGGCTTGCTCACCATCGCCAGGATGCCGCCGTCCGACGGATCGATGGCCACGAAGGCTCCCGTGCGCCCGGTCATGAGCGATTCCGCGAACGCCTGCAATCCGAAGTCCATCGTCAGGATGAGGTCGTCCCCCTCGACGGCGGGGATGTCGTCCTTGCCGTTTTCGAATTTCCCGATCACCTGCCCCCGGACGTTCACCGTGCTGAACTCCGCCCCCTTTTGCCCGCGGAGCGTCTGCTCGTAGCGCGCCTCGAGCCCGGAGGAGCCGACCACGTCGCCGGGGGCGTATGCGTCCATCTGCAGCTTGATCTGGGATTCCGAGATCTCCTTGGTGTAGCCGAGCGTGTGGCTGGCAAGCGCCCTGGTGGTGTACCATCGTTTGGATTCCACGTGGTAGTCCACCCCGGGGAGGCGGTCGCGGTTCTCCTCCAGCGCGGCGAGTGTCCGGAAATCGATGTCGCGCTTGATCTTCACGGGGGCGAAGCGGGAGTAGGCCTCTCCCTTCTTCAGGCGGTCGCGGATGAACTCGGGGTCGAGGGCAAGCAGACGGGAGAGTTCGCCGATCATGCGCTTGTCGAACTCGAACGGCATGATCGTCACGGTAAAGGCGGGGCGGTTGTCCACGACCATCGTGCCGTTCCGGTCGTAGATATATCCCCGCACCGGCTCGCGGGGGATCGTGCGGATGGAGTTTTCCTCCGACTTCTTCCCGTACTCTTCGCTGTAGATCATCTGGAGCTGGAAGAGGCGCGCGAAGAAGACGAGGAACATCAGGGCGATCACCGCGTAAAGCGTGCGGCGCCTGCCGTAGATCGTAATGTCGTCCTGTTCGGCCATTGTCCTCCGCTCGCTTGCCGGGGGGTGACACCGGGGGAGCGCCGGGCGTTACTGCAGCAGCCGGCGGGCGTAGATGAACATCGGGAGAAGTCCCACGGCCGCGGTATACGCCGCGGCGGGGACGCCGTACAGGAATATTGCCTGCCACCAGTGCACGCCGCTTCCCTGCAAAAAGATAATGAAATAAATGAGATTATGCACCAGCGCGACCGAGAGGATGATGAGGATGTACCGGTAGCTGCCGAGCGTCTGGAGCGTTTTGTTCTCGTTGTAGAAATACCCCGCCATGAACCCGCCGCACGTCGCGGCGAGCGCCGAAAGCCCCAGCATGCCGTCCGCCCCGCTGAGGAGGTCGAGCATCAGGCCCGTCCCGAACCCCGCCACCGTGGCCGCGAGCTGTCCCCGCCTGAGCGCGAGCGTCACGATCCAGATCATGGCGATGTCGGGGGGGAGTCCCGCCACGGCAAGGTAGCGCCCGAGCGTGGTCTGGAGCAGGAGGACGAGGAGCGTGATGGCGATATCGGCGAGCGTCCTGCGCACGGTCACGTCACTCCCGCGCCCGGCGCTCGAGTGCAACCCGTTCGCTGTCCGGCGTCGCGGTGAGGACGAACACCTCCTCCAGCCTGGTGAAGTCGACCGCGGGACGCACGTCCACCGACTGGAAGAGCGACCCTTCAGAGCCGCGGGCCGCGGTCACGAGCCCGATCCGGATGCCCGCCGGGAAGAACGTGCTGTACTCGGAGGTGATCACCACGTCCCCCGTCCTGACGTCGAGGGTTTTGGCGACGTCCGTGAGCGTGAGCAGGGGCCCGCCGTCCCAGCGGATGATGCCGTCGACGCGGCTCCGCTCGATCTTGGCGCTGACGCGGATCTCCCTGTTGAAGAGGATCTGGGCCACCGCGTACGCGCCGCTGGTGGCCACGATCTTGCCGGCCAGGCCGTCTTCCGTGAGGATGGGCATGTTCACCCTGACGCCGTTCTTTTCGCCGACGTCCAGCGTGACCGTGTTCCGGAGAAGCTCGAGGCTCTTCCCGATGACGTTTGCCGCCACGACCCCCGGGGGCTTCTGCTCCTTGAGGCCGAGCATCCCCCGCAGCCGGACGTTCTCCAGGCGCGCCTCCCGCAGCCGGCTCACCTCGTCGGCGAGCGTGAGGTTCAGCTCGCGCAGCACCTGGTTCTCCCTCCGCAGGTCGAAGTAGTGCGGGACGATGCCCAGGACGTCCTGCATCGAGCCGACGGCCACCACCGCCACGGAGCGGATCGTCCGGATCTGCTGGTCGTCATTCAGCGCCAGGAGCCCCGCACAGACGGCAAGGAGCACCCCGAAGACGAGGTACTCCTTGAAGAGGATGACGAACTCGTAGGCGCGGCGGAGCATACGCTCTCAGTACCGGCGGCTCTTGAGCAGGACCTTCGAGTAGCGGCCCAGGTTGTCCAGGACTTTCCCCGTCCCCCGCACCACCGCCGTCAGGGGGTCCTCCGCCACGTGGACGGGGAGGCTGGTCTCCAGGCGGAGCCGCTCGTCGAGCCCCTTCAGGAGCGCCCCGCCGCCGCTGAGCATGACGCCCCGGTCCATGATGTCGGCGGAGAGCTCCGGCGGGGTCCGTTCCAGCGTCAGCTTCACGGCCTGGACGATCTGGATGACGGGCTCGGAGAGCGCCTCGCGGATCTCCACCGAGCTGGCCTCGGTCGTCTTGGGAATGCCGTTGACGAGGTCGCGCCCCTTCACCTGGATGGTGACCTCCTCCTTCAGGGGCATTGCCGAGCCGACCTCGCACTTGATCGCCTCGGCGGTGCGCTCGCCGATGAGGATATTGTGGTTTTTCTTGAAGAACTGGATGATCGCGTTGTTCATCTCGTCCCCGGCGATGCGGACGGATTCCTCGTTGACGATGCCGGAGAGCGCGATCACGGCGATCTCGGTGGTGCCGCCGCCGATGTCGACGATCATGTTCCCCACCGGCGCCTCCACGTCGAGACCCACCCCGATCGCCGCCGCCATCGGCTCCGCGATCAGGTGCACCTCTTTCGCGCCCGCATGCTCGGCGGAATCGCGCACCGCGCGCTTCTCCACCTCAGTCACCCCGCTCGGGACGCACACGACGATCCGGCGGCTGGGCATCCAGTTGGCGTGGATCTTCCTGATAAACTCCCGCAGCATCCCCTCGGCCATCTCGAAATCGGCGATCACGCCGTCCTTCATCGGCCGGATGGTGCGGATGTCGCGGTGCGTGCGTCCGAGCATCTCCTGCGCTTCCTTGCCGATGGCGACGATCCTCTTGGTGTTCCTGTCGAAGGCCACGATAGACGGCTCGTTCAGCAGGATGCCCTTTCCCTTCACGTGAATCAGCGTGTTGGCGGTGCCGAGGTCGATCGCGAGGTCCGCGGAAAACAGTGAGAACATGCTCATGGGGCGGGACGAGTGTGTGAGTGATGGTCTAGTGGCGGAAATGCCGTGTGCCCGTGAAGACAAGTGCGATTCCCTGCTCGTCCGCGGCGGCGATGACCTCGGCGTCGCGCACGGAGCCTCCCGGCTCGATCGCGGCGGCGGCGCCGGCGCGCGCCGCTTCCACGAGCCCGTCGGCAAACGGGAAGTAGGCATCCGAGGCGACCGCCGCGCCGTGCAGGTCCAGGCCTGCCTCGCGCGCCTTGACGGCCGCCAGGCGCACCGATTCCACGCGCGACATCTGTCCCGCCCCGACGCCCAGCGTCCGGTCGGCGGCGGCGAAGACGATCGCGTTCGATTTCACGTGCTTGGCCACGCGCCAGGCGAACCGGAGCGCGTCCGCATCTTCCAGGGCGGGCTGCCGCCGGCTCACGATGCGGAACTCCTCCGCGGTCCCCGCGTCGGGATCCTGGAGCAGGTACCCGCCGGGGACGCTCCGCAGGTCGGGATCCCGCCGCGCGCGGAGATCGGCCCGCACGTCGATGATCCGCCGGTCTTTCTTGCGGCGGAGGAACTCGAGCACCTCCCCCGGGATGCCGGGGGCCAGGATCACCTCGGTGAAGATCTCGTTGACGGCGGTCGCGCACTCCATGTCGAGCGGCCTGTTGAAGGCGACGATCCCGCCGAAGGCGGAGGCCGTGTCGGTGGCGAGCGCCTTCGCGTAGGCCCCGGCCGGGGTCCGGTCGAGTCCCACGCCGCAGGGATTGGTGTGCTTGATAATGGCGCAGGCCGGCCCGTCAAATTCCGCCACGAGCTGCGCGGCCGCCGCGATGTCCACGATGTTGTTGAAGGAAAGCTCCTTGCCGTGGAGCTTGTGGAAGATGCCGGTGAAGCCTCCGTAGAGCGCCCCCCGCTGGTGGGGGTTTTCGCCGTAACGGAGCTCCATCTCCCTGGGCGCCGTGATCCGGAGCTCCGCGGGGAGTCCCTCTTCCAAGCGCGCTCCCCGTTCGAGGTAGTCGGCAATCGCCGCGTCATAGCGCGCGGTGTGGCGGAACACCTCGCGTGCGAGCGCCGCACACGTGGCCCCGGCAACGCACCCGCCCGAGGCGGCCATCTCGGCGGCCACGGCCGCGTACCTCTCGGGGTTCACGATCACCGCCTTGTGCGGGAAGTTCTTCGAGGCCGAGCGGAGCATCGAGGGTCCGCCGATGTCAATCTGCTCGAGCGCCTCTTCCAGCGTCACGCCGGGTGCGGCCGCCGTCCGCTCGAACGGGTAGAGATTCACCACCACCATGTCGATCGGCTCGATGCCCATCTCCGCGCTCTGGCGCTCGTGTTCCGGGTTCCCCGGCACGGCCAGCAGCGCGCCGTGTATGCGGGGATGCAGCGTCTTGACGCGCCCGGAGAGAATCTCCGGGAACCCGGTCACGTCCGCGACGCTCCGCACGTCGACGCCCGCCTCGCGCAGCGCGGCGGCGGTCCCCCCCGTGGAGATGATCTCGACGTCCATCCCCCGCAGGGCGCGGGCAAACTCGACGATCCCGCGTTTGTCCGAGACGCTGATGAGGGCGCGGCGAATGCGTGGCACGTGGTTCTCCGGTAATCGGTGGTCAGGTCTGTGTCAGTCGGGCGGCGCTCTCGAGAGCGATCTTCCGCAGCGCCTCCGGGTAGAGCGCGTGCTCGGTTTCCAGCACGCGCGCGGCCAGCGACGCCGGCGTATCGCCGGGCATGACCGGGACGGTCCGCTGGAGCACCACCGCCCCGTGGTCATATTCCTCGTCCACGTAGTGGACCGTGGCGCCGCTCACCGTCTCTCCCGCGCGTATGACCGCCTCGTGCACGCGGATGCCATACATCCCTTCCCCTCCGTGGCGGGGAAGGAGCGCCGGGTGGATGTTCACCATCCTCCCCCGGTACGCTGCGACGATTTCGGGCGGCACCCGCTTCATGTAGCCGGCAAGCACCACGAAGTTCACCCCGTGCGCGTCGAGCGCGGCGCGGATCGCAAGGGCGAACGACCCCTCGTCGGGAAACTGCTTCTGGCTCAGGTGAATGGCGGGAAGAGCGCTGGCGCGGGCGATGCCGAGTATGCCCGCACCGGAGTTGTTGCTGACGACGAGTGCGATCCGGGCCCCGGGAATACCTCCCTGCTGAACGGCCGTCAGGATCGACTGGAAGTTTGAGCCGGCTCCGGAACCGAAAACGGCGATGTTCAGCATGTCAAAAAATACGAGGAATCCGAACGAAATACAAGGATTGCCGGTTCAGGCGACCGGGGCTTCCTCGAGCGTGAGGGCCCCTGTCCCGGCGTAGAGCCTGGCGCGAAGGCCGATCGGGACAGTCGCCATTCGGCGCTCGTGTCCGACGGGGAATCCCCGGACGACCGGTCCGCGCGAGCGCGCGGCGAAATCGGCGAACGATGATTCGAGCGACCGCGTGGGAGTTCCGATCTCCCGCGGGACGCATTCGGTGAACTGGCCGAACACCGTTCCCGCCGCCCGGAGCGCGGCGCCGGCATGCGCAAGCTGGACGAGCATCCTGTCCACCCGGTAGGGATCCTCACCGATTTCCTCAAGGAAGAGAATCCTCCCGCGGAAATCGGGCTGCCAGGGCGTTCCCATGATCGATGTGATGAGCGAGAGATTTCCCCCGATCAGGCGCCCCCGAGCCTGCCCTGCTTTAGCAGTGGCCTGCCCTGCTTCAGCGGCGGTGCGATGCGGGCCGGGGGATGGCTCCCCCGTGCCGACCGTCATCCCGCTCGCCGCGCTCGTGAGCGTCCTCCAGAGCGACTCCTCCGTGAACGGATCGATGTCACCGGCCATCTCCACGGCGCTCATCGGGCCGTGGTACGTGACGAGCGAACATTTCTTCCAGAGCGCCAACTCCAGCGCCGTAACGTCGCTGTAGCCGACGAAGACTTTCGGGTGGAGCGCGATGAGACGGTAGTCGACGAGCGGAAGAAGGCGCCCCGAGCCGTAGCCTCCGCGCGCGCAGAATATCCCCTTCACCCTCCTGTCGGCAAACATCGCGTGGAGATCGGCAACGCGTTCCGCGTCAGTCCCCGCGAGGTAGCCGTCGCTCTTCGCGGCGTTCGCGCCGACAGTCACCCGGTAGCCGAGCGACTCGAGGTAGCGCACGCCCCGTTCGATGCGCGCGGCGTCGGCCACGGGACTTGCAGGGCATATGACACCGAGCAGGTCTCCTTTCCTGAGGCGGCGCGGGATGCGTGTCGGCATGGCTGGTCCCTGGGGGGTGTGTGTGGAGCGGAAGATACGCTTTCCCCCGGACAGTTGTGGCGGACAACGGCCTTCCTGTCGTTCCCCGCACGGAGCGGACCCCGGTTTCATTAAGAGCACCGGAGTGCGTATATTGTAGCCTTCCGTCACGGCAAGGGACACCGCGTGCTCCGCAGACTCTCGCTCCTCCTCCTGGTCGGCCTCGCCACCGCGCCCCTGTGCGCAGGTGCCGATCCGCCCGCGAGCGTGCTCATCGTGGTCGAGGGAGGGACGTCGATGTCGAGCCCGGCCATCGCGCGGGGCCGCGAGCTGGCGACGCTCCTCGGCCACTTCAACGCGAGCGCCCGCGTGCTGGGAGTCAACGAGTACGTCCCCCGGACGTTCGGGCGGTACGACCTGGTCTTCTTCATCGGCTTTAACGCCGTGTATGCCCCTCCCGCGCGGTTCTGCGACGACGTCCTGGCCTCGGGCACGCCGGTCATCTGGATGGACACCGGATTCAGGGAATTCTCCCAGCGGCCGGATGTGCGGAAGAAATACGGGTTCACCGTTTCCCATATCGACTCCCTCAGCGTATTCGACGAGGTCCGCTCAGGGGACCGCACGTTCACGAAGGGGGAGCCGAACATCAACATGATCGAGATCGCCGACCGGAGAAAGGTGACGGTGACGGCCACGGCGCTCTCCTCCGGGAAGCACTGGGAGGTTCCCTACATCGTCCGCTCGGGGAACCTGATGTACATCGCCGATTGCCCCTTCGCCTCGGCCACGGAGACCGACCGCTATCTCCTGTTTGCGGACATGCTGCACGATCTCCTGCGCCAGCCGCACGCGGAGTCCCACACTGCGCTCCTGAGGATCGAGGACGTCAACCCGCTCGAGGACCCGGCCCGGCTCCGGACGATTGCCGACATCCTTGCCGCCCGCAATATTCCCTTCCTCGTCGGCGTCATCCCCTTTTACGTCAGCCCGGGAGAGGGGGTCAATGTCAGCCTCTCCGACCGCCCGGACCTAGTGGACGCGCTGAAATACATGGTGGCCAACGGCGGCACGATCGTGATGCACGGCATCACGCACCAGTACCGCGGGACGACCGCGGTGGACTACGAGTTCTGGGACGAGACCACGAACCGCCCCATCCGGGAAGAGACCGTCGAATCCATCCAGCGGAAGCTGGACACGGGCATCCAGGAGTTTATGAAAAATGGCCTCTACCCCCTCCTCTGGGAAACCCCGCACTACACCGCCTCCACGAAGCTCTACGAGACGATCGGCAGGTACTTCAGCACGGCCATGGAGCAGCGGCTGGCCATCGAGGATGCGGATGCGGGGCAGTACTTTCCCTACATGATCAACCGGGACCTCTACGGGCAGCGGCTGATCCCGGAGAACCTGGGATACGTCCCGCTCGACCCGGACCCGGCGGTGGGGGAGGCGGCGGTGAAACGGATCATCGCCGCGGCGAATGTGAACCTGGCTGTGCGCGACGGGTTCGCCTCCCACTTCTTCCACGCGTTCGTCGACCCGGCGCTGCTGGAGCAGATCGTGGACGGCGTTCAGGCGCTCGGCTACACGTACATGGACGTGAAGGACCTCCCGGCGTGGGTGCGGCTGAAGGACAGGATCATCCTCTGCGGGTCGCAGGACTACACGATCACGCTGGACGACCAGTACCTGCAGGAGACGACGTTCGACCGGAGCGGGGAGATCGTCGCCACCGCGACGTCCGAGAAGCGGCTGAAGGGACCCGTGACGCGCCACGTAACGCTCGAGCAGGGGCAGATCTACACGGCGGGTCCCGTCGAGTTCCGCGAAAAGAGCCCCTCCCTTGCCGATCGCCTGCTGGGAGGGGCCGGCCGGCTGCTGGACCGGATCACCGGGCAGGGAGGCACCTGGCGTGAGGCGCGCGCGGCGATCTGCTGGAACCAGTTTGCGGAGGGGGCCGCGTTCAACGACGAGGCGTCGTTCGCCGGCGTGATGCGGAGCGTCAACATCGCCGTGGATACCGTCTTCGTCGGCCAGCGCGTCCGGACCGACGGGATCAACCTCCTGTTCGTGCCCTATACGTTCGTCGATTCGCTGCACGACGAAGACTACGACGCGATCACGCGTTTCGTGCGGGAGGGGGGGAACGTCGTCACCGACATGCCGACCGAGCTGGCGAAGGATCTCGGCATCATCTCCGGCGAGACGCGCCTGCGTGTCACGCGCGTCCGCGACCGGCTCTACCCGGACGAACGGATCGTGTGGCCTTACGCGGAGCTGGCGACGAAGTTCGACGCCGACGGGATCGACCATGTCTTCTGCGTCGACGAGGGGACGGAGGCGCCGCTGGCCGTCGGGAAGTCGTTCGGGAAGGGGAAGGTGCTCTACTTCTCGACGCGGTTCGACCCCCGCTCGCGCGAGGGGTACAGCCTGTATCCCTACCTCCTGGAGTACATCGGCAGGTATTTCCGCCTCGGTCCGGTCGTGCGGCGGGACAGGCTCGAAGTCTACTTTGAGCCCGGCTCGCGCGCCCGGACGATGAGCACGGAGACGCTCATCCGGCACTGGGTCCGGCTGGGGGTGGGAGCGCTCCACGTCTCCGGGTGGCACCAGTGGTCGAAGTACACGTACGACTACGGCCGGCTGATTGCGCTCGCCCACGCCAACGGGATCCTGGTTTACGCATGGCTCGAGCCGCCGCAGGTCAGCCAGAAGTTCTGGACCGACCACCCCTCGTGGCGGGAAAAGACGATCGATGAGACAGATGCCCGCGCTTCCTGGCGGTACCCCGTGGCGCTGACGGACACGGCGTGCCTGCGGGCGATGGAGGAGGAGTACCGCACGCTGCTGGGGGAATTTGACTGGGACGGGGTGAACCTGGCGGAGCTCTACTTCGATTCCGGGCGGGGGTTCATGGACCCGCGTCTCTTCACCCCCATGCACCCGTCGGCGCTCGCGGAGTTCCGGCGCAGGTACGGGTTCGACATGGAGGATGTCTTCGACTCCACGTCTGCGCGCTACTGGAAAGCGTCGCCCGAGTCGCGCAGGGAAGTGGCCGACTTCCGCGTGGGCGTCCTCGAGGGGGTCTACCGGCGGCTGCTCGGCATGCTCGGCGGAGTCGCCGCGGCCAGGCCCGGGTTCCAGGTCATCGTGACCGCGATGGACAGCTACGGCGCCCCGGAGCTCAGGGAGTACCTCGGGGCGGACATGGCTTCCGTGCTCGCGCTCCAGAAGCAGTACGGCTTCACGCTGCAGGTGGAGGACCCCGAGAGGATGTGGGCCACGAAGCCCTCCCGCGAGGAGGATATCGGCGCGCGGTACGCCGCGCTCATGGGGGGACGCTCGCGGCTCATGCTCGACCTGAACATCGTGAGCGTGCGGCGCGTGGAGCAGGTCACCCCGTTTCCCACGCTCATGCAGACGGGCACGGAGAGCGTCCAGCTTCTGCGGCACGCGGCGCTCGGCGCTCCGCGCGTGACCGTCTATTCCGAGTCGAGCGTCAATCCCCAGGACATCAGGTACTTCCCCTTCGCCCTTGCCGGGGACGTCACGTGCCGGAGAACCCCGACCGGGTACGCCGTCAGCTCGCCCTCTTCGTTCACGCTGAAGCTCCCCCCGGACGTGCGCGCGATCCGCATCGACGGCGCGCTCCACGCCCCCTCGCGCGAGAACGCATTCCTGATTCCCGCGGGCGACCACGCGATTGACGCCGGGACGGAGGGGAGCCCCGCGTTCTCCACGCACGAGCTGGAGGCGCGCATCCTCTCGCTCACCGGCAACCTCCTGTCGTTCTCCCAGGGCCTGCGGAGCGTGTCGTTCGCCTACGAATCCGAGACGCGCGCGCTGGTGGCGATCAACCGGGAGCCGACCGCGGTGGCGCTCGACGGCCAGTCCGTGCCGTTCACCGCGCTCAGGGGGAACGACTGCTTCACCGTGGCGCTCCCCCCGGGACGGCACAGCGCCCGGCTCGTGGTGGGCGACGTGGTGTCCTTCGGTGTCAGCCTCACGTCCTTCTGGTCGTCCAACGCGATCGCGGTCTTCGGGACATGCGCGGTCCTGCTGCTCGTGGGGATGTACATAACGCTCAAAATCGTGAGGAGGCGCTACGCATGACGTTCCTGGAGATCGATCTGAGCGTCCTCTTCGTGGTGGCGGTCATCCTGATCTGGTTCATGATCGGGTACCAGTTCGTCCTGACGGTGTTCGGCTACATCAACTACATCAAATCGCTCCGGCAGAGGAAGAGCATCGACCGGATGACGTTCGACTATCCCTCCTGCACGATCCTGATCCCGGCGCACAACGAGGAGCAGGTGATCGGCGAGACGATTGCCGCCATGCTGCGCATGGACTATCCCGCGGACAGGCTCTCGGTCGTGGTCATCAACGACGGGTCCACGGACGCGACGCGGGACATCATCCTGGAGGCGGCGCGGCGCGATGGGCGCGTCAGGCTCTTCGACGTCCCCCCCGGGGAAGGGGGGAGGGGGAAATCCCGCGCGCTCAACCTGGCCCTGACCGCTGTCACGGGCGAGATCATCGCGGTGTACGACGCGGACAACTCCCCGGACAGGGACGCGCTCCGCTACCTGGTGGCGCAGCTCCTGGTCAACAAGGAGCTCGGCGCGGCGCTGGGAAAATTCCGGACGGTGAACAAGGACGTGAACCTCCTCACCCGGTTCATCAATATCGAGACGCTCAGCTTCCAGTCGATGCTGCAGGCCGGGCGCTGGCAGATGCACAACATTGCCACGCTCCCGGGGACGAACTTCGTCATGTGGACCTGGCTGATCCGCCAGCTTAACGGATGGGACGAGGAGGCCCTCACGGAGGATTCCGAGCTGAGCATCAGGATATACCAGGAAGGGTACAAGATCCGCTTCGTGCCGTACGCGCTCACCTACGAGCAGGAACCGCAGACCTGGGGCGTGTGGGTCCGGCAGCGGACGCGCTGGGTGCGCGGGAACAACTACGTGCTGGGGAAATTTCTCCGGCGGATCCGCCGGTTTCGGAGCAAGCGGCTCATGTTCGACGTCCTCTACACGCTTTCCCTCTACTACGTCTTTTTCGTCGCGATCGTGATCTCCGACCTGCTCTTCGTCGTGAGCGCCGCAAACCTGGTCAGCATCGCGCTCCCCGGTCCCTACACGTTCGTCTGGATCATGGCGTTCTTCCTCTTCCTGTTCGAGACGATGCTCGCGATCTCGTACGACGGGGAAGACAGGCTGAAGCACGTCCCCGTGCTTGTCCTGATGTATTTCACCTACTGCCAGCTCTGGATCTACGTGGTCGTGCGGGCGCTCTGGATTGAATACGTCAGGAAGGAGAGGCGGACGTGGGACAAGACGGTGCGGTTCACCGTCCCGTCCCACGCCCCTGCACCCAAGGAATGAACTGCCGGGGGCGGGCGCCGCACTGCGACGCCCCCCGGATCAGGCCGTGAGGGAGGACTCCGCCGTGGCGTCGACGCCGAACTCCTGGAGCACGCCCCTGAGCTGCACGTAGTCGGCCGTCCTCACGTACACGCCGCACGTCCGGCAGCGGTCGCTCTTGGATTTCCAGTCTTTCCCCGTCACCATCCAGCAGGGGGAGCCCTGCGTCGTGGAGCGGGGGCAGCGGGCCACGTCTTCGGCGGCGCAGTTGTTCATCTTCCAGCAGGGGACGAGAGACATAAGGCGCCGGATGCCGGCGATGCTCACCTTCTCGGTGCTTATCGTCCTGCGGATGGAGCGGATTCTTTCGAGGTCCGCCTCGGCGAACAGCCTGTGGCGCGACGTCTTCCTCAATGGAATGATCAAGCCTTCACGTTCGTACATGCGGATCGTCGGGACGGAGACCCCGATAAGGTCGGCCGCTTCGCCTATCGTGTAGAGTCTCTGCCCTGTCTTCTGCATCATTGCTGCCGTCGTGTTTGCATACATATCGCCACCTCATTAGTTCTACCACGAAACTAACAGATTTTGTGCCAGTTGCATTTTTTGCGAAATTGACCGATTTCGTAACTATTTTTCCCCAGGCTCCGCCGATTCCGAATTCTGATGGCTACAATTCTCATAATTGGAGAACATTCCATCCGTAAAGTTGCAGAAAATCAAAGGACGAAAGTGTCTGAAACCAACGGGTGGAGCATCCGGTTATAACCTCAGCGTGCTGAACAGTTGTTGCTTCGGGAGAATGCATGGAGCTTCACGTTCCGGGTTTCACCTTTGATGATCTCTTTATCCCATCCAGTCTGGCCCGCCTGACAGATTTATTCAGAGAAGACCTCAGGAAGCGGGACCCTTCCCTTGCTGCCCGCTATATAAGATATATTGACAGTCGGGCCCTCTCGCATGCTGAAATTTCCACAATTCTTGTCGATCTCGCTCCCCGTGTAAGCGAGTTCATTGTGCGTCTCTTCGGGATCGAAGAGGAGTACGGGGTCATAAAAAATCGGGCCTCCCGCGACAGCGTCATATTCAGCGTCAGGAAAGAATTCGTCGAACGAAAAGCGCTCAAGCGCTACACGTCCGCCGCGGAGATAGGCGAGGACCTGTCGTCACTCGAACGGCAGGCGGGGCGTGTCATGGATTCTATGAGCGGACTCCCGGTGGGGGACGCCGAGCTCGCCCTGGCCTCCGCAATCCGCATCCTCCTTGATCACGCGCGGTACCTGAAGTCCGGGCTCCCGCCGGAGTCAGAGGCGTTCATCCGCACGCTCGCGGTGAAGACGGGGGAACCGCGCGGAGGCGCCGATCCCGCCGGGTATCTCACTACCCTGACGGTCCTCTTTGAGAAGCTCGTCGCCCGGCTCTGCTATGAGGGGGGAGCCAGGACGAAGGGTTGGGGCCTCCTGCGCATCCCGCACCCCGTCGACTACGAAAGGCTCGTCGACACTGTGGATGAGGACGCGGATGGGGCCACCGTTCACTCCGGCCCCGCCTCCACGCTCCGGCGGCGGGACGGGTTCACGCTCACCGACGAGCGGTTCACGCCGAGGGAGGTGGAAGGCGAGGTCGACTACTGCATCATCTGCCACGAACGGGAGAAGGACACATGCTCGCGCGGATTCGCCGGGGCTGCCCGAAAAAACCCGCTTGGCTTTGAACTCGCAGGATGCCCGCTTGACCAGAAGATCTCCGAGTCGCACCTCCTGATGAGACAGGGCGACCCGCTCGGCGCGCTGGCGATCATCATGGTGGACAATCCCATGGTGCCCGGGACCGGCCACCGGATCTGCAACGACTGCATGAAGTCGTGCATATTCCAGAAGCAGGACCCGGTCAATATCCCCCAGGCGGAGACCGGCATACTCACATCGGTGCTCGGGCTTCCGTGGGGTTTTGAGATCTGGTCGCTTCTCACGCGCTGGAATCCCCTGAACGCCGCCCGCCCCCACGCGCTTCCCTACAACGGTCTCAACATACTGATCGTCGGGCTGGGACCGGCGGGATACACGCTGGCGCACTACTTCCTGAACGAGGGATTCGGCGTCGTCGCGCTCGACGGACTGAAGATCGAGCCTCCTCCCCCCGGTGCTCCCGTGCGCGACGTCCGCACGCTCGGAGAGCGGCTCGACCGCCGCATACTCGCGGGGTTCGGCGGCGTCTCCGAATACGGGATCACGGTGCGGTGGGACAAGAACTTCCTCACGCTGCTCCACCTGAATCTCGCCCGGAGGCCCCACTTCCGCATCCACGGCGGCGTCCGGTTCGGCGGGACGCTCACGCTGGAGGACGCCTGGAGCTACGGCTTCGCCCACGTATGCCTCGCGACAGGAGCGGGAAAGCCCTCGTTTGTCGCCATGAAGAACAACCTCCTGCGGGGCGTCAGGAAGGCAAGCGATTTCCTGATGGGGCTCCAGCTCACGGGTGCGGCGAAGGAGAGCTCGCTGGCGAACCTGCAGGTGCGCCTTCCCGCGGTCGTGATCGGCGGAGGGCTGACCGCGATCGACACGGCCACTGAGCTGATGGCGTACTACCCTGTCCAGGTGACGAAGATCCGAAAGCGGTATGACGCGCTTGTTGCCCGCTACGGGAAGGAGTCGATCGAACGCCTCTTCGACGGCGAAGAGAATGAGATTCTCGGAGAATTCCTCGCCCACGCGCGGGCGCTCGAGGATGAACGGACTCGTGCCGCGGCTCGCAAAGAGGCGCCGGACATTCCGGCGCTTGTCCGTTCCTGGGGAGGCGTGCGCATCTTCTACAGGAAAGCAATGCTCGATTCTCCCGCCTACCAGCTCAACCACGAGGAGATCATCAAGAGCCTGGAAGAAGGGATCGCATTCGTCGACTGCATGAACCCCGCGGAGGCCGTCCCCGACGCCCGTGGCGCCGTGAGCGCCGTGATCTTTGAGCGCACGGCACTCTCCGGGGGCGCATGGAAAGGGACGGGGGAGACGCTCCGCGTGCCGGCCCGCTCCGTCATGGTAGCCGCGGGCACATCACCGAACGTGATGTACGAGCGCGAGCACCCGGGGACGTTCGCGCTCGGCAGGGAATTCTTCACCCCCCATGTCCTGGAAGAGGGACCGGAGGGGAAGCGCCTCGCTCCGGCGGCCCCGGGAGAGACCGGGTTTTTCACGTCGTACGCGCACAACGGTCGGTACGTCTCGTATTACGGCGATAACCATCCCGCATTTGCGGGGAACGTCGTGCGGGCGATGGCCTCGGCAAAAGAGGGGCACCGGGAAGTCCTCCGGCTGCTCGAGGGGGAAGTCGCCCCGGCGCGCGCCGGTGCGCCGGGGGAGGGTGCCTGGGATGCGCTTGCCGGTCGCCTGGATGACGATCTCACGTCACACGTCGTCGCTCTCAACCGGCTCGCTCCTGACATCGTCGAGGTGGTCGTGCGCGCAAAGCGGGCGGCCCGGGCCTTCCGCCCGGGGCAGTTTTACAGGCTGCAGGACTACGAGACGGACGCGCGTACGGTGGAGGGGACAGCGCTCACAATGGAAGGTATCGCCCTCACGGGAGCGTGGGTGGACAGGGAGGCCGGGACGATCGGCCTCATCGCGCTGGAGCTCGGCGCCAGCTCCCGCCTCTGCGCGCTCCTGGAGCCCGGGCGTCGCGTTGTCGTCATGGGGCCCACGGGCGCCCCGACCGAGATCACCGAAAACGGGACTGTCCTGCTCCTCGGTGGAGGGCTCGGCAACGCCGTTCTCTTCTCGATCGCCAGGGCATTCAGGGAGAAGAACAACCGCGTCATCTATTTCGCCGGGTACAGGAATAAGGAAGGGTGCTTCAAGCGGGAGGAAATCGAAGCCGGTACGGACGTCGTGGTCTATTCCGTCGATGCCGGTCCCCTGATTGAAACCCGCCGCGCAAACGACCGCTCCGTTCGAGGCACGATTATCGACGCCATGCTCCTCTACGCACGGGGGGAACTCGGGCCCGTGCCCATCCCGCTCGCCGAGGCGGGGAGGGTGATCGCCATCGGGTCAGACAGGATGATGGCCGCCGTGGCAGAGGCGCGCCACGGCATTCTGCGCCAGTGGCTTAATACGGGTCACGTCGCGATCGCCTCGATCAATTCGCCGATGCAGTGCATGATGAAGGCCGTCTGCGCCCAGTGTCTGCAGCGACACGTCGATCCGCTGACGGGAAAGGAGGAGTTCGTTTTTACCTGCGTCAACCAGGACCAGCTGATGGACGAGGTCGATTTCGCGCACCTCGCCGCGCGCCTCCGCTCCAACAGCGTCATGGAGAAGCTCACCCGCCGCTGGCTCGATTACCTGCTCGAATCCCACCCCGCCTGAGGAACTTTATCCCCCCCCGTTCGGCTTTACTGACTGATAGAGCACGTCCTGCCACAATCAGCGGAGGGAGTATGAGGAGAAGGGATATTGTGTGTGCACTTGCGCTGCTGGCTGCGCTGCCGGTCGCCGCGGCGCGGATTGCCAGCGGAGTGTACTTCTACCGGCTCACGGCCGACGGGGCTCCCGTGGCCACACGCAAGATGTTGCTCCTGAAGTAATGACGCGCCCCCGTCATTGCGAGGAGCGCTCTTTGCGACGAAGCAATCTCATTGCCTTCATCTTCCTCCTGGCGTTCGCCGGCGGATGCACGGACATGGGGATCAATCCCCCCGTGACATCCGCCGCGAATCCGGACACGACGGCGAGTGTAGCCGTCTCGTTCTCGAAGAACGTCCTCCCGATATTCGACAGGTACGGGTGCACCGGTTGCCACGGCGGGACCAACGGTCTCGTCGTGGGGACCGTTGCAGATCTGCTGAAGGGGGGGATTCACGGGCCGGCTATTGTTCCCGGGAACGCGGACTCGAGTCTCATCATGAAGAAGACGTCGCCGAATCCCCCCTTCGGTGACCGCATGCCGCAGGGGGGTCCCTACTGCCCGGACAGCGTGCGGGCTGTGATCGCCGCCTGGATCAACCAGGGGGCGAAAGACAACTAGCGTGGGCTAGCGGGTCGATCTCCCGCCCTGCCAGGATTGCCAGAACGTGATTTTCCAGGACCCGCCGGGGTCCTTGGCAACGACGATCGTGTGGTAGTGTGCCGAGGCAGTCTTACCCGGGTTTTCAGTCCTGGAGACAAGGTAACCGCTCCCTCCCTCGCTGGTTCCCATGGTGAAGAAGACGACCTTTCTTCCCTTTTGTTCAATCGACTCCTTCCCTTTCCGTTGTTCTTCCAGCGCCTCTCTGAGCGGCCTGAGATATCCCCCCGCGATCGATTGCGTTCCCGGTGCCACAAATTCATTTACGTGAACCGTGTCCGGGACCGGGCCCTGGAGCACATCTCGAACGAAATCATACATTGCGCCTGGGATGGGCCCCGCGGTGATCGTGTCTGTAGCACCAATGATGGGGGGTTTTTTCTCGGCAAGCCGGAATTTGAATGGAATAGACACCCAGACATCGACCGGTTTCCCTTTAATCTGGGCAGGCTCGAACAGGAACTGTTTCGCCGCTTCAATTGCAGCCCCGTTAAACACATCCGCGTCGCTCTTCAAAAGGACAACGTCGTGGGCCCTCCCCTGCGTATCGACCCACACCTTCACCCACACCTTTCCCTCCATCCCCGCCCTCATCGCGAGTCCCGGGTACACGGGCTCCACCTTCTTGACCACAACCGGTTCTCTGTCGACATCGACAAATCCGGGGGGCGGCCTGAGTGTGTCCCCCTGTATTGTCGTTGTGACAGCGGCAATCGTGGAAGTGCTGTCTGCCACCGGGTCCTGCGGCCGCGCAGTTGCACAGCTGCCGAGGATGGCGAGCATGGCGACGAGAGGCGTAGTCTTCTTCATGGCGACTCCCTATTCAATGTGTTGAGGTGCGTCGGGGTGCTCCGCGTAGACGTCGACGGTTGGGAGCGTCAGGAGCGGCACCTCGCTGGGCTTCAGGAGCAGAGAGAGAGAAAAAATCGTAATCGAAATAAGCGCGAGCGCCACAAGTGCGGCCGATGGGAGCGGCACGGAGAGCCGCCGCATCCAGATCTCTGTGAGCCACCTCCTCCGTTGAGCAAGCGGCCGCGCAGCGCGCGGACGTATCGCAAGGACGCGTTTGTCAAGGCTCTCCGGGACATCGACAGGGGTCGCCGCGACCACCGTGCTCCTGATATCAAGCACGCTCCCGAAAAACCTCCTGCAGGCCGCACACGTCCCGATGTGCACGAACATGTCTCCTTCCTCACCAGTCAGGAGCGCTCCGTCAGCGTAGGCACTGATCGCGGCCTGAATCTCATCGCACGTCATTGCATGTTCCTTTCTTCGTTGCGAACATTTTCGAGGAGGCCCGCAAGCGCCCTCCGTGCCCTGAAGAGTCTCGACTTCACGGAGGCCGGGCTCGCGCCCGTCACCTCTGTGATTTCATCGTATGTCATTCCCTCGAATTCGCGGAGGAGAAGCACTTCCCGGTATTCAACGCGGAGCCGCTCCATTGCCTCCCGGACCAGCGACCGGGTGTCGGCTCTCTCTGCGATCGATTGCGGGGTATCTTCCGCCCACACGGAATCCGCATCGCCCGTGGCACCGTTGTGCCTCCGGCCCATGAGTCCTTCGTTCCTGGCCACGCGGTAGAGCCACGCTTTCAACGCCCGGGGCTCGGCGATCGATGCGCCCGAGGCGGCCAGCCTGGCGAACGTCTCGTGCACCGCATCTTCGGCTTCGTCCCGGTTGCCCAGGAGCCGGAAGCAGAACGCGTAGAGGCCCGACCTGTACCGTCTGTAAAGTTCGGCAAACGCCTTCTGGCTGCCTCCCCGCATGAGAGCAAGGAGTTCCTGGTCGGTTTTCTGCTGCACGGCTCCGCCGGAGTGTGGTCTCACAGGCAAAGATGCAGAACGTCGTCAAAAGTTGCTCACGTCCCTCCCGACGGGGCAAAAAAAACACGCCGCATGATAAATGCGGCGTGCTCACAATGAAGGAAACGCGATGGGAACGCTAACTGCCCGGACTATAGTATTTTTCCGCGTATTCTGCCACCATCCGCTCGGTGTTGTAGACGGGGATGAGCGTCGCCATCGCGTGGCGGATTTTCTTCAGCCACTTGTGCGGGACGCCGTCTTTCCCCCGGTCATAGTAGAGGGGGATGATCTCCTGCTCGAGGACAGCCCTGAGCGAGGCTCCGTCGATGTCGTCCTGCATCTGATCCGTGCTCGCCGTGGTGTCCTCGCCGATCTTCCAGCCGTTGTGGCCGTCATACGCCTCGCGCCACCACCCGTCCATCGTGCTCAGGTGAAGCCCGCCGTGGATGGCGATCTTCATCCCGCTCGTGCCGCTCGCCTCCATCGGCCGCCGCGGCGTGTTCAGCCAGACGTCGGCCCCCGCAACAAGGTGGCGGGCGACGTTGATGTCGTAGTCCTCGACAAAGACCACCTTGCCGAAAAGGTCGCCGCGCCTGGAGATGCCCACGATCTCCTGGATAAAGCGCTTGCCGGCGTCATCCCGCGGGTGCGCTTTTCCGGCGAAGACGAGCTGGATCGGCGTTTCCTTTGACGTGAGCGTGCGGAAGGCCCATTCGAAATCCCTGAAGAAGAGGGGAGCGCGCTTGTACGTCGCGAAGCGCCGCGCAAATCCAATCGTCAGGACGTCGGGGGAGAGGAGATGGTCGAGCGCCCCCGGATCGTTGGTTCCGTACCTGAGGTTCTGTTCGGCGAGGCGCCTGCGCGCAAACTCGATCAGCTCCCGGCGGAGCGCCATGCGGAGCGCCCAGAGCTCCTCGTCGGACACCGTCGCCGGCGAGACCGCCTCCTTCCAGAACTTCGGGTCCCGCAGGCGGTACTGCCACCCGCTCCCGAGGCGAGTCGTCCAGAACTGGCTCGCGGTGGGGAGCGTCCACCCGGCGGTGTGTATTCCGTTTGTGACGTGCCCGATGGGGATTTTTGCCACGGGGGTGCCGGGGTAGAGCGACTTCCACATCTCCTGGCTCACTTTCCCGTGAAGCTCGCTCACGCCGTTGGCCGCGCGGCAGTGCCTGAGCGCGAGCACGGTCATCGTGAACGCCTCGCCGCCGTTCTCCGGGTGCTCGCGGCCCAGCTTCATCAGTGCGTCCATGGAGATCCCCGCGCCGGAGGCGAACGCGTGGAACGCGGCGTTCATCAGCCCCTCGTCGAACCTGTCGTGGCCGGCCGGAACGGGGGTGTGCGTGGTAAACACGCAGTGCTGCTTCACCCACGTGGCGGCGTCCTCCATGCTGCTCCCCGCTGCCATCCGTTCGCGGAGGAGTTCCACCGTCAGGAACGCGCTGTGTCCTTCGTTCATGTGGAACGTGCCCGGGGCGATCCCCAGCGCCCGGAGGAGCCTCACCCCGCCGATCCCGAGCACGATCTCCTGGGCGATGCGGGTCCAGTTGTCCCCCCCGTAGACGTGTGCGGTGAGCTCGCGGTATTTCTGGTCGTTCTCCTGGAGGTCCGTGTCGAGCAGGTAGAGCTTGATGCGCCCCACCTGTATGGCCCACGCCTGCAGCCGCACGCTGTCGCCGCCGATCTCGACCGAGCAGATGACGCGTTTCCCTTTCGCGTCGACGACGGGCGCAATCGGGAGCCGGGCCGGGTCGTAGCTCGGATAGCGCTCCTGTTGCCAGCCGTCGCCGGAGATCTGCTGCTGGAAATATCCCTGGCGGTAGAACAGCGTGATGCCCGTGAGGGGGAGGCCAAGGTCGCTCGCGCTCTTGGCGTGATCCCCCGCGAGTATCCCGAGGCCCCCGGAATAAATCCGCACGCTCTCGTGGAGGCCGAACTCGGCGCTGAAGTACGCGATGGGGGACTCCCTGAGCGCCCGTCCCCGCGTCGCTGCCCAGGTCCGCCTGGCGGACATGTACGCGCGCAGCTCGGCGCACACGCTCGTCACCTGCGCGTGGAAGACCGGGTTCTGGAGCCTCACGCGGAGCTCCAGCGGGCTCACCCAGCGAAGGATTTCGACCGGATTGTGGTTGCTTGACTCCCAGACCGAGGGGGAGAGTTCACGGAATACCTGCTGCGCCTGGGGATTCCAGGACCACCAGAGGTTGGTAGCGAGCGCGGAGAGGTCCGCGATGGCCGCGGCGACCGCCTTGTCTGAGACCTTTTTCGTTGTCACGGTTGAGGGTGGGGTGTGGGATAAGAGACGGGGGGCCTCCCTAGGGACGGGGAGCTTCCTCCTGGGTTTCCGCTTTCTTTCTCGACATCCTGTTGCGGACGTTGGCGTCCAGCACCTTCTTGCGAATCCTGATGCTTGCCGGCGTGACCTCCACCAGCTCGTCGTCGCCGATCCACTCGATTGCCTGCTCGAGCGTCATGATATGCGGCGGCTCCAGGCGCACGGCCTCGTCGGATCCCGAGGCCCGCATGTTGGTCAGCTGCTTGGTCCGGCAGACGTTGACGGTCATGTCCTGTTCCCGGGAGTTTTCGCCGACCACCATGCCGACGTACACTTTTGTCCCCGGGGCGATGAAGAACACGGAGCGGTCCTGGAGCTTCCACATGCCGTACGCGACGGACTCCCCCGCTTCCATCGTCACGAGCGCCCCCTTCGTCCGGTGGGCCATGTCCCCCCGGTAGGGCTCGTAGCCGTGGAAATTGTGGTGGAGCACTCCCGTTCCCTTGGTTTGCGTCATGAACTCGCCCCGGAACCCGATCAGGCCGCGGGCGGGGACGACGAACTCCAGGCGGGTGTTGCCCCCCGAGGTGACCATGTTTTTCATTTCCCCCCGCCGCCGGCCGAGATTTTCGATCACGACCCCGACGTACTCGTCCGGCACGTCAATCACCACGTGCTCCATCGGCTCGGAGAGGACGTCGTCGATCCGCCTGTAGATCACTTCCGGTCGGGAGACCTGGAACTCGTACCCCTCGCGGCGCATCGTCTCGATGAGGATCGCCAGGTGCAGTTCGCCGCGCCCGCTGACCTTGAACGTGTCGGGAGAGTCGGTCAGCTCGATGCGGAGGCTGACGTTCGAGCGAAGCTCCCGCGTGAGGCGTTCGCTCAGGTGCCGCGTGGTGACATATTTCCCTTCCTGCCCTGCGAAGGGGGAATTATTCACCAGGAAGTTCATCGAGAGCGTGGGCTCCTCGATCGCCACGAAGGGGAGCGGCGATGGGTCCGCCTCGTCGGCGATCGTCTCGCCGATGTCCACGTCCTCCATCCCCGCGATCGCGATGATGTCCCCCGCGCCCGAATCCGCCACCTCCAGCCGCTTGAGGCCGTCGAACGTGTAGATCTTCGTCACGCGCGCATCGTCGACCCGCCCATCCGTGTGGATGATCTTCATCGGGCTCCCCAGCCTGATCGTCCCGCGGTGGATGCGGCCGATGCCGAGGCGGCCCAGGTAATCGTTGTAGTCGATCGTAGTGACGAGCATCTGGAACGGCAGGTCGACGTCTCCCGGGGGGGGCGGGACGTGCTCGATGATGGCGTCCAGCAGGGGAACCAGGTTTGTGCTCTCGTGGTCCAGCTCCTTGCGCGCGATCCCCTGCTTGGCGATGCAGTACACGGTGGGAAAATCGAGCTGCGCGTCGCTTGCCCCCAGGGAGAGGAACAGCTCGAAGACGAGATCCAGCACCTCGTGGGGACGCGCGTCCTTCCTGTCGATCTTGTTGATGACGACGATCGGCTTGAGGTGGAGATCGAGCGACTTCTTCAGCACGAACTTCGTGCCGGGGAGAGGTCCCTCGGCCGCATCCACGAGCAACAGGACGCCGTCCACCATTGTGAGCGTGCGCTCCACCTCGCCGCCGAAATCGGCGTGACCCGGCGTGTCGACGATGTTGATCTTGACGCCGCCGTAGTGTACCGCGGTGTTCTTCGCAAGGATCGTAATGCCGCGCTCACGCTCCAGATCGTTGGAGTCCATGACGCGCGTGACCACCTGCTGGTTTTGTCGGAACGTCCCGGTCTGCCGGAGCATGTGGTCCACCAGCGTCGTCTTGCCGTGGTCCACGTGCGCGATGATCGCGATATTTCGGATATCCCTTCTCTGCATGCCTTCGGTAGTGAAAAACGACGTAAAATACGCAAATGGCTGGAGATTTTCAACAGGAGTGATGCCGTCAGAGGAATGACGCCGAGTTGAGCGCGAAATAGAACGTGCGGGGAGCGACAAGGCGCCAGGCAAAATCGACGCGGAGAACCTGGAGGATCCTGCTGATCCCGAACCCGGCCTCGCCGTACGTGCCGTGCATCTCTCCGCCCGGGGCCGCAGGCGCGCCCCAGGGGCGAGCGACGCCGCCGAAGACGATCAGCTCGATCCCGTTTTCGTAGAGAAACGGGATCCCGAGCGCGAGGAAGGGGAGGGACCGGAAATTATGTTCGAGCACGACGGACGCGTAGCCGGTGCCGGTATACTGGCGGGGATGCAGGCCGTACATGGCGCCGAGCATCGTGCCTCCCGACAGCGTGCTTTCGATCGCGTAGCGGCGCTGGACGGGGAGGTCCCCCCACGATCCCCCCGTCATCGCCCGGAGGCGGAATCCCGGCTTGAACAGGAAGCTCTGTGCGAACGTCGGCACGGTCAGCGAGAGCTCCGCATCATACCGCGTGAAATCGAAGTTCCCACCTGTCAGCGAAGGAGAGGCGTGCTCGAGCGTTACGTCGAGGCCGTCTTCCAGCACGAAGTCAAGGGGGGGCTGCTCATTGCCAATCCTCGCATCCAGCGTGAGGGAGCCCATCCGGCCCGGCTCGGCAGCCGGGTTGAGCCGGAACGGTTCGCTCCTGTAGGCGAAGCTGTAGCTGGTCGCGACCGGCATCGGGCTCTCACGCTCGCTCGTATACGTCAGGCGCCAGCGGAAGACCGGCGAGTGGCGGACGGTGATGAACGCTTTTTCCCCCTCGGCGCGGTAGTAGTCCCCGTAATCCTCCTTGCCGAAGAGGCCCGCCATAGCGTTCGTCAGGGGGGCATAGAACCCGTGATCGGGGGCACCTGCGACGGAGCGGTAGACGTCGCCACCGATTCCCAGTGTGCGCGTCCGTTCGGTATACCAGGTAAACCCGGCGCCGTACGTGGCGAGCCTGTCGGAAAGGCCGTACGCCCATCCCCCCCTGAGCGAGAGGCGTTCGGTAACCGTGTCGATATCCGGGTAGAGGCCGAGGTGGAGACCTTCCACCCGGTTGTATGCGAAGTCGATCGATGAGATGAGCGTCGCCGGTGCAGTGCCTATGTCGGCGAGCGTGAACGCCACGCCGTTGGGCTTGAACTGCATCTCCAGCGACTGCGTCGAATCGAGCGTGCGGTAGGCGCGGGATTCCACCGAATCGAGGGGGAGCACGACGTTGCGCGCCCAGTAGGTCGAGTCGAATCTCACGGCCGTTGAATCGACAGTGATGCGTGGCTTCCCGAACACCGAGTCCGGCAAAGGGGAATTAATGTCGTAGTCAGAGATGACAGACGTATGCACCATCGCGAAGGGGGGGATTGTCATTCCCGGGACCGCCAACCTGGCCGAGGCGTCGATACGGATGTCCGATGGCATCCAGAACGACGATTCATACAGCGAGAACTCCTGCCTGTACCGGAGCTTGAGGTCCTTGACCAGGGGGATCTGGAACGCCTGGTTTGGCGTGAGGTCCACCCCCACGAGGGCATACGTGCCCCCGGCGATCATCACCGTCCCTTCGAACAGGGGTCGCATGCGCGTCAGGGGGATCATCCGGATTTCGAAAATGTCATTCCCACCGGATGTCCTGGTGCGCACGAGCTTGTAATCGTAGTAGTCGAGCGCATTGCGTGCGGTGGGGCCCACAAACGAGAATCCGACGAGGTTGATCTCGTCCTCCATGAAGTTCAGGATCCGCCCGACGGAGATGAGATTGACCGCCTCCGCGACATTCGAAGTCTGCCGTCGCTGTGTGACCACCTCCCTGAGCGTGTCGCCGGCGCGCCAGTATCCCCGGGTGTATGATTCCAGGATGGCCGCGATCGCGGTATCGCGATAGATCGTCATGCGGGTAAATGCGTTCATGGCGTACGACCGGAGCCGGTCGATCCAGCGCTGCTTGTTGTCGATGGCGCGGCGGATGATGCCGATCGCAGGATCTTCAGGGGTGGCGAGGACTTCGGGAAGAACGATCGCGGAGGGCTGCATCCGGACGTCGCGGTGCGCGTCGCCCGCTATGCGCAGGGCGATTGTGTCGCGGGAGTACCCGATCATCGTGAAGAGGAGACGGCAGGATCCCGTGTCAACGGAGAGGGAATACTCCCCCGCGGAATTGGTGATCGTGCCGCGGGATGTGCCGAGGAGCCGGACGTTAGCAGCGGCGAGGGGTTCGCCGGTGGCGGCGTCGCGCACAGTTCCGCCGACCGTCGCGCCGGGGCCGGACGGGGAGGCCGTGGCGTGTGCCAGGCAGGCCACACCGCACAGGAGGGCCAGAGATTTGAGAAGGCAACACATGGGAAATCTCCGCCAGGAAGCGTCTATAATACAAAGGGGCGCCCTGCATCGCAAGGCGCCCCTTCTGACAGCTCCCCTGACGGAGACTATCCCAGGAGCTTCCCGTGACGCAGCTTGGTAAAGAACCCCCCCTGCTCCTTCGGAGGTTCCTCGGGTGGCGGCGGCTGCGCTTCATCCCTGGGCAGCGGCACCAGCACGTCCTCGAGGATCTTCGGCAGGCGCGAAGCTTCACGCCACATCGCGCGCTCCTTCTCGAGCCGCTCCGCTTCCTTCTGCCGGCGCAGCTCTTCTATACGCTGCGAGTCCTTCGCGCTGAGCGTTCCCGGCTCAGGCTTGCGGCCTGAAGGGGGAAGCGAAACGAGGCCGTTCATTCTCTCGCTCCCCTCTTTCCCCCTCTGTTTCCTCATCATCTCGATCGCGGGGATGAGCGTTTTTTCAGATTCCATCAACGTCGGGCTGACCGGGTCCAGGAAGTAGGCGTTCATAAGCGAGTCGAATGCGGTCTCGTACGCCCCCCGCCGGATGAGTTCCTGGGCTTTTGCGGTAAGTTTCTTGATCTGCAGGTCAATATCTTCGGCGGGCAGTGGCGTGGCTGGCCCGGGGCGAATTCCCTCGTCAAACTCGTTCCCGACCGTAATCGCGAGAAATCGTCCGCCGTTCGAGGATTCCGCTGCGAGCCTGTGTATCCGCTCGACGATCGCGGTGATGTAGATGTTGTCGGGCTCCATTCGCTGGGCCATGCTCAACTTCTGCATAGCCAGGTCGAATTCACGGGCCTCTATGTGCTTCTCTGCGACACGGATGATTTCCCGTGTTGCCGCCGACTGCTGCTGGCCAATTTTCATCAGGGGATCTCCTTGCGGGGATGCATTGGCTCGCCTCGCGGAATCAACCTAGCCAAAGTGTGGCGAAAAGTCAACAATCGCAAAGAATTATTGATAATATTTTTTCCGCTATCCGAGGAAACTCACATTGCTTCCCCTATTGTATAGTACAATCAGTTAAAGAATAAGTTTATGTACATTTGAAGCAATGATGAGACCCGGGTGACAATTAAGCTGGGAGGGCGTCTTGACAACAGGTAATCAGCACAATCTTCAGCCCATGCTGAAAGACAGTGTCGCGGTTATCACCGGAGCATCCTCGGGAATCGGCGCCGCGCTTGCCCGGAGGATGGCGGGAGAGGGGGCATCGGTAGTCATCGCCGCCCGGAGGGAAGACCAGCTGAAAGCGGTCGCGCAGGAGATCGCACGTGACGGTCACAGGGCGATCCCCGTGGCGGCCGATGTCACTGTGCGGCAAGAGGCAGAAGTGATTATCAGCACAGCACTCGAGGAGTTCGGCCGGATCGATGTCCTCGTCAACAACGCCGGGAGAGGACATTTCGCCAGCGTGGAAGACACGACCGACGAGATGATCCGGAGCATGTTCGCGCTCAATGCATTCGCTCTCTGGTATACGACGCGACCGGCGCTCGTGCAGATGAGAAAACAGGGGAGCGGCCACATCATCAACGTCGCGAGTATGGCGGGCAAGCTCGGCTATCCATTCAACAGCGCGTATGTCGCTGCGAAACATGCCTGCGTCGGATTCACGCACGCGCTCAGAATGGAGCTTGTGGGAACGGCGATACACGCCACGGTCGTCTGCCCGGCCGGCGTCCTCACAGACTGGGCGTCCGTGACGGAGGGGGCGCCGATGCTCCCCTTCTTCTCCGCCTCCGGCCCCGTTATCAAATCTCTCGCGGCGGAGCAGGGGATCTCGCTTCCTCCCATCGAGGGAGTCATGCCCGCAGACGAAGTCGCGCGGCAGATCATGGAATGCATCGGGCGTCCCGTGGCGGAGCTCTTCACGCACCGGGGATCCGAGGAGTTCCTGAAGCAGGTCGCCATGAACCGGGAGGAAGCGGAGAACCACCAGCTTCCCGTCGTCATGGGTGAACAGGCCGTCTACGAGAACCTGAAACGCCCCGGATAGAGATTTGTACGGCCTGTCGACGCGCTAGATGTGCAGGTCTACAGTCGGAAGGTACTTCGGCGGCCGCCGGTGGCGCGTGGCTTGCTCGAATGCGTACGCCAGCCGGATCAGCGTTGCCTCGCTCCAGGCGCGCCCGAAGAACGAGATCCCGACGGGGAGCCCGAAGACGAACCCCGCGGGGACAGTCACGCTCGGGTACCCTGCCACCGCGGCGCCGGTCGAGCTGCCCCCGAGAAAATGATCGCCGTCGACCAGGTCGGTCAACCAGGCCGGGCTGTCCGTCGGTGCCACGAGCGCGTCGAGGCTGAACTTGTCCATGACCGCGTCGATTCCCTCCTTCCTGGAAAGCCTGATGTCCGCTTCGAGCGCGTCCAGGTATTCCTTCGTGGTGAGTGGACCTCTCTCTTCGGCCTTCAGGAACGTCTCCTGCCCGAAATAGGGCATCTCCCGTGAGCGGTTCTTTTCGTTGAACTCGATGATCTCCTTCAGCGTGTGGACGGGGGCGTTCGGGCCGAGGCGCGCGAGATAGGCATTCAGGTCCGCCTTCAGCTCATACTGCAGCACCGTACCTTCAGTCTCGTCGTACTTGCCGATCGTCTCGATATCGGCCGGGTCCACAAGCACCGCCCCCTCCGCCTTCAGCGCATCCAGCGCGACGCTCATCACCGCGTCCACCTTGTCGAGGAACCCGAAGTATTTGCGCACGACCCCGATGCGCGCGCCCTTGAGCGCCCGGGGATCCAGTCCTTCCGTGTAGTCGGCGCGGGCCTTTCCCCGGCCGGCGTCCGTCGCCTTATCATCCGGGTCTGGATCGGCGAGCGCCCCGAGGAGTATCGCGGCGTCGCGCACCGTGCGCGCCATCGGCCCGGCGGTGTCCTGCGTGTGGGAAATCGGGATGATCCCCGTCCTGCTCACGAGCCCGACCGTCGGCTTGATGCCCACGATGCCGTTGATGGACGAGGGACTCACGATCGAACCGTCCGTTTCAGTTCCCACCGCCAGCGTGCAGAGGCTTGCGGCGACCGCGGCCCCTGAGCCCGAGCTTGAGCCGGACGTGTTCCTGTCGAGCGCATACGGATTTCGCGTGAGACCGCCGCGTCCGCTCCAGCCGCTCGTGGAGTGGTTTGAGCGGATGTTCGCCCACTCGCTCAGGTTTGTCTTGCCGAGGATGATGGCGCCAGCCGCGCGCAGCCGCTTCACCAGGTGAGCGTCCTCCGGCGGTTTCGAACCCACGAGGGCAAGCGAGCCGGCGGTCGTCGCCATCCGGTCGACGGTGTCGATGTTGTCCTTGATGAGGACGGGGATGCCGTGCAGCGGCCCCCGCGGCCCCTTCTCCTTCCTCTCGCGGTCCAGGCCCTCGGCGATCGCGACGGCATCGGGATTCAGCTCGATCACGCTCCGGAGGGCGGGACCCTCTCGGTCGACGCTGCCGATCCGCTCGATGTAGGATTCCGTGATGGAACGCGCGGTGAGCGCGCCCGACCTCATGGCGTCCGCGAGGTCGCCGATCGTCTTTTCTTCCAGCGCAAACGGCGGAGGCGCAGAGGGTGACACATCCGTGCGCGCCGCCTCGCCTTCACTCGTGAGACCCCCGGGGAACGCTGCCAGCAGCGCACCTCCCGTGGCGGCGGTTTTCAGGAATCCCCTGCGAGAAACCGTGGCGTTCGATCCCTCCGTGTGCGGCGTGTCTTCCATGGGCGGCCTCCGTGGTGTGAGATTGCGGGGTGTGATGCGTGTGAATCTACCCCGAATGGCCGAGACAGTCAAGCGGATGCGTCATTGCGAGGGGCGCCGAAGGCGCCCCGAAGCAATCTCGCGCGGGATTGTGGCGCGTGCGGCGCCACGCTCGCAATGACCGGGAGCTACCGCACGTCGTACCTCATGAACGCCACGAACGCCCCAGCGCAGGAGAGGAGCGTGAGCGCTGCGACGAGCCCGGTGTCAATGAGCACGGACGATGCAACCCGGCCCGGGTGCCCCGCAGGCGGAACAAACACCGGCACGTCGCCCACATCCAGCGTGCCCCGCTCGCGGGGGGCGCTGAAGTGGAATCCGGTCTGGCTGTCAACCGTGATCCTGAATCCCCCCTGCGTCCCTGTTTCTTTCTGTTTCATCGCGGTGTATTCAAGGAATGCCCTCCTGTACGCTCTCATGGCCTCTTCGTTCGAGGCTTTCATCTCCACCCCCGTGCCGGCCAGGCCCATGGAGGCAAGCTGATAGGAGGACGCCGGCGAGAGGCGCGCGAGTGCAAATGCCAGCTGTTGCTGCGCGGCGATCCTGTTCGCCTGCTCTTCGTTGACACGGACCCGGTAGGCGTCAATATCCTTGTGGACGTCCTGGCGCCCCGCGTCGTCCTCGTTCGCCCATTCCTGTTGCTTTGCCTGCTGGTACGCCTCCCGCTCCGCAGCCGTCATCCCCTCCATCGCCCCCTGGCGCACCTCCCAGCGCGAGGCGAGCGCCTTCAGCTGCCGGTCCCACCGGTCCTTTGCGAACGCATCGATCCACCCCTCCTTCTCCGCCACGCCCGGGACCGGACGCGCCGCGCCCGCGACCATGACGGCGAGACGGGGAACAATGAGCACAAGGAGCACCCAGGCGGCGAGCGCGGCAAGAAATGACGCTGCGGGTCGCCGGGTGAGCGCCGAGATGAACACCCCGAGCGCGATAAAGAACGTGAAGTAGAGGAGCGACGAGAGGAGGAAAAGCGCGCACCGTACCCAGCCCTCTGCGCCGAGCGGCACGCCGTATGCCGCAACGAGGAGGAGGCCCAGGAGCATCGGGACGACAAGGGGGACGGCCAGAGCGATCCAGGCTCCCGCGAGCTTGGCCATGATGAACGTCCCCCGGGGGACGGGGCCGGCAAACGTCAGCTGGAGCGTCCCTCCCTCCCGCTCGCCGTTGACGGCGTCGTATGTGAAGAGGATTGCAAAGAGCGACAGGACAACCTGCACGATGAACGCGACGTCGATCGAGCGGAACAGGGCGAATATCGGATCGTCAGCGTATGCGCTGTTGTCCAGCTTGACGTCTTCCGTGCCGTCAATTGGAGAAAGGCGGCCGACGTCACCGGCGACTCCGGGCACGAAGACCTGCATCGGGTCAGGCTTCCGGTAGGCGGTCGTGGACAGGCTCATCCACGTCGACTGCGTCCGCAGTGTCTGCGCCGCCAGTTCGAGCCCCTCCGCGTACCGGGCTTCGGCGGTGCGGTATTCGCGAATGCCGATGAACGTGCTGAGGACGATGAGTATCGAGCAGACGGCGAATGTGGCCGGGAACCTCGGGGTGAGGAGCACCGCCTTGAGTTCCTTGACGAGTATTGTCCCGAACATGGTTCTTCTCCTGTTAGGCTCTGTGACGGTGGTCCGCTAGCGCAGGTCGTACCGCCTGAAGGCGACGTGCGCGACGCCGAAGAAAATGAATACGCACGCCGCCAGCGCTCCCGCCTCCGGCAGCGACGCGGGGAGCACGTCGCCGGGCGAGGGAGGGCGGTATTCGAATGTCGGCAGCTCGTGCGTGTCGATCGGTGTCTCCTCTTCGCCGTTACCGATCCGCATCCTGAACACCATGCCGCCCCCCGGGTTCACGCCGGTTTTCCCCAGGATAAACTTCGCAAACGCATCCTGGTAGTCTTTCGCCTGTGCGACAAAACGGTCCTCGAGTGCAAGAGACGTTCCTGCGAGCGATGAGGCCGCGAGCGTGAAACAGGTTGCAGGAGAAACGCGGGCGATCCCGAGCGCGACAGCTGATTGGAGGGCCTGCGCGTTGGCGCGCTCCTCGCTCAACCGGGCGGCAAAATCGTCCATCTTCTTCTGACGCGCGTCGTTCAGGCCCCCCATGAATTTCTGGAACTCGGCGATCATCGCGCGGGGGTCCGATTTTTCCGCGGGGGCAAACGCGCTCATGACCGTGCGGTCCTCGGCGAAGAGCTGTTCGGCGTAGCGGAATTTCTTCGCGTTGATGTCGTCCAGCGACGGAACGTCCACGGCCCGCCCGGCGATCAGGATCGCGCTCCTGGGAATGATCAGCACGACAGATATCCAGATCACCAGTAGTGCCAGGAACGATGTCGACGAGCGCGCCGTCATTGCCGAGACGGCGATCCCGATCGCCAGGAATGCGCCCACGTAGAGGAGTCCCGCCCCGATGATCAGCGCCAGGCGCAGCCATTCAGCGCCCGTGAGGGGGACCCCCATCAGCGTGAAGAGGGCGCACCCTGCGAGCAGCGGAACGAGCAGCGGGAGGGCGAGCGCCAGGAACGACCCGATGAGCTTCCCCGCCATGAATGTGGATCGGGGGAGCGGGTTGGCGAACGAGAGCCTCAGCGTGCCCCGTTCCTTTTCCCCGCTCACGGCGTCGAATGCGAACACGATGGCAAAGAGCGACAGCACGGTCTGGAATATGAACTCGAGATCGAGAAACCTGAACATGGCGAAGACCGGTTCTTCGCCGTAGCGCGCGTCCTCCTGGGGCATCTCCCCCCTGCCGTGGACCACCATCGTCCCCCCGATATCGTCCGCAACCCCGGCAACGAGCGCGGCCAGGGGCTGCGGCGGCAGGAAGATCCTGTTGTTCCTGACCATCATCCAGTCGGTGAGCCCCTCCATCTGCTTGAGGTTCTCGCGCCGGGCCGCCTCGACGCGATCTGCCTCGGAGCGGTAGGCGGCAGCCCCCATCGCGAACGCGACGAGTATTAGCACGGAACACGAGGCAAACGAGACGATGAATTTCGTCGATGTCAGGATATCGCGCAGCTCCTTTGCGATGACAAGCTTCAGCATGGTATGATCTCCGCAGTCGTGTGAGCGATGCCTCAGGCGGCCAGGCCGTTGTGGCCGGCGATGTGTTTCATGTACACGCGCTCCAGGTCCTCCCCGGCCAGCTCTGCGGCGGAGCGCTGCATGACCAGCCTCCCCCGGTTCATGATGCCCACCGTGTCGGCGGCTTCCTTTGCGCGGAAGATGTCGTGCGTCGACATGAGCACCGCCTTTCCCTCGCCCCGGAGAGACTTGAGGAGGGCGATAAACTCGAATCCCGCCTGCGGGTCGAGTCCCGACGTCGGCTCGTCGAGGAGTATTGCGGGGGCGTTCTTCATGATCGCGATCGCGATTCCGCATTTCTGGCGCATCCCCTTGGAGAAGCCCTTCAACCGTTTGTGGTGCGCCTCTTCCGCGAGCCCCGTGCGCAGCAGGGCCTGCCTGAGTGCTTCCCGCTCCGGGGCCGGCTGACCCGAGAGGCGCGTGAAATACTCCAGGTTCTGCATCGCCGTGAAATTGGGGTAGAGCATGACGTTCTCCGAGACGTAGGCGACATGCGCCTTTGCCGCGAGCGGATCTTTGTGCGTCACGATCCCGTTGATCCGCGCCTCTCCCGCCGTGGGTTCGATGAAATTCAGAAAAAGGTTGATCGTCGTCGTCTTCCCCGCCCCATTTCCTCCCAGCATCGCATACACCTCCCCCGGGCGCACGGCGAACGACAGGTCCTCAAGCGCCATAACGCCGTCCTCGTATTTCTTGCTGAGCCCGATCGCCTCGATCATTGCTGCATTGCTCATCCGGTCCTCCATTATCGACTATTGGCTATAGTCCATGGACTATTGTCCATTGGTGTTTCACCTCCGCGTAAGTTTGACTCCGAACATTACAATTCCACCAATCACCCCGACGATAAGGAGCACGAGTATTGCTGTGACGAGAACATTGGTCCCTGCCGTGATCTCCACGGTCGCGGTCTTGTCCTCCGCGTTCACCGGGCGCGTGTCCGTGAGCGCGCTCGAGCGGAGCCTGATCTCGTACCGTCCCACGGGGACGTCGCGCGGGGGCGCGAACGTGAGCGTGATGCGGCGTTCTTCGCCGATCCCGAGGGAGGGAACGAGCGCGGGCTCGACGTCTTTTGTCCAGTTGAGGGGCGGATCGGGCTTGACCTCGATGTTGTCGAGCCGCCGCGTCCCTTCGTTCACGACGTCGACGGATATTGCCACTGTCCCCTCCGGCCTGATAGAGTAAAAGAGCTGGGGCGCGCGCACCAGGAGCTTTCCCTCTCCCCGCGGGACGATCTCGAGCTTGACGTATCCGGCGTTCAGCGCCTGGACCTCCTTCAGCGTCCAGGCACGCGCGTCGGACCCCGGGGGAAGCGCCGGCCCGTCATGCGGCAGCACCACGACGTAGAACTGTATCGGCCTGTCCATCGGCACATTGTCCGTCGGGCGGTCGGGGAGCGAGACCTCCAGGCCGGCCTTCCGCGATGTGGTAGTCTCCGTGAACTTGAACTGGCTGAGGCGCGCCTGCCCCGTCGGGTCCTTGAAATACCGGTCGATCTGCGGGGGGAGGTTCAGCACCTCGAGGCGGAATGTGTTGCTCACGCCGCTGAAGAGCTCGAGCGTCAGGTCGAACGTCGCCGACGCGCCCAGCTCGATCTCCTGGGAGAACTGCTCCGACTGGACGTCGACCCGGTTCACGGACGCGTCCTTCTGCAGGAAGATCTTCATCGAGCGGGATGAGCCACTCCCGTAAATCATGTTGACGGTGACCGCATCCAGGTCCTGCAGGAGGGCAAAGTCGATCATGACCGGTTCGCCGTACCTGAGCTGCGCGATCTTCGCCTCGTAGGGCTGGCTGATGATTGCGCCGTCGGCGTTGGTGACTGAGACATACACGTTGTTGACGATATCGGGCTGGAGGGAGCGGAAGAGCTTGTCGTCGATGTTCAGGAGCTTCTGGAACTCTTCACTCTCGCCCGACGTGTTGGCCACCGTGAGCCGGACGTGCTTTGCCCCGTTCGGGGCCTGGTATTTCACCGCGTGGGCCACCGAGACAAACTGCTGCTCGAAGAGGACGGCGAGGAGCGATTGCTGGTAGTTGACCTCGGCGTCGGCCATGGCGTTGTGGAAATGGTCGAGATCGGCCTGCGCGATGAGCCCTTTGGCAAAGAGCTCCGCCTGGCGATCGTAATCGCGCCGCGCCGTCTCGTACGCCTCTTTCGCCCGCTTGAGGCCCAGGACGCGGTATTTGTCGTCGCGCTGGTTGTAGTTGACCTGCGCGCGAGCGGGGAGCGCGGTGGCGGCCAGGAGTGCCGCTGCCGCTATGAGCCGGAGAGTCTGTCCAGGTGTCATGGGATTTTCGTGCCTGTGTACGCGGGGAGCAACCGCGCCCCCGCATCTGTGACGGAAAGATACGCGCCGCGTTGCAGGAGAGACAGTTAAACGATGTTAAGAGATGTTAACGGGGGGCCGCTCGCGCGCAATTCAGGGGAGAGGGACGTATATTGAGGCCATCATGAGAAAACCCCGCGCGCTCACGGTGCTCCCCCTCGTGCTGGCGGTCGCCCTGGCCGGGCTCATCGCGCTGCAGGCATACCTGATCGATGTCGCGTTCACGCTCAAAGAGCAGGCGTTCCGGGAGAACGTGAACACGGCGCTCGCCACCGCGGCGCTCAAGCTCAAAGCGGGGGAGACGCTCTCACGGATCAGGGAGTCCGGCCTCGCCGCGCGCAGAAACACGCCGCATGCCCCGGGAGCGTCCGGCGAAGGACCGGTCACCATCCGCCGCGAGGGGGAGTACACCATCCTGATGGACACGGCGCATGAAAAGCGGATCGGCTATTCCTACCGTTTCAGGACAGACTCGAATTCGATGACCGTGAGCGTCGACGGGGCGCCAAAGGGGACAGTCGTTGCCTCGGGGGTCAGCGATCGCGACCGCTTCTTCGTCGTTTCCACCGTCTACGACGATCTTTTTTCCGATTCCGCACGGCCGGCGGAGCACCTCGATCCCGCGCTGCTCGACTCGGTCCTCAAAGGATGCATGCGCGACGCCGGCGTCCCCCTCCCCTTTTCCTACGGGCTGGCGGCAGCCGCGGGGGATTCTCTCGCGCTCGCCAGTCCCCCGCAGGCGGCGCCGGAGCTGCGAGCGTCCGAGTTCCGCGCCCCTCTCTTCCGTCTTCCCTTCGGATCGCCGCGCGACGACATCGTCGTGGCATTCAGCGGGCGGAGCGCCTATATCCTGGCGCAGCTCTGGCCCGTCCTGGCCGCGTCGGTGCTCTTCATCGTCGTCCTGGTGTGGGGATTTGCTTCCGCCGTCCGCACGATCCTCCGGCAGGAGCGGCTCTCGGTCCTGATGGTGGATTTCATCAACAACATGACGCACGAGTTCAAGACGCCGATTGCCACGGTCTCGCTCGCCAGCGAGGCGATCGCCCGCCCGGACGTGCTGCGGAGCGCCGCGCGGGTGAAGAAATACAACGGCATGATCGCCGAGGAGACGCTCCGGATGAAAAACCAGGTGGACCGGATCCTGGAAATGGCGGTGATCGAAGAGGGGGACTACGATCTTGCGATGGCTGACGTCGATATGCACGCCGTCATCGCCGGCGCCGCCGGGAATGCCGCGCTCGCGGTCGAACGGCGTGATGGATCGATCGGCGTCGAGCCCGCTGCCGGGCGTCACACGATCCGGGGAGACGCGGTGCACCTGGCGAACATCGTGCACAATCTTCTCGACAACGCGGTGAAGTATTCTCAGGGACCGCCCGTTGTCACGGTGAGCACGGAAAATGAGGGGGAATCACTTCTTGTGCACGTCCGCGACAGGGGGATCGGCATTCCGCCGGAGCATATCGGCCGCGTCTTTGACAAGTACTACAGGGTCCCCACCGGGAACCTCCACGACGTGAAGGGCTTCGGGCTCGGACTGCGCTACGTGCGGCTCCTCACGGAGGCCCACGGCGGGACGGTGAGCCTGCGCAGCCGCGCCGGCGAGGGGACGGAAGTCACGCTCAGGTTCCCCCTGAAGGCGCAGCCGTGAAGCAGACAGTCCTCCTCCTGGAAGACGACGCAAACCTCGGGTTCATCCTGCAGGAGCACCTCGAGCTGAACGGGTTCGGCGTGAAGCTCTGCACCAACGGCGAGGACGGCCTGGCGTCGTGGAAGAAATGGAAATTCGATCTCTGCCTGGTGGACGTGATGATGCCGGGAAAGGACGGCTTCTCGTTCGCGCGCGACGTCAGGGCGGCCGGCAGCGGCATCCCCCTTATCTTTCTCACCGCGCGGGCGATGAAGGAGGACCGGATCGAGGGGCTGAAAATCGGGGCGGACGACTACGTGACCAAGCCGTTCAGCATGGAAGAGTTGCTGCTCCGCATCCGCGCCGTGCTCCGCCGGAGCGGGGCGCGCACGGAACGCGAAGATGCCCCGTCGACGTTCGCGCTCGGCTCGTTCACGTTCGACACGGCGCAACGGACGCTGGCCCGGGGCAGGAGCGTCCGGCGCCTGACCTCGCGTGAGTCGGACCTCCTGAGGCTCCTCTGCCTTGCCATGAATACGACGCTTGAGCGCGCCCCGGCGCTCCGTGAGCTCTGGGGGGACGACAGTTACTTCAACAGCCGCAGCATGGATGTGTTCGTCTCACGCCTCAGGAGGTATCTCCGCGTCGATAGGACGGTGGAGATCCAGAGCGTGTCCGGGAAGGGGCTGAAGCTTGTCGTCGGCCGGGATTCCGGGGGCGGCGCTATTCGGGCGCCACGTAATAAGTCCTGACCTGCGTGTCCACGTAAAACCAGTCCGCGTCCACCCGGAATTCCGCCGGATCCATCTTCCCCAGCTCCATCGTCTGCCAGTCCGTCGTGGGATGTATGAACGCAAGCGTCCCCGGCGCGGTGGTCACCCTGATTGGCATCCGGAAATCCTTCGCGTCCGCCTGCCACCGGTACCGGCAGCGCAGCGAGCTTCCCCTGGCCAGGAGAACCACCTCGAGTTTCGGGATCGAGGGGTATCGGAGGTACTGGTCGAAAAAATAGGTGTAGTCGGTACCGGTCTGACGGTTGACGTACGCCACGACGGAATCCGTGGTGATCGCCCGGTAGCGGTACACGGTGGCAATGCCCCGGATGAGCGCGTGCCAGAGCGAGTCGTTGTCGAGCACGCCCCTGAGCGTGTTGAGCATCAGCGAGCCCTTCGGGTACATGTCCCCCGACCCCTCGTTGTTCACGTTGTACGCCCCGATGATCGGCCGGCGGTTCGTCACCTGGTCCTTTTTCGCGTTGACGTACTCCAGCATCGCCTTCGTGCCGAACGCGCACTCCACGTACAGCGCCTCCGCCTCCGATGCAAAGCCTTCGTGAATCCACATGTCTGCGAGGTCGCACGCCGTGACGCTGTTCCCCCACCATTCGTGGGCCGATTCGTGAATAATGATGAAATCGAACCTGAGGCCCCAGGGCGAGCCTGAGCCGCCGCGGTACCCGTTCCGGAACCCGTTGCCGTAGGCGACTGCGCTCTGGTGTTCCATGCCGAGGTGCGGAGACTCCACGAGCTTGTACCCGTCGCGCGGGAAAGGGTAAGGCCCGAAGTTCTTCTCGTAGCAGGCAAGCATCGGCCGGACCTGGGCGAACTGCGTCTTTGCCTTCTCCACGTGGCCCGGGAGCACGTAGTAATCGAGCGTGAGCGGCTCGTCCCCGTCGTACGTCTCCGCGAAGTGGACGAACCTGCCGACGTTGATCGTCACGTCGTACGTGTTGATGGGGTATGTAACCGCCCAGTCATACCTCCGCCATCCGTCCGCGAGCGTGCTCACGGAGCGGAGCCTTCCGTTGGAGACGTCCTCGAGCCCCGGCGGCACGGTGACGCTGATCAGCGCGCTGTCCGGCTTGTCCGACAGGTGATCCTTGCACGGCCACCAGAGGCTCGCCCCCGCCCCCTCGCAGGCGACGGCCACCCAGGGACTCCCCGTCGTGTCGTGCGTCCAGATGAGCCCGCCGTCCCACGGAGGGTTCCTGGAGACGCGGGGCTCGCCCTCGTAGCGGATTACGAGCGCGTGCGCCGATCCCGCCTTGAGAGGTGCGGGAAGCTTGAAGAAGACCGCGTTGAATTCCCTCCTGGAGCGGAGCGTGTCCGCGCCGTCGAGCACGGCGGACCGGATCTCCATTTCCCGGAACAAATCCACCTGCATCTCGGCCGAGGGCTCCAGTGCCGTGAAGCGGATTGTGACCGTCCCCGCGATCGTCTTGTTCGCCGGGTCCACGCGCACATCCAGCCCGTACCAGCGGACGTCATAACACGTCCGCTCAAGCCTGAGCATGCCCCTGAGCGTGTCGGCGCGCGTGAACTTCGGCTCGCTCATCTCGCGTCCCTGCTGAGCGGCCCCGCTCCCTGCAAGCGCCGCGAGCATCCCCATCACGATTGTCCCTCTCACCGTTGTTTGCCGCGCGGTCATTGTCCCCCTGCGACATAGTGCATGTCAAGCTGGTCGAACAGGAAGGCGAAGGCGTCCACGTCTTCGGCCACCAGCTCGTCCAGCGGGCTGCCGAACCCGTGGCCGCTCGCCGAGCTGGTCCGGAGCAGCACCGGATGCGCCGAGCCGGTCGCCGCCTGGAGCCGCGCCGTCATCTTCCGGGAATTGGCGGGGTCGACTCTCCAGTCGTTGTCGCCGGTCATCATGAGCACGGCCGGGTATTTCGTCCCGTCCGTCACGTGATGGTACGGCGAGTAGGCGAGCGTCGCCTTGAACTGGACGGGGTCGCCGAGCGAGCCGTATTCGGTGACGTTGAACTGACCGTTCGGGAAATTCTCGATGTGGAGCATATCGTAAATCCCGACGTGGCTCACCACGGCGCGGAAGAGGTCAGGCCTCTGCGTGAGGGCCGCGCCCATCAGGAGCCCCCCGTTGCTCCACCCCTCGATCGCAAGACGGTCCGTGGAAGTGTATTTCTGGCCGACGAGGTACTGCGCGCAGGCGATGAAGTCGTCGAAGGCGTTCTGCTTCTTTGTGAGGTTCCCTCCCCGGTGCCACTCTTCCCCGAATTCGTCCCCCCCCCGGATATTGGCGTCGACCAGGATGCCCCCCTGCTCCTCCCACAACCGGTTGCGCGGGGAGAACCGCGGAGCTTCCGCGGCGTCAAATCCGCCGTAGGCCGTCAGGAGAAGCGGGTGTCTGCCGTTCTGTTCCGTTCCCTTCTTCTGAATGATGTTCAGCGGGATCTTCGTTCCGTCTTTCGACGGGGCGTAGGCCCGGATCACCTCGCAGTCGCTGAAGTCTGCAACCGGCCTGTTCACGAGACGGGTCCTGGCGGCCCCATTCGTTTTCGGATCGTAGAGGAAGTACGAGCAGTCCTCGATGTACGTCTCCGCGCCGTAGAGTATCCTGTCTCCCTCCATCGGGATCAGCGCGGTGATCGCAGGGAGCGGGGCCGTCGGCAGCATCCCGCGGAAGCGCCCGTCGAGGCTGAATATCCGCACGTCCTCAGGCCCCCCGGCCTCATCGAGCGTATAGAGCCTGTTCGATGTCGCGACCAGTGTTTTGATTGAAGCGCTCCCTTCCGGGACGACCGTGCGCGCTGCACCGAGCTCGGGACGTGCAAGGGAGATGCTGAGCACCTGCCCGCGCGACGCCCCCTTCGTCGAAAGGAGATAGATCTTCCCGTCCCGGCCAAAGACCGCTTCCCTGACGCCGTCCCGGAACCCGGCAATCGCGCGCCACCGCTCTCCCGGCCCCATGAGGCGAAATGCAAATTCGCCGCCGTCCCCGTTTGCCACTCGCGCAAGCATGTAGCGCCCGTCCTCGCTGGATGAGAGCGCGATTTCGGCAATCCGGGGGAAGTCCTTTCCCGCAACGTACCTGTCGTTTGCCGGGGGCGTCCCGAGTTTGTGGAAATAGATCTGCTGGTAGAAATCCGTGTCCTGCGGGGCGCGTTCACCCCCTTGCGGATACCGGGTATAATAGAAGCCCGTGGCGCCCGCATTCCACGCGATGCTCCCCCCGGCCGTGGCAAAATTCACGCGGGGGACTTCATCCGGGAGCCGCCGCCCGGTGGCTGTCTCGAATACGCAGGCCGTGCCGTTCTCACTGCCGCCGGTAGAGAGCGAAACCGCCACCAGCCGTCCGTCGGGGGAGGGGACGAAGAAGTCCATGGAGGTGCCGCCGCTCGTATCGATCGCGTTGGGATCAAGGATCGTTCGTTCCGTCGAGAGATCATCGGGCGAATCGAATGTGACGAGCAGCGGCTGCTCGTGCGGGGGCTGGAGTTTCGTGGCGAACAGCTTCCTCCGGTAGTACTCCGCCCGGTATGACACCGAGGATCCCCCGTAGAGCTCCTTGAGCCGGGACGCGATGCGCTCCCTCTCTTTCATTCCGTCGAGGGTCGAGCGGGAGAAGGCGTTCTCGGCGGCAACCCATGACCGCACGGCAGGATCGAGCGGGTTCTCCAGCCAGCGGTAGTCATCGGCGATCGTCGTATCGAAGAACTTCTCGGTGGTCGGCTTCTTTTCGGTGGCGGGATAAGGAGGTTTCGAGGGAGTGCACCCGGCAATCAGTGCCGAAACGATGAAGAGCGCTGCGGATGCCTGTCTGAATGTCATGGGCTCTGCTCCGGATGGGGGGTCTGCGACTGCATGGAACGGTAGGAATGGTACGCGGGGTGCCCGCCAATGTCAAGGCGATGCGCGTCAGAGAGCGCGATAGTGGGGCAGCAATGAACGCGCAACAAAAACGGAACGGGCCCGGCTTTTCCCGGACCCGTCTCGGGTGAATACTGCTGCGTGAGGCGCGGTGTTACTCCGCTCCCTCTTCGAGCGGCTCGAACGAGGCTATCCCTGTGTCACCGGGATGCTTGCCCGTAATCCGATCGTACGCGAGCCAGGTGCAGAGGTGCTTCAGCATCGGGTCGGATGTGAACGTGGCAGTCCGCTCGATGGCGAAATTGCCCATGTCGCTGTCGAGCCGGTCGAGTGCGAGCGCCGCGAGTATGCGCGCCGAGCTTTCGCCGTCCTCGTTTTTGAGTATGGCCATCAGCGGGATCACGCAGTCCGAGAACGAATCATCGGGCCGCAGGCCCTTGAGATCGCGGACCAGCTGCGCCGCGTCGGCCTGGATGCCGGGGATGTTGCTCTGCAGGTCATTGACCACGTTTGTCTCGACACCATCGAATTTTGCGGCCGGCATTCCAGTGATATAATCGTCGCCCTCCCCCGCGCGTGCGGAAGACACACAGAGCATTCCGCCGGCGACCAGGCAGAGCGCTGCGATCGTGTTGCGTGCGTGTAACATGGTAACCCCTCCCGGGCGAAGTGAGTTGCAGTGGGACTGCATCTGTTCGTACGCCCCGCTCGCCCCGGAGTTACAGGGGTGCACAACGCCCAGTGGTGTTTGTCAGGTGGATCCGGGGGCTTGATTGTGCACTCCGCAGGGGGTAGATTTCCCTCGCGTAGCGCCCCTTTGACCCCTGATGCAGTTCACGGACTATGAAGCCTCTCCCCGCGTTGCTTCTCCTCTGCGTTGCATTCCTGTCTGCGTCTCACGCAGGCACGAACGGGAGCGTCGAAGGCACCGTGCGCGACGGGAAAACCGGAGAGCCGCTCCCCGGCGTGAACGTTCAGGTCGTCGAGCTTCGCACGGGAACATCCACGGACACGCTCGGCGGCTACCGGCTGGCCAACATCCGCTCGGGCGTTTACAGCCTCCGCTTCACGCACATCGGCTATACCCCCCGGCTTGTCAAGGGCGTGCTGGTCGATCCGGACAGGCGGATGGTCGTCAATGCCGCGCTCCAGCCGTCGGATATTCACCTCGACGAGGTGGTGGTCGTCCAGGATAAGCCGCTGATCCGCCAGGACGTCACGGGGACCACGTACTTTCTCCGCGGGGAAGAGATCAAGCTCCTGCCGATCGGCAGCATCACGGATGTTCTTGGCCTCCAGCCCGGTGTCACGCTGGAAGGGAACGTGCGGGGCGGGAAGACGACGGACGTGGTCTATCTCGTCGACGGGCTTCCGGTCCAGGACTTCATGGCCGGAGGCGTTGCCTCTGTCCTACCGGCAAGCTCCGTGTTCGGCATGAGCGTCTACACCGGGGGTTTTGAACCTGAGTACGGAAACGCGCTGGCGGGGGTCGTGAATATCGTGACGCGCACGGGAGGAGACGAGCAGAGAATCTACGTGCGGGGGAACAGGGACCGGTTCGGCTCGTACACGCAGACAGACAGGGCCAGCGACGTTGAAGCCTCCGCGAGCGGTCCGATCAGACCCGGGAAAATATACTACACCGTTGCCGGGCGTGGCCTGCTGAGCGATACGCGCTGGTGGCAGGACATGCAGCTCTTTTTCCCGGGTTCGATTGACCGGACGTGGAGCGCATTCGCCAAGGTCGATTACCTCACCACTCCCGCGTTCCGCGTAGCGCTCCAGTTCCTCTATACCGATCACCGCTGGCGCGACTATGAGTTCCCGTGGAGGTACGACCTGGAGGGTCTGCCCCCCGAGAGAAAGACCACGAACCGTGCGGCCATCATCGTCTCGCACACGCTGTCGGACAGGTTCTTTTACACCGCCAGCCTCAGCCGCTATTATTCGGGCAACGCGATCGGCGACGGGTCTGCGGCGGATGTCCCCGGGGGAGTGCCCTGGCAGTATGATTTCTTTCTGCGGTATATCGTCCAGGGCCAGCGCGCCTGGTGGGTGCGCTCCTCCCAGGAGAGCTACACCGGCAAGTTCGACGGGACGCTCATGCTCCTGGAGGGACACCTGCTCAAGCTGGGAGGGGAGGGGACACTGTACGATCTGAATTCGGACGTCGTCAGGTTTGAGCCGCAGATGACGTTTTTCGGCAAGCCGATTGCGTCGGCGCCGATGCTCGACTTCAGTTCTTCCTACAGGTACTTTCCGCGGGCGGGGGCTCTCTACGTGCAGGACAAGATCGACGTCGTCAAGGGGAGCGGCGTATTGAATATCGGGCTCCGTTTCGATCTCCTCGACACGCGGGCGACCCGCCCGGCAGTGGGCATCGCGCCAACCGACTCAGGGGGGGCGGCATATGCCGCCGCGGTCAGCGGAGGCGTCAAGCACAGCATCAGCCCGAGAGTCGGCGCGTCGTTTCCGGTTGACGAGGCAAGTTCGTTTTTCATCAATTTCGGCTGGTATACGCAGTTCCCGCTCTTCGACGAGCTCTACACGGGGCTCGACCGCGTCGCGCTCGAGCGTGGCGTGCCCGCGATACTGGGAAACCCCGGGCTCGAACCCGAGCGCTCCGCGATGGCGGAATTGAGCTACAAGCGCTCGTTCCCCCACGGGTTCGTCGCGTCGATCGCGTATTTCAGGAAATCCATCACGAACCTGATCGATACCAGGACGTTCGTCCCGGGTTTCAGTCACCTCTCCGGGAGTTACGGGTTCGCCCAGTTTGTGAATGACCCCTACGCGAACGTGGAAGGGCTGGAGATTTCCGTGGCGCGAGGCGCCGGATCATGGCTGACCGGCGAGCTCTCCTATACATACATGGTTGCAGAGGGGACGAGCGGGAGCGCCGACCAGGGATTTGCCGCCGCGGAATACGGGCTTCCCGTGGCGCCGCAGGCGTTTCCGCTCGCGTGGGATCAGCGGCATGCGCTCACCGCTGTGCTGAATGTTGAGATGCCCTCCCGCACGGACATTCACCTGGTTGCGCACCTGCATTCCGGCAGACCGTACACGTACTATCCGTGGTCGACCGGTTTCGAGCCCGTGAGCGTGGGGCTCTTTGCGATCAACAATCAGCGGATGCCCGGATTCTCGACTGTCGACATCCTGCTCGAGCAGCATCTCCCGCTGGGATTCTGGCGGGCAAGCGACGTGTCGTTCTACCTGGACGTGCGCAATCTCTTCAACACGCAAAACGTGGCATGGATGGACGCCAACGGGCAGGTGGGCGGGGAACTCCAGGATCCCTCAGGCTATTACATCGGGAGGAGGACGCGTGTCGGTATCCGCGCGGCGTTCTGACAGCGCACATATGACGCTCGCCCTGGCGCTGCTTGCGTCCATGGCGGCAGGCTGCGACGAATCTCTTCCTCCCCGACTGCCGGATCCTAACGCCATCAGCGTTTCTGTCACGCTCAAGGGTGGAACAGTCCTTGTCTCCGGAGGCACGGCCCTCACGGACATGGAAACGGTCAGAGCGACAGTCACGAATGTCTATTCGGAAGTGCTGCAGGATACGGTCGCGGTAAACATCCGCTGCCGGATCTCTCTGGGGGCAGTTCCCGACAGCACGGCGCTCGTGACGCTCGACGCCTCGGCGCTTGCGACTCCCGGGGCGGTCCAGAACGGCGTGCTCACGCTCCTTCCGGGGGGCGACGCGGTGTTTCAATCGGGCTGGAATTACAAAACTTCCGGGGGCACCCCCTTCTGGACGCTCGTTCCTCTCAAGGACACTTCGGACGCACTGGGCCGGTTCAAGATCTCAGGGCCTGTTGAAATCCTGATGACGGATACCGCACGCATATTCAAGCCGATCCCCGACTACACGTTCGGGCCTGTGCCGACGATCGTGGTGTTTGAGGTCAGGTAGATGGGAATTGAAACCGCGTCCATCGTCGAATGCCCCCGGTGCGGTCACCGCAAATTGGAAACGATGCCGGTGGATTCCTGTCTCCATTTCACCTCACCGTAGGTTAGTTACTCCTCGTCAATCACCCACGTGTCGGTGAGCGTCTCGGGCAGGCCCGCGATGAATCGTGAGGGCTTCGAAAGCACCATACCCGACTCGCGGTCGTAGATGTTGATGGGATACGTGATGAAGAGATTCTGCTGTGCCCTCGTGCAGGCGACGTACATGAGCCGCCGCTCCTCCTCCATCGCCTCCTCGCTGACCGCGGCGCGCGTCGCGGGGAACCTCCCCTCCAGAGCGTAAATGACGAAGACGGTGTGCCATTCCAGCCCTTTCGCGCTGTGAATGGTCGAGAGGACGAGTTTCTCGTCGTCCGCGTCGGGAGGGGTGATGTCGGTGACGCTCTCGGTGGCGGGCTCCAGGGCGAGGTCGGTGAGCAGCGTGCCGAGCGAGCGGTAGCGCTCGGTGATCTGCTGGAACATCTCCAGGTCCTTGCGCCGCTTGTTGAAATCGTCGTACCGCCGCTTGAACACCGGCTCGTAGTATTCGAGAAGCTTCTGGACCTTGTCCGCGGGCATGATGTGGGAGGGACTCACCTCCTTGAGCGCCTCGAAGAGGTCCGTGAGTTTCTCCGGGTACGTGGAAAAGCCCCGCCAGAAGGCGGGGAGGTTCCTCGATTCCCCGTCGACATTGGACCGCCGTGCGAGGATATCCTCGATCACTTTCTCCGATGTCCTCGGCCCCACGCCGTCCACGAGCAGCAGGATCCTGTTCCACGCCACGGCGTCCCTCGGGTTTTCGAGCACCCGGAGGTACGCCACCATGTCCTTGATGTGCGCGGTCTCGATGAACTTGAATCCCCCGAACTTCACGAACGGGATGTTTGCCTTGTTCAGCTCGATCTCGAGGTCGAACGAAAGGTACCCCGAGCGGAAGAGGACGGCCATCGTATCGAGGGGAATCCCCTGCTCGCGGAGCTCGAGCACCTTCTGCACGACGAACTTGGACTGGAAGTTCTCGCTCTCGGCGACGACGATCGTCGGAAGATCGCCCCCCGGCTTGTGCGTGAACAGCTCCTTCTGGAATTTGTGTCTCATATGTGCCTGCCCAGGCTTCGTGCCACCGCCCGGATATGCTCCGGCCTCGTCCCGCAGCATCCGCCGATCAGAGCGACTCCCGAACGTGCCCACGCCGCTGCAAGCGAGGCGTATTCCTTCGGTTCTACATTTTCAATCATGGATTGACTATCAACCATTGAGCTTTCTCCGCCCGGCAATCCCACGTTAGCATACACGCCGACGGGTATTCCCTCTGCACCGTGAGTTTCGCTGAGCGCTGCCCGGAGTCTCGCCAGCGGCTCCGCCATGAACCTCGCCGAAACGCAGTTGATCGAAAACGCCGCCGGTTTAAGCGGTGCGATCCGGCGTACCGCTTCAGCGACTGGCTCCCCGCCGTAGAGTGCGCCGTCCCGGCGGCATATAAGGCTCACAATGAATTCCAATCCCGTCCCACCGGCCGCCACCGCGGCGGCATAAGCCTCGCGCGTCGTCCCCATCGTTTCGATGAGAATAAAATCGACCCCCGCATCCGCGAGCCGGCCCGCAATCTCGGCATGCTCTTCATGAAGCACCGGATCAGGCGGGACCAGCTCCGGGTGATAGCAATCTTCCAGGGGTCCAATCGAGCCGGCGATCAGGACTTCCCCCCTGCCTGTTTCCTGGCGGGCATCGCGCGCGAGCGCGACTGCAAGGGCGGTGAGCTCCCCGGAGCGGTCGGGCGGCGCGGCGCGTCTGAATGTCCGCCGCGTCGTGCGGAACGTGTCCGTGGTGATGATATCGGCCCCGGCGGCGATGTAGTCTGCAAGGATCCGCTTGACCGCATCGGGCGCGGTTTCCAGGGGCCCGGCGGACCAGAGCGGCAGACCGGTGTCGGCGCCCCTGCGCGCAAGCTCGGTACCCATGGCGCCGTCGAGTATCGCGGGCCGGCGTCGTCGGAAAAGCTCCGCGAGGGGGCCCGCTCCCCGCTCACTCCCGTGCGCGGCGGAGGA
>DATJAS010000003.1:0-25271 GCA_035516035.1 Bacteroidota bacterium | reverse complement strand
TCGATGATCTTCGGGGCGTTCCCCGCGGCGGCGACACGCGTCGGGCCTGCAATAAGGGTCGGCATGGAATCCTTTCAGCCGGGAGGGATCTGCACGCCGGCCGCGGAGAGATCCGCAATGAGCCGCTCGTGCGTTGTGTAGCGGATCGCGCGGAGACCCAGCGCCCTCCCGGCGTCCACGTATTCCTGTATGTCGTCAATATACACGCACGCCCCGGCAGGGAGCCGGAGCTTTCCGAGGACGTCCCGGTAGATGAGCGGGTCGGGCTTCATCGCGCGGACCTCGAACGAGAGCGTGACGGCGTCAAAGAGCGGGAATATCTCCACCGGCCTGATCCCGTACTCGTAGTGCCACGCGTTCGTGTTGGAGAGGAGCCCGAGCGCGTACTTCCCCCTGAGCGCCTTCACGAGCGCGAACGTCTCCGGTTTCGGCGTGAATATGTCCGTGTACGCTTCAATGAACTCTTCCCTGGATATGGTCAGAGCGGCGAGCGAGCATATTTCCCGGTAGAACTCATCGGAGCTGATGAGCCCCGTCTCGTAGCGCACGGCGACCGACGTGCCGAGCGACGAGGTGTGGCTGAGTTCTTTCTCCGGGAGACGCGAGCGGGGGGCGATCCGCGCGATGAACCGGTTGATGTCGAAGTCGCTGATCACACGGCCGAAATCGAATATCACGGCCCGCACCTCCCCCTGGGGATCGCTCATGGGACGGCGGGAACGATGACGGGCTCTCTCCGGAGCCGGACGCCGAACATCTCCTCGACGCGGCGCTCGATCTCACCGGCCAGCGCGAGCACCTCCGCCGTGCTCCCCCCCCGGTTCACGATCGCCAGCGCGTGGCGCTCGGAGATCGCGGCTCCTCCCCGGCGCGTCCCCTTCGGGAACCCGGCGTGCTCGACGAGCCAGGCCGCGGAGAGTTTCACCCCCCCCGGCGCCGGGTATACCGGGAGCGCGAGCCCCGTGAGACGCTTGTCGTAGAACTCCCGGGGGACGATCGGATTCATGAAGAACGAACCGACGGAGCGCGTGTTGGGATCGGAGGGGTCGATCACCATCGACTTCTTCTTCCGGAGGGCGATCACCGCCTCGCGCACTTCGGCCGGTGAACGGCCCCCCGCCCGGGCGTCAAGCTCCCGGGCCAGCTCGGTGTAGCGGATATCGACCGCGTCGGCTTTCGCGAGCTGAAACCTGACCCCCGTGATGATGAACCGGTTGGCGTCCCCCCCCTTGAAGCGGCTCTCCCTGTAGCCGAATGAGCATTCCTCCCGCGTGAATTCGGCGTCCGCGAGCGTCTCGCGGTCAATGGCGCTCACGGACGCGATCGTCCCGGCGACCTCCTGTCCGTACGCGCCCACGTTCTGCACGGGTGTCCCCCCGGCCGAACCGGGGATCCCGGAGAGGCACTCAATCCCGCTCCACCCTTTCCTGACGGCGCGGAGCACCACGTCGTCCCACTGTTCTCCGGCCCCGACCGTGACGAGCGCTCCGGCCGGCGTCTCCTCGGCGCGGAACCCGGTGAGACGAACCTGGAGCACCACCCCTGCAAACCCTTCGTCGTGGAATATGATGTTGCTCCCGCCGGAAAACACCTGCACGGGGAGCTTTGAGCGCCGGGCGAATTCCAGCGATGCGCGGATATCGTCCGCGGTGCTGCACCGGGCGAACCAGCGGGCGAGCCCCCCCAGGCCAATGGTCGTGTGGCGGGCGAGCAGCTCCCGCGTGGTCATGCAGGGGGGCGGGGCGAGCGACACGGCGCCCGCCTCAGGCCGAGCGGTGGACGTGATTGACGGAGGCCTGGTCCGTCGGCATGATGATGAGCTGGGCGATGTCCACGTGGGGGGGACGCGTGGCGCAGAATATCACCGCCTCCGCCACGTCCTCTCCCTTCAGCGGCCGCATGTGCGCGTATGTCTGGGCGGCCCTCGCCCTGTCGCCGTGGAAGCGGACTTCGCTGAATTCCGTCTCGACAAGCCCGGGGTCGACGGAGCTGACGCGGATATTGGTGCCGAGGAGGTCCATCCTGAGACCTTCCGAGAGGGCGGTCACGGCGTACTTGCTCGCGCAGTAGACGTTCCCGTTCGGGTAGAGCTGGTGGCCCGCGATCGATCCCATGTTGATCACGTGCCCGCTGCCGTGCCTGATCATGCCGGGAAGGACCATCCGCGTGACGTAGAGGAGCCCCTTCACGTTCGTGTCGATCATCTCCTCCCAGTCCTGCACGTCGCCGGCCTGCACCGTGACGAGCCCGCGGCTCAGTCCCGCGTTGTTGACCAGTATGTCGATCTTCTCCCAGAACGGGGGGAGCCCCCCGATCGAGCGGTCCACCGCGGCGCGGTCACGCACGTCGAGCTTGAAGGCATGCGTCGTCACGGCGTATTTGTCTTCCAGGTGCCGCGCGAGCGTTTCGATCCTGTCCAGGCGCCGGGCGCACATCAGCACGTTTGCCCCCTCGCGGGCGAACGCCCTGGCGCACGCCTCGCCGATGCCGCTGCTTGCGCCCGTAACGAACACGTTCAGATGATGCAGTGCGATGCTCATGGCGGATTCCCCTTAGTTCCCTTCTTCCGGCAGCTCCTCGAACTGCGGCTCGATGTCCACCGGGATGTGGACAAGCCGGTCAAGCGTCCTCTGCATCTCAGGCCGGATGACGCCGTAGCGGGCCAGCAGCTCCCTGGCCGCCGCGTAGTCACCCTGCGCCTGGATGGTCATGATTTCCCCGGTGAGCGTGCGGGCGCCCGCTTTGAATTTCCCGATGTCCGCGGAGAAGAGGCCCGACGCCTGGTTGTACACGATCGCACCGGCGTCCATCAGGTAATTGAACTGCAGCGCCATCCCCTGGGCGTGGGCGTCGTTCAGCCCGAACCTGACCGAGCGGAAGATCCCGGCCATGTATGTCACGTACATCTGCCGTTCCATCGACGTGTCGATCACGCCGTGATCGATCAGGTACTGGAGCGCAAACAGGCCGCTGATATCGGCCTTCGCCTCTTCAATCGTGGAAGAGAGTTCCTGCATCGCCTGACGGGCGGTCGTGGGCTTTCCGTGGACGACGATCGCGTGGGGGCCGAGCCCGTGCATCAGCTCGTGCGCCAGGATGTGCGTGAAGAACGCGTTGAAATGGAGCGCCGACTGCTGCGCGGGGTCGAGCGCGATCCCCGCGATCGGCTTCAGGATCGTGTTGTACTTCGCCCGCTGCACGTTCTTCAGCATCACGCGCTTGCTCCCCTTCTCGGCCGTCACCCGCTCGTCGTTGGGGAGGTTGAACGCCGCCGTCTGGACGCCGGCGCGGGCTTCGCCGCCGGTCACCACCTCGTCGACCACACGGATGGGGGAGAGGGCGCCGAGCCTGGGGTTCCGGTACTTCCTGTCGATCGGGAGCGCGTCCTCGATATCCTGCAGGTGCGAGGAAAACATTGCCAGCTTCGCCGTCTCTGCGCTGTCCCGGATGCAGATGAAAGCCTCGAACGCGGCCTTGTAGTTAAAGAGCCTGTCCATGTACACCTCGTACGGTCCGATCGTCGGCTCGATCGGGCTGTCGAGATCCATCCAGGCCACGTCGCTGTCGTAGTAGTCGTTGGAGAGGAAAGCGTCCGCTCGCTTTGCAAGGAACGCCTTGAGCGAGGCGTTCTCCGTCTGCTCGGCGGCTTCTTTCAGGAGCTTCGACGCCTGCAGGAGGAGGTCGCTGTATTCCTGGTTGTACGGGACGATCGTGAGCGCCCGCGTGCCGCTCCTGCGGATCACCGTGAAGAACCCGGTGGCCTCCTTCTTCTGCGCCTCCGGCAGCGTTTCGAGCCAGGCGTTAAATTCCTCCTTTGTCATGTCTTCCGGGTAGTAGTTTGCGCCCGGGGGCCGCACCCGCGGGGCGCCCGGGATGAACGGGTCGTCATGGTCCAGTATCGACCAGGGGCACCGGTTGATATTATAATAGTGGAGCCGCTCCTCCCCCTCGGCCGACCTGTCCGCCTCGAGGGAGCGCCGCATGGCTTCGTTCCCGCTCCAGACCTGCCGGGCGTACAGGGCGTCCATGACCCGCGCCGCGTCAACGAGTTTGGCCAGCACGACCCTCTCGCGCGGGCTGAGCCTCGAGAGGTCGGCGGTGACGGGCGTGGGGGCGAACCGGCTGATCTTCGCCCCCAGGGGTGAAGCCGGCTTTTCACCGGAGCATCCTGCGATCATGGCGATGAGTCCTGCAATGAGCACTGCGATGGGTGGTTTCATTGTGTACTCCGACTGCTGGTTATGTCAATCGCGCGCCGCCGAGGGCGCGCTCCCTCCTCCCTCCCTGACCTCCTGTTCGAGTCTCCGCATGACTTCAAGCAGCGGCAGGTCCCTTGCGGCCGCGATCCGTTTGCATTCCTCGTACTCGGGGGCGATGACTTCCTTCCCGTCGCGCACCACCGCCTTCGCCCGGACAGGCCCGAATGACGTCTGCACCTCGAGGTGGCGCCGGGGGAGCTTCAGGCGGCCCGACTGCTGTATCCTGAGGCCGATCGTGGACGTTTCACGGTAGAGCACCCCGACGATCGCGTCCAGGCGCGAGCGCTCCGCCATCGCCGAGAGAAGAATGCCGGGCCTCCCCTTCTTCATGACCACCGGGACCAGGTACGCGTCGTGGGCCCCCGCCTGGAGCAGGCGTTCGATCACGTAGGGGTATGCCTGGGGATTCATGTCATCGATATTCGTCTCGATGATGACGACGTCCTCCCCCTCGCGGGGCGTCTCGAGCGTGCCGATAATCACCCGGAGAAGGTTCGGAAGCTCCGGGAATTCGTTCGTCCCCGCACCGTACCCGATCGTCTCGGCGAGAAGGCGTTCCTCGTTCAGCACGCCGGAGGAGAGCGCGCGGACGATCGCTGCGCCGGTGGGCGTGGTCAGCTCGTGGGGGACGTTCGTGAGCACCGTCGGGTAGCCTCTGAGTATCTCGATCGTCGCCGGGGCGGGCACGGGCATCGTGCCGTGGCGCGTCTGCACGGTGCCGCCGCTCCCCAGCTTCACCGGGGAGGAGTAGACGGCGTCGATGCCGGCGATCTCCATGCACAGGGCGCTCCCGGTGATGTCCACGATGGAATCGAGCGCGCCGACCTCGTGGAAGTGGACCCTGTCGGGAGTCGTTCCGTGCACCTTTGCCTCCGCTTGCGCGATGAGCGTGAACACCGCGCGCGCACGCTCCTTGACGCGCGCACCCAGCGCGCTCGCCTCGAGTATGCGCTCGATATCGGCCATATGCCTGTGGACGTGGTGCTCGGCGGTGGCCACCACGTCGATGTGGAGCGCGTCCACGGCGTTGCGCGTGACGTGGCGCGCCGCGAGCTCGAAGCCGCCGATGCCGAGCGCGCCCAGCCCCTGCCGGAGCTCGTCAAACGGGACCCCGGCGCTGACGAACGCGGCCATCGTCATGTCGCCGGCGATTCCCCCGACCGTATCCAGGTATGCGATCCTCATGGGCGTGCGACCAGCCTCCGTTCCAGGTGTTCGAGAAAGCGCACGGTGGCGCCGGTGTGCGAGGCGACGAACCGCGCGGCCCGCTCGCCCGAGGCGTTGCGCGCCGCGTCGTCCTCCAGCAGATTCTTCAGCGTCCGGTGGAGCTCCTCTTCGTTGCCCACGACGAAGCCTCCGCCGCACTCGACCAGCATGATCGGCTCATGCGCGTTGCGGTGCTTCGGGCCGAACAGGACCGGGATGCCGAACACGGCGGCCTCCAGCACGTTGTGCACGCCCTGCCGGAAGCTCCCCCCGACGTATGCAATATGGGCGTGGGCGTAGAGGACGAGGAGTATCCCGACGCTGTCCACGATCACGACGTTCTCCCCGGCGTACTCGTTCAGCGCGCTGAAGCGGATCGATGCGGCCCGCGAGGCCAGGTCCCGTTCCAGGTTCTCGATGTACTCCTCGGTCGGCTCGTGGGGGACCACGACCAGCAGCACGTTCCCCAGCTCCTGCTGCAGGCGGAGGCACGCGGGGAGGACCACCTCCTCGTCCTCCGGCCAGCTGCTCCCGATGACGACCACCCGCCTCCCTTCGGTGATGGCGGGGGGGATGATGCGGCGCCTCCTCGCCTCGTCGCTCCGCGCAGTGACCTGGTCGTAGCGCGTGTCGCCGATCGCCAGCAGCGAGGGGTGAGCGAGGCCGAACCGGCGAAACGCTTCCACGTCCGAGGGGGCCACCGTGAGTATATCGTCGATGGTATTATAGACGTGGCGGTGGAACCCCTTCGCCAGCGGGAGCCGCCGCCGCGTGTGGAGGCGCATCGTCGCGTTGGCGATCAGCACCGGGATCTTCCGCCGCCCCAGCTCCCAGATGTGGTTCGGCCAGATGTCGTAGCGGACCATCACCGCCGCGTCCGGACGGACCAGGTCCAGGAAGCGCCTGGCGTTCTTCCGCGTGTCGAACGGGAGATACGTGATCACGTCCGCCAGGGGGTACTTCCGCGAGTGCTCGTAGCCCGAGGGGGAAAAAAACGAGACCACGACCAGCGTGCCCGGGCGGCGTCTCTTCAGCTCCGCGATGATTGGCTTTGCCTGCTCAAACTCCCCCATCGAGGAGGAGTGGAACCAGACGCGCGGGCCCGGCGGCAACGCGGCCACGCGGCGCTCGAGCAACGCGAAGAGCGTCACGCGGCCCCGTATCCCCCTGCGGGTCTTGGCGTTGACGAGCGCGATCGACTTGAGCGCCGCCCAGAACAGGGGGATGACTGCAAAGCTGTACGCCCATTCCCAGGGGCGGCTCATGCGCTCATCCGTTCTTCGGCCACCCGTGCGACTGCCTCCGCGCTGATCTCGGTCATGCACCGGAAGTGTCCCTCCGGGCACCGGGGAAGGCCGATGTGCGTGCAGGGCCTGCAGGCGACCCCGGGACGCTCCACCACCGCGGACTGTTCCCCGCGCGGGAAGAACCCGAATTGCCTGACCGTGGGACCGAAGACGGCCACCAGCGGAACCCCCCGCGAGGCGGCGATGTGCATGAGCCCGGTGTCGTTGGCGACGACCAGCGCGCAGCGGTCCATCGCCGCGGCCGTCTGGAGAAGCGAGAGGCGTCCGGCCAGGTTGATCGTCAGCGCTCCCGGCAGGGCCGAGCGGATGCCCGCGCCGATTGCCGCGCATTTCTGATTCTCCTCCGCCCCGCCGAAGAGGAGCACGGGACGCGCATGGCGGGCGGCGAGCGTTGCCGCGACGGCGGCGAAGCGCTCCTCGGGCCACATCTTGTTCCCGTGCCGGGCGCCGGGACAGAGGCCGATGGCGCGCTCGCCGGGGGTGAGGCCTCCCTCCCGGAGCAGCGCCTCCGCGTGCGCTCTGTCTGAGGGATCGAAGAACAGCTCCGGGGGCCCGCCGTCGTCGGTCACCCCCCAGCGGCGGACGGTTTCCAGGTAGCGCGCCGGGACGTCGGGCGCCCCCCCCGACCGGCCGTACACGTCGATCTTGAACGCCACCAGAAGCGCCCGTGCGATCTTCCGCTTGTTGATGCGCGTGACCGCCGCCGCGCCGGAGGCGAGGAAGCGGCTCCGGATGCTGTCGTGGATGTCGATGATGAGGTCGTAGCCGGATGCGGCGATCAGGCGGCGGAGCCGGTGAAGGTCTCCGGGCGTGCCGCCGGAGGGAAACGGCACGATGTGCGCGACATGGGGATTGTACCGCACGAGATCGGCGTACTCCTCCTTGACGAGAAAGTCGATCTGGCATTCCGGGTAGCGCCCGTGCAGTGCGCGCACGAGCGGCGAGGAGAGGACGATGTCGCCGACGGAACTTAAGCGGATGACCAGCGTTTTATGTAGTACGCCCTGCATGTCGGCCGTGTGCAATGGTACCAACTTTCGGGTCCAATTGCAAAGCTTGAATGTCAGGCGGGGAGCGCATACATTGACGGAAGACAACCGTAGGTGATGACATGAATCGACCGGCGACACTCGGCGAGCTGCGCGCGAGCGGCTACCGGGTCCTCCCGCTCAAGGACGAGATGCGCGCGAATCTCATCCGGAAGATGCGCGCGAAGGAGGAGCTCTTCCCGGGCATCATCGGGTACGACCAGACCGTGGTTCCCGCGCTGGTCAACGCCATCCTGGCGAAGCACGATATCATCCTGCTCGGCCTCCGAGGCCAGGCGAAATCCCGCATCGTGCGGCAGCTCGTCACGCTGCTCGACGAGGAGGTGCCGGTGCTGGCCGGGAGCGAGATCAACGACAACCCGTTTGCGCCGGTGAGCAAGTTCGCCGCCGACCTTGTGCGCGAGCGCGGCGACGCGGCGCCCGTGGAGTGGATCCACCGCAGCCGCCGCTACGGCGAGAAGCTCGCCACGCCCGATGTCACGATCGCGGACCTCATCGGCGACATCGACCCGATCAAGGCCGCCGCGCAGCGGCTCCACTACGCGCACGAGGGGGCGATTCATTTCGGCATCATCCCCCGCTGCAACCGCGGCATCTTCGCCATCAACGAGCTGCCCGATCTCCAGCCGCGCATCCAGGTCGGCCTCTTTAATATCCTCGAGGAGAAGGACATCCAGATCCGCGGGTTCAACATCCGGATCCCGATGGACATCATGCTCGTCTTCACGGCCAACCCGGAGGATTATACCAACCGCGGCAACATCATCACGCCGCTCAAGGACAGGATCGACTCGCAGATCCTGACCCACTATCCGCGCTCGCTGGACGACGCGATCCGGATCACGGAGCAGGAGGCGCACATCGCCCGGGAGGGGAAGGAGATCCGCATTCCCCAGTTCTTCCGCGAGATCGTCGAGCAGATCGCGATCGAGGCCCGCAAGTCGGAGTTCGTCGACCAGAAGTCCGGCGTGAGCGCCCGGCTGACGATCGCCGCCATGGAGAACCTGGTGAGCAACGCCGAGCGCCGCGCGATCATGATCGGCGACAGCGTGGTCGTCCCGCGGATCAGCGACCTCCCCCACGTGCTCCCCGGGCTCACGGGGAAGATCGAGCTGGTGTTCGAGGGGGAGCAGGAGGGCTCGGTGAAGGTGAGCAAGGCGCTCGTCGGGAAGGCGGTCAGGGAGACGTTCAAGAAGTACTTCCCCGACCCGCTCCGCAAGCGCGCCCGGCAGTCGGGGGAGAGCGGCGGCGGCAAGCAGGCGGCCGAGGACCCCGAGTACGGCAAGATCATCCAGTACTTCGAGACCGGGAACGCCATCGAGATCGCCGACGACATGACGATCGCCTCCTACACCCGCGAGCTGGACAAGGTCCGCGGGCTGAGGGACCTGACGCGCAAGTACATGAAGACGATCGACGACCAGTACGAGCTCCCCTCGGTGATGGAGTTCGTCCTGGACGGGCTGCACCAGAATTCGAAGATCGCCAAGGACGAGATGGACCACCGGACGGCGTACAAGGACCTGGTGGGGAGCATCTTCACCGGACAGGGGAAGATGTACGAGGAGGACTGACGCGTGCGCTTCCGGTACTCCCGCTGGCGGCCGGAGTCGACGACCGACGAGCAGCGGCTGGAGCAGATGGTGTCCCTCTTCAGCTACCTCACCGTGCAGACCAGCGGCGACGTGGAAGAGGCGCTGGAGTGGCTCAAGCAGCTCGCGGAGGAGTACGGGCTCTTCGACGAGAACCTGACGATGGACGACCTGATCGACAGGCTCCGGGAAATGGGCCTGATCGAGGATGCCAAGAGCGGCCTCCAGCTCACCGGGAAGGGGATCCAGCGCATCCGCCAGGACGCCCTCCGGGAGATCTTCACCTCCCTCAAGAAGGCCCCCTCCGGCAACCATGAGACGCCGTTCACCGGCACGGGCGTCGACCGCCTGAGCGAAACGAAGAAGTACCGGTTCGGCGACCAGCCCACGAACATCGACCTCACCTCCACGCTCACCAACGCGTTCCGGCGCGACGGGATCGACGATTTCACGCTGAAGGAGGAAGACCTCGAGGTCTACGAGACCGAGCACCAGACGACGTGCGCCACGGTCCTGATGATCGACATCAGCCACAGCATGATCCTTTACGGCGAGGACCGCATCACACCCGCCAAGCAGGTGGCGCTCGCGCTGACTGAGCTCATCATGACGCGCTTCCCGAAGGACTACATCGCGCTGGTGACCTTCGGCGACGACGCGCAGCTGGTGAGCATCAACGAGCTCCCCTTCCTCACCGTCGGGCCGTACCACACGAACACGCGCGCCGGCCTCCAGCTCGCACGCGACCTGCTCCGGCGCAGGGGAGGGAACGTCAACAAGCAGATCTTCATGGTCACCGACGGCAAGCCGTCCGCCATCTTCGAGCCGAACGGGCGGCTGTACAAGAACTCGTTCGGGCTCGACCCGCGGATCGTCAACAAGACGCTCGACGAGGCCGTCGCCTGCCGCAGGGAGCACATCCCCATCACCACGTTCATGGTCGCGCGCGACCCCTACCTGGTGAACTTCGTCGAGGAGCTCACCAAGGCCAACCACGGCCGCGCGTACTATTCCTCCCTCAACACGCTCGGCGAGTTCGTCTTCGTCGACTACATCAGGAACCGCCGCAAGAAGTTCTCCCGTTAGCCCCCGCGCGGCGCGCCCGGTGCGGCGCCGCTTCTTGAAATTGAAACGGATTTTGTGCACTATACCGCGTGATTCTCATCATTCCCGCGGTGGAAATACGCGACGGGCGCTGCGTGCGCACCGCGCAGGGCGTCGAGGGCTTCGGCTACTCCGACGACCCGGTTGCCATGGCGCGGCTCTGGCGCACGGAGAACGCGAAATCCCTCCACGTCACCGACCTCGACGGCGCCCGCGAGGGACGCCTGGTGAACGCCGATACCGTCAAGCGGATGGTGCAGACCGTCGACATTCCCGTGGAGCTCGGCGGCGGCGTGCGGACGTTCGAGGACGCGCGCTGGGCATTTGAGACCGGCGTCTACCGGGTCCTGGTCAACACGATGGTGATCGAGCACCCGGAGGAAGCCCAGCGGCTCCTCGCCGTCTACGGTCCCAGCAAAGTCGTCCTCGCGATGTACGCCGTCCGCGGCATCGTGGCGATGCACGGCGGAACGACTACCTCCGGCCTCACCGCCCTCTCCGTGGCGCTCAACGGGAAAGCCCTCGGGTTCCGGCGCCTGGTCTACGCCGACATCGGCGAGGACGGTTCTCCCGCCCGGGTGAACTTCGACGTGCTGCGGGATCTCGGGGAAAAGACCGGGATGCGGATCACGGCCGCCGGGGGGATCGCGGGGCTGGAGGATCTCCTGAAGGTGCAGGAGCTCGAGCGCTCCGGCGTAGACTCCGTGGTGATCGGCCGCGCGCTCTACGAGAACAAGTTCGCCTGTCAGGCGGTCTGGCGCAGGTGCGAGGCGGGCAACTATCCCTTCACAGCCAGGATCTGACGATGGGGAAAGTGGCGGTGCTCCTGGGAAGCAGGAGCGACGAGCAGGCAATGGCAGGGTGCACCGAGTACCTCGCGAAATTCGGCATCCCGTTTGATCTGAAGGTCTCCTCCGCCCACCGGCAGCCCGCGGAAACCGCGGCGTTCGTCACGAGCGCGCAGGCTGCGGGGTACGCCATCATCATCGCCGCCGCGGGCATGGCCGCCCATCTCGCGGGGTTCGCCGCGGCCCACACGACGCTCCCGGTGATCGGCGTGCCGCTCGACGGCTCGGCCCTCAGCGGCGTGGACGCCCTCTATTCAACGGTCCAGATGCCCGCGGGCATCCCCGTGGCCACCGTCGCGATCGGTCCGGCCGGGGCGAAGAACGCGGCCGTCCTGGCCGCGGAGATCCTCGCGATCACCGACGAGACCCTCCGCCGGAAGCTTGCCGAGTTCCGCGCCGGGGGAGCGAAGTTCTGACGCTCCCCCCGTCCCAGCGCAGCCGATGAAACTGCTTGTCGTGGGTCACCTGTGCGTGGACGGCGTCCACCGCGGGGGGAGGCTCGTGCGCGAGCGCTGGGGAGGCATCGCCAACGCCGTGGCCGCGCTCGGCCGCATGGCTGCTGAAGCGGACACGGTAATCCCCGTGTGCGGCGTCGGGGCCGCCGAGCGGGAGGGCTTTCTCCGTTGGCTCGGACGCTACGGCGCCGTGGACCCGGCGGGAGTTTTCCCGCTCGAGGGACCGACGAACAGGATCGACGTGTACGACAGGCCCGGCGGCCCTGCGGTCGCGTGCGCGCAGTCGGTCGCGCCGCCGGTGCCCTGGGAGCGGATCAGGAGATTCCTCTCCTCGGACGGCATCCTGATCAACATGGTCTCCGGGGCCGATATCACGCTGGAGACGCTCGACCAGGTCCGGATGGAGATCCGCTCGCGCGAGACCCCCGTCCACTTTGACTACCATAACCTGACGACGGGGATTTCCCCGGAGCGCGAGCGGGTGCGCAGGCCGCTGGAAGAGTGGCGCCGCTGGGCGTTCATGCTGCAGTCGGTCCAGATGAACGAAGAGGAGGCCGCGGGGCTCACCGCGGACCCCCAGACGGAGGAGCAGCTCACCGGGCACCTCCTCACGCTCGGCACGGGTGGAGTCGTGATCACGCGCGGAGCGGGGGGCGCGACGCTCTACACGAGCGAGCACAAGAAGATCACCCGGCATGACGTCCCCTGCACGCCGGTCGAGGGCGCGGACACCGCGCTCGGCCTGGGCGACGTCTTCGGGGCGGCGTTCATTCACCGGTACGTGGCGACGCGCGACATGGCGCTCGCGGCGGCCTTCGCGGTAGAGACAGCCACGGCCGCCGCCGCAGGTCCCGACCCGGGGGAGCGCGCGAGCGCGTAAGCGGCGACAGTTGCGGAGGCGACAATGAACATTGCGCTGATCGGCTACGGGAAGATGGGGAAGGAGGTCGAACAGGCGGCGAAGGCGCGCGGGCTCACGGTGGCGAAGACGTTCGACATCCACAACAACACGGGGGGCCTCGGCCTGACGCCCGACGCGCTGAAGGGAGTGGACGTCTGCATCGAGTTTTCCACGCCGGGGGCGGTCATGGACAATATCGCCGCGGTGGCGGAGTGCGGCAAGAGCATCGTCGTCGGGACCACCGGCTGGTACGACCGGCTCGAGGCGGTGAAGAAGCTGGTGAAGGAGAAGAAGATCGGGTTCCTCTACGCCCCCAATTTTTCGCTCGGCCTGAACATCTTTGCGCAGGTCGTCGCCCAGGCGGCGCACCTGGTGGACCGCTACGCGCAGTACGACGCGGCGGTCAGTGAGAGCCATCACCGCGGCAAGGCGGACAGCCCTTCGGGCACCGCCCTTGCGATCGCCGCCTGCGTCCTGCAGGGGATGAAGCGGAAGACGGAGATTCTTGCCGAGACGTGCCACGGCCAGATCAAGCCGCACCAGCTCCACGTCACGTCCGCGCGCGTCGGGAGCGTTCCCGGCACGCACGCGGTCCTGTTTGATTCAGACGCCGACAGCATCGAGCTCGTCCACACCGCGCGGAACCGTTCCGGATTCGCCCTGGGCGCGGTGGTGGCGGCCGAGTGGCTCAGGGGGAAGCACGGCTTTTACACGATGCGCGACGTGATCACGCTCTGAGACACATTCCGGGAGAACACTCGATGGCCAGACGCAAACTCCTGTTCCGCGGCACCGGGACGGCGCTCGTGACCCCCTTCAGGAAGGACGGCGGCGTGGACGAGGTCGTGCTGCGCGAACTCGTCGACAGGCAGATCAGGGCCGGGGTGGAGGCGCTCGTGCCGGTGGGAAGCACCGGCGAAGGGGCCACGCTCGGCGAGGACGAACAGGCGCAGGTGATCGAGGCCGTGGTGGACGAAGTGCACGGCCGGGTGCCGGTGATCGCAGGGGCGAGCAGCAACGCCACGGCGCGCGCGGTCGCGCTGGCGAAAGAAGCGAAGCGGCGCGGGGCCGACGCCATCCTCACGGTCGCCCCGTTTTACAACAAGCCGACGCAGGAAGGTCTCTACCAGCATTTCAGCGCGATCGCGGACGCGGTCGAGATGCCGATCGTGGTCTACAACGTCCCGGGCCGGACCGCCTCCAACATCGAAGCCGCCACGCAGCTCCGGCTGGCCGAGGAGATCCCGTACGTCGCGGGGGTCAAGGAGGCATCCGGTAACCTGGCACAGATCATGGAGGTGCTGCACCACCGGCCCGCGGGGTTCGGCGTCTGGTCGGGGGACGACAACCTGACGCTGCCCCTCGTGGCGCTCGGGGCGGACGGGATCATCTCCGTCGTGTCGAACGAGGTGCCGAAGGAATTCGGCGAGATGGTCCGCCTGGCGCTCAGGGGGAAATACGACAAAGCGCGCGAGCTCCACTTCAGGCTCCTGCACCTGATGAACGTGAACTTCGTCGAGTCGAACCCCATCCCCGTGAAAGCGGCCATGGCGCGCATGGGGCTCCTGGAGGAAGTCTACCGCCTCCCCCTCACGCAGCTGCAGGAGGCCTCCCGCGCGAAGCTGGAGAAGACGCTGAAGCAGCTCAGGCTCGTGAAGTAGCCGATGCCGCTCCAGGCCGACATCGAGGCCCTCTACGCGACCGATCCCGCCCGGCTCGACCGGGAGGAGGCGCTCCGGCGCTTCGCGGAGTTCAAGTTCTTCCTCAACCGGGGCGAGCTGCGGGCCGCGGAGCCGAAAGGGGGGACCTGGCACGTGAACGCCTGGGTGAAGAAAGGGATCCTCCTCGGCTTCCGGCTCGGTGAGCTCGTGGACGTCTCGATCGACGGGCGCTTCCGCTATTTCGACAGGAGCACGTTCCCCCTCAAAACGCTGAGCGTCTCCGACGGCGTGCGGCTGGTCCCCGGGGGCTCTTCCATCCGTGACGGCGCCTATGTCGCGCGCGGCGTCGTGTGCATGCCGCCGATGTACATCAACGTCGGCGCGTACGTCGACGAGGGAACGATGATCGATTCCCACGCCCTCGTCGGTTCCTGCGCGCAGGTCGGCAGGCGGGTCCACGTCAGCGCGGCGGCGCAAATCGGCGGCGTCCTGGAGCCGGTCGGTGCGCTCCCTGTCGTCATCGAGGACGACGTGCTGGTGGGAGGAAACTGCGGCATCTACGAAGGAACGATCGTCTCCCGCGGCGCGGTCATCGCCGCGGGCGTGGTGCTCACCGGCGGCACCGCGCTGTACGACGCGGTGCACGAAAAGGTGTACAGGAAGACGTCCGAAGTCCCGCTCACCGTCCCACCCGGCGCGGTGGTCGTCCCGGGGAGCCGGCCGATGACCGGCGCATGGGGGAAGGCGCAGGGGCTCACGCTTGCCACGCCGGTGATCGTCAAGTACCGCGACGGGAAGACCGACGCGGCCACGGCGCTCGAGGAATCGCTCCGATGAGCGACCGCCGCGTGCTCGTCTTCGGGAGCAACGGCCTGCTCGGCCAGAAGGTCGCCGACCTGCTGGCGCGGGGGACTCCCGCCTCCGTGACGCTTACCTCGTTCGAGAGCGCGCCCGTCCGTCCGCCGGAACCGGCGGTCTACATCGGGGCGGACGTCACCTCCCGCAAGGAGGTCCGGCAGGTGGTCGCCCGGGCGGAACCGGACGTGATCATCAACTGCGCCGCGATCACGAACGTGGACGCCTGCGAGACGGAGCGGGAAACCGCCTGGAAGGTGAACGTCGGCGGGCTTGAGCATATCATCGAGGCGGCGCGGCGCACCGACGCCCTCATCGTCCAGGTGTCGAGCGACTACATCTTCGACGGGAAGAACGGGCCCTACACGGAAGACGACCGACCCGAGCCGCTCTCCTATTACGGCAAGACGAAGCTCGCCGGTGAGAACGCGCTGCGCGCCTCCGGGATGAAGTACCTGATCGCGCGGACGATGATCCTGTACGGATTTGCCCCGGGCGTGAAACAGAACTTCGCGCTCTGGCTCCTGCAGTCGCTGGAGAAGGGGACGCCGGTCAGGATCGTGGACGACCAGCTCGGCAACCCGACGCTGGCCGACGACCTGGCCTACGGGCTCCTGCGGGGCGTGGAGCTGGGAAGGACCGGCATCTACAACATCGCCGGGCGCGAGATCGTCAGCCGTCACGAGTTCGCGCTGCGCATCGCGCGCGCGTTCGGCCTGGACCCGTCGCTCATCACGCCGGTGAAGACCGCGCAGCTCCGGCAGCCGGCCCACAGGCCGCTGAAGTCGGGGCTCATCACGCTGAAAGCGGAAGTGGAGCTGGGGATCCATCCTTCCACGATCGAACAGGGGCTCGCGGTCCTGAAGAACCAGATCTCCCGGGGGAAGCGGCGGGCGGCCGACAGCGGACCCGTCCCCGGTCAGCCGCACGGCCGCGGCGCAACACGAGGAACGTAACGGATGCTGGACATCAGGTACATCAGGGAGCATGCCGACGCGGTGCGCGAGGGGGTGCGGCTGAAAGGGGAGGACGTCGCCCGCGTGGCGGAGGCGATCGCGCTGGACGAAGAGCGGCGCCGCGCGCTGCAGAAGACCGAGGCGCTCAAGAGCCGCAGGAACACCGTCTCGGCGGAAGTGGCGCGGATGAAGGCGAAGGGGGAAGACGCCTCCGCGCTTATCGCCGAGATGCGCGACGTGGCGGAGGAGATCAGGGGCCTCGATGCGGCGGGGGCGCAGGTCGAGGAGAAGCTGCGCGCCGCACTGCTCCTCATCCCGAACGTTCCCCACCCGAGCGTCCCCCCGGGGACAAGCCCGGCGGACAACCAGACCATAGCCACCTGGGGAGAGGAGCAGGCGGCGGATTTCCCCCTCCTGCCGCACTGGGACCTGCTGGAGAAGCTCCGGATCATCGATTTTGCGCGGGGAACCAAAATCACCGGGGCGGGGTTCCCCGTGTTTACCGGCAAGGGGGCCCAGCTGGAGCGCGCCCTGATAAACTTCTTCCTCGACGAGGCGCGCGGGCGGGGGTATACGGAGATGGCGCCCCCCCTCCTGGTGAACGCGGCGAGCGCCACGGGGACGGGACAGCTCCCCGATAAAGAGGACCAGATGTACGTCGTCGGGAGAGACGATTTCTACCTCGTGCCGACGGCGGAAGTGCCGGTCACGAACTTCTACCGGGACGAGATCCTCGCCGAGAAGCAGCTGCCGGTCCTCCTCTGCGCCTACACTCCCTGCTTCCGGCGCGAGGCAGGTTCGTACGGGAAAGACGTGCGGGGGCTCAACCGCGTGCACCAGTTCAATAAGGTCGAGCTTGTCCGGTTCGCCCACCCGTCGCGGTCGTACGACGAGTTGGAGAGCATGCGGGCCGACGCCGAGGCGCCGATCAGGAAACTCGGGCTCCGCTACCGCGTGTTGCTCATGTGCGCCGGCGACCTCGGCTTCACGCAGGCCAAGAAATACGACCTGGAGGTCTGGTCTCCCGGCCAGGCGAAATGGCTCGAGGTCTCCTCCATCAGCAACTTCGAGTCGTACCAGGCGCGCCGCATGAACATCCGCTTCCGGCCGGAAGCGGGGGGGAAGCCGGAGATCCTGCACACGCTCAACGGCTCGGCGCTCGCGCTTCCCCGCGTCGTCGCGGCGCTCCTGGAGCAGTACCAGACCCCCGAGGGAAGGGTGGTCGTGCCGGCCGCGCTCCACAGATACACGGGTTTCGAACTGATAGGGTAGTGTGTGAGGCCGCTCCTTCGCTTGCGTCCGTATCTCGCGCGGTACCGCTCCACGCTCCTGTGGGGGCTGGTGACCGTGGTGATGAGCAACGTGTTCAACGTCGCCCTCCCCCTGTTCGTGGGCCGCGCCATCGACAAGCTGAAGGCGGGACTGCAGACCGGCGCGCTCGACACGTCCGGCGTCCTCATGTACGCGTTCCTGGTGGTGGGCTTCTCGCTCATCGCCGGCATCTTCACGTTCCTCACCCGCCAGACGATCATCGTCGTCTCCCGCCACGTCGAATTCGACATCCGGAACGATTTCCTCGCCCATATCCAGAAGCTCCCCCTGGCGTACTTCCAGAACACCCCCACCGGGGAGCTGATGGCGCTGGCCACGAACGACATCAGCGCGGTGCGCAACGCGCTCGGCCCGGGCATCATGTACCCGACCGATACGATGATGACGTTCATCATGGTCCTCTCGGTCATGCTCTGGGCCGACTGGCAGCTCACGCTCCTCGCGCTTATCCCGCTCCCGTTCGTCTCCGTGGCGGTCTATTACCTGGGGAAGCTCGTCCACAGGAAGTTCGAGGAACGGCAGGCGCAGTACTCCGCGCTCACCACGCGCGCACAGGAGAACCTCTCCGGGATCCGCGTGATCAAGACATACGTCCGGGAGGAGTACGAGATCGCGCGCTTCAGGGACATGAGCTGGGACTACCTGAAGAAGAACCTGGTGCTCGCCCGCGTCCAGTCGATCATGTGGCCGCTGATGTTCCTGCTGATCGGCTTCTCGCTCGTGATCACGCTCTACAGCGGCGGGCTCCGCGTGATGGACAGTCGCCTCTCCATCGGCACGCTGACCGCCTTCTTCGGGTACCAGGTCATGCTCATATGGCCCATGATCGCCTTCGGCTGGGTGATCAACCAGCTCCAGCAGGGGGCGGCCTCCATGGCGCGCCTGATGCGGACGATCGACACGGAGCCGGACATCCGGGATTCCGCCGAAACGGACCCCTCCATCACGTCCGTGGCCGGCGCGATCGAGTTCCGCAACGTCACATTCCGCCACCGGGGGGCGCAGGAGCCGGCACTGAAGGACATCTCCCTCACGATTCCTCCCGGGCGCACGCTCGCCGTGGTGGGATACACCGGCTCGGGCAAGAGCACGCTTGTGAACCTGATCCCGCGGATGTACGACGTCACCGAAGGCCAGCTCCTGATCGACGGCGTGGACGTGCGGAAGATCCCCCTGAGCGTCCTGCGGGGATCCATCGGGTACGTTCCGCAGGAGACGTTCCTCTTCTCCGAGACGATTGCCGAGAACATCGCCTACGGCGTGAACGATGGCGCCGATGGTGGCGCCTCGAGCGCCTCGGGTGGCGCTTATAGTGCCACAGGTGGCGCCTCCAGCGCCACAGGTGCGGACATACACGAGGCGGCCGAGATCGCGCGGATCGCGCGCGACATCGCGGAGTTCCCGAAGGGCTACGAGACGATGCTGGGCGAGAGGGGGATCACGCTCTCCGGCGGGCAGAAGCAGCGGACCAGCATCGCCCGCGCCGTGATGCGCAAGCCGGCGATCCTGATCCTCGACGACGCCCTCTCGGCCGTGGATACGTACACGGAGGAGGGGATCCTCTCCCGGCTCCGGGGGGTGATGAAGGGGCGGACGAGCATCATCATCAGCCACAGGATCTCCACCGTCAAGGACGCCGACGCGATCGTCGTGCTGGACGGCGGGAGGATCAGGGAGCGGGGGACGCACGACGAGCTGGTCGCGCTCGGCGGCATTTACGCCGAGCTGCACAGGAAGCAGCTCCTGGAAGAAGAGCTGGAACAACTGTAGATCGCCGCGCGGGAAGCGCTCGCGACAGGTCCCGTCATTGCGAGCGAAGCGAAGTCCGCTCTTTGGACCACGCCGCTCTTTGGCGTGGCAATCTAACCGGAATAATTCATGCAGGAAGAAGAAGTCCTCGGCAAAGCGTATGACGCCCGCCTGATGCGGCGGATGCTCCGTTACCTGCGCCCCTACGGATGGTACGTCGGGGCGGGGATCGCGCTGAGCATCCTCGTCTCGGCCATGGAGGCGGTGCGCCCCTATTTCGTCAAGGTGGCCGTGGACGTGAACATCGCGCAGAAGGACGGGCCCGGGCTGATGCGGACCACGCTCCTCTTCCTGGCCGTCATGGTCGTGCGCGGCGTGCTGCAGTACCTCAACACCTACCTCACGCAGTGGATCGGCCAGCGGACGATCTTCGACCTCCGGATGGAGATCTTCACGCACCTGCAGAGGCTCGGGCTCAGGTTTTACGACAGGAACCCGATCGGGCGCCTCATCACGCGCGTGACGAACGACGTCGAGGTCCTCAACGACATGTTCTCCTCCGGGATCGTGATGGTCTTCAGCGACGTCTTCACGATCATCGGCATACTCTACTTCATGTTTTCGATGAACTGGCGCCTGGCGCTCATCTCGCTCTCGGTGCTCCCCCTCCTCTTCTACGGCACGTTCCTCTTCCGGCGGAAGGCGCGGGAGGCGTACCGCGAGGTGCGGATCCAGATCGCGCGGATCAACGCCTTCATGCAGGAGCACATCACCGGGATGATGGTGGACCAGGTGTTCTCCCGCGAGCCGCACGCCTACGAGTCGTTCCGCGCCGTCAACGGCCTCCACCGCGACGCCAATATCCGCTCCATCTTCTACTACGCGCTCTTCTATCCCGGCGTGGATCTCGTGGGGGCGATCGCCGTCGGCCTGATCATCTGGTACGCGGGCGTAGAATCGCTGAAGGGGGGAGTGACGATCGGGACCGTGATGGCGTTCCTGCAGTTCAACGAGATGTTCTGGCGGCCCATCCGCGACCTCTCCGAGAAATACAACATCATGCAGACGGCCATGGCGTCCTCGGAGCGCGTGTTCAAGCTGCTGGACGACGGCACCATGATTCCCGACGCCCCCGGGGCAAGGCCCCTCGGGGACGTGCGGGGCGATATCGAATTCCAGAACGTCTGGTTCGCCTACACGGGCGCGGAGGATGGGCAGGAGCCGAACTGGGTGCTGAAAAACGTCTCGTTCACGATCCGCGCCGGGGAAACCGCCGCGTTCGTCGGCCACACGGGGGCGGGAAAGACGACGATCATCAGCCTCCTCTCCCGGCTCTACGACATCCAGAAGGGACAGATCCTCATCGACGGGGTCGACATCCGGACGGTTCCGCAGTCGGACCTCCGCCGGCACATCGCGGTCGTGCTGCAGGACGTCTTCCTCTTCTCGGGCGATATCACCGACAACATCAACCTGGGAAACACCGCGATCACCCCCGGGCGGGTGACGGAAGCCGCGCGCGTCGTCGGCGCGAGCCGCTTCATCGAGCAGCTGCCGGGCGGCTACCGGGCCGAGGTGAAGGAGCGGGGCGCGACGCTCTCGGTGGGACAGAAGCAGCTCATCTCGTTTGCGCGCGCGCTCGCCTACCAGCCGCGCATCCTCGTGCTGGACGAGGCGACGTCGAGCGTCGACACCGAAACCGAGCTCCTCATCCAGGAGGCGATCAGGAAGCTCCTCGCCGGGCGCACGTCCATCGTGATCGCGCACCGGCTCTCCACGATCCAGTCGGCGACGAAGATCATCGTGATGCACAAGGGGGAGATCCGAGAGATGGGGACGCACCAGGAGCTGCTCGCCCTGGGGGGCGTCTACTACACGCTCTACCAGCTCCAGTACAAGGACCAGGAGCTCCCCCGGGCCGTGTGACGCCCATCGCTGCGCCTGCGCCTTCCCTTCGGTACATTCCCCGGCCGGCGCCCCCCCGGGGGAAGCCCGGCGCGCCGTCTCCCGGACCGCTCAGCCCACCACCAGAGGAGGATCCCGATGAACGCACAGATGCCGGGCGCATCCAAGTTCATGACGCTGGAGCGGCACATCATCGAAGGGGAACGCGCGCACCCGGGGGCGTCGGGGAGCTTCTCCTCGCTGCTCCACAATCTCTCGCTGGCCGCAAAGCTGATCTGGCGCGAGGTGACGAAGGCCGGTCTGGTGAATATCCTGGGGAAGACCGACAGGATGAACATCAGCGGCGACGTAATCAAGAAGCTCGACGAGTTTGCCGACCAGACGATCTACCGCGCCATGGACCACGCCGGGGACCTCTGCGTCATGGCCTCCGAGGAAAACGAAGACATCCTGCAGATCCCCGATAACTATCCCCAGGGCCGGTACGTCCTGATCTACGATCCCCTGGACGGGTCCGGCAACATCGACGCGAACGTGACGATCGGGACGATCTTCTCGGTGTACGCCCGCGTGACGGAATCCGGAATGGGGACGATCGAGGACGTGCTGCAGCCCGGACACAGGCAGGTGGCGGCGGGGTATCTCCTCTTCGGGTCGAGCATGATGTTCGTCTACTGCACCGGGCACGGCGTCCACGGGTTCACGCTCGACCCGAGCGTCGGGGAGTTCATCCTCTCGCACGAAAACATCCGGATCCCGGCGAAGGGGTCGATCTACAGCATGAACGAAGGAAACGTCGAACGCTGGAACCCGAACATGCAGCGCTACGCCCGGTGGCTCAAGCAGGACGATCCCCCGACCGGGCGCCCGTACAGCGCGCGCTACATCGGCTCGCTGGTGGCCGACGTGCACCGGACGATGCTCTACGGCGGCATCTACTGCTATCCCGGCGACGCCAGGAACCCCAACGGCAAGCTCCGCCTCATGTACGAGAACAATCCCCTGGCGTTCATCATGGAGCAGGCCGGGGGCTCCGCCTCCGACGGCAGGAGGCGCATCCTCGACATCAAGCCCACGTCGCTCCACCAGCGCCTCCCTCTCTACATCGGGAGCAAAGACGACGTCCGGACAGCGGAAGAGTTTCTCGCGGGTATGAAATAAAAAGCCCCGGCGCGTTCTCCGCGCCGGGGCCACTATAATTCAGAGTTCAGAACTCAGAGCTCAGAATTCAGAGTTCGTCTTATTGTAGCTTCGACAGCTTCTCTTTTGCTTTTTCCACCAGCGAGCTCGCCGGGTACGTGCTCACCAGCTTCGAGTATGCGTCTTTCGCCGACGACTTGTCTCCCATCGCCATGTACGAATTCCCGATCATGAGCTGCGCATAGGGACGCTTGCCCGAGCCCGAGTAGCCGAGCACCGTCTCAAACTGCTTGATCGCGTCGTCGTACTTCTTCATCCCGTAATACGATTCCCCTTCCCAGTAGTGGCAGTTGTCGACCAGCTTGTCGCCGCCGGCGTTGATGATGGCTTCGAACTGGTTGACCGCTTCCTGGAAGTTCTTCTTTTTGAACTCCCCGAGTGCCGCATTGTACGCGCCGGAGACATCGCCGACCGGGGCAGCGGCCGTCATCGCAGGGGCGGGGGTCGCGGCCGCCTTGGCGGTCGCTTCGTTCAGCTTCGTCTCAAGCTCGGCGTTCCGCGCGGTGAGCGTCCTGTTTTCCGCCGCCAGTGCGTCGAGCTGCTCCTTCATCCGGCGGGATTCGCTTTTCATGCTGTCGGCGGCCGTGCTCGGGGCGGCTTCCGTGGTCGTCGTCGTCGGCTGGCTCGACTCCCAGTTCTCAGTCTCTTCTTCAGAGGATCCGCAACCGGTGGCTCCCACGGCCATGCCCAGGGCTAAAGTGGCCGGGATGAGGAACAGGCTCGGGAAGCGGACACTTGTTGGGTCCTTGCGCATGGGTGCTCTCCTTTTGCGTGTGGTGGTAATTGCCGTTAATGTATCAAAGCGGTGGGGTAATGTCAAGCGCTGCCTTCGCGGAGCCCCCCCGTGGCAACAGCTTAGCTCCGCCCCTTCACGCAGTTTTCGAGCAGGCGGCCGGATTAGCAATTAAATTAAGAATTAAGAATTCTCAGTTCTTAATTCTTGATTCGGGCGCGCCGCGGCGCGCCCGTCAACAGGCCCGCTATCGTTTGGGCGAGCCCGTCAGGAACCCCATCAGGATGCTGGGATTGCAGGCGCATGTCGCATATCTCGTTCACGTAGTCGACCGTGACGTACCTCCCGTGCAGATCCAGGGCGATCTCCGTGGAGAAAAAGTCGAGTCCGCAAACTGCGCTGATCTCCCGGGTAATCGTCTCCAGGGGGGCGAGTGCGTACGCCTCCGCCTCTCCGGGTGCCACCTCTCCGTACACATGCGTTCTGTCATCCCACCAGCACGGGAAGACGCTCCCCAGGACGAAAAAGACCCGGAACCAGGCACGGCGACCGCCGAGATCGACCGGGACGACCTTCTCCTGCAGGAGATATTTGTCGTCCCTGTGGTGCTGGCGCGATTCGAGCACGTCCTTGAGCGTCTCGGCGCCCGTGATGACGCCGGTTCCTCCTCCGGTGGTGTTGGCAGGTTTGATGATGAACGGCCTCCCCAGCCTTGCGAGGTGCGTCAGCGACAGCTCCACCTGCCGTTCCCGGTTGTACGGAGAGATGATGATCGTGTACGGGACCTCGATCCCGTGCGAGAGGAACTCCAGGTGCATCGTCGCCTTGTCCGCCGCCCTCCGCACCGCGGCGGGGTGGTTGAAATACCAGGCGCCGGATGCGAGCATCGCGGCGCTGAGTGCGGCGAATGGCTCCTCGTCGGGCGCCGCACGGTCAAGGAACGCCCCGATGCGGAGTTCCCCCGTTCTCACCGCCGCGGCTGCTTCGGGCGCGTCCGAAGCGCCGAACGCCGACATCCGCATGCCTCGCTCGTCGCACGCCGAGCGGAGGAGCGCGACAAACTCCCGGTCGTATGTCCAATCCCAGGCGACTGCGAAATCGATCTCGCGCGGCATCTGTACGCAGAAAGAGACAGAACTACGATACCGAAAAGGGCACCACCTGTCAAGGTTTGCTTGTTATTCAGAGGGTGAAATGGTATATTTTTTTCGATAATGGTGAGGTGGAACGTGCAGAGCAAACGGGGGATCCTGAAGGCGGCGGGGCTCTGGCTGGCCGCGGCGGCCACTGTGTGGATGGTGGGGTGCGGGACGGGGGAGAAGGCCGCTGTGGCTCCGGCACCGTACCCGGCGGAATCTCCGCGCATGGATTATCGTCACGAAGCCGCGCTCTCGCATTTTATCGCGGCCTCGGTGTATGAAGTGAAGGGAGACTACGCGCAGGCCGCGCTGGAGTACATGGAGGCTCTCCGCTCCGACACCAACCACGCGATGTACTACGGCCTCGCCAAGTGCTATTCCGCCCTGAACAAGCCCTCGCTGGCCATCGACGCCGCAAGAGAAGCCGTGCGGATGGCGCCCGGGCGCACCGAATACAGGAAGCTGCTGGCGGACATCGAGGCCTCTGCGTACGCGCTCGACTCGGCCGCGGCGCAGTACGCGTATATTATCGGGCGGGACTCGTCAAACGTCGAGGCATGGTACGACCTGGCGCGTGTGTACCAGGCCGGACAGAAGCCTCTCAAAGCCCTCGAGACGTACGAACGCTTCACGGCCCGGTTCGGGCCCGAATGGGACGTCCTGCTGCAGATTGCTGACCTGTGCAACAAGCTGGGTGAGCCGGCCCGGGCGGCGGCGGCGCTCCGGCAGATGGTCGACCTGGATCCCGGCAACAAGGAACTCCGGCGCACGCTGGCCCAGACGCAGGCCCGGGCCGGGGATCTGGACGGTGCGCTGGCGACATACGGCGACCTGCGCGACATGGATCCCGGGGACCTCTCGACGCAGGCGGAGGTTGCGGGCGTGTGGCTCCTGAAGAAGGACTACAAAAAGGCGGCGGAGCTTTTCGATCCGATCCTCCGGCGCGACACTGTCTCGGCGGACGTCAAGGTCCATATTGGCGAGCTCTACTACGGGCAGATGGAGAGGGACTCGGCGCTC
>DATJAS010000002.1:0-14913 GCA_035516035.1 Bacteroidota bacterium | reverse complement strand
GAAGTAGACGAACGCGATCCCCTCCACCCCCCGCAGCACGTCCTGGATCTGGACGAGTCCCGAGCTGGTCGTGCCCGGCAGATCGATCTGCGTGATGTCGCCCGTGACGATCGCCCGCGAGTTCGGTCCCAGGCGTGTGAGGAACATTTTCATCTGCATCGCGGACGCGTTCTGGGCCTCGTCCAGGATCACGAACGCGTTGTTCAGCGTGCGCCCGCGCATGTAGGCCAGGGGGGCGATCTCGATGATCCGCTTCTCGATGTATCCCCGGAGTTTCTCCGGGGGGAGCATGTCGTCGAGCGCGTCGTACAGCGGCCGCAGGTACGGGTCCACTTTCTCCTTCAGGTCCCCGGGGAGGAACCCCAGGCTTTCCCCCGCCTCGACCGCCGGGCGCGTGAGCACGATCTTGGTGACCTCGTTGTTCTTGAGCGCGGCCACCGCAAGCGCGACCGCCATGTACGTCTTGCCGGTCCCCGCGGGACCGATCGCGAAGACGATGTCGTTCCCCCTGACCGCGCGGACGTAGGCCCTGGCCCCGGGCGTGCGGGCGCGGATCATCTGGTTCCGCGTGAAGAGGATGAGCGTGTCCAGCTCGTCGCCGCTCATCGTGCTGGCGATCCCGCGGGGGAGGGCCGGCTCCCCGTTGGCCGTCACCAGGTCGATGACGGTCTCCACGTCGTTCGTGGTGAGCGAGCCGTTCCGGGTCAGGAGGAACATCAGCTCCTTGAAGACCCGCTCGAGCTGGTCCACTTCCTGGGCGTCCCCCCGGAGCGTGATCGCGTCCCCGCGCACCACCACCGTCGCGTCAAACCGGTTCTCCACGATCTGCAGGTTCGCGTCGTTCAGTCCCAGCAGCGAGAGGGCGTCCACCCCTTCGATCCTGATCTTCTTTTCGGTCACAGCCTGAGTCCCCCGCAGGTGAGAAAACGCACAACCCCCTTCCCTGCGCGTGGCAGGAAAGGGGGCTGCGTGCCGGGCGCACCCTGTGCAGAGGGATGCGCGTTCATCGTCCGATCGTTACTTCGAGGCCTTCTTCGCGTAGTATTTCTTCGCGGCGGCCTGCTCTTCCGCGTTCAGCTCCTTGCCCTGGGGGATTTTGAGCTTCTGTCCCCTGTGGATGATGTCGGGATCCTTGATCTCGTCCCTGTTCCCCTGCCAGATTTTCGGCCAGAGCCACGCGTTGTCGTAGATGTCCTTTTTCTTGGCGATGTTCCAGAGGCAGTCCCGGTTCTTCGCCCAGGTGCCGACCGTGTAAACCTTCACCTGGTTGGCGAGCGTCGCCTGCAGGCTCTTCACCTTGTCGTTGAGCGCCGTCAGCCGGTCCCAGAACTCGGGGATCAGGGAGAGCTTGTTCTCCCAGAGTCCCTTCACCGTGGCGGCGAGCGCATCCACGTCACCGCTCCGGGCCACGAGGTCGGCGTCGGAGAGGCGGGAGAGCTCGTTGGCCTTGTTTTCCGCCGCCTCGATGTCGGAGCGGTAGGCCGCCGCCTTGGAAGCGTCCGAACCCACCAGGGCATAGAGGGCGTCCATGCACTTCTGGTAGTCGGCGTCGAGCTGGGTCGACTGGGACTGGAGCGAGGAGACGTCCTGGCCGAGCGCCTTGGCCTTCGCATCCAGGTCGTTCCGCTGCTGCGTGTACTTGGCAATTTCCTGCTGCCACTGGTCCTTCGTCATCTTGTCATCCTGTGCCGAGGCGGCTCCCAGGCTGGCGACGAGAAGCGCGGCAAGCACGACAGACATGATGTGCAGTTTCATGGGGTGAGACTCCTGGTCGTTGTTGGCGCGTTCACTTGGCGAGCCGCTGCTTCACGATCGCCTGATCGTCGTTGCACTTCTTGACCTTCGCGTTCTTCTCGGCGATGTCTTTGTTCAGAGCGCTCTTCTGGTCCTCCTTTGCCGCGACGTCCTTCTGGAGCGACGCGACCTCGTCCTTCAGGTCATTCAGCTGCTTCATCTGCGCCTCATCCGGACTCGATGAGCACCCGACGAGCGCAACCGAGCCCGCGAGGAGGAGAGCCATCGCCAGCGCGGTGACTGCCCTGTTGAGCTTGTGCATTGGAACACCTCCTGAGAGTGTTGGGTGTGTGGGAATGCTGTGTGCCACGGGGTGTAAATCTCCGGACACAATACGCAAAAAAGAATGATTTGTCAATAGATATGCCCGCGTTCGGCAAGGCTCACAAACGCGTTTCCCGCGACAATCAGGTGGTCGTGGAGCGGAATCCCGAGAATTTTGCCCGCATCCGCGAGCTGGCGCGTGATGGCGAGATCCTCCGCGCTCGGCTCGGAGTTGCCGCTCGGATGGTTGTGCGCCACAAGCACCGAGGCGCCGAGGTGATCCACCGCGGCCTTGAAGACCTCCCTGGGGTGGACGATGCTCGCGTTCAGCGTCCCGCGCGACAGCTCCTCGAGGGCGATCACGCCGCCGGCCGCATCGAGCACCAGCACGGCGAACACCTCCTGCGTCAGGTCCCGCATCCGCGGGATCACCAGGCGCGCCGCGTCGGCCGGCGTGCGAACGCGCGGGCGCTCCTCCCCCGTGTCCGCCTGGAGCCTCCGGCCGAGCTCGAATGACGCGACGATGCCCAGCGCCCGGGCCCTGCCGACGCCGGGGACGCGCATCAGCTCGTTCGCGTTCCGCCGCGCCAGGGCGCCCAGGCCCCGCTCGAGCAGGGCGCAGGCGATCTCCATCGCGCTCGCTCCGCGGTGTCCCGTCATCAGGAGGACCGCCAGCAGCTCCGCGTCGCTCAGCGTGCGTGCGCCGTGCAGCGTGAGCTTCTCCCTGGGGCGCTCCCCCTGGAGGCGGGGGCGCGGCGCCGTGCGCGCGGCCCCGGGAAGCCCCTCATCGGCCGGGCACGCCCTCATGCGCCCCCTCCCCCCCGGAGCCGTCCGCGTCCCCGATTCTGAGGATCTCGTCCTGCACGTAGCGGAGCACCGTCAGCGCGCCGTTCACGCGGTCGGGCCCCATGGCGATCCGGGAGTGAAAGCCCCGGTAGTCCCGCACGCCCGCCAGGGCCCGTGCGAGCGTCTCCCGCGTCCCCGCCCCCGCGCCGATCAGCGAGAGCATCATGTCCGCCGTGTCGTACCCGAAGAGCGTGTTCTTCGACGGTTTCTTCCTGAACCGGGCGCCGAACGCATCGGCGAACGCGGCATAGGCGCCCCCCGCGGTGTCGATGTACGTGTCCGACTCGAACACCACGCCGTCGGTGTAGCGCCGGTTCGCGTTCAGCTCCGCAAAGCTGTTCCATTCCCCCGAGCCGAGCAGCTGCGCCTGAAAATGGAAGTAGACGATCTGCGAGGAGACGATCCCGATCTCGTCCGCGCCGCTGATCGGCGCGTAGATGGCGTCGATCGATTCCACGGGATACTCCAGGCTGTCGACGTGCGATTCGTCGTAGACGACGGGGATGTCGACGGAATCCAGCAGCGCGTGCGCCCGCGGTCCCAGGAGGAGCCGCGCGCTGATGACGGAGGAGCGGTTCATCAGCGAGTCGATGCGTTTGATGGGGACGCCCAGTGCCACGAATTTCATCAGCGTCGCGGGCTTCACCTTCCCGGCGAACGAGAGCTTCGCATCCGCACCCTCGAGCATGCCGGCGCGGCGGATCGCCTCGAGCTGGGGCTTGAGATCGGACGTGCCGCGCTGGTACCATTGCGTGGCAAGTATGCGGGCCCCGAGACGGAGGGCCTCCCGCTCGAACGCCTCCGCCAGGAACTTCGCGTACGTGTCCGCCGGCGCAAGCACGGCGAGCGTCCTGTAGCCGCGCTGCGTGACCGCGTAGCGGGCCATCGCGCGTCCCCGCGAGTCGTAGTCCGGGTTCGCCTGGAAGACGTCCGGACCCGCCGCCGCGATCCCGTCGGCGTTCGCCGTGGGCGTCACGAGGGGAATGTGACGGGCGCTGGCGACCGCGGCGGCGGCCGTCGCCTCGGGGGAGAAGACGGGCCCCACCACGCCCACCACGTCCGCATTGTCGGCAAGCTCACGCGCCCCCGTCGCCGCCCCGCGCGGGTCCCGCTCCGTGTCGCGCGTCTCGAGCGTCACCGCGAGCCTGTGCGACGGGTCCGAGGCGTAGCGCTCGACGGCGAATTCGATTCCCTCGTAGACCTCGGTGCCCACGTCCCGGGCGCCCGAAGGCTCGGCGTTTTTCATCAGGGGGACGAGCGCGCCGAGCCTGACCGCGCCCCGGGCGGTGATGCGCGCGCGGACCGTCGCCGCCCTTGCCGCGAATGTTCCGGCGCCGTAGCGGAGCGTGAGCGAATCAAGCGCGATGCCCGCCGCCGCGGAATTCCCCGCCGACGCCTCGCGCTCGGCGATCTTCAGCCAGAGGTATGACCGCTCCGCGGCACCCGTCGACTGCGCCAGGAGCCTCTCCTCCGCGCCGGCAGGGAGCCGCGCGTCGAGAGTCGAGTCCATGGCCGCCACCACAGCCTGGAGGAGGCGGGGGGGCGCCGTGGCGCCGAGCGCGCGGTAGGCCGCCAGGAACATCTCCATCCCCTCCGACGGGCGATCGATCCTCGCGTAAATCTCCCCGAGCGTGAGCTCGGCGTCGGGGATGTACGCGCTCCGGGGAAAACGCGCCATGAACGACTTGAGCGTCCGGGCCGCATCGAGGTTCTCCCCCAGGCGCGCGAGGGCTTTCCCCTTCATGACCCACGCGGCGGTGATCCTGTGCCCCGAAGGGTACTCGGTGAGGCAGCGGTCAAATCCGACCGCCGCTTCCCGGTAGTGCCCCGAGTCAAACCGCGCCACGGCCTCCCGGAACATCGCTTCCCCGCCGGCGGAAAACTGCAGGCGCTCCTGCGCCCTGAGGGGACCCGCCGCCAGGATGAACCCGGCGCAGCAGGCGATGCAGAGACGGCTCGTGGTCATGCGGCGCGTGTGCGATGTCCGTGAACGTGCACTGCGGGCGTCCGGCGGGGAGTTCAGGAGTCCCTCCTGAGCGTCGCCAGCCCGACGCCCGTGGCGAGCGCGAAGAGGAGGCCCGTCACAAGCGCCACCGCGACGAGCGGCACCAGGAGCCACCCCGGGGAGGCGTTCCCGCGGATGATGAGGAATTCAAAGTACCTGTTGAGAGGGACGACGAGGATCGCCACCACCGTCCCCAGGTAGACCATGCTCCCCAGGAACGTGAGCGACGCCCCCTGCGACGAGGCGATCCGGATCGGGTTCTTCTCGCGGAACGTGGCGAAGTACGCCCCGGCGCCCAGGTTGAGCGCGGTGAGCCCCAGCGCGACGAGCGCCGTGCCGACCGCCCCGACGATCACCAGGAGGGGGGAATCCCTCAGCATGGCCGTGGAGGCGACGGAGAGCACCTCCGCGATCAGGACGATCTGGACGAACGCGACGGTGAATTTCTGCCAGTAGAGCTTCCGCAGGTTCACCGGCGCGGAGCGGACGCACCAGAATGCGTCCCCTTCCAGGCTCATCGCCGGGAAGACAAACCGGAGCGAGATCGACGCGATCAGGAAGCCGTCGAAGAGAAAAACGACCAGGTACGACACGGTCTGCAGGAACGGCTGCGTCAGGCGCAGCTCGAGCGAGCTCATGGAGACCAGGAACACCAGGAGGAGGACGATCATGAGGAGGAGGTGAAGCCACTGGCTCGGCTCGCGGAAAAACGTCCAGAAATCCCGCCTCAGGAGCGCGTCGAACGGGCGCGAGAGCACCCCTTCCCGGCCGAAGTCCATGATCCGGACCGGCAGGAACGCGCCCCGGCCCGTGGCGGGGGCGGCGGCCTCCGAGGCGCCCGCCCAGCTCCTGTAGTAGTACGTGCGCGCGACGATCGCCGCCGCGACCAGGAGCGTAGCCAGGATGCAGTAGAGCGTCACCAGGTGCCAGGTGGCGCGCGCGGGCTCCCCGCTGACGCTCCAGTAGAGGAATTCCGACACCCAGTGGTTGGGGAGGTACCGGACGAAGGGGGGATCGAGGTACCCGAAGTAGGCGTTGACGTCCGGGTAGTGCTTCATCACCTCCTGCACCAGGTTCACCGGGTTCACCGCGGCGAAATAGAGGTAGATCGCGGAGAGGTAGACTGCCATGATGGCCGCCAGCAGCCAGCGGATCCCGATCCGCGACGCCACGCGGATCAGGACCATCAGGACGATCACCGCCAGGACCCCCGCGCAGAGCATGAAGGGGAGGAGGACAGCCGCGAACGTGAAAAAGTAGAACCAGGCGGACATGCCGAAGTAGGAGCCGTAGCCCAGGAGCAGCGCGAGCCCGAGCAGGAGGAGCGTGCTCGAGCTGTAGAAGAAATTGTCGATGAACTTGCTCGCGAAGATCGTGTGGTGCGCCACCGGGAGTCCCATCAGGAACGTCACTTCGTCCGACTTGTAGAGCGTGGCGTAGCAGACGATCATGTTCCCCAGGTTCACGGTGATGAAAAAGACGTAGAGCAGCATCGAGAGGAACCGGTGGAACAGGAAGAGCCCGATGTGGGCCTGCTGGAGGAGGTAGCCGGTGGCGGCGCGCGAGAGCAGGAAGACGCCGAGCGCCACGCCGCCGAAGATCAGGAGGGAGGAGAGGTTCTTCAGGATGCTCTGGGCGCGGATATCGGTGGCGTTCTTCAGGAACGCGCTCGATTTCACGTTCAGGATGAGGAGGAACTGTCCCATGGAGCCTACTTCGTCAGTTCAAGGAACATCGTCTCCAGCTGCCCGTTGAACCGCCGCGCGGTGCTCTGCGTCTCCTGGTAGATCATCCGTCCCCCCTTGATGATCGCGATCCTGTCGCAAAGCTCCTCCACGATTTCCAGCAGGTGCGTCGACATGAAGACGGTCAGCCCCGCGGCGGTCCGCTGCTTGAGCGTGTCCTTGACCAGGCGGGCGCTCCGCGGATCGAGCCCCACGAGGGGCTCGTCGATGATGAGGACGCCGGGGTCGTGGAGCAGGGCGGCGGACAGGACGATCCTCTGCCGCATCCCCTGGGAGTATTCCTCCGCCCGCTTGTCGATGAAGTCGCCGATGTCGAACGTCTCGATGAATTCCCCGATCTTCTCGCGGACGAGCGCCGCCGGCAGGTCGAAGAGGCCCCCCACGAAATAGAGGAATTCCCTCCCCGTGAGCCGTTCGTAGAGGAACGGCTGGTCCGGCACGTAGCCGATGGAGCGTTTGGCCGGGAGCGGGTCCCTGTGCACGTCGAACCCGTTGATCAGGCAGGAACCCGCCGTCGGCAGGTAGAGGCCGGTGAGCATCCGGATCGTCGTCGTCTTGCCGGCGCCGTTGGGCCCGAGGAAACCGAAGAACTCCCCCTTGCCGATCGACAGCTCAAGGTTGTCGACGGCGACGAACGCGCCGAACTTCTTCGTGACGCCGCGGATCTCGATCGTGGGACTCAACTGTCACCTCGGGCCGGGGATGATGCGCGCTTGAATAACCTCAATAATTCCTTCAATTTCAATCTTCCCCCCGCGTGCGCTTCCCGAGCGCACGCGCCGACCGCTCCAGCGCGCGCCGCACCCGGGGCGCGTACGGGTTGAAGCGCCACATGTCCAGGAAGAGCTGCTCCGAGTCGCGCAGCGCGGTGCGCACGACGACCTGCAGGTGCTCGTAGGAGGCCGTCGCGGGGAACCGCGCCGCGAGCCCCGCCCCGTGGAGGAGGCGGCCCACGTAGTGCGTCACCAGCAGCGTCTCGGCCATCAGCCGGTCGTGCGCCGGCGGTGTCATGAGGATGATCTCCACGCCCTGCGCGCGGGCGATGCGCCTGAGCAGGGGAAGCGCCCGCCTTCCCCCCCGCGAGGGACAGACGACGAGGCGCTGGCCGCGGAGCGTGCCGGTGTCGCTGTCGGGACCGAACAGGGGATGCGTGCCGAGGATCGCTACCGAGCGCGGGAGCGCTTCCCGCATCCACGCGAGCGGCTTCGTCTTCACGGAGCAGACGTCGGCCACCAGCGCGCCCGGGCGCACCAGCGGAGCGATGGCGCGGAGGACGCGCCGCATCCGGGAGATCGGGACGGCCAGCACCACGAGCGGACACGCGGCGGCCTCGCCGAGCGTGCCGCGGCGCACGCGGGAGCCGGCGAGCGTCCCTCCCCGCGGATCGAACACCACGACGTCGGCCAGGCGCGACAGGTAGCGCGCGGCGAGCGCGCCGAATCTCCCGTACCCGATCAGGCCGACCGCGCGTCTCATCGGCCGACGATGCCGTGCTGGGACGCGCGGGCAAGCCGGAAGACGTCCCGGAATATCGTTTCAACCATCCCCTCGTCGAGGCCCAGCACGCGTGCCCCCTGGCGCTGCATGCGCAGGACGTTCCGCTCCCGGGAGACGTCGCGCACCACCTTGCCCCTCTTCTTCTTGACCGCGCCGATCTGGCGCACGACCCCCTGCCGCTCGGCGAGCAGGAGGAGCACGTTCCTGTCGATCAGGTCGATCGTGTCGCGCAGGTTCTCGAGCTGGCTGCGCGAGGCCAGCAGCTTCTGGCGCATGAGGTGGTCGATGATGGTGAGCGCGACCATCGACTCGGCGACGGGAACGACGCGCGGACAGATGCACGGGTCGTGCCTCCCCTCGACGGAGATCATCGCGGGTTTCCCGTCGAGCGTCACCGTCTCCTGTTTTTTCCGGATGGACGAGGGGGGCTTGACCGCGATGCGCAGGACGATGTCTTCGCCGTTGGAGATCCCCCCCGCGATCCCCCCGGCGTTGTTCGTGCGCGTCCGGACGCGCCCGGACCGGCGCTCCATGTACATCGGGTCGTTGTTGCGGCTTCCCCTGAGACGGGCCGCGGCAAACCCGTTCCCCACCTCGAACCCCCTGATCGCGCCGATCGACATCAGCGCCTTCGCCAGGTCCGCCTCCAGCTTGTCGAAGACGGGGTCACCGAGGCCCGCCGGCGGGTTCTTCACGACGACCTCCACGATGCCGCCGACGGAGTCCCCCTCCTGTTTCATCTTCAGGACAAGCTTCTCCATCCGTTTCGCCGCCACAGGGTCCGGCGTCCTGAGGGGGTTCTTCTCGATCTGGCCCCGGACGAATTTCCGCGCGCGGATCCCCCCCGCCTCGAGCGTGTAGGCAAATATGTCGATCCCCCGCGCGGCGAGGAGCTGCTTCGCGTAGGCGCCGGCCGCGACGCGCGACGCGGTCTCCCGCCCCGAGGAGCGCCCGCCCCCCCTGTAGTCGTTGACGCCGAACTTCGCCAGGTAGGTGTACCCGGCATGACCCGGCCGGAACATGTCGCGGATCTTCTCGTACGCCTGGGGCCGCTGGTCACGGTTCCAGATCAGCATGCAGATCGGCGTCCCCGTCGTCTTCCCTTCGAACACGCCGCTCAGGATCTCCACGCTGTCCGCCTCGGCGCGCGCGGTGGTGACGCGGCTCTGCCCCGGCCTCCGCCGGTCGAGCTCCCTCTGGATGAACGCCGTATCGACCGGGAGACCCGGGCGGACCCCGTCGATGACCGCGCCGATGGCGCGCCCGTGGCTTTCGCCGAACGTGGTGACGCGGACGTACGAGCCGAACGAATTCCCTGCCATGCCCTACCCGTGTGTTGTGCCTGGATCCGTGAGAATTTCTCCCAGCGCCTCCCAGAACGTCGGGAACGATTTGCGGACGCACTCCGCGTCCTCGATGCGCACCCCGGGGACGCGGAGTCCCACCAGTGCGAACGCCATCGCGAGCCGGTGATCGCCCAGCGGATCGAGGAGCGCGCCGTGAAGCGGGACCGGGCGGACGGCGATGGCATCCGCTGTGACGTCGATCGCCGCGCCCAGCTTCCGGAGCTCCTGCGCCATCCCCTCCATCCGGTTGGATTCCTTGAAGCGGAGTATCCCGACGTCGCCGATGCGCGAGGGGCCCTCGGCGAAGAGCGTCACCGCCAGGAGCGCCGGGACGGCGTCCGGCATGAGCCGCATGGAGACGTCGATCCCCCGGAGGGGACCCTCGCGCGCGACGGACGTCCCTCCCCCGCCGTGCGCCACAGTGCATCCCATACTCTCCAGCACGCCGGCGAAGGCCGCGTCGGGCTGGTGCGAGGATGGGCCTGTCCCGGGAACGGCAACGCTTCCCCCGGCGATCGCCGCCGCCGCGAAGGGGTACGTCGCCCCGGAGGCGTCCGGTTCGACGGCGTACGTCGCCGGCGCGTACGCGCGCGGGGCGTCGACTGTGTAGGCGTCTCCGGGGCCCGGTGCGACGGAAGCGCCGAATGCCTCCATGACGTCGACCGTGAGGCGCACGTAGTGGCCGGATGCGAGGGGACCCGCCGCGCGGAGCGTGAGGGGACGCGCGGCGCGCGGGGCCACCATCATGAGCGCGGAGAGAAACTGCGAGCTCCGGTCGCTCCGCACGGCAATGTCACCCCCGGGGAGCGTCCCGCCGGTGACGGCGAACCGGGCGGTCCCTTCCTCGTGGTCCACGCGCACGCCGAGCGAGGCGAGTGCCTCCACGATGTCGGCATTCGGGCGCTCGGCCATCCTTCCCCCCCCTTCAAGGACCGTCGTTCCCTCGGCAAGGGCGCCGAGCGCAAGGAGGAACCGGAGCGTCGTCCCCGCGTTCCCGACCGGCACGGGGAACTTCGGCGCGAAGAGCGCTCCCCCCTTTCCTTCCACCAGGAGAGCCTCCCCATCGCGGCGGACGAGTATCCCCATCTGGTTGAGTCCGTTCGCCATCAGCGCGCTGTCGTCGCTCGCCGAGGCCCCGGCGAGGCGCGACGTCCCGCGCGCGAGCGCGGCGCAGACCAGCGCCCTGTTCGTCAGGCTCTTGGATCCGGGCACGCGCATGCGCCCGGAAAGGCGTCCCGAGACTTGCGCCTCACGGATCACGACGCTTCCATCGATTCATCCAGGAGCCGCTTCATCAGACGCATGCTCGGACGCACGCGCGCGTAGAGCGCGAACTGGCGCGCCGCCTGGTTCACGTACATCTCCGTCCCCCTGATGATGCGGGCCCCCGCGGCCGCCGCATCGGCAAGAAGCCTGGTCACGGGGGGATTGTAGACCGCGTCGAACACGACGCGCCGGGCAAGCATGGAGCGCGGAAACGGGGAGGCGTGCGTGCGCGGCGCCATCCCCACCGTCGTGGCGTTGACGAGGAAGTCGGGGGCGATCGCGCCCCACTCGTCGCGCGCGACGAACCGGAGGCCGAACTCCCGGGCGAGCGCCCTTGCGCGCGGGGCGTTCCTCCCCGTGACGATCACGAGCGCGCCGCGGCGCGATGCCTCAAATGCGATCGCGCGGGCGGCCCCCCCCGTCCCGGCGATCAGCATCGTCTTTCCCCTCACCGCGGCCACCCGCTCGATCGCATCCAGCGCGGCGGGGGCGTCCGTGTTCGTCCCGACGAGCTTTCCCCCCCTGCGCACGACGGTGTTGACCGCGCCGATCGCGCGCGCGACGCGATCGGTCCCGGCAAGGAAACGGGCAACCGCGATCTTGTGCGGATGCGTCACGCTGAACCCCTTCAGGAGCGGGGCCAGGTGGACGAAGAACTTCCGGAGATCGGCCACGGCGAACCGGCAGTAGACCGCGTTGCGCGCAGCGCGCGCGAAGAGCGGGTTGTGCACGAGCACGCCCTTTGATTGCCTGACCGGGTTCCCCACCACGCCGAATATCGCCGTGGACGGTGTCAGCCGGCGGGCGCGATAGATCTCCGCAAGCTCGCGCGCGGGAATCTGCCCCGGGGCCGCCGCCGGACCGGAAGCCGCGGCCGCGTACGTCCCCCACCCCCCGAACACGCGGTAGAGTATCCTGCTCGGTTCGCCCGCCTCTCCCATGGCGATCGCGACCGCGCGGCGGCCGTCACGCGCGGCGGCGGAGAGAAAGTCGAACGCGATCCGGTTCTCCCACGCGTCGGTCGCATGGAATGCGAACTTCAGCACGTCCGCGCCAGTCCCCCGCATCCTCCGGTAGAGCGCGCCGGGGCGGGGCCGCTCTCCGCGCCGGGCGTGGTAGGAGACGATGACGCCGCTCTCCCGCTTCCTGCCCAGGAATTCCGCGAGCGCGCGCCGGCCGGCGCGCAGCTCGATGTCGACGTACTCCGCCCCGAGCAGGGATGCCCCCGCAAGCAGCGCCAGGCGATCCTGTTCCCTTCCCCGGTACGCCCCCCCTTCCCAGACGGGCCTGCACGTGACGATGGCGGGGCGCACCGTCGAGAGGAGGAGCGTCGCGAGTTCCGGCCCGCGAATCAGGTCAAGCCGGAACTCGAACATGTCCGCCCACGGCGTCGACGCCTGGACCTGGTCCAGCGCGTCGCTCATCCGCGGCCCGGTGATGGAGACGATGATCACGGGCGCGGCACGGGCGATGGGGTCCGTTCAGCCATGCCTACCTTTCTTAGGGGGAAAGCCCATCGTTTTCCGAACAATCTCGGCCGGGACCGGTACGCCGTGCGCCGACTCGCCGATCCTGCGGAGCAGGACGAACCTGTTCCCTTCGGCGACCGCCTTCTTGTCCAGCGACATGGCCGACAGGAAGGCCCGCTCGTTGATCTTCCGGGGCGGGGCCACCGGAAGCCCCGTCGCTTCCAGGAGCGCCTCCAGACGCCGGCACTCCGCCTGCGCGAGCATGCCGAGCTCGACGCCGATCCTGGCCTCGCAGGCCATGCCGATGGCGACGGCCTCGCCGTGCCTGATCGCGTAGCCGGACGACGCTTCCAGCGCGTGGCCGACGGTGTGGCCCAGGTTGAGGACGCGCCTGAGGCCCGTCTCCCGCTCGTCCCGCTCGACCACAGACGCCTTCAGGGCGACGGCGGTTTCGATGACCCGCGCCAGGAGGGGAGTGTTCTCGCGGCGGAGCCGGGGGGCGTTCCGTTCCAGATGCACGAAGAAGGGGGCGTCAAGCGCGGCGGCGATCTTGATGACTTCGGCCAGCCCGGAGCGGAATTCCTCTGCCGGGAGCGTGCGGAGCGCCTCGGGGTCGATATAGACGGCCGAGGGCTGATGAAATGCCCCGATCAGGTTTTTCCCCGCGGCATGATCGATCCCGACCTTTCCTCCCACGCTCGAGTCGACCTGCGACAGGAGCGTCGTCGGGACCTGGACGAGCCGGACCCCCCTGAGCGCCGTCGCGGAGAGATAGCCGGCAAGGTCGCCGATCACGCCTCCCCCGAGGGCGATCACCAGGCTGTCCCGGCGGATGCCGCCGCGGAAGACCCGGGCGTAGAGGCGCGCGAGCGCGCCGCTTGACTTCGAGCGTTCGCCGGCGGGGACCTCCAGGAGCGCCGCGTCGCAGCCGCAGGAGGCGAGTCGCGCCATGAACGCCCTGCCGTAGAGGCGCAGGACGTTGTCGTCCGTGACGACGAACATCCGCTTCTTCCCGTCCGTGCGGGAGAGCTGGAGCGGGACATCGGCCAGGAGGCCGGGATGGATCTCCACCGTGTACGACCTGTCGCGGGGTGCGTCCAGCCGGACGCGAATTCGGGGCATGCGCGCTGCCGTGCTATGGGGGTGTGCGGCAAAACAAAACAACCTTCACCGCTACCCGATGAAGGTCGTTCTCTCGGCGTTATGGAAAATGATACACGAACCGCGTCCCAATGTCAAGCTTGAACGCGAGGCGGGGAATTCGTATGTTGGGCGTCATTACTGAAATCCCACGTGCAGAAGCAGTACGTCCGCTCCCTCTTCGACGCCATCGCCCGCCGGTACGACCTCCTGAACCACCTCTTCAGCGGCGGCGTGGATCTTTACTGGCGCGCCAGGGCGATCGACCGTCTGAGCGGCGCCCGGCCGGAGAGGATCCTGGACGTCGCGACGGGGACGGCGGACTTCGCGATCGCCGCTGCCCGCCTTTCGCCGCGCGCAATCGTGGGAGTGGATATCAGCCAGGCCATGCTCGACGTGGGGCGCGCGAAGATCGCCGCGCGGGGGCTGGAGAGCACCGTGAGGCTCCTGGCCGGGGATGCCGAGCATCTCCCCTTCGCCGACGGGACGTTCGACGCGGCGATCGTGGCGTTCGGCGTCCGGAACTTCGAGAACCTGGACGCAGGGCTCTCCGAGATGGCCCGCGTCCTCCGCCCGGGGGGAACAGTCGTTATCCTGGAATTCTCGCGCCCCCGGGCATTCCTCTTCCGGCAGGTCTACATGGCGTACTTCCGCGGCCTGATGCCGGTCCTCGGCCGCGTCATCTCAGGACACCCCCGCGCGTACGCCTACCTCGCCTCCAGCGTCATGGCCTTCCCCGAAGGGGAGGACTTCTGCGCGATACTCGACCGGGCGGGATTCTCGGGGGCGCACTCCGAGCGGATGACGGGGGGGATCGCTTCACTGTACACGGCGTCGAGGCGCGGCGCCGCATGACGAACAAGGAGACCCAGATGACAGACCGCACCATCACGGTGGGACACAGCCCCGATCCCGACGACGCGTTCATGTTTTACGGCCTCGCCAGCGGCCGCGTGCGGCTGCCGGGAATCAGGATCGAGCACGTCCTCCAGGATATCCAGACGCTGAACGAGCGGGCCCGTCGGGGGGAACTCGACGTCACCGCCGTCTCGGCGCATGCGTTCGCGCTGATCGCGGACCGCTACCGCGTGATGCGCACGGGAGCGAGCATGGGGGAGAACTACGGGCCCGTCCTGATCTCCCGCACCTGCCGGACGCTCGGGGAGCTTCGCGGCCGCACGGTCGCGACGCCGGGAACGCTGACCACGGCGACGCTCCTGTTCCGGACGTTCACGGAAGGGATCCGGCACGTCGACATGCCCTTCGACGCCATCATGGACGCGGTGGACCGGCGGGAGGTGGACGGGGGCGTGCTCATTCACGAGGGACAGATCACGTACGCCGCGCTCGGATATCACAAGGTGGTCGATTTCGGTGAGCTGTGGCACGAGCGGACCCGGGGGCTCCCGCTCCCTCTCGGGCTGGACGTCGTGCGGTGCGACCTGGGAGAGGATCTCGCGCGGACGCTCTCCGCAGGGCTCAGGGAGAGCATCGCCTACGGCTACGCCCACCAGGACGAGTCGATTCCCTACGCGCTCAGG
>DATJAS010000001.1:0-16712 GCA_035516035.1 Bacteroidota bacterium | reverse complement strand
CTGCTGATTACAAATCAGCTGCTCTACCGATTGAGCTACGCCAGCAGGCACAACCATGCGCCACCCCTCACCTCTCAGACATGGCGGAGGGTAATCATAGAGCCTGCAAGGGGTTAGCCTTTGAGAGCTGAGCATATAAATATAACAAATTGGAGTTCAGAGTCAATACTCCGGGGAGATTGCAACGCCAAAAAGCGGCGCCTGCGGCGCCGCAGGCGGCGTGGTCCGAACAGCGGCTCCCGCCTTCGGCGGGACGCAAAGGACGCGCTTCGCCAGAAAACGCTCGCAATGACGGGATCGGGGGGACTGGTTGAGGGGAGCCTAACGGGGAACAAGGGAGAGGAGCCGGCGGAGGCGCTGCGAATCCGGGTCATAAAGGCGAGCAAATTCTGCGCATTTTCGGGCTTCGGAGGGATCATGCAGCTCTCCCAGCAGGTACTCTCCCCTCGCGAGCCAGGCATCCGCGTAAAACCGCCTTACAAGGTCTTCAAGGCGGCCCCGCCGGGGAAAACTCCTGTACCGTATGGGAGGGAAAGGGGCCGGCACGTCCCCTGCCACAGTGGAGAGCCTGAAGGCCATCCCTTCAGGGACCCGGTAGAAACCCTGCGTGTACGACGGCTCGATCTCCCCCGTCACGTACACCGGGTGAGCGGGAAGCGATCGGCGGATGAACGAGCCGATCATGGCGGCGTACCTCGCCTCGATGCGCGCGGGGTCGTACGGCAGGTCATGTTCGAAGAGGGAGACCTCGGCCAGGAACGCGTTGACTTCCGCACGGGAGGCTTCGATCAGCCGCGGGTGGCGCCGTTCAAGTTCTTTCAGGTACCAGGAGCGGCGCAGAAGCTCCTTGTCGATCACCGTGACGTCGGGGCGGACGCCTTCCACCAGCTGCGCGTAGTAGGAGGCCGACACCCAGTAGTCCCACTGATACGAAATCACCACCGCGTTCTCCCTCAGCGAGGCGAACATGTTGGCGGTGTAGTCTTCGACGAGGTAGTTTGCCGATTCGTCCACCTCGCCGTAATGGACGGCGAGCGGTATCGCACAGAGCGCTACGAGCGCCGCCCCTCCCCACCTCCCGATCGCCGGGGAGAGCCGCCCGAGGCGCACCGTGAGCCACGCACTGCCCAGGGCGACCGCCATCGCAACGCAGATGTACGCCAGGAGGAAGTAGGAGTCGATGTCGTGGATGTCGTAGTTGGCCGCGTAGAAGATACAACCCAGGAACAGGAGCCCGACGCCGGCGGCGAGCCGTCGATGTGCCCTCGCCAGGACGACGGCCCCGATGACCGCAAGGAGGAGACCGACGACAGTAAACTCGCCCGGCAGATCGTTGACGAAGTAGGAGAGCTGCCTTCCCACCACGTCCATCGAAGAGAACATCCAGACGCGGTACTGTTTGCCGGTCACGTGCCACAGGAACCGCTCGGGCGTGACGACGTTTCCCCAGCTCATCAGGGGTCCCGTCGATGCCCGGAGCGGCAGGTAGAGATAGAGCGAGAGCGCGGCGGCAAAGGGGATCGACATCCGGAGGAGCCGCTTCCAGCTCGCCTCCGTCGAGCCCTGGCGGGAGAAATAGAGATAGAGGAGCCCCGGTGCCAGGAGCACCGTGGTCATGTGGTTTGTGAACGAGAGACCGACCGCGTACGCGAAGATCAGCCACGAACTTCCCCCCCGTTCCTCTCCGGGCAGAGGCTCGTTCGCCCTGAAGAATGTCAGGAGCGCCAGTGAGACGAGGAGGAGGTGGAGCGGGTACACCTCGATCACCAGGGCCTGCGACCAGAACGTGCTCGAGAAGGCGAGCATGAGCGCCCCGGTGCAGGCAGGGAGTATGAACGAAGACTCGCCGGAAGATTTCTTCAGCGCCAACATGCACACGCGGCGGAAGAGGAGGACAAAGACGGCGACCGACAGGGCACAGAGAATGGCCGACATGATGTTGAGACGCCCGACGGCGCTCCCGGCAACGGGAAGATGCGAGCAGATCCACCCCAGCATCGTGAAGAGGGGATAGCCGGTGGGGTGGGCAATGCCGAGCGTGCAGGCGACGGTGGAGAGCTCTCCGCTGTCGATGAAATCGAGGCCCGGCGCCACCGTCCGGAGGTACACGGCCAGGGCTATCGCACCCGAACAGAGCGCGCCTGCGGCCAGGCGCCGTCGGAGGGGGATCATGGGGACACTTCCGCGGAGCGTGCCGCTTCGATCCACCCCGCAACGGAGAGGAATTCGTTCCTCACCCGTTTCATCACGCCCGCCACACGGGATTCGAGCGCGGTGCCGCCGGAGCCGTCGTAAAGACGTGAGAGCTTTTCCAGCGGTTCCCCTTCGGGGAGCACCGAGCCACGCTCTTCCAGTGCGACCCTCAGGAGGAACTCCAGGCGCCGGAACATCGCGTATGACGATGCGAGGAACCGGAGATCCGCCGGGACTCCGCACGGGAGCGCGGCGCTCCTGAGCAGTTCGACGGTCTTCCCCCTGCGGAGTTCCTCCCGCGCCGGGCCGTATTTCAACTGGAGCATCTGCGCGACGAACTCGATATCTGCCATCCCTCCCGGGCCGAGCTTGAGATCGATGAAACTTCCCCCCCGCGTCCGGGACCGGGATTCCATTTTCCGTCTCATCCGGACGATCTCCTGGGGCCAGCCCGGTGCCAGGGGCGTGCCGTAGACCCAGTCGGCGACCATCGTGCTGACGTACCGGCCGATCGACGCGTCCCCTGCCACAAACCTGAGCCGGGTGAGCGACTGCCGCTCCCAGAGAGAGGCCCTCGCGGCAAGGTACCTGCCATAGGCGAGCGCGCCGGGGACAAGAGGGGCGCTCTTCCCTTCGGGCCTCAGGCGCACGTCCGCCTCATAGAGGCTCCCCCCCGCAGCCGACACGGTCACCCCTTTCAGGATGCGCGCAGCGGCCTCCTCCAGGGCGCTCTTCGCTGCCTCTTCGGCGTCGCCGGAGACGAACAGGAGATCGATATCGGCATCGAAGAGCAGCTCCCCGGTCCCGAACTTCCCCAGTGCAAAGACGGCAAGAGGGGGGCGCGCCTTCGCTGCCCGGGCAGCAACCGCGGCCGTTGCGGCAGAGACGATCGCGGCAGCGACCGCGGAGAGCTCTTCGGTCATCGCGTCGAAGTCCGTGAAGCCGAGCACGTGCCTGATGCCCGCCAGGAGCTCCCCCCGCGCGCGGAACGCCGCGGCCCCGGCGATGTCAGGGGGCGAGCCCGGGGCGCCCTGCAGGAGCAGGTCCTGTTCCGACGTGATCATCTCCAGGACGAGGGGATGCGAGCCCAGCTCGCGCGCAAAGCGGGGAGACCCGGCGCAGATGGCGAGCATCATTTTCCTGAACGGAGGATCCCCGAGCTGTCTCAGGAATATCTGCGGCACTGCCTGCGAGGAGGCAAGGAGGGCGAGTGCGGCGAGCGTCATATCGGGATCACGCGTCGTGCGGATCTCCTCCAGGAGCGGTCCCGCCACCTCACGGAGCGCCTCGCCTGCTCCCGTCTCCGGCGCCGATACTCCCGCGGAGGCGCCTCCGCGTGCCAGGAGTCGCAGGGAGCGCGCCGCGCCCCGCGCGTCGCGGAAACCGAGGGCCCCGGCCGCGCGGACGAGCGCGTCGTCCGTGCCCGGAGACGTGAGGAGCTCCGCGATCGTCGCCCGCCCGGGGGAGCCGTCGACCGCCATGACCTGCTCGAACACGCGGCGCACGGCGGCAAGCGCGCCATCAAGCGCACGGCGGAGACCCTCCGCGCCCGGGAACCCGGACCTCCTGGCCAGCGCGTCAAAGGCGCGGCCCGGGGGGGGAATCGTGTGCGTCTGCGTGTTGAGCATCATCTGGAGCCGGTGCTCCACAGTCCTGTAAAGCGTGTACGCGTCGCGAAGCGTGCGGTGCTCCTCCTTCGAGAGGAGGCCTGCCGCGCAGAGCGCGTCCAGCGCGTCGAGCGTGGATGGCAACCGGAGTGCGCCGGAAGCTCCGCCGTTGATGAGCTGGAGCGTCTGCACGATGAACTCGATGTCCCGTATCCCGCCGGCCATGAGCTTGATGTTCTGCTCGCCGGCAACCTCCGCCTCGATGCGCGCCTTGATCCGCGCCACCGAAGCCGCCGGATGCTCGAGGTGCGTACGCGGGTAGATGAACGGCTCCACCATCGCGAGGAACCGCCGCCCGAGCTGAGCGTCGCCCGCAAGGGGCCTGGCCTTGATGAGCATCTGTCGCTCCCAGAGCGCGCCCCGCGACTCGTAGTGGGCCTGGTACGCCCCGAGAGAAAGCGCAAGGGGTCCAGCGCCCGCGTTGGGACGGAGCCTCGTGTCGACGCGGTAGAGATACCCTTCGCCGGACGCCTGCGAGAGGCTCCTGACGACCTGCTCCGCAACCCGGTTGAAAAATGTGTGCGTCGTGCCATCGTCCTCCCCCTCCGGCGGATCGGCGTAGACGAACACGATATCGATATCGGAGCTGTAGTTCAGCTCCAGCCCGCCGAGTTTTCCAAGGCCGATGATCGAAAAGGGACCGGGCTCCCCGCCGGCACGGTCGAGCGCGATGCGGAGCGCGGCGGAGACGACCGCCGCGGCCAGGACGGAAAGCTGGGCGGTCGCCGAACGGAGATCGGCTTTCCCCAGGATGTCCTGCGCCCCCACGCGAAGGAGGTACCTCCGGTGAAGACGCCGGAGCGCATCCAGTCGGCGATCGGGACTGCCAAACGTGTCGAGCAGCCTGTCGATCTCGCCGCGGAGCTCGACCTCCGTCACGGGCCTCTCCATCGCGTCGGTCGACGTGAGCCAGCGAAAGAGCGCGGGCTCGCGGACGAGCACGTCGGTGAAGTAGAGGGAATGCCCGAAAATGCTGAAGAGGAGATCGGCGTACGCCGGATACTGGAGGAGGTCGTTCAGCAGCGCGGCCCCCCCGAACGACGCTCCAAGGAACCGCGCAAACCCGGTCAGCGCAAGGTCCGCGTCCGCGGCCGATGCCAGCCCCCGGGAGAGGGCGGACGTGAATTCGCCCAGGGGGAACCGGCTTCCCGAGCGTATGAACAGCTCGTGCAGCGACCGGACGGCCCTGTCCGCACCGGAAGGATCGGCGAAGAGGTCCGTGGGGACTTCACGTGCGTTCATGCGGCAAAGTACAAAAAAAGGGGGGGAAATCCCAGAGCGGCCGGGTTGCATTTCCCTTGGTCCGTCGCTATATTTTCGCGCAGTTCGGCCGAGCGTCCACCACCCGAGCGGGAAGGAGCCATGACGAAGCTGATCGCCCTCTATAAGAACCCCGCGGACCCGGCGGCATTCGACAGACACTACTTCGACGTCCACATCCCCCTCGTCCGGAAATTCCCGGGACTGCGGAAAATCGAGGTTACCCGCGTCACCGGCGCACCCATCGGGGAGGCCCGATACCACCTCATGGCGGAGATGTATTTTGACGGGAAGGACGCCATGGATGCAGCGCTCGCTTCAGCCGAGGGAAAAGCCGTGACAAGGGACATCATGAGCTTCGCCGCCGACGTCATCACGGTCTTTCACGGCGAGACCGACTGACCACTCCCTCCCGGGGAGGACACCACAGGACGCATGAGCGCCTACAGGGGAAGACCCGCTTCAGAGTTCCGCTTCAGGAACATCCTCTACACCAAGGAGGACTGGCGGGCAACGCTCACGATCAACCGCCCATCGGTGTACAACTGCCTCGACCTCCCGACGCTCAGAGAAATGTCCGCGGCATTTGAGGATGCATCCTGGGACGACCACGTGGCCGTCCTGGTCGTGACCGGGGCCGGGACGAAGGCGTTCTGCACCGGGGCGGATATGAAAGAGTGGCAGCGGGATTTCCTCGGCCGGCCGCCGGACTTCTACAAGTGGATGGGCGTCTTCATCGAGACGTACGACAGGCTGCGAAACATCGGCAAGCCGACGATCGCCCGCCTCAACGGGATGGCGGTGGGGGGAGGCAACGAGCTCCAGATGTCGTGCGACCTTGCCGTCGCCGCCGACGACGTCGTGATCCGCCACGCCGGCACGTCGCGCGGGAGCGTCGCCGCGGCGGGGGCCACGCAGTGGCTCCCCCTGATCGTCGGAGACCGGCGGGCGCGGGAGATGCTTCTCCTGAACCGGCCGATCACCGCGCGGAAGGCACTCGCCTGGGGGTTGCTCACGCAGGTCGTTCCCCGCAGGCGCCTGGACGGCGCGGTCAGTGCCCTCGCCCGCGCGCTCGTGGACAAGCTCCCCGAATGCACGCGCTACACGAAACAGCAGCTCAACTTCTGGCGCGATTTTTCCTGGGCCCTGACGATCGGACACGCGCGCGACTGGCTCACGGTCCACACGGGCGCCGAGGAGATCCAGGAGGGGATCCGCGCGTTCACGGAAAAGCGGGAGATCGATTACCGGGCTCTCAGGGAGAAGGCCGCCCGCAACAAGGGGAGACGCTGAAGAATGATGAAGACACGTGCCGTACTGGCTCTCCTTTCCGGGGCGCTCATAGCAGGGTGCGCGTCCACCGGGGTGACGACCGGCTCGTGGGAGAAAACGGGGGGCCCCGCCGCGCAGAACATCCGCGCCGTCCTCCCTGACGGGCAGGTACCCGGGGCGATCGTCCTCTCGATGGGGAGCGGTGAGATCGCCCTGAGCGCCACAGGGGGGAGGACGTGGACGCACGCAAGCCCGCTTTCGGGCGGACCCGCGGTCTACCAGCTTGTGCAGGACCCGGAAACGCCGGGGCGGATTCTGGCCGCAACGGACGCCGGCGTCTTCGTCACGACCGACGGCGGTCGTTCGTGGTCGCAGCCCGGCGCAGAAACTCCGGGCGTCCGGGCGCTCGCGATCGACCCCTGGTCTCCCACCGTCCTCTACGCGGGAACGGAGGGAGCGGGATTCCTGAAATCCACAAACGGCGGGAAGACATGGACCGCGGTCAACACATCGGCCGACATGACGCTCTCATCAGCCGACGTCTACGACATCGCGATCGACGTGTCCCGGCCGGACCTCCTCTTCGCTGCGGTCGTTCCCTACGGGGTGGTCCGCTCATCCGACGGCGGAGCTTCCTGGAGCCGCCTGACGCCGGAATTCTCCGCCACGGGCTCACGCGTCACGCACCTGATCGTCAGGAACGGTGCGCCGGGAGCCCTCCTCTGCGGGACCACTTCCGGGAGCATCATGAAGTCGACGGACGGCGGAAATTCCTGGATCCCCGCACGCACCGGGAAGGAGTTCGACGGTATCCTCTCCCTCTGCACGCTCCCGGGATCGCCCGATAGAGTCATCGCGGGGACGGAACGGGGGGTGATCGTCTCGACGGATTTCGGGTCGATCTGGTCGCCCGGAACGGGCGATCTGCCGCAGCTCCCCACGCACATCGTCGCCTCCGGCGCGGGGGGAAAAGTGACGCTGTATGCGTTCGGCAGCGGCATGGGACTCAGGGTCTCCCCCGACCTGGGGGAGACGTGGATTGAGACGGAGGGGAAACCGGGAGGCTCGACGGTCACGATCCTCGCGACGAACCCGGAGGGGGACCGGGTGTTCGCCGCGACCGGACCCGTGTGCATGACGTATAACACCGGGCGCCCGGGCATATGGGCGGACGCGGGTCCGGGGCTCAAAGGGGGTGCGGTCAGCTCGCTTGCCGCCGACCCGACGGTACCGGGACGCGTCTATGCCACGACGGCGGCCGGCGCATTCTACTCGACGGACAACGGCGCGTCCTGGCAGTCCACTCCCCGCTCGATGGAGATCTCGCCGTACCTCATCGAGGCCCACCCCTCGATCCACACGCGGATGTTCCTGGCGTGCGACCAGGGGATCTACGTGTCCACGGACAACGGCAGGGCGTGGAGCCAGGCGCGACCGCTCGGCGCGGCATGGCAGGTCCATGCGATGACGTTCCTCCCTTCAAACGCGGGCGTCATCATCGGCGCGACATCCTCGAGCGGGGTCGTCATCACCGGCGACGGCGGGTTCACCTGGGAGCAGGCCCGGTATGGCCTCCCCCAGGGAGGCATCACGCTGGTCACGCTCGACGACGCCAACCCCGACACCTACTACGCCTACACGGCGAACGGGGAGTGCTACCGGACGCTCAACCGGGGGCTGGAATGGAACAAGTACAGTCCCCCATGGAAAACGAACGGGGCGTTCCTTATCGCGTGCGATCCCCGTGTCCCCTCGAGCGCCGTCGCGCTCCTGGATAACAGGCGCGTCTACTACTCCCCCTCGGGAGGAGGCACATGGTTCCAGATCGCCGACGCCGATCTTCGCGGCGAGGCGGTCTCGCTCTGCTGGAACGCCGCGACCATGACGCTCTACACGGGCGTGCGCGACAGGGGGGTCTTCAGCCTCAGCCTCGGCGCGCATATCCGCGACCTGCTCGGCCCGTGAGGCCGGGCCCCGCCACACACGAGGACGAGGGGGGGAACATGCCGACCGACGCAGTCACCGTCACACGAGAAGGAACCGTCACGATCATCGCGCTGAACCGGCCGGAGGCCCTCAACGCGCTTTCCGGAGGGCTCATGCGCGAACTCGTTGCGGCGCTGGAGGAGGCGGATCGTGACCAGGGGGTCCGGTGCATCGTCGTCACGGGAAACGACCGTGCATTCGCCGCGGGTGCCGATATCAGAGAAATGGCGGAGGCGTCGCCGGAGGAGATGGCCGCGCGCAACCAGTTCGCGCTCTGGGAGAGAATCCGCAGCGTGGCCACACCCGTCATCGCGGCCGTGGGGGGCTACGCCCTGGGAGGAGGATGCGAGCTTGCCATGGCCTGCGACATCATTATCGCCGCAGAATCCGCCCGGTTCGGCCAGCCGGAGATACTGATCGGCGTGATGCCCGGAGCCGGAGGGACGCAGCGGCTCACGCGCGCCGTGGGAAAGGCCAGGGCGATGGAGATGGTCCTCACGGGACGGACTATCGGCGCGGACGAGGCACTGCGCCTTGGCCTGGTCAACGCCGTGGTGCCGTCGGAGGCCCTCATGACGGAGGCGCGGGCGTGGGCCGAGGAAATCGCCTCCGCCCCTCCCCTGGCGGCGCGCGCCGCCAAGGAGGCGGTCCTCCGCTCGTTCGACACCACGCTGGGGGAGGGACTGGCATCGGAGCGGAGAAGCTTTCACCTCCTGTTCGGCACGGAAGACCAGAAGGAAGGGATGCGCGCGTTCCTGGAAAAACGGAGGCCCGTATGGAAGGGAAAGTGAGCGGCACGGCGGCCGAAGGGGAACACGTGCTCCTGGCCAGGGCGGAGGGGAGCGTCCTGACGCTCACGCTCAACAGGCCGGAAGCGCACAACGCGCTCAACGAGGAATTGAAGCGGCGCCTCGGCGAGTCGCTCCGGGACGCGGCGCGCGACCCGGCCGTGCGCTGCATCGTCCTCAGGGGAGCAGGCGACAGGGCGTTCTGCTCGGGACAGGACCTGAAGGAGCACCGCGCCGGGGGCAGGTCGCTCCGGGAATCGCTCCTGCGCACGTACAACCCGCTGATCCGGCGGATGCGCGAAATGGAGAAGCCGATCATCGGGATGATCAACGGGGTCGCCGCCGGCGCCGGCTGCAGCCTCGCGCTGGCATGCGACATGCGGCTCATGAGCTCCACGGCGAGGCTGATCGAGGTGTTCGCCCGCATCGGGCTCGTGCCCGACTCCGGGTCACACTGGTTCCTTCCGCGCCTGGCCGGGACCGCGCGCGCGTTCGAGTACGCGGCGACCGCGCGCGACATCCCGGCGGAGGAAGCTGAGCGGGTCGGGCTGGTCAACAGGGTCGTTCCCCCCGGCGCACTCGAGGCGGAGACGATGGCGCTGGCGCGGTCGCTTGCCGCGGGCCCGACAAAGGCCATCGGGCTGATCAAGCGGACGCTCAATCGCGCCCTGAGCGCCGACCTTGCGTCGCTTCTCGAGTACGAGGCTTCGGTGCAGGACATCGCCGCCTCGACGCACGATCATGCGGAAGGTCTCGCCGCGTTCCTCGAGAAGCGTCCGCCGGTGTTCAGGGGGGAATAGATTGCTTCGCGGCGCCAGAGGCGCCGCTCGCAATGACAGCGATGGGCGGCGCCTTCGGTGACGCCTCTGGCGCCACAGGCGCCGTTGACTATCGGACGTTTTCTTTCTATTTTTTTTGTGAAGCATGGGACCGTTCATTACCAAATGAGGAGGCCGCATGAAGACACCCCCGGGCGCGACGCGGCAGGCCGCCGATCGAGAGACGACCATGCAGCAGAAGCTCGCGCGGAAGGAATCGATCGAGTCGGTCGACGAGATGAGCGACGAGTACTTCGACCTCCTCACGAACCTGATGACGCAGCAAGCGGATTCGGAGCTTGCCGGGGGCTTCGGGTACGTCCCGTGGATCATGAAGGCGCCCACCACGGAAGAGAAGCTCGTCGTCTCGCAGATCGTCAGGGACGAGGTGCGGCACGGCAGGGCGATGTACCGTCTCCTGGAAGACATCGGCGTCCCCGTGGACGACTACGTGGAGCAGTTTGACTTCACGTTTCGCGTGGAGGGACAGACCGACCTCGGCGCAACGCGCGCGGGCACGGACAAGCGGGTAAACATCTTCTACTACCCTATCGATTCCTGGCCCGACTTCGTGATGTTCAATTTCCTGATGGACCGGGGGGCCGGCCACCAGCTCGAGGACGTGAGACAGTCCTCCTACGGTCCATGGCGCCGGGAGATCGACAGGATATTCAAGGAAGAGCAGACGCATATCGCCCACGGCGACTACTGGGTCAAGCGACTCGCGCTCGGGGCGCCGACGCGGCCGGCGATCCAGGCATCGCTCGAGCTCTGGTGGCCCCGCGTCATGGCAATATTCGGCAGGCCCGGCTCGACAAAGAACGCCCGGTACCGGGCGCTGGGGCTCAAGGTGCGGGACAACCACCAGGTGCGCGTCGATTTCGAAAAGGAGGTCAGGGAAAAAGCGGAGGCGTGGGGGCTGGTGATTCCCCGCTGGACCCCCGACTGGGAACGGGTTCCCGACGACGCGGTGATATCCGGTTGACTCTTCCATGACGACGACGGTCGGCATCGTCGGTGCCGGCACGATGGGCTCGGGCATCGCCCGGGTGGCCGCAGAAGCGGGCTTCGAGGTCATCCTCTACGATCTCTCCGCCGGGGCGCTCACGCGGGCGATGACAATGATCGCCGACGGGCTGCGGAAGGGACCCGGTGAGGCAGCGGAGACGTTCTCGCACATACGGCCCAGGCGGGACCTGGCCGACATCGGCGCCGCCGATATCGTGATCGAGGCCGCGTTCGAGGACATGGCGGTGAAACGGGAGGTCTTCCGGGCGCTCGACCGCGTCGTCGCGCCCGGGGCAGTGATGGCGACGAACACATCCTCGCTCTCCGTGACGGCGATCGGCGCGCTCACGCGGAGACCCGAATCCGTCGTCGGCATGCATTTCTTCAACCCGGCGCACCGCATGCGTCTCGTGGAGATCGTGCGGGGGAGCAGGACGTCGGAGGCAACTGTCGAACGGGTGCGGACACTTGCCGGGGCCATGGGGAAGACTCCTGTACTCTGCACCGACACGCCCGGGTTCATCGTCAACAGGGTTGCGCGCCCGTTCTACGGCGAAGCCCTCCGCCTGCTGGGGGAGGGAGCAGCGAGCGTGGAGGAGATCGACCGGATCGTACGTCTCTCCGGGGGGTTCAGGATGGGCCCGTTCGAGCTCATGGACCTGGTCGGGATCGACGTCAACTTCGCCGTCACGCAATCGGTGTACGAGCAGTTCTTTCACGAGCCGCGGTTCAGGCCGCACCCGATCCAGCGGCGGATGGTAGAGGCGGGGACGCTCGGGCGGAAAACCGGGCGGGGGTTCTACCGCCATGGCTAGGCGCACCGGGAGGCCGGGGGGCGTCTTCATTGCGGGCGAATCGCCGCTGGTCGAAGAGTACGCCGCCGCCTGCATCGCCGCGGGGATGACCGTGGAGGTGCGTTTCAATTCCGCTCCGGGGGGCCGTCTCCCTGCGGGCGCCCGCCGCGCGTTGGGCGCGCGGAGGGACGCGCGGATCGCGCTTGAGCTGACGAATACGTCGGGTGAGGCGAAGCGGAAGAACCTCCGTGCAATGGACCGCGCGCTCCCGGAGGGGACGCCGCTCCTGTCCGCCTCGGCCGCGATCACGGTGGCGGAACAGTCCGGCTGGATCGCCGGCTGGCACCGCCTGGTCGGCATCGCCGCGCTCCCGACGCTCCTCGGGGGATCGCTCGTGGAGCTGGCGGGAGCGCCATCCGTCGCGCCCGTCGTGATCGCCGCGGCGAGAGAGTTTTTTCGCGCCATCGGCAAAGAGGTGGCAATCGTCGGGGATACGCCGGGGATGGTGCTCCCCCGGATCCTCTGCATGCTCGTGAACGAGGCGCACTTCGCGCTGGGGGAGCGCATTGCGCCTGGAGACGACATCGACACGGCGATGAAGCTCGGCACGAATTACCCGCGCGGCCCGCTGGAGTGGGGAGCGGCGATCGGCTACGGGCACGTCCGCGCCGTCCTGGAAGGCCTGCAGCGCTCGACGGGAGAGGAACGCTACCGCACCGCCCCCCTCCTGGCACGGAGAGGCAACGCATTTTCACACAACGTTGAAGGCATGCCACTGTGATGACACAACGCGTGATCCCGTCGCTGCTTGCAGCGCTCCTCCTCCCGGCCGTCGCGTGCGCGCAGGCGAAGCTCGTCGTCGTGGAGGGGACACACCTGGATTTCGGGAGAATTTACCGCGGCGAAGTCATCGAGCGCACGCTCACGCTGCGGAACGACGGCACCGACACGCTCGTCATGGGAGCGATCGGCGTCTCGTGCGGCTGCACGGGGGCAATGGCCACCGCGGAGAAGGTTCCCCCCGGGGGGAAGGGAGCGGTGAAGATCACGTTCAATTCCAAGAACTTCGCAGGCCCGATCCACAAGACGGTGACGCTCCACTCAAACGGCGACACGTCCGGGGCGACGACTGTCGAGTTCACCGCCGTGGTGATCGACGAGATCGGGCTGAACCCCCAGTCCATCATACTGCCGGATGCCGAGGTGGGCAAACTGAGCACGGTCACGCTCGGCGTGACGAACAACGGGATGACGTCGCTTTCACTGACGGGGTTCAGGACGCAGCTCAAGGGACTCGTGCTGAAGCTCCCCTCCGGCGAGATCCCGCCCGGGGGGACGGGCGAGATCCGGGTCGAATTCACGCCCGAGGCTCCCTCTCCCCTCCTCACGGACGGCGTATTCGTCACCACGAACAACGCGCGGCAACCCGAGGTCTACATCCAGGTCTACGGCGGCGTCCACCGCGCGAAGACTGAATAGGAAGGCGGGTGCAGTGGCCGACACCGCCGGGGCAGTGATCGTCTGTGCGCGCAGGACCCCCGTGGGGAGATTCGGGGGCGCGCTCGCCGGCGTCAGGCCCGACGACCTGGGAGCGGGCCTGATGCGCTCGCTTCTTGACGTTTCCGGCGTCGATCCCGCATCCGTCGACGACGTGTTCTGGGGATGCACCAACCAGGCGGGGGAGGATAACAGGAACGTCGGGAGAATGAGCGCCCTGCTGGCAGGGCTCCCCTCGTCAGTCCCTGCAGCCACGGTGAACCGGCTCTGCGGCTCAAGCCTCGAAGCGGTCGTCCAGGCAGCCAGGGCCATCCGCACGGGAGACGCGGACACCGTGATCGCCGGGGGAGTCGAGAGCATGAGCCGCGCACCGTACGCCCTTCCCCGGGAGGGCCCGCGAAGCAGCGGATCCGTCACCGCGTACGACACCGCCCTCGGATGGCGCTTCCCGAACCCCGCGATGGAACGGCTCTTCCCCCTCGAGAAGATGGGGGAAACTGCGGAGAACGTTGCCGCCCGGTGGCGCGTCAGCCGCATGGAGCAGGACGCCTTCGCGCTCGAGAGCCACAGGAAGGCGGTTGCCGCGCGCGAGGCGGGAGTTTTCGCCGATGAAATCTCGCCTCTCGACGTCCCGGGAGGAAAGCAGGGGCCGGTCCGCGTGGCAGAAGACGAAGGCCCGCGGGCCGACACGTCGATCGAGAAACTCTCGGCGCTCCCGCCCGCGTTCCGCCCGGGGGGAACAGTGACCGCGGGCAACTCATCCACGCTGAACGACGGCGCCTCGGGCGTCATCGTGATGAACGAGACACGGGCAGTGAGAGCGGGCCTTGAGCCGCTCGCCCGCATCGTCTCATCCGGGGTGGCGGGGGTCGACCCGCGGACAATGGGGATCGGTCCGGTCCCCGCGACACGCATCGCACTCCGCAGGGCCGGGCTCTCCATGGGGGACATCGGGGCAATCGAGCTGAACGAGGCGTTTGCGGCCCAGGCCCTGGCGGTGATTCGGGAACTGGGCGCCCCGGCCGCCGCCGTCAACCGGTACGGAGGGGCCATCGCGCTTGGCCACCCGCTGGGCGCCAGCGGCACGAGAATTCTGACAACGCTGTTAAACGCAATGCACCGCGAACGTGTCAAATACGGAATGGCGACAATGTGCATCGGAGTCGGGCAGGGGATCACCGTCATTCTGGAGAACCTCAGAGTAGAGTAACGCGCCCCATGCCGATGCTTTCTCCCCAGGACACCGTCCTCGCATTCATCCGGGCCATCAACCGCCACGAGATCGCCTCGATCACGAACCTCATGACGACCGATCATGAGTTCGTCGATTCGCTCGACGGCACCGTGCGCGGGAAAGAACAGATGCGCCAGGCATGGATCGCGTATTTTTTCATGATCCCCGACTACACGATCACCGTCGTCGACGTCTTCCCGCGGGGGGACGTCGTTGCCGTGACGGGCCGCGCCGCGGGGACGGTGGCGGCCTCAGGCGCGCTTCCGCCGGGAAACAGGTGGGAGATACCGATCGCCCTCCGCGCGGACATCCGCGACGGCCTCATCGCCCGGTGGCAGGTGTTCGCCGACAACGAGCCCGTGCGGGCGATACTTAACCGACAATGAGGCAGCATGATGCATGAGAGTTCCACGCACCCGGCAGACCCGTCACAGACGCTCACGCCGTCCGCTCCGCCGGCGCGGCGGAGAAGATTCATCATCGCGGCGGCCGCGCTCGGCCTGGTGCTCCTGTCCCTCGTGGCCTGGCGCCTGATGTCGGGCGACCCGGGGGCCGATATCCGCCGGCTGGTCATTCCCGTCGTGAGAGTGGAACGCCCGCTCCGGCAGACGGTCATGTACAACCTCCTGTACACGGCCGACGTCGTCCCGATCCAGCAGGCGAACATCTACGCCAAAGTGAGCGGGACGCTCGACCGGGTCTACTGCGACATGGGGACGGCGGTGCGCGCAGGACAGCGCATCGCCCTCATCGACACCACCGAGCTCTACCAGACGAGGCAGCAGGCCGCCGCAACCGCGATCAACGCACGGCTGACGTACCGGCGCACCAGGGACCTCTTCGACCAGAAGCTCGTGGCCGCGCAGGACCTGGAAAACGCCGAGGCAACGATGAAGGTGGCAGATGCCGCGCTCGACGTGGCGACGACGCACCTCGACTACGCCCGGATCATCGCCCCCTTCGGCGGCACGATCACCAGGCGATTCCTCGACCCGGGCGCGGTCGTGACGGCGCTCTCCACCACGATGTTCACGCTGATGAACCTGGACGAGATGAAAATCATCATCAGCGTCCTGGAAAAAGACATCCCCCGGGTGACGGCGGGTATCCCGGCGACCGTGTCCGTGGACGCCTTTCCCGGCACGACATTCACCGGGCACGTCACGAAATTCGCCGAGGCCGTCGACCTGGCGACGCGCACGATGGCCGTGGAAGTCGACATCCCCAACCGTGATCACCGGCTCCGCCCGGGCATGTACGCGACCGTCTCCCTCAACGTCGGCCGCCACGAGAACGCCCTGACGCTCCCCACGCAGGCGCTCCTGAAGGACGACCAGGGGATGTACGTCTACGCGGCCAGGCAGGACACCGCGCGCCGCATACGCGTAACCCCGGGGGGAGAGCAGGACTCCCGCACGGAAATCCTCGCCGGTCTGGACGGCCAGGAGGACATCATCACGACAGGGCAGAATTTCGTCCGCCCGAACGGCCCCGTCACTGTGCAACAATAACACGGGACCTCCCCCATGTGGCTGACACGGCTCGCGCTCCGCTATCCCATTTCCACGTTCCTCTTCGCCATGACCATCCTGGTGTTCGGGCTGGTCTCCTTCACGCAGCTCCCTGTGGACCTCCTGCCGAACATCACCGTCCCGGTCGTCTCCGTCATCACGTTCTATACCGGCGCGGGTCCCCTCGACATGGAGCAGTCCGTCACGCGCATCATCGAGCGGGGGGTCTCCTCCACCAACAACGTGGACTACGTCGTCTCCTCCACGCGGGAAGGGATCTCCTCCACGCGCATCTACTTCACGTGGGACGCGAACGTGGACGTGGGTCTCGTGGACGTGGTCCAGCACGTCAACCGGATCCTGACGCAGCTCCCCACGGGGATCACCACGCCCGTGGCGCTCCGGTTCGACATCACGAGCCAGCCGGTCTGCAACATCGCCGTCTCCGCCGACATGGACGAGCGGGACCTGTACGACCTCGCCTACAACACGATCGAGCCGCAGATCGAACACCTCTCCGGCGTGGCGCAGGCGCAGGTCCTGGGGGGCAGGATCCGCGAGATCCACGTCACGCTCAACCAGGAGCGGCTCCAGGCGATGGGGCTCCCCGTCGCCGGCGTGTTCAACGCCGTCGCCAACGCGAACCTGATACTCCCCTCCGGCGACCTGAAGACGGGGAAATAC